>NZ_JACHZP010000002.1:0-867844 GCF_014193605.1 Rhizobium sp. BK312 | reverse complement strand
ATATCTATAGAATCTTGCAAATGAAGTAATAACAGATATTATTATGTCGCGTTTCTAAATTGATTACTTTGTCTCATCTCTAAATAGCTGTGACACTACCTGTACCGCAAAGTTAGAGTGTCCTGATCCTGCAAAGCAGGAATACCACTCTCCCCGCGTCAATGCCCGTCCCGGGCAACGTCGTCTTTCGGGACCGTATCCACCAGGTTCTTCCGATGGAAAATGAAGAGTCCGGCAAGGACGATGATAGCGGAGCCGATGATAATCTGGGTGTCCGGAATATCGCCGAAGAAAACGAAGCCCAGGACGATTGCCCAGACAAGCAGGCTATATTGGAGCGGAGCCAGGAGCGAAGCAGGCGCGAGCTTCAAGGATCTGGTTATCAGCATATGAGCGCTACCGGCGACAATGCCAAGGGCGAGCATCGCGCCGAGATCGAGCGCTGATGCGGAACGCCAGTTGCCGATGCTGAGCGCCAACCCGGCAATAAGCGCACCGAGCGTCTGCCACGCGACCAGCGTCGCATCGCGTGTCTGCCGCAGCCGCCGTCCAAGCACCAGGGTCAATGAAAATGCGAGGCTGCCGCTGAGGCCGAAAAGTGATGGCCAGGAAAACATTGCGGCTGAAGGTCTGAGCGCGATCAATACGCCGATAAAGCCGACGAAGACCGCAAGCCAGCGCCGCCAGCCGATCCTCTCGTCAAGGAAGAAGTGCGAGATCGCCGCCACATAGATCGGCCCGGCCATGTAGAAGGTCATGACATCGGCAAGCGGCAGATAGGCGACAGCGGCGTAAAAGAGAGCGACGTCGAGCGTCGCCATGACGACACGCAGAAGCTGCAGCGGCGGCCGTTCGAGGCGAAAAAGCGCGTCACTGCCCTGTCGCGCGATCATAGGTGTCAGAATAATGAACGAACCGAAAGAGCGGATCACCAGAATCTGACCGACGGAGAAACTCGCGACCAGCCACTTGCCCATGGCATCGTTCAGCGAAAACAGGAAGTCGCCGAGAAGCATCAGCAGCATGCCGGCAAGTACAAGATTGCCGCTTGTTACGGCTTTGCCCATGCGCATGCTGACTATCCTTGCGAATCCTGCATTTTACCACCTGCGCTTTAGCCGGTTTTGCCCCCTACCCGCAATGGATTTCCTCGTGGGCAGTTATTCCCAAAATCTATCGGTTTCCAGCCACAGAAGCATGGGAGCGCTCGCCGTCGGCAGACGCGATCTTCCTCTAAAACTTGAGCGGATGTTTATAAATTCGGTTATATGATAACGTTTATGGAAGCGACGAGCCGAACCTCGCCAAAGGGAGACGCTCAATATTCCTACATGCTTTTCATTGTTGCATAACAGCCTGCCGATATTGTCCGCTTGCCGGGTGAGAGAAGATACATGATGCAGCCGCCGGATGGAGCGCCAGATCCTACGCACCGGGACCAAGACGTCGAAGACGAGCAGGTCCTTAAGCCATTTGAATTGCTCCAGGCCCGGTACCAGTCTCTCGCCGAGCGCTACGAATGGCTCGAAGCCATGATCAACTACGTACCGGACTATATCTATGCCAAGGACAGGAATGGCCGCTTCCTTTTTGCTAACCTGGCGATCGTCCTCAACAATGGCTTCAGGCATGTCGACGAGTTGATTGGACTTACCGACGCCGAAATTCACCCCATGGCCGATGCCCACAAGATCGAAGAAGTCGAACGGCAGGTAATGGAGAGCGGTAAGGCCGATCTCGGCGTCGAGGAACGGCGACTGAAGGGTGAAGGCTGGCTCATGATGTCGCGGGTGCCGCTACGCGACAGAAACGGCAACATCATTGGCGTCGTCGGCGCATCGCGCGACATTTCCGCTCGAAAACGGGCAGAAAAACTGATGAGTGCCCAGACGAAGCTTCTACAGGATGTGGCGCGCGGCGTTGATCTCGACGTATTTCTCAGGGAGTCCCAGGTCCTTCTTGAGGAGTTGCTCAACGGCAGACGCGTGAGCTTCGTCCTCAATGGCGAGCAAACTGAACAGCTCGCCGGCGATATCCTGGAATTTCCCATTTTTTCGCGAGACGGCGGCCGGCATGGAGCCCTGGTGACGGTGCAAACCGATGGTGACGAGGCCGGACTTATGGAGTTCTTCGCCGGCATAGCGCAGACCGTGGGCATTGCCATCGATCGCCATCGCGACATCGCCCATATCGCCTATCTGGCCGAACATGACGCGCTCACCGGCCTGCCGAACCGCATGCTGCTCGACCGCAAGCTCAGCGCCCTCTTGGAAAAAGCGTCCCGACAACAAAGGTCACTGGCCGTGGCCTTTGTCGACCTCGATAATTTCAAACTCGTAAATGACACACTCGGCCATGCGGCCGGCGATGAATTGCTGATGGTGGTCGCGCGGCGCATATCGACCCATGTCGGCAATGGCGGCATTGTCGCGAGGATCGGCGGCGACGAATTCATCATCGTTCTGGAAGATCCGGCTGAGCCAATATATGAGAGGCTCGCGGCCGTCCTGGCGGACATTTCCAAGCCAATGATCGTACAAGGCGTCGAAATCCGAGTAGGCTGCAGCATCGGTGTCGCGTGCGCCATGGAGCATGGCACGACGGCTTCGGAACTCTTCGCAAATGCCGATATGGCGCTCTATCGTGCCAAGGAAGCGGGGCGCAATGCCATTCGCCTGTTCACGCCGGCCATGGCAGAGGACGCCCGCAACAAGCTGATCCGTATCGAAGAATTGCGACGCGCTGTAGAGCGGGACGAATTCGTGCTCCATTATCAGCCGCAAAAGGAAGTTCGCAGCGGCAAGATCATTGGGGTCGAGGCCCTCGTGCGGTGGCAGCATCCTGTCGAGGGCTTGTTGTTGCCCGGTGTCTTCATTCCGCTCGCGGAAGAAACGGGGCTCATCGTCCCGCTCGGCGAAATCGTTCTGCGAAAGGCCTGCCAGCAAGCCCGTCTGTGGCAAGATCGCGGCCTGCCTGCACTGCGCATGGGCGTCAACGTATCTGCGCGGCAATTCCTGGAGAGTTCACTGACAAGCCATGTGGCATCCGCACTGCAATCGGCTGATCTCGATCCGCAATGGCTTGAGCTCGAACTGACGGAAAGTTTGATCATGCGTGACGTCGAGGGCGCCATCGAGCGGATGCATGAACTGAAAGAGCTGGGTGTCAGCCTCGCGATGGATGATTTCGGCACCGGATATTCAAGCCTGAGCACACTCAGGCGCTTTCCGCTTTCCCGGTTGAAGATCGACAGATCCTTCATTGCCGACATTCCCGAAAAGCCGGGCGATATGGCAATTACGTCCGCCATCGTATCGCTCGGCAGAACACTCGATCTGGAAGTCGTGGCGGAAGGCGTCGAGACCGAGGAGCAGGCCCGTTTTCTCGAAGGCGCCGGATGCGAATTGCTTCAGGGCTATCTGTTTGCCCGGCCCCTTCCCTCCTCCGAGATCGAAAGCCTGATTACCGGGACCGTTTCGAAAGCTGTGTAGATATTCGCACGGGGCAGCTCCCCGCACGCGGATGCCTCTCAAGGAAATGTCGCCATCTCGATCCAGTTCGCACCTGCATTGACCGGGTATCGCCCCACCAATGCGAGACCGCCATCGGATTGGTCGATGGCGTAGACGGACAGCCGGTCGGATTTCTCTCCCGATGCGACGAGGAGCCGGCCTGATGGGTCGATGCGGATGCCGCGCGGCTGCTGCTCGGTCGGATAACTCGTGACGTAAGTCAGCCCTCCGTTATCCACATCGATTTTCAATAGCGCAAGCCGGCTGGTGGTCCTTTCAGTCGTATAAAGAAATCTGCCGTCCGGTGTGATGCCGATATCTGCGGCCCAGATTTTCGGCTCGCCATTGTCTGGTGAGACTGCATCCGGTGCTAGGCCAGGCGACAGGCCCGCATCCTCGGGAACGGAAGCGAGGCTCTCGACCTCTCTCAATGTGCCCCTATCGGCATCGAGCGCATAGTGGACGACATGGCCGGTCAGCTCCGTCAGAACGTAGACGGCCTTATTATCCGGCGATACGACGATATGCCGCGGGCCAAAGCCCTTGCCGGTCAGGACCTGAGCCGGATCGTTCGGCTTCAGTATCCCGGTCTCCGGGTGTAGGATGAATTGCTGCACAGCATCGGAGCCGAGATTGGTGACAAAGACATATTTGCCTGTCCGATCAGTGACGATCGAATGGGCGTTGCGGCCGGTTGCGATCACTTGCTGGGCTCGCGCGGTGACGAGCCCATTCTTGTCGATGAGCAGCACGGCGATCTTGTTGCCGCCATAAGAGGCAGCCAATAGAAGCCCGCCTGTCGGGTCGAGGGCAACATAGGCCATGCTGTCGGGCAGCGCTGCGGCCGCCTCCTGCCTTAATCTGCCGCTTTCGGGGTCGATCGCCAGCGTCAGCACCCGGTAAGGCTGCGCACGGATAACGGCGTAAAGATGTCGCCTGTCGGGGCTGACAGCCATCGGCATGACCATCGCACCGACATCCATGCTGGATATCGCCGTGAGCGCACCTGTCGCTCCATCCATTCGATAGGCATCGATCGTTCCGGCAATTGCCGCAGAGACATATACGAACGTGCGATGCACACTGGAGGAAGACTGAATCACGGATCACCTCGTCCGAGCATCGGGGCCGGTTCCATCGGCGGCGATGCGGATCATCTGGAAAATAGATACTGCTATCCATCGAATGCGCGAAAACCGGATGGTCGCAATCCCCTCGATCCGGCTGGCCAAACAGACGGAACATCTCTTTCGAAAAATCGACCGCTATCATATGACATAATATGACAACAGCACCCTGTCGAGCATTATTGCTCCTGCAGCTCGGCAAGATGGCGATAGCGACGCTGGCTCGCCATCATATGCGCCCGCATCGCTTGTCGCGCGCGCTCTGGATCTTGATCGGCGATCGCCGCTAAAATCTCCGCATGCTCTGCATGAACCTTCTCCAGATAGGCGCGGTCATTCGCCTCGGGCAATGTCGGAAACTGCCGGCGCGGAATGGTTCGTGTACCGAAATGCCGGAGCACGTCGACATAGAACCGGTTATTCGTCGCAGCCGCGATCGCCATATGAAACTCATAGTCCGCTTCGACGGTCGACAGCCCCTGCTCTATCAGCTGCGCCATCTTACGGTTGGCCGTTGCAATCGCGGCCTCCTGTTCGGCAGTCCTGCGATAGGCGGCGATGGCCGCCGCCTCGCCTTCCGCCGCCATGCGGAATTCCAGCAGTTCCAGCGTTTCGGGGATACTCTTGACCTCGACCGGCGTCAGCAGCAATCCAGACCGCGTCGGTGTGTCGGAAACGAATACGCCCTTGCCCTGAACCGGCGTGACGAGGCCTGCCGCACGAAGATCTGCAATCGCCTCGCGCACGACGGTCCGGCTGACGTCGAATGCAGCCTCAAGCTGCGGCTCGGTCGGAAGCTGGTCGCCGACCCGAAGCTTGCCGCTCTCGATCTGCAAGCGCAATTCGTCGATGACCCTTTGCGCCAGCCTTTGCCGTGTCCGGGCATTTGTCGTCATTCCCAATCCCCGACCCTTTTGTTGGCCTTCAACCGCAGTCGCTTCTCATCGTCAGCAAGTCATCATACGAATAGTCTTAACATCAGGCGCGTCGAATGCAATTGGGCCAGGCAGGCCCATCAGATTTCCCAGTCAGAACTATATGCCCTGGATCTCAATTTCGACGACAATTCCAGCTGTACCTCGATCGTCTTCTGCAGCCTTGCCTGGAGACTGTCGGACGAGATGGTACCGTCTAACCAATCCCGCTCGGTGGCGTAAACGACATAGGGATTGATCACGCATTTGAAATCGAGCATCAGCGACATGGCCAGACTTCCATAAGCCATATAACTGTGCGGAAGCCCACCGGAGCAGATGAAAGTGACGATCTGATCGAACCAGGCCGATCTTCGTCCGCCGGCGCCTGTCGCACCGGTAAGTTCGATCAGGCTCTTGGCAGCACTTCCCACCGACCAATTGTAAATAGGTACCGCAAGCAAGACACCATCCGCATCGCGAATTGCACGATACAGCCGGTCGTATGAAGGATGTTCATAGCATTTCAAATTGTCGAAAGCGGGCAACTCCAGATGCTGAAGATCGATAAACTCGACTTCGCATCGCCTCTCTCGCAACAAATTTTCAGCCTCGCAAGCCATGCGGCGGCTCCTGCTTTTCGGATCAAGGCTGCATGAAAGGATGGTGATCTTCAGAGGATCCATTGCCTATTCACTCCAGCATCATCGTTACGAGAAGAGGTTTTAAGTATGCGTCATGACGGCGAGACGGCCACTCCCTCACCAAAATCCTACCGGTGAGGCAGTCTATGAATATGATCCTCAAAATAGCAATGCGCCGCCCCGTCATTGCGGTAACGCGGCCAGAGAGCCTCAGATGTCCTTGGGGCCGTGAACGGGCTACTTCCCTTTTGACCAACCTGTGCAAAGTTGTACGCATGACAGGAACAGCCGCGTCGTAACGGCAGTTGGCGAATAGATCTGAGGTCTGGCAAGGTATTGATCGCGTGGGCAGCGCTGCCGCCCCTACCGGGCTTGCCTGACAGTCTCGGAGGGCATTTCTCCGAAGGATTGATAATATAGCGCTGCGAACCGCCCCATATGGGAAAATCCCCAATCGCGCGCGATGTCGGCCACCACCCGGGAACGGTTCGATTGTATCAAGGCTTTGCGCGCGCCTTGCAGGCGTATCTCGCGCAGATAGCCGAGGGGCGTCATGTTCTTGAACTGCTGAAATGCGGTCTGTAAAGATCGCACGCTTGTTCCGCTCTCGCGCGCAATATCGGCGATCTTGATGTCCGCACCTGCATTTACGTGCATATATTCCATTGCGCGCTTCAACTGCCTCGGGATTGCCGGCGATGCCGGCCCTTGCAACTGCGGCGTATAATTGTGTGGCACAGTCTCAAGCAGAGCGATCATCATCGCCTGCAAAAGGCATTCGCTGAATGAAGCGGAGGATTTTTCTGGGCCGGCCGCTGTGAGGTCCTGCCAGATCAAGTTTCCAAGCGCGGCAATCTGCATCCCTCGCCCCGATGTTAGATCGACCGGGCCGGCGAATTCCAGATCAGAGCGCATCGGTGCGTCCAGCAGCGTGCTGAGCTGCCGTATCATGGCCGCCTTTTCGAATGCGATGCCCATATGGCTCCGCTGCTCGAAAAACGTGAGCCGGCTGAAAGAAGACATATCGGCCACAAGTCCCCTGCCCGGCTCCGATTCCAATTGCCGCCCAGCGGCGTCGACAAGCATCTTGCCGGCGGTCGGCAGATAAAGGCCGTAGGCTTCGGGGCCACCGGGCAGCATAACGCTCATGCCAGAATGACATTTGCCGCGCCAGACGCTGCAGGAGCCGATCGTATAGTGGCGGTCTTCCACCGAAATCGCACCGCGGCGATGGAGAGGTTCGACAATCGCGGGAAACAGGGTTCTCGCGTAATGCGCGGTCATCTCCTCGGCATCGGCTTTCTCGATTTGGGACACCGAGCACGTCGCGTAAGTCAAATGTTCCCCTCATTGCGCTACGTCTGCAGATTACCTTTTTAGCCTTCGGTCATCTGCCTCGAAAATACATCCTCGCTTACGCCCCTGGAGAAAATAACGCCATAAAACTAGAAAAATCAATGGCTCATCGAATAAGTATGATAATTACAACCATGCGGATGCATCGCAACGGCAGTATATATTTTCTTCCTGCTTATATTATTTCATAATATGATCGGACGCATTGAGATATATTTCATATTTAAAGAATGCCTCTCGTTAATACGTTAACTTTTCGGCCGGGGCCGCGCATGATGCCTGAATATACAGGCAAGCATCCCAGCCTCTTGACGGAATGTTATCGATAACATAGCCTCCTCCTATCGAAGCTTTGGGAGGAGCAGGATGGACGACGAAAAGCTGCTCGCATTTTCCGACATCACCAAGGAATTTGGCGGAACGCGAGCCCTGTCGAACGTGTCGCTCGACTTGCAGCGCGGCGAAATCCTCGCGCTTCTCGGGGAAAACGGCGCGGGTAAATCGACGCTCATCAAGACATTGGCTGGCATCTACAAGCCGGATGGCGGGCAGATCCTGTTTCGCGGCAAACCCTATCACCACCGCCCGCCACAACCCAATCAACGCCAGCCGGTCGCCTTCATCCATCAGGATCTCGGACTGATCGAATGGATGACAGTGGGCGAGAATGTCGGGCTTGCGCAGGGCTATTCCCTGCGCGGTAAATTGATAGACTGGCGCGCCACGGAGCGGCGTACCGCCGAGGCACTGAAGCTCGTCGGCTGCGATTTCGATCCGTCGACCCGCGTACAGGAGCTGACCCGCACCGAGAAGTCGCTGGTCGCAATCGCTCGGGCGCTCGCAGTCGAAGCCGACGTGCTGGTGCTTGACGAACCTACGGCCAGCCTGCCCGCCGACGAGGTCGAGAAACTCTTTGCCGCCATCCGCCCGCTGAAAGAGCGCGGCGTGGCTATGATCTATGTGTCTCATCGCCTCGACGAGATCTTCCGTATCGCCGACCGCGTTGCCGTCTTGCGTGACGGTCAGTTGGTGGGCCAGAAGTCAGTCTCCGAGACGACGCCGGATGAGCTCATCCGCATGATCGTCGGGCGCAAGGCGGACCAACTGTTCGTCAAGGCGGAAAGAAGTGCGGGGCCTGCGATCGTCTCGGTGAAGGAGCTATCCTGTCGCGGCGCAGGGCCGGTGTCCTTCGATATCCGACAGGGCGAATTGCTCGGCCTCGTTGGTCTGCGCGGCGCCGGGCAGGAATTGATCGGACGCGCGCTGTTCGGTTGTGAGCCATCGCAGGGCAGCGTGCGCTTGAGCGGGATCGAACCGGATCTTTCCAGCACAGTCGCAGCGATGGCTTCAGGCATCGGGCTGATCGCCCGGGATCGGACCGAAGAGTCCGTCGCCATGTCGCTCAGCTTGCGTGAAAACACCTTCCTGAATCCCGGCGCCTCCGGACGAAGCCTGTTTTCGTTCCTGTCGCCACGCCGGGAAGCCGAAGCTGCTTATTCGCTCGGCAGCCGCGTCGGCCTCAGACCCAATGACCAGAGCCTTGCCATCGAAGCCCTATCCGGCGGTAATCAGCAGAAGGTCGTCGTCGGACGATGGCTGGCGACGGGCCGCAAATTGCTGATCGCCGAGGATCCGACTGCCGGCGTCGATGTCGGCGCCAAGGCCGACATCTATCGGCTCATTGCCGAGGCCGTGGAGGCTGGCCTTGCCGTTCTCGTTGTCTCCACCGATTTCGAGGAAATCGCTCATATCTGCCATCGTGCCCTGGTGTTTTCGCGCGGGAGGATCGTGCGCGAACTCAGCGGTGCCGACCTCACAACACCGGCGGTCATCGCCGCCGCATCAGCATCCGAAGCGGCCTGAACCGGGGGAGAACACCATGCAATCGATCGAATCCAACGCACTCGAGCCGACCCGCGCCGAGCTTTCGGCCATGAGCTTCGGCCAGAAGATCCAGCGCCTGCTGCCTGTCTATGGCCTCGTCATCCTGACGGTCTTCCTGATCCTGCTCTTCTCCATTCTGCTGCCGCAGACGTTCCCGACGATGCTCAACCTGCGTTCGATCGTTTCCGACAAGACGATCATCGCCATCCTGTCGCTGGCTGCGATGATCCCGATGGCAGCTGGCCGCATCGACCTGACGATCGGCTATGGCATCGTCCTCTGGCACGTGCTGGCGATCAGCCTTCAGACGATGTTCGGGCTGCCTTGGCCGGTTGCCGTCCTGATCGTCATCGCGCTTGGCGCGCTGACCGGCTTCCTCAACGGCCTTCTTGTCGAGATCGCCAAGATCGACAGCTTCATCGCAACGCTCGGCACGGGCACGGTCCTCTACGCCATCGCGCTCTGGCATACAGGCGGACGGCAGGTGGTGGGCATGCTGCCGCAAGGGTTTTATGCGCTGAACGGCACCATGGTCTTCGGCCTGCCGATCACCGGCATCTATGTTCTGGCACTTGCTTTCGTCATGTGGATCGTCCTCGAATACCTGCCGATCGGCCGTTACATCTATGCGATCGGTGCTAATCCGAAGGCTGCCGCGCTCAACGGCATTCCCGTCCGCCGCTTCGTCATTGGCGCCTTCGTCACCTCGGGAACGCTTGCCGCTATCGCCGGCGTGCTGCTCGCCTCCAAGCTGCGCATCGGTCAGGCAAGCGTCGGGCTTGAATATCTGCTGCCCGCGCTGGTCGGTGCATTCCTTGGCTCGACAACGATCAAACCCGGCCGCGTCAATGTCTGGGGCACGATGATCGGCGTCATCATCCTGGCGGTCGGTATCGCCGGCATCCAGCAGTTCGGCGGCTCCTTCTATGTCGAGCCCCTGTTCAACGGCGTCACATTGCTGGTTGCCATCGGCATTGCCGGCTACGCGCAGCGCCGCCGCAGCCATGCCGGACGCATGGCGCCGGCCCAGGCACCGCAACTTTCCGCCAAGACGGCGGAGAAATGAAGATCATCCGAAGTTCGAATGTCCAAAGGGAGGAGAAGACATGAACCGTAGACAATTCCTGCAGGCCACGACAGCGGTCCTGGTGCTATGCGCCGGCCAGGCCTATGCTGACGCGTTGGCGGATGCGAAGGCCGTCGTCGAGAAATATGCCACGCCCGTCACCAAATGGGATGGACCGACCACGGGGCCAAAGGCGCAGGCCGGCAAAACCATTGTCGTGCTCGCTGGCGATCTCAAGAATGGCGGCATTCTCGGCGTGAGTAACGGTGTCGAGGAAGCAGCAAAGGCGATCGGCTGGGAGGTGAAGGTTCTCGATGGCGCCGGCTCCATCGGTGGCCGCACGGCCGCTTTCGGTCAGGCCATAGCCCTGCAGCCTGCCGGTATCATCATTGACGGCTTCGACGCCGTCGAACAGGCTCCGGCGCTGGAACAGGCAAAGGCCGCCAAGATCCCGCTGGTCGCCTGGCATGCCGGCCCGACCATCGGCCCGGACGACAAGAACGGTCTTTTTGCCAATGTCAGCACCGACGCCATGGAAGTCTCGAAAGCCGCTGCCGATTGGGCCTTCGTCGATGCCAAGGGCAAGCCGGGCGTCATTATCTTCACCGATTCCACCTATGCGATCGCCATCGCCAAGGCGGACAAGATGAAGCAGGAGATCGAGCGGCTGGGTGGCAAGGTGCTCGAATATGTCGATACCCCGATTGCCGAGACATCGCAGCGCATGCCGCAGCTGACCACCTCGCTGCTGCAGAAATACGGTGACAGCTGGACGCATTCGCTTGCGATCAACGACCTCTATTTCGATTTCATGGGTCCTTCGCTCGCCTCCGCCGGCAAGAGCGGCACCGACGCGCCGATCAACGTCGCAGCCGGCGACGGCTCGCAATCGGCCTATGAGCGTATCCGCGCCGGCCAGTTCCAGAAGGTCACGGTCGCTGAGCCCCTAAATCTCCAGGGCTGGCAGCTG
This sequence comes from Rhizobium sp. BK312, assembly GCF_014193605.1. NCBI lineage: Bacteria > Pseudomonadati > Pseudomonadota > Alphaproteobacteria > Hyphomicrobiales > Rhizobiaceae > Rhizobium > Rhizobium sp. BK312. The sequence continues at coordinate 856,371 of NZ_JACHZP010000002.1, read as the reverse complement.
GTCGATGAACTCAATCGCGCTTTCGCCGGAGAAAAATGGTCCGGCTATCTCTCACCGCTGCATGTTGTAACGGCGGACAATATCCAATCCGACGGTGGTCCGAAGAACACCTTCGATCCGGACAACGGTTACAAGGACGAGTATAAGAAGATCTGGGGTAATTGATCTCAGTCAAAAGAGGTGGCGCGGCGGCGAGCCGCGCTGCTTTCGCCAGACAGGTTAAACTTGGCGGCTGCTGTCCCGTGCAATCAGTTCCGGCGAAATCCTGACGTCGGCGGCCGGCTGCGTGCCTTCGATAATATCCAAAATCAACTGCGCGGTCCGCTCGCCAATTTCACGCGCAAAAGCGTTGATCGTCGTCAAAGTCGGTACGCAGACCTCACCGATCTCGTAATTTCCAAAACCGCCGATGGAAAAACGCTCGGGCACGGGAATTCCTAGCCGACGACATTCGGTGAGTGCGCCGTAGGCGGCAAGATCCGAGACGCAGACGACGGCTTCCGTATCGGGATAGAGCTCGATCAGCTTCGCCATGGCATTGGCGCCTTCCCGCATCGAGATCGGCGGCGATCCGGCTGCGATCAATCTCGATGCATCAAGCCCATGTGCCTGCATCGCCGCAATGAATCCCAGCCTGCGTTCGCTGCCGCGTGAATCCCGCTGGACATCGCCGCCAATGAAGGCGATGCGGCGACAGCCGAGTGCGACGAAATGATCGACCATATCGCGCATGACGGCTCTGTTGGAAAAACCGACATAGTGGCCGATCGGATCGGTCGGGATATCCCAGGTCTCGATCACCGGGATTGCCACGGTCTGAAGGAGTTTCCGCGCACGCTCCGTATGGGTACCGCCGGTTACGACGATCGCCTGCGGCTTGCGGCGAAGCAGCTGCTCGATCAGCCGCTCCTCCTCCTCGACATTGTAGTTCGTATAACCAAGCAGGATCTCCATGTCCCGCTTGGATAAGGTGTCCGAGAGGCCGCCGACCGTATCGGCGAAGTTGGCATTGTTGATCGAAGGAATGGTAACGGCGACAAAGCCGGACTTTTGCGAACGCAGGTTGGACGCCGTGCTGTCGAAGACATAGCCCAGCTCCTCCGCCGTTCGCAGGATCGCCTCGCGCGTCTCGGGGCTGACAAGACTGTCAGCCTTGAAAGCACGCGACACGGTCATGGGAGAAACTCCCATGACGCGGGCTATGTCTGCCATGGTCGGCGTTTTGCGATCGTTACTCATCAATGGCCTATGTTATCGTTACCATCAGAGTAATATGCCTCTTCCCAGGATGGCAAGAGGCGCTCTCCGCTATCCCGCCATACGCGCAGGACGTCACCGGCGCTGCGCATCGGAAAGCGTCCTGCGAGGGCGGTCTAGAGCTCAAACTCATGGGCAAGCGTGACATGATGATGGATGCGTCCTTCGAAAAAGCGTGAGAGAACCGCTTCCGTCGCTGCACGCGCCTCGGTGCGCACCGGGCTCGCAAGAGCCTTCTCCACGGCGGCCATGTCCGGATAGTTCACGGCTAAAATCATCGGAAACTCCGGGGCGCCTTCATCGCGCGCCTCGGCAAAGGTAACCCGCACGTCGAGGGCACCTGGAAACTGCTTCCACTTCGGCAGGATGGTTTCCATGACGGCCGTCCGAAACGCCTCTGCCTCTCCTTCCCTGACCTTGCCTTCGAATAATGCGTATCGGGTAATCATCCAGCAATCTCCTTGTTTGGTCCCTTGAAGAATTCCATCAGTGCCGCCTGATCTTCGCCACCTAGCCCGGAAGCCGTCAGCATGCGGTGTATCTCGGCACAGACGGCCGTCAGCGGCATGGCGGTATTGGTCCTGCGGGCCAGATCCTGAGCGCCGTTCAGATCCTTGACCATATTGTCGATCCGTCCGGTGCGGCGGTAATCCTTGGCGACATAGCGCGGCATATATTCCTGCAGGATGGCGCTGTCGGCCCGCCCGCCCTTCAGCGCCTGCGGGATTTTCGCGGCATCGACGCCGGCGTCGAGCGCCAGTTGCGTCGCTTCCGCGACCGCAAGGAAATTCAACGCACAAAGAACCTGATTGATGAGCTTCGTGGTCTGACCCGCCCCGACGGGACCCATATGCGTATAGTTCGAGGCCACATGGCGCAGGACTTGATGCGCATCCGCGACATCCTGCTCGCTGCCGCCAGCCATCAGCGTCAATTGTCCGATCAGGGCCTTTGGCGCTCCACCGGACAGCGGGCTGTCCACCCAGCGCAGCCCCTTTTCCGCAGCCTCTGCGGCAAGAGCCTTTGTCGCATCGGGGTCGATCGACGACATGTCGATAATTAGCGTCCCCGGCTTGGCACCGACGGCAACGCCTTCGAGCCCGAATACCGCGGCATGGACGATCTTCGGCGAATTGAGGCTGAGAACGACGAAATCGGAAACGGCAGCCGCCGCGGCTGCGCTGACGGCTGCCGTGGCGCCTTTTACGGTCAGAGCCGCAACCTTATCCTTGTCGAGATCGAAAACAGTCAGCTGATTGCCGGTTTCCGCCAGGCGGGCGCCGATCGCGCCGCCCATTGCACCGGCGCCGATCAGCGCCACCTTGCTGCTCATGATTGCGTCTCCTCCAATGCAATTAAGATGGCCGCCACGACTTGATCCAGCGGCTGATCGATATCGACGGTGATCGCCTGCTCGTCTGATCCCGGCAGCTCGAGGGTTGCAAATTGATTGTCGAGCAATGCCGGCGGCATGAAATGATCCCGTCTTGCGTGCATGCGTCGAAGAATGGTTTGCCTCGTTCCGGCAAGGTGAACGAAGCAAACCGGCGCGTCGACAACCTCGCGAATCCGGTCGCGATAGATGCGCTTCAGCGCCGAACATCCGATCAGTGCCGTATCCTGCGCCAAAGCCAGGTATTGACCGACTTTGTCGAGCCAAGGCCAGCGATCGGCGTCGGTCAACGGGGTGCCGGCACTCATCTTGGCGACGTTTGCCGCAGGATGAAGATCATCACCATCGGCATAGATGCCTCCAAGGCGAGCTGCCAGCGCCAACCCGACCGACGACTTGCCGCAGCCGCTGACGCCCATGATGACGAAGCGGCGCGGCAGAGCGCCATCAGAGCGATGCCGTGATGCCGCCGTCGACATAGAGCACATGACCGTTGACGAAGGAGGAGGCGTCGGAAGCAAGGAAGATGCAGGCACCGACCAGTTCTTCGACACGACCCCAGCGGCCGGCCGGCGTGCGCTTTTCGAGCCATGCCGAAAAGTCTGCATCGGCAACGAGAGCTGCGTTCAACGGCGTATCGAAATAACCGGGCGCGATGGCGTTGCATTGCAGCCCATACTTCGCCCAATCCGTTGCCATGCCCTTGGTGAGATTGCCGACGGCACCCTTGGTTGCCGTGTATGGCGCAATCGAGGGCCGCGCCAGTGCCGTTTGTACGCTGGCGATATTGATGATCTTTCCTGCGCCGCGCTTGATCATGTGCCGGGCGACGGCCTGACCGACATTGAAGACGCTCGATATATTCGTCCGGAGCAGCCGCTCGAAGGCATCGGCAGGAAAATCCTCAAGCGGCGTGCGAAACTGCATGCCGGCATTGTTGACGAGAATGTCGATCGCGCCGATCTCCGCCTCGAAGGCATCGACGGCCTGACGCGTAGCCTCATGGTCAGTGGCGTCGAAGGCCAGCTGATACGCCTTGCTGTCGAAGCTTTCAGCCGCCGTGGCGAGCTTTTCCTTGTCACGCCCATTGAGCACCAACTCGGCGCCGGCGGCCGCCAAACCTTTCGCGAGGGCAAGCCCGATACCTTGGGAAGAACCCGTCACCAGGGCGCGCCGCCCTTTCAGATCAAAAAGACCAGCAGACATTGTTTCCTCCGTTTTTATCTCGACAATGGGCGTTTCCCTTGTTTATGTTATCGATAACATTTGATGTCAAGGGAGGACATACAAGATGAGCAAGCCACCAATCCTGCAGATTGGGCCCTACCCGCAATGGGATCAAGAGCCGCTCGACGCAGCCTTTCAGGTTCATCGCTATTTCGAGGCGGCCAACAAGGACGAATTGCTCGCCGAGGTCGGACCGTCGATCAGGGGCATTGCGACACGCGGCGAACTCGGCGCCAACCGCGCCATGATCGAGGCCTGCCCCAAACTGGAAGTCATTTCGGTCTATGGCGTCGGTTTTGACGCTGTCGACCTGCAGGCCTGCCGCGAGCGCGGTATCCGTGTCACCAACACCCCTGACGTCCTGACCAATGATGTCGCGGATTTGGGAATCGCGATGATGCTCTGCCTGTCGCGCGGCATGATCGGTGCAGAGACATGGGTGCGTGACGGCAGCTGGGCGCAAAAAGGGCTTTATCCCCTCAAGCGCCGCGTCTGGGGACGGCGTGCCGGCGTGCTCGGTCTTGGCCGCATCGGCTTTGAGGTCGCCAAGCGCCTGAAGGGCTTCGACATGCAAATTGCCTATTCGGACGTCGAGGCGAAATCTTACGTATCAGACATGACCTTTGTCGCCGATCCGGTCGAGCTCGCGACACAATCGGATTTCCTGTTCGTCACGCTCGCCGCGTCGGCGGCGACGCGGCATATTGTCGGTCATAAGGTGATCGAGGCGCTCGGCCCGGAAGGCATGTTGATCAACATCTCCCGCGCGTCCAATATAGACGAAGACGCCCTACTCGATGCGTTGGAGACCGGCAAGCTCGGATCGGCAGCGCTCGACGTCTTTGAAGGCGAGCCAAAGCTCAATCCGCGCTTCCTGGCACTCGACAATGTGCTGCTGCAGCCCCACCATGCCTCCGGCACGGTTGAGACGCGCAAGGCCATGGGTCAACTGATGCGCGACAATCTCGCCGCTCATTTCGCCGGCCAGGCGCTGCCCACACCCGTTCTTTGAGGAGGAAGATATGAAAGCCATCATCGCCCACGCCGCCAAGGATGTGCGGATCGAGGATTATCCTGAGGAAGAACCGGGTGCAGGGGAAGTGAAGCTGAGGCTTGCAACCGGCGGCGTCTGCGGTAGCGACCTACATTATTATCATCACGGCGGTTTCGGCACTGTTCGCCTGAAGGAACCGATGATCCTCGGGCATGAAGTCAGCGCGACCGTGACCGCGCTCGGCCCGGGCGTGCAGGGGCTCGAGGTCGGCCAGCTCGTTGCCGTTTCCCCCTCCCGTCCCTGTCGCACCTGCCGCTACTGCTTGCAGGGATTGCCCAATCAATGCCTCAACATGCGTTTTTATGGCAGCGCCATGCCGTTCCCGCACATCCAGGGTGCCTTCCGCGAGACGCTCGTGGCCGATGCCATTCAATGCGTACCGGCCGATGGTCTGACGCCGGGTGAAGCGGCCATGGCGGAACCTCTGGCCGTGACCTTGCACGCTACGCGGCGTGCGGGCGAGCTTCTCGGCAAACGCATCCTCGTAACCGGCTGCGGTCCGATCGGCGTCCTCTCGATCCTGGCCGCACGCCGCGCCGGTGCCGTCGAGATCGTCGCGACCGATCTTTCGGATTTCACCTTGTCGCTTGCCAGGCAAGCAGGTGCCGACCGGGTCATTAACACAAAGGACGAACCTGAAGCGCTTGCCCCCTATTCCTCCGAAAAGGGCACGTTCGATGTGCTCTATGAATGCTCGGGCGCGGCGGCAGCCCTCGCCGGTGGCATCGCGGCACTGAGACCGCGAGGAATCATCGTACAGCTTGGTATCGGCGGCGACATGAGCCTGCCGATGCTGGCGATTACGGCCAAGGAGTTGGAACTGCGTGGCTCTTTCCGCTTTCATGAAGAGTTTGCGGTTGGCGTCGATCTGATGCGCAAGCGCCTTATCGATGTGCGGCCGCTCATCACCCACACAGTACCGCTTGCCGATGCGATCAGTGCTTTCGAAATCGCGTCGGATCGAAGCCAGGCCATGAAGGCGCAGATCGCCTTCAACTGAGCGAAAGCGGCGCGAAATCCACTCGGTTGAAGCTGATGAGGGCGTTCGCGCCCGTTCAGTCTAGGTCGGCGCCGATCGCTTTGAGCGCGGCGCGGGCAACCTGTTCGTCCTGCTCGCCGGAACCCGAACCGACGCCGATGCCGCCGAGAAGCGCGCCGCCGACGCGGATCGGCAAACCGCCGCGCAACCCCGTCATCCCGCCGTCGGTGGCGATTGCCAGCGGCACTCGCGCATGGTCCGGTAGCGAATGGCTGGGAGCGCCGATGGAGGCAGCCGTCTGTGCTTTAGCACCGGCGCTTTTCAGCGACTGAAAACGCGAACCGCGCATGCGGAAGCAGCCGAGCGTCACGCCGGATTGATCGACGATGACGATGCATTGCGGCTGGCCCATCGCGCTCGCCGCTGAAATGGCGGCATTCAACAAGGTCATCACACCTTCGTCACTCAAGACGCTCGACGTCAGAACGTGGCTCATGCACTATCCTCCTCATTGCGGACTCATCGAGATATGTTATCGATAACAGATCAACGCACGATCTAGCATTACGGGAGGTATTGTCACAATGTCGTTCTTCGAAATCATCGACCCGGCCTTTGGGAAGTTTGTTCTTGGCAATGCTCCTGTCAAGCAGATCGCCACCGGTTTCGACTGGGTGGAAGGCCCTGTCTGGTTCGGAGATCTGAATTGCCTGCTGTTTTCGGATATTCCCAACAACCGCATCATGCGCTGGATACCGGGACTCGGCACCAGCATCTTTCGCGAACCTTCGAATTTTTCGAACGGCCATACGCGTGACCGGCAGGGCCGGCTCGTCAGCTGTGAGCATGGCGCCAGGCGTGTCACGCGCACCGAATATGACGGCTCCATCACGGTGATCGCAGATCGTTACCAGGGCAAGCATCTGAATTCACCCAATGATGTGATCGTCGCCTCGGACGGTGCGATCTGGTTTACCGATCCGCATTACGGCATCGCGACGGATTACGAGGGATATAAGAGCGATCAGGAGCTGCCGTGCAATGTCTACCGGGTCGATTCAACGGGGTCGATGCAGGCCGTGCTGACGGATTTCAATTGCCCGAACGGGCTTGCCTTCAATCCTGACGAGACGAAGCTTTATGTCGCTGATACCGGTCGCATGCATAGCAACGATCCGCAACATATCCGGGTCTTCAACGTCGGCCAAAACTGGCAGCTCTCCGGCGGCGAGGTATTTCATGCGATTTCGCCGGGCTGTGCTGACGGTATGCGCTTCGACAGCGACGGCAATCTCTGGTCTTCGGCAGCCGACGGCGTGCATTGCATCGCGCCCGACGGCCATCTCATGGGCAAGATTCTGGTACCGGAAACAGTGTCCAATCTCTGCTTCGGCGGTCGCGGCAAGCACAAGCTTTTCATGACGGCAACGACAAGCGTCTACGCGATCTCCTTGAACCGAAGCGGCGCACTGTGACAGCGGCGCAAAGGCGTCGGGCGAAATGAGGCGACCCTAAATCATGCCTAGGACCATCCTGCCCTGAAATCTGAGGTGACGGCAAAGCACTCGTCACGGAGCGATTGCCGTGTCGGCCCGCAACAGACGATCTCAGCGTAAATCGGCCTGCGGCCTGGAGCACGAAGCGGCATGCGTGATCGGCGCCATATTGGCGGACAAGGCACGCTCCTGCCGGCGCGCGGCATCCTGCAGCAGGCTTGCCATTCCAGTCACGGAAATGCGATCCGCGCGCATGACCTGGCGGATCAGCGGATCTTTGAGAACCTCGGCGATTGTCAAGTCCCTTTGGGTCATGGTTACCTCCTGTTCGTTGGAGCAGAAGATAAGCCGCTTTGTTAGCAGTGCGATGTCAGAACCCGGACAAAAACAAGGCATTTCGTTCGATTTTGTTACAGAATAATTGCAAAACCCAAAGCAGTACATATTCCAAAATTACAATAGGACCCTAGTTGACCGCTGGGAGAGGTTGATTTCCTTGAAATCGGCCGAACTGGGAGGGGCCGCCTGCTCCGCGAGGATGCAACGTTTTGGAATATCCAAGCCATAATTTTGCAACTTTTGCGCTTATCATCACGCGCTGCAGGGGGATTTTAAGATTAACTATCGACGATTGGCCGTGCTATGTATTCCTCAGATCAGACCACAGAAGATGAGCGTCTCATCTACCATGCAGATCTTCTCAGCCAGCTTTCAAATCCCAAACGCCTTGAGGTCTGTATTCATCTGTCCGGCCGTGAGGAGGATGTAAATAGCCTAGCCAAGAAGCTTGGAATATCGCAATCAGCGCTCAGCCAGCACCTGACCCGCTTGCATCATTCCGGCATCGTCAAAGTGCGTCGTCAGGCGCAGTATAGATACTATACCTGCGATCATCCGGCCGTGTTGCAGATCCTCAAGACACTTGCGGGAATTTTTGATGCTGAACTCAAAGAGCATGGCAGTCGCGAGGAGAAATCGTAACGCAGCACCGATACGGCTCTGCTGGTTGGCCTTCAAAAATGTAAATTGCGAACGGGCCAGGCAGAATGTGGCCCGTTCGCAATCGATCAAACGCCGCGCCTGTTTCCCCAGATGATCACGTGCAGTTGCGGTAGCACCCTCGCCTCGAACCATCGATCATTGCTGACCTTTTCCACGAGCCAGCGCATCCGCTCGACGATGCCGTCAATATCGACAATGGTATCTTCTGCATCGGCTGGCGGCGGCGTGTGATTGCCGGGTTGCAGATAGACGGGCAATTGAGGATAGCGAGCAGCCGCGTCTCGCGCATATTCATAGTCGAGATCATCGAATATGACGATCTTCAAGGCGATCTGCGGTCCGTCGCCTGCCATGCGCAGACAGTCGTCGAAGGCGATCCAGTCCGTCGCCATGCCGCTCGATGGAGGCTTCGGGCTCAGCACGAGCACATCGAGTTCGGCGAACCATTCCCTGGCCAAGCTCCCTTGAGTCTCCAGCGCGAAGCGATATCCCTCCGCATGGCCGCACGCAATCAGCGGGCCGAGCGGTTGGATCGCAGGATTGCCGCCGGAGAGCGAGATGGTCAGCGATTTGCCGCCTGAAAGTCGCGTTACCTCCTGCCAGATCTCATCGACCGACATCGGCCGCCATTGATCGCGATAGTCACTATCGACGGCATGCAGCGTATCGCACCAGGAGCAGCGATAATCGCAGCCGCCGGTGCGCACGAAGATCGTCGGAAGGCCGATCAGGATGCCCTCGCCTTGGATCGTCGGCCCGAAGATCTCGCTGACGCGAATGGGCGCTTCGCTCATGGCCGGTATTCCGCCCAGGTCTTCGGCGTTTCGCTGACTCGCACGGCAGATGTCTGCGGCAAGCGCTCCTTGCACCAGTCATAGAAATGCTTGGCGAGATACTCCGAGGTCACCCGGTCATGTCCAAAGACATCATTGAGATGGCGATGATCGAACGCTTCGTCGATATAGCGCTTCAGCGGCTGCAGCTCATGATAGTCTCGCACGAACCCGTTCTCGTCCAGTTCGCCGGCCGAAAGCTCCACAACGACGATATAATTGTGCCCGTGCAGGCGCGCACACTGGTGATTGGCAGGAAGATGCGAGAGCTGATGCGAGGCGGAGAAATGAAACTCCTTGGTGATGCGATACATCACTTCACCTCCTCAGCCGAAAAGCCCGATGTCGCGGCAACCCAGAAGTCGGCATCGTCATATTCCGTGGGATCTGCGATACCAGCGAGATGGAAGGCTTCGCGCCGCTCCACACAGGTGCCGCAGCGGCCGCAATGGCGCTCTCCGCCCTTGTAACAGGACCAAGTCTCGGCAAAGGGCGTTTCATGCCGGGCACCGTCGGCAACGATATCCGCCTTGGAGATCGTCACATAAGGCGCGTAGAGCGAAACGCTGGCATAGCCCTCAAGCGCGTGGTTCTGCATCTGCTGGAAGGCGTCGATGAACCCCGGACGACAGTCGGGATAGATGAAATGATCCCCGCCATGGACCGCAACGGCGACGGCATCCGCCTTCTGCGCCGCCGCAAGCCCGAACGCGATCGCCAGCATGATCGCGTTACGGTTCGGTACGACCGTCGCCTTCATGGTTTCCTCGGCATAGTGCCCGTCCGGCACCTCGACATCATCTGTCAGAGCCGATCCGGTCAGATGCCGGCCGATGGCGGTGATGTCGATGATTTCATGCGGCACGCCGAGACGCTTGGCGCAGGCGCCCGCAAATTCCAGCTCCTTGCGGTGCCTCTGGCCGTAATCGAAGGAGACGAGGCCGATAAGCTGATGTTCGGCTACGACCTTATGGGCGAGCGAAACGGAGTCCAATCCGCCGGAGCAGATCACGATAGTCTTCATAATTCAGGATCCCTTGTTTTGACCGGGTGGGCTGCGACCGGATTTCATGGCTTTTCAAAGCCACGGCGGGGTCTCTAGCAGCAGAAACCGGAGGAAACAAGGCAATCGTTCATTTCATCGCAACGCGCCGGCAGCTGCCCAGCGCGTTGCGATGGCTGTGATGTCTTTAGCTGACGCCTGCAAACTTTCCCGAGATGTTGAGATCCGGATAGTAACCCACAGGCTTACCGCCGACAGTCTGGCCGCCGGTCAGGCTGCCCTGGATCTCCGGCCCGAAGAAGGAATAAGGGAACGTCGACGGCAAGGCACTCACATCGTCGAGGCGTCGGCGCAGTTCGTGCGGTATCGTGAATTCCAACGCGCCGAGATTATCCTTTAGCTGCTCCAGTTTCGTCGCGCCGACGATGATCGAGGCAATGCCGGGCTGCGTCATCGCCCAGTTGACCGCTACCTGTGCCATGCTGCGGCCAAGCTCGCCAGCCACCTTTTCCAACTCGGCGACGATTGCCCAGTTGCGCTCGTTGAACTTCTGAAACCCGGGATTGGTCGTGCCCCGCACGGTTTCGAGCCGTCCGGCTGTCTCTCCCTGGCTGCTGGGGCGATATTTGCCGCTGAGCAGACCGCTCGCAAGCGGGCTCCAGGCCATGATGCCCGCACCGTAACGCGTCCCGAACGGTACGAATTCATTCTCGATATTGCGCTCGGCCAGAGAATATTCGAGCTGAAGCGCCGAGATCGGCTCGTAACCGCGATATTCGGCAATGGCCTGGGCGCGGCTCGCATACCAAGCCGGAACATCGGATAGGCCGACATGCCGGACCTTGCCCGAGCGCACCAGGTCGTCAAAGGTACGCATTGCCTCTTGCGGTGGCGTCAGGCGGTCCCAGCAATGCATGAGGTAGAGGTCGATATAATCCGTGTTGAGCCGCTTCAACGACCCTTCGACCGCCCGCAGGATATTCTTGCGGCCATTGCCGGCCGCATTCGGCGTCTGGGCCGCAAGGTTCATGGTGAATTTGGTCGCAATGACGGCATCGTCGCGCAAGCCGCGCTCCGCAATGAACTCGCCCAGCCAGGTCTCCGACGTACCACCGGTATAGGCATCGGCGGTATCGAAAAAATTGCCGCCGGCATCGACATAGGCATTGAAGATGGCCCGCGCCGCTTCCTTGTCGGCGCCCCATCCCCATTCCGTGCCGAAGGTCATGGTTCCAAGCGCAAGCCGCGTCACCTTCAGTCCGCTATTGCCCAGCGTGTAAAATTCCATGCTCATCGCTATTCTCCTCTGTGGCGCACCAATTCAGTGCTCATAGCTTCGCTGCTTTTCGTCCGTTCGATAAGGTCATTTAATTTGCATTCATTATGCGATATTGCTCAGCAATGGATCGCGATCTGCTCACACATTTGCCTATCGTCGCCGCCGTCGCCCGCCGCGGCGGATTTGCCGCCGCGGCCAGCGAACTGGGCATGAGCCCATCGGCCGTAAGCCATGCCGTTCGGCTGGTGGAAGAAAGACTTGGACAGCCGCTCTTCGCGCGGACGACCCGCAGTGTTGCGCTAACGGAAGCCGGAAAAAGCCTGCTCGGAACGATTAATCCAGCGCTGCAGGACATTCACGATCGTATGGAGCGCATCAAGGCGGCCAAGGGAAAGCCGAGCGGCCTGCTGCGCATCAATGCCTCCCGTATCAGCCTGCCACTTGCGATAACCCGCGTCATCAGGGCCATGGCGGAACGCTATCCGGAGGTCGAGGTCGAGATATTCTCCGATGAGCGGTTGACCGATATCATTTCCGAGGGTTTCGATGCCGGTATCCGCGTGGGCGAGATGATCGCTCAGGATATGGTGGCGGTCCGCTTGACCCCGCCTTTCCGCGCGATCGTGGTCGCATCCCCCGATTATATCGGACGGTTCGGGCGGCCGAAGACGCTGGCGGATCTCGCAGGTCACACATGCATCGGTTATCGCCTTATCCGCTCCGGCGGCCTTTACCAATGGGAATTCGTCGACAACGGGCGCGATGTCGCCGTGACCGTCCGCGGCCAGGCGATCGTCACGGAATCGCATTCAGCCGTCGAGCTTGCGCTAGCCGGCGTGGGACTGGCTTATGTCTTCGAGCCGCTCGTGCAGGCGGAGATCGCATCCGGCAAGCTTGTTCAGGTCCTCGGCGACTATGCGGTGACGGAAGCAGGCCTTTTCCTCTACTTTCCGCGCCGCGCCGAACTGGCGCCAAAGCTCAGGGCTTTCATCGACATGGTGCGTCAAGTCAGTCGCGAAGCAGCCACCAGCTAGGCGAAAGTACGTTGACCGCGAGCAACATGCTCACGAATGGTCAAATTGCGCGGGGCCGATCCCAAATGCGCAGGAAACGGAAAGCTCGTCGCGATCCGCAATGAATCGTGATTGCCGTCTGCCGTCACTCCCGGCAGTCATAGTGCAAAAGCGTCGCCAATGAGGCATTCAGGAGAGCTGCGCCATCCGCCATCAGCCTCCAGACCAAATGATCGATAAGCGCCAGGAGGAGGAACCAGTGCAAGATATCGCAATAAAGAAGGCGCCGAGCCCGATCGACGTCGAAGTCGGCAAACGTATCCGCGCGCAACGGCGCCTGCTTGGCATGAGCCAATCGGCGCTCGCCGAGAAATTGGACCTTACGTTCCAGCAGGTCCAGAAATATGAAAAAGGCGTCAACCGCGTCGGCGCAAGTCGTCTGCAACGTGTTGCTGACAGCCTCGGCGTCCCGATATCGCACTTCTTCGATAATGCAGCCTTTGACAATTCTATTCCAACCGACGCGCCACACGCCGTCCGCAACGATCTCGTCAGCTTTCTTTCGTCCGAAGAGGGCATGGAGCTCAATCGGGCCTTCACGAAAATCAAGGATGCCAGGACGCGCCAGAAGATCGTTGGCCTTCTCAAATCACTGGCCTTCGCCTAGCCTTCCCGATCGAGCCGGCGCGCTGCTTGGCCTTCAGCATCAACTTGTGATGCGCGGCGTGCGAATGACCTTGAGGAACAGGGCGTTCATCGCGTCTGTGATACCTTGCGTCGGGCTCACCTCGAAATAGAGGCCAGGTGAGGCGCACGTCTGCAAGTTGGTGCCGATTTGCGATTGAAACGGCGCGATCCACTGGTTGTACCAGCCGTTTGTCGGCAGGGGAAAATAGGTCGTATAGAGGATAGCGATCTTGATGTTCTGGTTCTTCAACGGCTGACAGAAGGCAGTGGCGAGCGGCTCCTGGCAACGCCCGCCGGTGGTCGGCTTGGTGCAGGTGTTGGGCTTATAGCTGTCGCCGACGCCGTCAGTGACAAGAAAGAGAACCTTCTGACGATCGGAGCTGGTTTTTCCGCTGCCGCCCGTACCGATGATCGGCGCGAGTTGCGTCAACATCGCATCGAAACTCGTATCCTGGTCGCTGTTGTCGTTCTGTCCATGAACAGACATCAGGTCCACATTCTTGCTGATGGCATCGCTGACCTGCGCCATATCGGATGATAGCGGGGATACGTTGGTCAAGCCAATTGTCGAGGTATCTTTACCGAATGTATAGACGGCCATCCTGTACTGATCGGATGTCACCCGGTTCGTCTTGGCAGTATCCGTAAGCGACTGTGTCGCCAGCCCGACGACGCCAATGCGGGTCTGGACGCCAAGGCTCTTTGCAAGTTCGTAGTAATTGTTTTTATTGCTGCTGTCGTGGCACGCAAAGGCACATTTGTCCGACGTGTTTGCCACCATTTTATTAATATCGGTTATGGTAGCACCGATCCCCATGGATGGCGTGTTGTCCAGCAGCATGTAGAAATCCATGAAGGTCGCCGTCTGATACTGTGCAGATGCCGAGCCGCTGACGGGAATGGATGTTTTTCCGATAATCTGACTCAACGTCGTCGGTACGTTCGCCGAAAAATTGACCGTCGATGAGACGACATTTCCCGTGCGCATTACCCCGGCGCTGACGTTGACCGGTATGTTCTGAATATCGCTGGACGCCTGGCCGTAGAAGAGCTTGTTGGCATCGCTTTGACCGATCGTGACGGTGCCGTCGCTTGTCATGGCCATGGCAGCCGCAACCGCCGGCGACGAATCCGCGATTGCGCCGACCGCGGCCGCATCGGCAGCATTCTGCAACTCCGTCCGCACGAGCATCGCATTGGTGATATCGAGCGCCAGTCCCCCAGCCGCGATCAACGGAACAGCGACCAATGCTGTTGTGATCCCGAAATTGCCCGACCGATCCAGAAGCAGCTGTCCCGAGAGCTTGCGCACGGCATAAAGGGACTTCAGATAAATCGTAAATCTCTTCACAAGCAAACCTTCTACATTATAAGTTGCGGCGTCGAAACATTCGCTAAAATGAAAGTATTATTACTTTCAAATATACTTATGTATATTATATTCGAGAGATATTTAGATTCTCATAAGGGAGAGTTTCTCAATTATACTTCCAATATTCAGGGCAAATTTACCAAGAATCCGTAATATATCTGTGCATAGCGCAAATGGCGGATGGAAATCGGACGCGATGAACTCCCCGTTCGAAACGAAAAAGATGCGCAAAATCTAATACTTCGTAAAGAAGATATACAGCGGACATAAAGCCGAAGGTTGCAGAAATTGCAATTTCACGCAAAGTATCTTTACTTGATTTTCAGTGTTTACCCGTGAAAGCAGCAGTGTCGATATCAGGCGCAGCTGACCGCATTGGAAACTGCCACTCACCCTGATGGCTATTGTTGGGATCTTTGCGTGCGCGTTCTTTCCTGCATCTTCACGGAGCACAATCTGTGGCTCGTTCTCCTGGCGGCGCTCGTCTGTGTCAGCGGCGGATGGATCACCCTCAACCTGCTCCAACGAGCCGAAAAGACGCGCGAACTTCAACGTGGCGGTTGGATTTTTCTGACCGCCGTGGCTGCCGGGTCGTCGATCTGGTGCACGCATTTCATAGCCATGCTGGCCTATGAAGTCGGAGCGCCGGTCACCTTCGATCCCATCCTGACGATGGCCTCGTTTCTTTTGGCCGTTATCGGCTGTGCCGGCGGGTTTACGATCGCCTTATCGCGCCTGCCGCACATCGCACCGGAATTCGGCGGAGCCGTCGTCGGCCTTGCCATCACCAGCATGCACTATACCGGTATGCTGGCCTACCACGTCGATGGCATCGTTGAGTGGAACCAGGGTTATGTTGCCGCTTCTGTTGCCCTTTCGGTGATTTTTGCGGCGCTTGCACTCAATCAGGCCGTGCGCCGGCCTTGGCAGCTCTCCCCGATCGCCGGCCTCGCTCTCTTCGTCATCGCCGTGGTCTCGCTTCATTTTACGGCGATGACGGCCGTCTCTGTCACGCCGCTTGCAACCGGCGCTGCGATTGCGGACGCCTACGCACTGAAGGCTATGGCGGTTGCCGTTGCCGGCGGCGGATTGCTGATCATCGGTACAGGCGTGGCAAGCTACATGATCGACGAGCGGGCCTCGCGCGAATCCATCGAGAAGCTTCAGCATATGGCACTCAACGACCTGCTGACGGGCCTACCTAACCGCAGCAGTTTTGCCGACTATCTGCAGCGCGAGATCGGTCATGCCAAGGAAGACGGCGTAAAACTCGCGGTCATCGGCATCGATCTCGATCGCTTCAAGGAAATCAACGACCTGCGAGGACACAAGGCTGGCGACCAGGCACTGATGGCAATCGGACGCCGCCTGCTGCGCCTCGTCCGGGACGGCGAGTTCGTGGCTCGTGTCGGCGGTGACGAGTTTGCTGCCGCCAAGCGCTTCAGCGAGCAGAGCGAACTTCTGGATTTCGTGGCCCGGCTGGAGAAGGTTCTGTTCGAGCCCATCCGGATCGACGATTTCGAGACGGCGACAGGGGCCAGCATCGGTGTTGCCATCTATCCCGACGATGACGTCGACCAGGAGCGCCTGGTCAGCAACGCCGATCTCGCCATGTATCGCGCCAAGGCAGACATCGGCCGCGCCGTCTGCTTCTATGAATCCAAGATGGATGAAGCCGCGCGCGCCCGTCATACGCTCGCACAGGACCTGCGTCGGGCTGTCGAATTGGATCAGCTCGACCTGCACTATCAGGTACAAACGTCGGTTCGCACCGGGCAGATTTGTGGTTACGAAGTCCTCCTCCGCTGGCATCACCCGGAGCGTGGTGCGGTGCCGCCTTCGGAATTCATTCCGATCGCAGAAGAAAGCGGCACGATCCTCGTCATTGGCGAATGGGTTTTGCGCACGGCCTGCAAGGAGGCGGCATCATGGGAACAGCCCTACAAGATCGCCGTCAACCTCTCGCCTGTACAGTTTGCTCATGCGGATCTCGCTAAGCTCGTTCATACGATCCTTCTCGAAACCGGCCTTGCGCCGTCGCGGCTGGAACTTGAAATTACCGAATCCACAATCATTGCCGATAAAACGCGGACCTTGCATGTCCTACGGCAGATCCGGGCTCTCGGCGTGACCGTCGCCATCGATGATTTCGGCACCGGATATTCCTCGCTCGATACGTTGCGATCCTTCCCCTTTGACAAGATCAAGCTCGATCGTTCCTTCATGAGCGAGGTGGATCATAGCATTCAGGCAAAAGCGATCGTTCGCGCGGTACTGACGCTCGGCAAGAGCCTGGATATCCCTGTTCTGGCGGAAGGCGTCGAGACCAACCATCAGCTCGAAATCCTGCGCGTCGAAGGCTGCGACGAGGCACAAGGCTTCTTCCTCGGCCGGCCAAAGCCCGTCGGGCAGATCTTTCAAGTGGAGACGTCGGCAGACGACGACGAGGCGTCGGCATTTTCCGGCCGGTTGCCGCCGCATCGCATGCGGCGTCGCTAGGAAGTTCCACACGCGTCAACGCAAAATCTGCAGCAAGTGCAGGACGCAGACCTGCGCCCTCCCTCACTTATGCTTGATTTCGTCAGCTGCGGCCGTTCGCGATATCAGATCGAACGGTCCGAAACCTCACCGATCCATTCGCTTTCAAGCTCGATCGCAACGGCGGAGCGGATATCGAGAGCATTGGCGGCCACGAGAAACTCATAGCGCCCGGCGATGGCTCGAAATGCTCCGATACGCTCGTCGAAATAGCTCAGATCGCGCGGACGAACGACAAGAGAGGCGGTGCCTTTTTCACCCGGCATCAGCCGAAGCTTGGTAAAGGCGCGTAACTCCTTGTCCGGCCGCTCGAGCGCCGAAACAGGGGGCCGCACATAAAGCTGCACGAGTTCGGAACCGGTTCTGTCGCCGGTATTGGCGACATCGACTGTTACGGTGACTCCCTCAGCGCCCATTCTTGTTGCCGAAGCCTGCGCCTCGCCCCAGGAAAATCGCGTATAGCCAAGACCGAAGCCGAAGGGGAACAAGGGCTCAATATTGCGCGTATCGTGATGGCGATATCCGACGAAGACGCCCTCGGCGTAACGCACATGCCCATCCTTGCCGGGATAGACGGATGCGTCGCCAACCATGGCGGAGTTATCCGATAGGCGCTTCGGGAAGGTTTGCGGCAGACGTCCGCCGGGCTCGACATCGCCGAAGAGTACATCGGCAACGGCATGTCCGAGCTCCTGGCCGGGATACCACATCTGCAGCACGGCTCGAACCTTGCCGAGCCAGGGCATCTCGATGGGGCCGCCGGTCTGCAGCACGACAATGGTATTGGCGTTGGCGGCCGCCACCCGGTCTATGAGTTCCTCCTGACGGCCCGGCAGGCGCATATCGGGCAGATCGAGGCCCTCCGTATCCCACTCGCCGTCGCGGCCGACAAAGAGCAGAACGACGTCTGCATCGCTTGCCTTTTGGACGGCATCCAGCATCGCCTCTTCGCCGAGCGGCTTCTCCACGCCGAAGCGTACCGCCGTCAGATTGATCCCCTCCTCGGTCGTCGCGGACGAGCAATATTCGACCACCACCTTGTAGCTCTGTCCGGCTTCCAGATGGATGCCCTGTCGCTGCTCGACATTGGCAGTGCCGAAGTAATTGTCGCCGCGAGCCCAGCCGTCATAGCCGTTGACGACGAGCTTGCCATCGACAAAGAGCTTGGCGAGACCCGCATTCGTCATGCCGAATACATGCTCGCCGCTCTCCGTTGGCACATAGGAGGCTGTCATGCGGGCGGAGAACTCATTGGGATCGAGTTCCGAAGATGGCAGATCGAACCAGAAGAACTCGCCCTTGCTTGCCGTTTCGGTGGCGATCACCGGCCCCGTAAGGTCGCGGCCTTTAAAATAGTCCACCCGCATCTCACCTGAGAAGACATTGATCAGGCGATTGTTGCGGCAGCCGGTAGCATGGTGAATGCTGTTGGCATTCGACAGTGCCTGCCGGATGCCTTCCAAGGGGCTGACCCTGTAGTGGGCTGCGATCTGGGCGCTGCCGCCACCCATGACCCGGGCTTCGGCGGCATTCGGCCCGATAACAGCCACATGCCCAAGGCCTGCCTTCTGCAGCGGCAGAATGCCGTCGTTCTTCAAGAGCACGGCACCCTCGGCTCCGAGCTTGCGGATCAGCGCGCGATCCTCAGGCAGATCAAGCGCGTGTTCGCTCAAATCGGGCACCTTCTCGAAGGCGCCGACCCGCTCAAGCAATGTGAGAATGCGGCGAGCAGCCTCGCGCACGGTTTCCAGCTTGACCTCGCCGTTGCCCACCGCCGCCACGAGCTTCTCGCCACGGTCGCGCGTCGGACCGGGCATTTCCAGATCGAGCCCGGCGTTGACGGTCGCCGCTGTCGAATGGGAGCCGAACCAGTCCGACATGACGATGCCGTCGAACCCCCATTCCTCCCGCAAGACTTTGGTCAAAAGCCAGGGATGCTCGCTCGTATAGGTGCCGTTCAGCCTGTTATAGGAGGACATGACGGCCATAACGCCGGCCTTCTTCACGGCCTGCTCGAACGGCGGCAGATAGATTTCGCGAAGAGCACGCTCGTCGATATCCGACGACATCGTTTGGCGCTCGATCTCGGATTCATTGCCGGCAAAATGCTTGATCGTGGCGGCAATACCCTGGCTCTGCACACCCTGGATATAGGCTACGGCAAGAGCGGCCGTCAGCATCGGATCTTCCGAATAGCATTCGAAATTGCGGCCATTGAGGCCGGAGCGGTGAATATTGACCGTCGGCGCCAACAACACCGAGGCGCCCTTGCTCTTGGCCTGGCCGGCGAGCGCCACGCCCATACGTTCGACAAGGGCGGGGTCCCATGTGGCGCCAAGCGCGATCGCAACGGGAAAGCAGGCTGCATTGACGCCGGCAACCAGCGAGCCGGCGCCGCGGGCTCCGTTCGGCCCGTCCGTGACCTTGATCTTCGGGACACCAAGGCGCTCAACCGGCACCGTGGTCCAGAAATCGGCGCCCGACAGCAGCGAAACCTGCTCTTCAAGCGTCATCCGGTCGAGAATATCGTCGATCATTAGGCCTCCCGAGCAATTCCCTGGCTGTTCCACCGTCCATCCGCGATGGAGATTCGCATTTAAGACAAACAAATCATAAACACGCCAGATGTTCTTCCGATAGTGCGATATGTGGATGAAATCCCATATCTTTTTTCGTCGACATTCAGCTTGTATCCCCTGCGGAACACGCTTCGCAACCGATCGGAAATCATAAGTTCGGCACAGGAATGGACGTCCCCGATTGCCGTACCGGTCAAAAGCGCCGGTTCGATAAAATGCGAATAATCTTTTTCCGAATAAATTTGACCGTGTCGGATTTCATGAGCCCAACTCATGGAGCCGAGTATGCGTTCACTTCTCGTCGCTGCAAGCTTTCTCTTCGTCGCCGGTCTGCTGTTTTCGACGGCAACGACGGCAAAACCCGTGGCAAATACCGCCGCGGCGCATGCGCATCAATTTGCGCGCGAGGTGACGGATGCGAGCGTACCCGTCGGCTGGATCAACTTCTGCAAAGCGCAACCAACCGAATGCGTGGCTGGCCAAAAGAGCACGGAATTCGTCAATCTCGATCGCGATCATCGGCTGCAACTGCAGCAGATCAACAGCCTGGTCAATCACGAGATCCAGGGCATCGGCGACAATGATCATTACGGCATCTACAAGCTCGGCATCGTCAATTGGTGGACCTATCCCGACGATGGTGCCGGCAACTGCAACGACTATGTCCTCTTGAAGAAGAAATTGCTCATCGAAGCAGGCTGGCCACGGTCTGCCCTGCTGCTGACGGTGGTCCTCGACACCCATAACGAGGGACATCTTGTCCTGATGGCGCGCACGAACGACGGCGATCTCATCCTCGACAATCTCACCGACACGGTCAAAAACTGGAGCGGAACGGGCTATACCTTCATCAAGCGCCAGACGGCCGACGATCCGAACAACTGGGTTCGGCTGGAATCCGGTCGCACACCCGAAGAGCTTGCCATGATCAGCAAGGCCTTGGCGTCTCATTCACAGTGATTGGCAGCCCAATAGCTATCGACCAGACCTTTGCCGTCTTGGTCCAGGATGGCAAAATTGCCGGGAATGACGACGAAGAAGCGTTCTCCGCTTTCCGCACCGGCGGTGCCATTTGCACTTGCCGCGTCGACACGACCACAGACGACGAAGCCTGGCATTCGTTCGCTCGGCTTGGCCACCAGAATATGGATGGCAGAGGGCGGCACCTCCATCCGGCGCGCGACCGCCGCCTTGGCCAGCGCCGGGACATCCGCCATGGTCGGCAAGGCTTCGCCGGGGGCGGCTGCAAGCAAGATGCTCCCTGCGATCACGAGATGTTGCATCGACATCCTTTCGAAAGCCTGGACCACGGGAACGCAACCCTGGACGGCTATATCCCGTATGCCTCTGCAGCCGAAAGCTGCTTTGATCGAAGTTTATTGTGATTCGCGGGGCGGAAGAAGCTTGCGCTCTTGCCTTCGGATAACGATCGCGTATCAAGATCGTCCCCGCGCCGGGGTACATTTTGGAAAGTCAGCTTGCGAATGCGAACACGCCTATCGATACTCCCGGCACTCGGTCTCCTTTTTATCCTTGCATTGACGAATGCCGCTTCCGCGCATGAGCTCGTGCGCGTGCCGCCGGGCAATCGCAACAGCGTCCAGCCGCCCATACCGAACACCTCGGTACTGCGGGCCAAGGCCTTCAACACGACCTACGACGAAAAATACCAGAAGATCGTCGGCGTGCTTCGCGACGACAAGGTCTTGATGGCCTCGATCAGGAAGGCTGGACAGGCCTACCAGATCGACCCCATCCACATCGTTGGCGCGCTTGTCGGCGAACACACCTACAACATCACGATCGTCAACAGGGTGAAGTCCTACTACGTCAAGGCGCTCGCCTATTCGCAGTCCGATTTCAAGTTTGCCTATAAGGACGTGACCGTCCAAACCTTCCTGAAAAAGCCGGAATTCGCCCCTTGCAACGCCTTCACCGGCAGCGCCGAATTGTGGGAATGCCGTGACGAGACCTGGGACAAGAGTTTCCGAGGCAAGGTCATCGACGGCGTCACCTACGAAAACATGACGTTCCAGCGCGCCTTCTTCCAGCCTTTCTTTGCCGGCCAGACCTTCGGCCTTGGGCAGATCAGCCCTTTGACCGCCCTTGAAGTCACCGATCTCGTCCATGCGACGAGCGGCCTGCCGAAGCTTTCCGTCGATGATCCGCAGGCGATCTACCGCGACATCATGGATCCCGATCGCAGCGTGATCTATATCGCCGCTATCGTAAAGGATGCCATCGACGCCTACCGCGCGGAGGGTTTCGACATCACCGACAATCCCGGCCTGACGGCAACGCTTTACAATGTCGGCCAGCCGCGCCGCCGTGCGGCCGCCCTGCGGCAAGCAGCGGACGCTACGGGCGGGAAGAAACTGCCGGAAGAAAATTATTATGGCTGGCTGGTGAACGATAAACTACCGGAGCTGCGCGGGTTGCTCGGCAGCGACAATAGCCAATAGGCCGGCAGAACTTCACCCATGATGACCATCGGCCTAATCAGGTGATCAGGCTGACGCGATCATTGGCAATCTTGTTTTCGACCCAGGCTCGTTCATTCTGCCAATCATGCCGCTTCCACCCTTCCCAGCCAAAGCCGCATAGCTTGACGTCCCATTCGGACGCGGGGAACCTTGCGAGTGCATAACGGATGCCAAGGAAGCCGGTGCTGGGAAAGACCTTGTGCATGTGACGCTCAGAAATACCGAGCTCACCGCAGCCTGCAATATAGGTCTGCGGCGGCATGATGCGGATCTCCTTGCCGGCCCTGCCCAGCAACTCGATTGCCTGCATCGTCCAGTCAGCCCGTCGGCCCCGCAAACGCTGGAAAATGTTGGGTCTTGGATGATATTTGCGAATGATATCGGGGTGGTAGGCCAGCATGAAGACCTTTGCGGCCTTAAGCGCAGCGTTATCCATGAAGCCAGGATCGAGAAGCCGCCGATACAGGATCTTGCTCGAGGCAGCCAGCATGATCATGTCGGTGCGCTCGCCGCTCATGCCGCCGGAAAGGACCGGCTCGTTGAAACGCATGACGAATTGCGCCTCGTCTACGATACCGGCGATATCGCGTTCCAGCTTGCCATTGCCGATAATGATTGCAGTCTTACGCACCAATACGGTCGTCCAGAGAATACGGGCCGTGCATTAGCAAGAGGTTCTGACAGGACACTGAAACATTGATGAGGCGGAACTGAAATCCCTTCGACCCAGTCGCAGCAGCGCAAAGCAAATGAATTGGCTACAGAAAGTAACGGAACTTCAGTGGAAGCAGCGCCGCGCCGATCGCGCTGGCATCACCTTTGGTTTCGCTGAGAACCAGCCGAGGTCCGGGCGGCGCGGCACCGTAGCGGTGCGGACGCTGCGACGGCAGGCGGGCACGCGCGATCATCATTCGTCCAAGCTCGGGTGGCAGCTGGCCACCGAAGACGATGGCCTGCGGATCGACGACGCCCGTAAGGGTGGCGATCAAACGGTCGAGCATCGGCATGGTCTTGGAGAGCCAGCTCTCCACACCCGGCCAGGAAGGATCGAAATCCTGCCGCAGCTCCTCGACGGAACCTATGTCGACACCACTCTCCCGCAATGTGGCGATGAGATATTGCAAAGCCGGCCGGCGCAGCATTTCGTCCGGATTGTAGATGATGCTGAATTCCCCGGCATTCCCATGGAAGCCCAGATAAGGCCTGCCCTCCAGGATGAGGCCGCCGCCAAATCCATAATTGAAGGAGAGATATGCAAAGGTCTTACACCAGCGCCCGACACCGCGCAGACTCTCGCCTATGGCGCCCGTCGTTGCGTTGTTGTCCAACCAGACCGGAACTCCGAACATATGCTCGAGTTCCGGCTGCAGATCGACCAGAGACCAGTCGCGCAGGGGCTCCGGAGCGTTGAAGCGACGATCATCGCCGACGAAGAAGCCCGACATGGCAAAGCCAAGTCCGATGACACTCGCGCGCGATATTTCGTGGCGCGCCAAGATTGAACTCAGTTTCTCGGCAAGGATTGCCAGCGTTGCCTTGCGGTCGACCGGCACGCCCCTCAGCACCTCCTGATCGACGATGTCGCAGCCGAAATCAGCAAGCGACAGTGTCACGGCATCGGTATTGACGGAAATACCAACCGAATAAACCGCCTGCCGCTCCAGTTCGATCGTCGGGCTCGGCTGCCCGCGCGCGCCCTTAAATGGCGCACCGGCGCGAAGCAAGCCGCGAGCCACTAGCGCCTCGACGAGACGATATATCGATTGCTGCGTCAAATTGGTGTGGGCCGTAATGGTCGCACGCCGGATCGGTTCGTGATTGCGGACAATATCGAGGATGAGGCGCTCGTTCTCGCTTGCCAGTGGGAATTTTTCCAGCGCTGCCATGACTGCAATCCTGATCCTGTCGTACCGACCTAGCCGTTCGCCTATCCGGGCACAATCCGGACCTATATATTCGCTGCCGCTCGTCATAAATATTACACTTTATGTGTATTAATAACCATAACAGCGATCGGTGCCAATGCACTGCGTCGGCCATAGCCATTGGTGCTCACATTCGACATCGAACCCCGCATCCGCTCATTCCGCCTCCAGCTCACGAAAGCTCTTCCCATGCACAGCCAGATCGCCGCCTCTTCCTCACGCCGCCCAGCCGATATTTACGACCTTCTCTCGCGGGCCAATCCGGATATTCTGACGATCGCCCATCGTGGGCTTTGGTCGGCAGCTCCCGAAAATTCATTGGCGGCAATCCGTGCGGCAGCCGAGCTTGGTGTGGAATTCGTCGAAATCGACACGCAGGCGACTGCTGATGGCCATCTCGTCGTCATTCACGACAAGACGCTGGACCGCACCACGTCGGCTAAAGGTGTGGTCGGAGCGAGCAGCTTTGCCACAATCCGCGAGGCCCGACTGCGTGCCGGCGCTGGCGGAGAGATGACGGCGTTGACCGATGAGCGTGTTCCCACGCTCGAAGAGGCGCTGGAGGAGGCGCGCGGGCGCGTCTTCGTCAATATCGACACGAAATTTCCGCGTGAATTGCCGCAAGTCATTGCCGCGGTGCACCGTCTGGGTGCCGAGGATCACGTCATCATCAAGTCGGATGTCGAGCCGCAAAGCGGCTCCTTTCCTGTACTCGATGCCGATTGGTTCGGCTCGATCCCGCATATGCCGATGTTTCGCGTCCGGCCCGGAAAATTCACCGAGGATCTTCGAATGATCGAACCGCTCAAAGCGCCGATGATCGAGGTGAAATTTACCGACATCGCCGATCTCGCAGCCGGGCGCGAGGAACTGGAACGCCAAAATATCCGGCTCTGGATCAATACGCTTGATGTCTCCTACAACCTCGACTTCAGCGATAGCCGGGCGCTTAGCGACCCGGAAGGCGTATGGGGAACACTCGTTGATGCCGGCGTCGGCGCCATCCAGACCGATACGAACGTCGAATTCAAGCAGTGGCTCGCGACCAGAAGCGGCAAATAAAGGCCCTTCGGTTTAACGCACAGACAAGAAAGCCCGGGCGACCTCCCGTTGCCCGGGCTTTTGCGTCCTCCCGCGCTGGTAGCAATCTAAAGCGAAGCCTTCGCGCTCGCGAAGATGGGCGTTTCTCAAGAGCAGCCTTACCAATTTTGGTCATCTGAAAGGCAAATGCTGCACCGCAAAGGAAATGATGCGAAAATGAATTAAAACTGATGTGAAAATGAATTTTGAATGTTGACTTAAGGAATCGCTGAACTAGTTCCCGCTCATACGCCGGGGTCCGCCCCATCCATAGCGACCATATAATCCTGCATAATCCTGTGCAGCCGTTCCAGCAGCTAAGACGCTGTTACGGCAAGGAATATTCGTGCGGTTACGAGGTCGCATCATAGCGCAGTGGGACTTCAGTATCGCATGAGCAGCATCACTGGACGGCTCGTCAAAGGAAGCATGTGGCTAAGCCTGTCGCGGACCATCGTGAACGGACTTGCAACGCTCAGCACCTTCGTATTGGCCCGCTATCTCGCGCCCGCCGATTTTGGCGTCGTCGCCCTTGGCATGACGATATTGATGATCGTCACGACCATTACCGAACTTTCCCTTTCGGAGGCGCTGATCCGTCATGCTGCACCGGACGAATCCCATTTCAGTGCCGCCTGGACCCTGAATGCCGCGCGCGGGCTGGCGATCTGCATCCTGTTTGCGATCTTTGCCTATCCGGCGGCGGCCCTTTTCAATGAGCCTAGACTGGCGGGCGTCATGTTCGCTCTCGGCATCAGCATGCTGCTTGGTGGTCTCACGAATCCGCGCCGCATCATGCTGCAGCGCGATCTGATCTTCTGGCAGGAGTTCGTGCTTGCGGTCTCGCAGAAATTCGCCGGCTTCGTCGCCTCCGTTGCAATCGCCATCATCTATCAAAGCTATTGGGCGCTGATCGTCGGCACGCTGATCAGCCAGGCGACGAATGTCATCGTCTCCTATCTCGTGCTGCCCTTCCGCCCCAGGATCACCTTCCAGCACATGCGGGAGTTCTTCTCCTTCTCCGCCTGGCTGACCGCCGGCCAGATCGTCAGCACGCTCAACTGGCGCTTCGACTATCTGCTTGTCGGCAAGATGCTCGGCGGCATCCAGCTCGGCTATTATTCGGTCGGCAGTAACCTCGCCATGATGCCGACGCGGGAGGCGACCGCTCCACTCACGCAGACGATCTATCCGGCTTTTGCCGGTATTCACAACGATCCCGGTCGGTTAGCCGCCGCCTATCAGCGCGTACAGGCGCTGGTCGCGGCAGTCGCCCTTCCAGCCGGGATCGGCGTTGCCGTGACGGCCGATCCGTTGGTGAGGCTCGCGCTCGGCGATAAATGGGCGCCCGTCATCTTCATCATCCAGTCGCTTGCTTCTGTCTTTGCGCTGCAGACGCTGGGCTCGCTCGTACAGCCGCTCGGCATGGCAAAGGGCGAGACGCGCGTGCTCTTCGTCCGGGACACGCAGATGTTCTGCCTGCGTGTCCCGATCATGATCGGCGGCCTGATGCTCTATGGCCTTCCGGGGGTCATTGCCGGCCGCGTCTTCACCGGCCTCTTCAGCACGGCCGTCAACATGATGCTCGTGCGACGCTTCACCGGCATCACCGTTGCAAAGCAATTGTCGGTGAACCTTCGGGCACTCGCGAGCGTCGCCATCATGGCGGCGGGCGTCTCTTTTGCCTCGAGCCATCTTGCCTACACGGACGACAAGTTCGTGCTCGTAACGCATCTCGCAATCCTGATCCTGCTCGGCGGCCTGCTCTATTGCGGTTCGACGCTCCTGCTGTGGACGCTGATGAAGCGGCCGGCCGGCCCGGAAACGGAGGTTCGAAACATACTCGGCAAAGTGCTGCCGAGACTTCGGCCTGCCTGAAACGCGCGGCCGACACCGGCCGGATTGTTTGTCATCTGAATGGGGGAATGGGGAAATGACATTACCAGGAAATCAACAGCTGATCGCCAAACTGGACAACATGATCCACGATTGCCTGAAGGATTACATCAGCAATGATGAACCTCTGGCGATCCTCGACTTTCCCGACATCCGCAACTGCGGCGACTCCGCCATTTGGCTCGGTGAAATGGCTTATCTCAACAGGCGATACGGCAAGCGCCCGGCCTATGTCTCGCGCATCGACGATTTCTCGCCCGAGCAACTCGAGCGCACCATGCCGACCGGCCCGATCTTCATTCATGGCGGCGGCAATTTCGGCGACATATGGGATGCGCATCAGGACTTCCGTGAACGGGTTCTGGAGCGATTTCCCAATCGGCAGGTAATCCAATTCCCGCAATCCATCCATTATAAATCGCAGGCACGCATAGAGGAAAGCGCCCGCGTCATCGGACGTCACAAGCATTTCGTATTGCTGGTGCGCGACGAGGAATCGAAAGAGTTTGCCCATAAGCACTTCGATTGCGAGGTGCGTCTTTGCCCGGACATGGCCTTCAGCATCGGCCCAATCCGGCCGGAGGCCCCGGAATTTCCCGTGCTTGCCATGTTGAGATCCGATCTTGAGAAGGTGGGCGACGCCAATCTCTCCGCCTATCCCGATATCCCGAAAGAGGACTGGACGACCGAATCCGCCAAGCGTGTGCGCATCTCCAAGGCGATCGGCGCGGCAACGGCTCTCATGGCTCTCAAACCGGCTGAAATAAGACTGCGCAAGCTCGACGCAGCGGCACATAATCGTCTTAGACGCGGCATACGCCAGATTTCCCGCGGCCAGGCGATCGTCACGGACCGTCTGCATGTCCATATCTGCTCGATCCTGCTTGGACGGCCGCATGCGGTGCTGGACAATAGCTATGGCAAGATACGCCGGTTCATGGCGGCATTTTCCGGTGGTACTGATCTCGCTTACCGCGCGACCTCGCTCGACGACGGTATCGCCTGGGCACGCCATCAGGCGACACAGCCATTGGCTGCTGCCTGACAGGCCGTGTCGTAGGCCTGCAAAAATAATCAGGCGAAAGCGCTTCAAGTGCCTTCGCCTGATATTGGCTCGATCCAGCCTGGGAAGCAGCCATCCGAGCAGCGCAGACAAACCGCCTGCCCTTTCCCAAAATCGCTCTTAACGGGCGTTGTACTTCGCATCGACCTCGTTGATGGCCTTGACGTTGCCGGCCGAGCGGCCATTCTCGTCAAACGTCTGC
This sequence comes from Rhizobium sp. BK312, assembly GCF_014193605.1. NCBI lineage: Bacteria > Pseudomonadati > Pseudomonadota > Alphaproteobacteria > Hyphomicrobiales > Rhizobiaceae > Rhizobium > Rhizobium sp. BK312. The sequence continues at coordinate 828,010 of NZ_JACHZP010000002.1, read as the reverse complement.
GCCAGGAAGGCATCAGCAATCGCCTTGGCGAGCTCAGTGCCGATGACGCGGGCACCCATGGTGATGATCTGGGCATTGTTCGAGAGCGCCGCGCGCTCCGCCGAATAGGTGTCATGGGTCAGAGCAGCGCGAATACCCGGCACCTTGTTGGCCGAGATGCAGACGCCGATGCCGGTTCCGCAGACGAGGATCGCCTTGTCATAGGTGCCGTCGATGACGCCGGAGGCGACGCGGTCGGCGAGGTTGGCGTAAAACGCATCCGGGCCTTCATCGGTGCGCGACACTTCGCTCACCTCGAAACGATGCTTCAGATGATCGGCGAGAACCTTGGCGAGGCCTTCGCCGGCGCTGTCTCCAGCAATAGCAAGCTTCATGATATGTCTCCTCAGAGTTTGGTGGCGCACTTGGCCAGGATGTCGAGATAGCCCTCGACGTTCCAGGCCGAGCGGCCGATGAAGAGCCCGTCTACGTGCGGGCAGGATATGAGTTCTTCGCAGTTTTGCGGATTGACGGATCCCCCGTAGAGACAGGGGATCTTTCGACCGAGTACCTTTTGCGCGACCGCGACGATTTCAGCCTGGCGCGCATCAGCATAGGAAGGCTCTGCAGGGATTCCCTTCTCGCCGATCGCCCAGACCGGCTCATAGGCGAGCAGGATCTCAGCCTGCTTCTGCGCGTCCGGGAGCTTCGACAGAGCGCCAATGACCTGCTCGCTCAGGATCTCCGTTGCACGACCGCTCTCACGATCGGCCAGCGTTTCGCCGATACAAATCAACGGGATCAAGCCATGACGAACAGCCGCCTCTGTTTTGAGGCCGACGGTCTCGTTGGTCTCGCCAAAATACTCGCGACGTTCCGAATGCCCGAGTTCGACGATATCGAGATTGCAATCCTTCAGCATCAACGGCGAGATTTCCCCCGTCCACGCACCCTGGTCGGCCCAATGCATGTTCTGGGCGCCCACCTTGACGGAGCTCTCCGAGAGGATCGATTTGACTTCCCGCACGGCCGTGAAGGGTGGAATGACAAAGCGCTGGATGCGAGGATCCCGAAGAGCATCGGCGGCACGCAAGGCCTCAGCGAAGGCGCGGGCCTCGGCAAGCGTCTTGTTCATCTTCCAGCTCGTGCCGATCCAATAGCGAGGCTTCTCTGTCATGTCATATCCTGGTTCGAGGCGATGGTAAGTGTGATGCCGTCGCGGCGAAATTGCTCGACAATGGCAGCATCAGGCACGTGATCGGTAATCACGGCGTCGAAATCGGACAGATCGGCCATCACATGCAGGGCCGTATGGCCGATGCGCTGATGGCTGACGAGCAGGCAGCTTTTGGCAGCCGATGCGATCATTGCCCGCTTGGTACGCACGACGTTGTCGTCCATATGATAGGCAAGCTTACCGGAAACGGCTGGCGTCGACAGGAAGGCGATGTCGGCGCGCAGCCGTGACAATGCCTCCTCGGTAACGACGCCCAAAAACGCGTTGAACTTGGCGGAATAGATGCCGCCAAGCGCAATCAAGGTGATGCCGCTTTCGTTCTTCATCCGATCGATGATTGCGGCATTGTTGGTGATCAGCGTCAACGGCCGCTTCTGCAGCAGCATCTCACCCAAAACGGCTGCCATCGACCCATCGTTGATCATGACGGTCATGCCGGGCTCGACCAGTTCCAGCGCCGTGCGCGCCATGGCGAGCTTCTCGTCATGACCCTGGCGCTCGCGGAACCGGAAATCACTTTCGAACTGGGTGCCGGCATCGATCGTCGCGCCGCCTCGGACCTTGCGCAGCACGCCAGCCTGTTCGAGATCATCGAGATCGCGGTGAATCGTCATCTTGGACACGACAAAGCGGTCAGCGAGATCGTCGAGATCGACGGTCTTGTGCTCGACGAGCAGATTGATGATCGATTGCTGGCGCTCTTCGCGTTTCACTTTGCACTCCGGCCTTTGGCTCGAAATGGATCTTAAAGGAGATATAACATAAAAATCTCACAAATCAACATTTTTGTTGTTATATTGAGATGAATTCCTGTTTTATGCGCAGCATCACACCTCATCCTTCAGGAGCGCCCGCGCCGTTTTCTCATCCGTTATCAGACCGTAGAGACAGCGGCTCTTGAGGACGGCAAGGATGGCTTCGACCTTCGGCAATCCGCCCGAAAGCGCGACCAGCCGTTCGCCTTTGATGCGCGGCAGGGAGGCAGACAATGTGCGCGAGGTCAGCGTCGTCTCAAGAATATTGCCGTCGGCATCGAAGAAATGGCCGAGAATTTCGCCGACGCCGCCGGCGGCCGTGATCTCCTTGATCTCCTTCGGCTCGACCATGCCCGACAAGACGAGCTGCGCATCGGTATCGACCGTGCCGAGACCGACGAGCTTGAGATCGGCACCGTTTGCAAGATCGAAGACTTCCTTCACGCCGCGCTGCGCAAGCAGCACATCGCGGTCTTCCCGCGTATTGGCGAAGAAGGGCACTGGCATGACATGCGACTGCATGCCGGTCTTTTCGGCTATGCGGTGCATCACGTCATAGGGGTTGGCTGCATAGTTTCGCGTCAGGCCACCGAGCAGCGAGACGAAGCGTAAATCCTTGGCGCTGACGCGCGACAGGTGATGGACGGCGGAAGAGAGCGTTCGACCATGGCCGAGGCCGATCACCTTATTGTGGCCGCTCTCGATCTCGCGCCGCAGGAAGCCGGCTCCCGCCTGACCGAGTGCGCGAAACTCGAAACCTTCCTCGCCCAGATCGGGTGCGACCTCGCAATATTGCAGCCCGAAGCGAGCCGAAAGTTTGGATTCCAACTCGACGCATTCGACGATATCGCCGTCGATCGTCACCTTGACGACGCCTTCGGCAACCGCGCGCGCAATCAGCCTGTGCGCCTTCACCGAGGGAACGCCGAGACGTTTCGCCACTTCGGACTGCGTCAGCCCGCCGGCATAGTGCAACCAGGCCGCCCGCACGGCGAGCGAAGCATCCGCATCCGTCATCGTCCGTTCCCCTTCATTTCTATACGCATAGTCCCTCGCCTGTTCTCTCCGGCCATAGTGTCCGATCCGGCCACCTCCTCGAAAGAATTTGGTACCTGATGAATCGGGACTCGCCCGCTCCACCGGCTAGATATGCAAGTCGCTGACGCCCGTGTCGATATAAGGCGCCCAGAAGGCAATACTTTCGGCAATCTGCGGGATGACCTGGCGATCATTGGGCTCGCGCTCCTTGAACGACAATTCCAGGCAGATTTCATTGTCCTTGGCACCACCTTCAGCAAATGCCTTCAACAGTGGTTCCGGCTGGATGCGGCCCTTGGCATTGAATTCCGCTGTGAAGGGACGATGCCCTCCCTTGTCCATCAGGCTCTGCTTGATATGGATGATCGGCGAAACCTTCGGCACGGCGCGCGCCCAGGCGTAGGGGTCGTAATCATCGGGATTGGGCGAGGTAACATCGCCATGATCGATATCGGCCATCATCCACATCGGGATGGCGAAGGGCGCCTTGGTCAGCCTGTCCTGCAGGGAAAGGCAGGCCTCGATCGTCTCGCCGAATTCGCGGCCGATGCTCATCGGCTCCCAAAAGATATAGGAGAGGCCGGCAGCCCGGGCATGTTCGGCCACCTCGCCCCAGCAGTCGATCGCGATCTCGACCAACTCCTCGCGCCGGACCGGATCGTCGTAGTCCTTGTAGGTGAAGATCGCGAACTGTGTGCCGACCGAATGACCGCCGAGATCGGCGGTGATATCGGCAAAGGTCTTGAACCAGTCCATATAGTAGCGGCGAACATCCCTGTCCGGATGGCCGAAATGATTGAGGCGGCCATAGGGACCGGTCATGCCTGAGGTTACGCGAACGCCGGTGCGCTTCAGTGCCGCCTGCATATCCCGCGTCAGCCGGCGAATGACCGGTGCCTGCCAGCTCGGATTGATGAATTCGTGCGTCAATTGCAGATCGCGGATGCGCAGGTCACGCGCGACCGTTTCGATCAAATCGGCCGGCTCGGCAAAACGATTGACAAGCGGGTTGGTGTTGAGTGAAAGCGTCAAGGGCATGGGTATTCTCCGGCAAGATCTGGTGGTTCAGGCGGCCAGCGCCAGTTCGGCATCGAACCAGGCGGCGAAGGCCGCCTTCTCCTCAGTTGTCATATGCAGACCTTCCTTGGTACGCCGCATCAGCACGTCGTCGGCCGCCTGCGCCCATTCGCAAGCCACGAGATAGCGGACTTCGGCCTCGTAGAGATCGCCGCCGAAATGCCGGCCGAGGTCCGCCAGCGACGTGGCATTACCGACGATCTGCTTCGTGCGGGCGCCATAGAGATGGCCGTAGTGATTGACGAGCGCACGCGGCATCCAAGGATAGGCCGCACGCAGCGTATCGGAAAAGGCGACATAATCGGCATTCGGAATATCGCCGCCCGGCAAAACAGCACTCCGCGTCCAGTCGCCACCCATCTTCGGGAAGAATTTCGCAAGCCGCTGCATCGCATGCTCGGAGAGCTTGCGGAAGGTGGTGATCTTGCCGCCGAAGACGCTCAGGAGCGGCGCGCCACCGGTCTCGTCGAGATCGAAGACATAGTCGCGCGTGACAGCAGACGGGTTGCCCTTGCCGTCGTCGAACAGCGGCCGGACGCCGGAGAAGCTTTCAAGCACATCAGATCTGCGCAGCTTCTCCTTGAAGTAGCGATTGACCGCCGTGATCAGGTAATCGATTTCCTTCTCGTCTGCCCTCACCTCTTCCGGCTTGCCTTCATAGGGAATATCGGTCGTGCCGATGAGCGCCTTGTCGCCCTCGTAAGGGTTGATGAAGATGACGCGCTTGTCGTGGTTCTGGACGAGATAGGCCTGCTGGCCGGCCCAGAATTTCGGAACGATGATGTGACTGCCCTTGACGAGCCGGACGCTACGCTGGCTGTTCGAGCCGACGACACGGCCAATAATGTCGTTGACCCAGGGACCGGCGGCATTGACCAATACGCGGGCGCGCACTGTCCGCACCTCGCCGGAGCGCTCGCTGCGCATCTGAATGAGCCAGTTACCCTGCTCGCGGCGCGCGCTGACGCAAGCCGTACGCGTCAGGATCCGCGCACCCTTTGCGGAAGCATCGAGAGCGTTGAGAACGACGAGCCGGGCGTCATCAACCCAACAGTCGGAATATTCAAAACCCTTGGAATATTGATCCAGGATCGGTGCCCCTTCCGGATCACGGTGCAGATCGAGCGAGCGGGTGCCCGGCAGCTTCTTCCGGCCACCGAGATGATCGTAGAGAAACAGACCGAGACGAACCAGCCAGGCCGGACGATCAGTCGGACTATGGGGAAGAACAAAGCGCATCGGCCAGATGATGTGGCTGGCCGAGTTCAACAGCACCTCACGTTCGATCAGCGCCTCGCGCACCAGGCGGAATTCATAATATTCAAGGTAGCGCAGGCCGCCATGCACGAGCTTGCCGGAGCGCGAAGACGTCCCCTCGGCGAGATCGCCTTTCTCGCACATGATAACCGAAAGGCCGCGGCCGGCCGCATCGCGGGCAATGCCGGCACCATTGATGCCTCCGCCAATCACGAAAAGATCAAAGATTTCCGGTTCCATCATGTCATGCTCCTAAGGATGCCTATGGCATCATCAATTCAATCTTTTAAGGCGCGCTCGCTCGCCGGCCTGATAACGGCTAGTGCTGGGCCAGTTTGTCCCAAGCCGGCGCAATTGCCTGGCGCACGTCCTTGTAGGCGTCGAACAAGCGGTCATAGCGCTCGACGTTTTCCTGATCCGGCGCTTCGGCTTCGCCGAGCAAGGGCGTCACCCAGTCGGCAATGCAGCTGTCCATGTCCGAATAGGCGCCGATCGCAACGGCGGCCATCATCGCGACACCTGCGGCTCCCGCCTCCTCGCGGTCGGAAATACGCACCGGCGCCTTGACGGCGGCCGACAGCGAACCCCGCAGTGCGCGCGACCGGGCAGCTCCTCCGGTGATGCGCAGCTCCGAAGGCATGTCGCCCATGGCGGCATAACAATCGCGCGTGGCCATGCCGAGCCCTTCGACGACAGCCCTCAGCATGTCGGCAAATCCATGCCGCGTCGAAAGCCCGGTAAAGCCGGCACGCGCATGGGCATTGACGAAGGGACCGCGCTCGCCGGCCTCCGAAATATAGGGATGATAGATAAGATTTGTCGGCCGCGCTTCGGCAAACCAGGCGTCGATACGCGGAATAAGGTCGGAATAAGAAATCTCGCTCCCGCTTGCGGACATCAGATCTGCCGCGATCTTCAGAATCCAGTCGATATTGATGGTCGCACCCATGTTGGTCTGGACCTGCGTGACGATGCCAGGGATCGGCAGGGCGATCACATAGCCGGTCCCTTCGTCATTGAGCTGGACATCCGGCACGGCCTTTGCGCGCATATGCACGCCCGTCGATCCGATCGTTGAGCAGGCCGCGTTCTGGCCGCCGGTGCGAACTCCGGCGCCAAGTGCGGTCATCACCATGTCGACATAGCCGAGACATACCGGCGTTCCGGCCAGCAGACCGGCTGCCTTTGCCGCCGTTTCCGTCAAGGGATGGCTGATCTCCGTTCCATCGACGATCTCGGGAAGAAGCGAGCGCCGGCGGGCAAGGCCGAGCGCATCGATGACAACAGCATCATACTGACGATTGCGGAAATTACCGAAGGTGAAGCTCGCCTCGGATGGATCGGTCGCGCGAACGCCTGTCAGATTGAGATAGAGCCAGTCCTTGCAATGCAGCGCCGTCTCGGCCCGATCGAGAAGCTCAGGCATGAAGCGATCCATATGGGCGAGCTGCGCGCCCTGCTGGCAGGTATTGAGACCGGTTCCGGTCGCCTCGAAACGGGCGCGATTACCTTCCAGGGCGCTCAACCGCGTGACCGTCGATGCGGCTCGGGCATCAAGCCAAAGCCAGGCGTCATCGACGGGCGCATTGCCAGGACCAACAAGCCAAGTGCCGTCGCCCTGCCCCGTAACCGCGATCGCAGCCGTCCGGCTAGCAAGATTTTCCACCTTCTCTCCAAGCCCGCGCAACGCGCTGACACAGTCCGCCCAGGTCTGGCTGAGCGACTGCGTGACCGATCCGTCTTCACCCGTCCGGTAGCGATTTCGCGCCGAAGCGGAAGCGATCTGCTTTCCGGTTAGGTCGAAGGCAACTGCCTTCAAAACAGAGGTCCCCGCATCGATCCCGATGATGATCCCGTTACCCTTAGGCATTGGACGCCGACCCCACCGTCCCGCGTCTTGCAACACGAGCGCAAGCAAACATCACAAACATTTTCATTCCTCCCCTTACGACCAAGGGCATAAGCTATGCTCGTCCGCATTCGTCGTCGCTATATTTGCCACTCCACAGACAGAATGACGAATGAAGCACCACTTAACAGACAATGGATCCACGATTCATCCGAATGCCGCCCTCATAACACAAAGATATCGCGCCTGCAGTAATAATTTTCTGGTGTTGTAATTTTTTTCATATAAAATAGATGGAAATAAGCGTTACGTCACCGCAAGCAGGAGCGGCGACTGCAATCGAAGAAAATTGACGTAACGGACGGAGCTCCTCAGAATGGGTTAGTAAGACGTTGCAAAATATGTGTGCAGCGTTTCCATATTCACGAATTATTTTAATTACTTAATAAGTTTACCTGCAGTTAAGGCGGCTAAAGCGGCACCGATCGCGGGACCTCCGTAAAGCACCGATAGAGCAGCAAGCTTAAGCGCAAAAAAACGGGAAACATTGAAACTCATAGAGGCCCACCGGATACAAAGCGCACTAAATCATGGTTGACAGCCTTAAAGATTTATAACATATGAAGCGCAGTTATTAACATACTTATATCACAAATATCGCATAGATGCGGAAAATGTGAAAAGGGCGATTGGAGGAGACAGTCGCCTGTATGCTGAGGAGGCTCCTGATGTTGAATTTTCCTTTCGGTGACGGCATAGCCCGAAGCCAAGCGGAACGCGCCGCGCGCCAAATGCGCAGGCCCGACTGCCACTAAGCCGGATCGCGGCACTTTTCTCCCTTTCTCCATCAGGCAATCCGGCTGACATGCCCAAGGTCGTTTGAACATGAATACGCAAGCTCAATACGCAACTGCCAAGCCGACAGGCTCCAAGGTGAAGATCGTCGCCGGCATCGCCGCCTTTGTGATCGTGATCGGCGCCATCGCCGCCGATACCAAGGTGGTCAAGATTGGCTCCGAACACGACGTGCGCGAACAGGGTTTCCAACCGGATACCTATGGCACTGCCGAATTCCCGAAAGTGCAGGCCGATGTCGAAAAGCGCGCCGTCGATGCGGTGACGCTCGCCAGTGCGGTTCTCGCCGACAAGAAGGCGGCCGGCGAGAAATATGGCGTCGCGACTACAACCGGTCCCGTTCTTCCCGTCTCCTTGACGGGCGCCTTCGGCGAACGCAAGGCCAACCTCAACGAATTCAAGGTCAATGGCATGCCTGACAGCATCACCGTTCGCATCCAGACGGGTCCTGCCATCAACGGCACCGATCTTCGCGATGCGACTGGCAAGATTGAATTCGGGCAATTCACCAACCAGATCGAATATCAGGACGCGGGCTCCGCCATCAACAACGAGATGAAGAAGGCGACCCTTGGCGGCCTGGATCCTGAAAAGCTGACCGGCAAGACGGCAACGGTCGTCGGGGTCTTCAAGCTCATCAATCCGAAGAACTGGCTCGTCACCCCGGTAAAGGTCGACGTGAAATGAGCCAGGTCCAGCACAATGGCACGACCACGGGTGAAGTCGTTCTCGCCGCCCGCAACGTTGCCAAATCCTATGGCAGCGTCCATGCGCTGAAGGGTGTCAATTTCGATATTCGCCGCGGCGAGGTCACCACCCTCTTCGGTGAAAACGGCGCCGGCAAATCCACCCTAATGAAGATCCTCTCCGGCGTCATCCAGCCGACATCGGGCGAGATCATCCTCGATGGCGCCCCCATTTCCTTCGCCTCCTCCACGCATGCGCGCGCCTGCGGCATTTCCATCATCCACCAGGAATTGAGCCTGGCGCCGAACCTCAGCGTCCGTGACAACATCTTCATGGGTCGTGAGATCATGAAGGGAGGCGTGGTCGATTTTGCCGAGGAAGAACGCCAAACCCGGGCACTGATGGAGGAGCTCGAAGAAAACATCGATCCGATGACACCGGTCGAGGATTTACGTCTCGGCCAGCAGCAGATCGTCGAGATCGCTCGCGCTCTATCGGTCAATTCCCGCATCCTGATCATGGACGAGCCGACTTCGGCGCTCAGCGCCAGCGAGGTCGAAGTTCTCTTCAAGGTCATTCGCGACCTAACGAACCGCGGCGTGTCGATCGTCTATATCTCGCACCACCTGGAAGAGGCGCTGCAGATCACCCATCACGCCGTCGTTCTGCGCGATGGCAACATGACCGCCTATGCCGAGCGCAAGGACATCGATCTCGAATGGATCGTGCGCAACATGGTCGGCGACAATTTCGACCTCGGCAGCCCGCCGACCGGCCACAGAATGGGCGACGTGGCGCTGACGATAGACAATCTCACGGTTCCAGGCCCTTCGGGCGCCGCCTATAACGCTGTCGATCGCCTATCGCTTAAAGTCCGCGCCGGCGAAATCGTCTGCATCTATGGTCTGATGGGCGCCGGCCGTACCGAACTGCTCGAATGCGTGGCAGGACGGCTGCGCTCGAGCGGGGGCCGCGTCCTCCTCGGCAACACGGATGTCGGTGGTCTCAGCATCGCCGGACGCATCGCGCAAGGGCTTGTACTGGTACCGGAAGATCGCCAGCGCGATGGTCTCGTTCAAACGATGACGGTCGGCTCGAACCTGTCGCTTGCCAGCATCGGCGCCTTCACCAAGGGTCTTTTCACCTCGGGCGGCCGCGAGCGGACGCTGGTGAACGACTCCATCCGCAAGGTTCATATTAAGACCGACGGCGGCGATGCGGCGATCGGCTCGCTATCGGGCGGCAACCAGCAGAAAGTCGTCATCGGCAAGATGTTGGCGACGGCACCTCGCGTGATCCTGCTCGACGAGCCAAGCCGCGGCATCGATATCGGCGCGAAGGCTGAGGTCTTCAAGCTGCTGGCCGAGCGCGCCAAGGAGGGGCTGGCGGTGATCTATTCGACATCGGAAGTCGCCGAGTGCCTGAGCATCGCCCATCGCATCATCGTCATGCACCGCGGCAGGATTTCTGCCGAATTCGGTCCTGATGTCACCAAAGAAAAGATCATGGCCGCCTCGGGCGAAGCAGTGGTCGCGCACTAGCCGCATTCATGGAGCACTGATTATGTCAGTCACGAACATCACAGATAAAAAACCAGTTTCCAACGGACAGCGGCGGAATTTCAGTCTCGTGCGGCTGATCCTGGAAGGACGCGCCTTCTTTGCGCTGATCGTCATCATCGCGGTCTTCTCCTTCCTGTCGCCCTATTACTTCTCACTTAGCAACTTCCTGACCATGGCCTCGCATGTGGCGATTTTCGGCATCCTTGCCATCGGCATGCTGCTGGTCATCCTCAATGGCGGCATCGATCTTTCCGTTGGCTCCACGCTTGGCCTTGCCGGCTGTATCGCCGGCTTCCTTATGCAGGGCGTCACGCTTTCGAGCTTCGGCGTCATCCTGTATCCGCCGGTCTGGGCCGTCGTGGTGCTGACCTGCATTCTCGGTGGCGTGGTCGGTGCCGTCAACGGCGTACTTATCGCCTATCTGCGCGTCCCGGCCTTCGTCGCCTCGCTGGGCGTCCTCTATGTCGCGCGTGGTATCGCATTGCTGATGACGAACGGGCTTACCTACAACAATCTCGGCGGCCGCCCCGAACTCGGCAATACCGGCTTCAACTGGCTGGGCTTCAACCGTCTCGCCGGCGTCCCGATCGGCGTTATCGTCCTTGCCGTGCTTGCGATCATTTGCGGTATCGTTCTCAGCCGCACCGCCTTTGGCCGCTGGCTTTATGCCTCAGGCGGCAACGAGCGCGCTGCCGATCTTTCCGGCGTTCCGGTCAAGCAGGTCAAGATCGCTGTCTATGTCCTGTCGGGCATTTGTGCCGCCATTGCCGGCCTCGTCCTGTCCTCGCAGCTGACCTCGGCCGGTCCGAACGCTGGCACCAGCTACGAGCTGACCGCAATTGCCGCCGTCGTCATTGGCGGTGCCGCATTAACCGGCGGCCGCGGCACGGTGCGCGGCACCATGCTTGGCGCATTCGTCATCGGCTTTCTGGCGGATGGCCTCGTCATCATCGGCGTTTCGGCCTACTGGCAGACGGTCTTTACCGGCGCAGTCATCGTGCTTGCCGTGCTCATGAACAGCATCCAGTACGGACGCAGGACCAAGTCCGGCTGACGTTGCACCGAAACTTGTCACTGGTCGGCGAAAACCCGGCCGGAGAAAGGACCGCCGGTTCGCCGGCATCACCAGAGCTCATCAAAGGGAGAGAGACTAATGTTCAAAAAAGGCTTGCGCATCGTCATGGCAGCAGTTGCTGTGGCACCGCTTCTGACCGGGGCCGCCTGGGCCGCCGGCCAGATCACCGTCATCGTCAACGATCCGTCCAACCCCTATTGGCTGACGGAAGGCAATATCGCCAAGGCAACCGCTGAAAAGCTCGGCTACACGGCAACAGTCGGTGCGCATAAGGGCGATACCAACACCGAAAGCAACCTGATCGATACGGCCATCACCAACAAGTCGGTCGCCATCATCCTCGACCCGGCCAATGCTGACGGCTCGGTCGGCGCAGTCAAGAAGGCTGTTGCGGCCGGCATCCCAGTCTTCCTCGTCAATGCCGAAATCAACCAGGAAGGCCTTGCCAAGGCTCAGCTCGTCTCCAACAACGCTCAGGGTGCGGCGATCGGCGCTCAGCAGTGGGTCGAAGCCGTTGGCGACAAGGGCAATTATGCCGAACTCTTCGGCTCGCCCTCCGACAACAATGCCGCCACCCGCTCAAACGGCTATGAAACCGTTCTGACGCAATATCCCGACTTGAAGAAGGTTGCCAAGGAAGTTGCCAACTGGGACCGTACCCAGGGCCACAACAAGATGCAGTCCATGCTGCAGGCGCACCCCGACATCACCGGCGTGATCTCCGGCAATGACGAAATGGCGCTTGGCGCAATTGCTGCATTGAAGGAAGCCGGCAAGCTCGCCAACGTCAAGGTCGGCGGCTTCGACGGTTCGCCGGACGCTGTCGCCGCCATCAAGGCCGGTGAGCTTCAGTACACCGTCCTGCAGCCGGTCGCTATCTTCTCCGAAGAAGCCGTCAAGCAGGCCGACAGCTTCATCAAGACCGGCAAGACCGGTGCCAAGAGCGAAAAGCAGCTTTTCGACTGCATCCTGATCACCAAGGACAATGTCGACAAGTACACGGCACCCTTCGTTCTCGCCCAGTAATGACATTGGGGACGCCGCACATCGGCGTCCCCATCCCTTGGCCGCGATGAGCGGCATCCTGGCTGAATATCAGACAGAACTTGCAGAAATCCTGATAGCGAATTGTTCTTTCATATTTTTTCACGATATTCGCTGCAGTAAGCTGATCTCCGCAAGGCTCAGCGTCAGAGGCCAAAGTGACAGACAAGACAAGCCCCGTAGCATTCCTGCAGGACGAGCTGCCAAGCGACAGCCGCCATTCCCGTCAGATCGCCAGGCGCCAGATGATCGCCGAGGCCGTGATGGCGGAGGGTTCCATGCGCATCGAGGATCTGACCGAGCGTTTCGGCATCAGCCTGATGACGGCACATCGCGATGTCGACGAACTGGTCAGCCGCGGCCTGTTCCGCAAGACGCGCGGCATCGTATCGGCCGCAGCCACCAGCCTGATCGAATCGAGCGATGTCTATCGTGCCAACCGGCAGGCTGCCGAAAAGAAGATAATTGCCGCAGCTGCGATGCAATTCATCGAGCCCGGTCAGGCAGTCTTCCTCGACGATTCCACCACCGTCCTGCAGATGGCCTCGCAGCTGTCGGCCAAGGTTCCGCTGACGGCGATCACCAATTCCCTGACCCTGATGAATGCGCTGAAGGATATGCATGACGTGACGCTTCTGGCGCTCGGCGGGCAGTACTATAATTGGTGCAACGCCTTCATGGGGCGGATGACGATCAACGAGATCAACCGCTTGCGGGCCGATGCCGCCTTTATCTCGATGTCGGCCATCATCGACGACGTGGTTTTCCATCAGTCGCCCGAGATCGTCGATATCAAGCGCGCCATGTTCGAAAGCGCCGCCAAGCGCGTCCTGCTGATGGATCACACGAAGTTCGAACGCCGGGCTCTGCATAGTTTTGCGCATTTGAGCGAATTCGATGTCGTCATCGTCGACGGCAAGACGCCTGCCGACCATCTGGAGCGCATGCGCAGCAAGAATATCAATGTCGTCGTCGCCGGCGGCGACTGGAAATGATCCGGAGACTGAAGCCGTCAGGGCTTACCCTCTTCGTTTGCGATCAGGAGCAATGAGAATGCCGAGTCTGCTCGGAATTGACAGCGGCTTGACCGTCACCAAGGCCGTCATCTTCGACATCGACGGAACGCCGCTTGCCGTTGCCCGCCGTCGCGTGACGCAATTCATGCCGAAGGCACGCCATGTCGAGCGCGACATGGACGAACTCTGGAACCAGACGGCCGACGCCATTGCCGAGGCAATCAAGCTCAGCAACCGCCCGACAAGCGACATCCAGGCGATAGCCGCAACCGCGCATGGCGATGGCATCTATCTGCTCGACAAGGCAAAGAAGCCGCTCGGACGCGCCATTCTCTCGCTCGACAGCCGCGCCGGCTCGATCGTCGAACAATGGCTGAAGAGCCCTGTTGCCGATGAATCCTTGAAGCTGACCGGCCAATTGCCGCATGTCTCGGCGCCATCGGCCTTGCTTGCCTGGATCAAAGCCAACGAAGCGGAGCGCTTTGCTGAGATCGGCCATGTCCTGAGTTGCAAGGACTGGCTGCGCTTCTGCCTGACCGGCGCTGTCGGCACCGACCGCACCGAGGCGAGCACGTCCTTCACCAATGTCACGACGCAGGATTATGCGCCGGATGCACTGAGGCTTTTTGGTGTCGATGAAATCACCGACGCCTTACCGCCTGCCTCGCGATCGGATGAGATCGTCGGATATGTTACCGAGGCCGTCGCAAAGCGCACCGGCCTTGCCGAAGGCACGCCCGTCGTTGCCGGCCTGCATGACGTCACCGCATCGGCCCTCGGCGCCGGCGGCTATGCCCCCGGCGTCGTTGCCGTCATCGCCGGTACCTATTCGATCAACGAGACGCTGTCATCAAAACCGAGCGTTGATCGCCGCTGGTTCTGTCGCAACGCCATTGCGCCTGGCCAATGGAACAACATGTCGATCTCGCCGGCATCGTCAGCCAATTACGAATGGTTCCTGGATAAGCTCTGCGCCAGCGACATCGTCGGCGCCGAAGCTGCCGGCACGTCCATTCATACCATGCTCGGTCCCGAGATCGAGGCAGCGTTCAATCGACCGTCGAGCGCGCTGTTCCATCCCTATCTGTTCGGTTCGCCCTATGGTGCCGAGGCCACTGCCAGCTTCTTCGGGCTTGGCGGCTGGCATGATCGCGGCGACATGCTGCGCGCGGTTCTGGAAGGCATCGCCTTCAACCACAAGATTCACGTCGATGCCCTAAGTGCCGGTTTTTCCTTCGATCAGGCAAGGTTGGCAGGCGGTGTCTCGCGCAATCCGATCGTCGTGCAGATGTTTGCAGACGTACTCGCCATGCCCGTTACCGTGACGGAAACCGATGAAGCCGCTGCCTGGGGGGCAGCCCTTTGCGCCGGTGCCGGCATTGGCGTCTATTCAAGCCCGCAGAGCGACCCGCGCGATGTCGGCAAGATCGCCAGAACCTATCATCCGGATTCCGACCGCAGCGCAGACTACCGTATCCGCTATCAGCTCTTTCGCGACATTGCGGAAGCAATGACGCCGCTCTGGCCGCGGATCGGCAATCTCGCAACCCAGCACTCCCAAGGCTAGACCGCCACTTGCGTCGCGAAGACTGGGTCTATCGCGGCAATACACCAGGACGATGATGTTATGACCGATATGGCCGCCGATCTGAAACAACGCTTCTCGCAACTTCAAGACGGAGATGTCGATGTCGTCATTCTCGGCGCCGGCGTTAATGGTGCCGGCCTCTTCCGCGATCTCTCGCTGCAGGACGTCAATTGCCTGATCATCGATAAATCCGATTTCGGCTCGGGAACGAGTGCTGCGCCATCGCGGCTGATCCATGGCGGACTCAAATATCTCGAAACCGGCGAGTTCCGGCTCGTCGCGCAGTCGGCGCTCGAGCGGAATCTACTGCTCAAGAATGCGCCGCATTGCGTCGAAGCTTTGCCGACCTTCGTGCCGATCTTCTCCTGGACGCGCGGGATTTGGGCCGCCCTTCGCACGCTGATGGGCTCGACCACCGCCCCGCGCAGCCGCGGCGCCTTGCTTATCAAGATCGGGCTCGCGCTCTATGACTTCTTCGGCTCGCGCAACCGCGTCATGCCGCGCCACCGGTTCCTTTTGAAGCGCCGGGCGCTGAAGGAAATGCCACATGTGACGCCAGAGATCGTCGCCGGCGGCATCTATTACGATGCCAAGATCAGCCGGCCGGAACGGCTGGTCTATGAACTGGTCAAGGACGGGCTGGAGGCGAACAAGGGCTCGCTTGCCGCAAATGCAACGAGACTGGTTTCATCAGCCGACGGCCTGCTGACCTTCCAGCGGGCGGATGGCTATGCCTTTTCGGTCAAGCCGAAGCTCGTCATCAATGCTGCCGGCCCATGGATCGATCATGTCAACGCCGCTCTTGGAGCACCCGCCCATCTGATCGGCGGTACCAAGGGATCGCATATCCTGCTCGATCATCCGGAACTGGTGCGCAGCCTGAATGGCCATATGATCTATTTCGAAGCTGATGACGGCCGCATCTGCCTTGTCTATGGCTATCTCGGCCAGGCACTCGTCGGATCAACCGATATCCCTTGCGACGATCCGGACAATGTTCGCTGCGAAGAACCGGAGATCGACTATTTCCTCGACAGCGTCAGGTCGCTGCTGCCGAGCCTGCGTTTCGACCGCGATCAGGTAACCTATAGCTATAGCGGCATTCGGCCTCTGCCCGCCTCGGATGCCTCCTCGCCCGGCCTGATCAGCCGCGATCACTCCGCACCCGCCTTTGAACCCCAGGCCGGACGGCCGTTCCCGATCATCTCGCTCGTTGGCGGCAAGTGGACCACGTTCCGCGGCTTTGCCGAGGAAGTCTCCGATACCGTGCTCGCACGCCTCCAACGCAGACGCAGAACATCGACCGAGCGCCTTGCGATCGGCGGCGGACGGGATTTCCCGATCACCTCCAACGAGCGGGCGAATTGGATTAGATCCGTTGCCGCAAAGACTGGTGTCGAGGCAGATAGAGTGGATGAACTGCTTGGCCGATACGGCACGACCGCCGCGGAAATTCTTGCCCACCGTTGCGACTATAGTGACAGTCGACGCATAAGCGGCGCCCCACGTCATAGCGCGCTGGAGATTGACTGGATCGCACGCCAGGAGATGGTCGTGCATCTCTCCGACATCGTCTTCCGCCGCACGACCATGGCGATCGAAGGCCTGCTGACGATCCAAGGCCTGCGCGAAATCGGCGCCATCGCCGCAGCGGCCCTGCAATGGGACGCCCAGCGGCTTAACCAAGAAATCGATGACGTCGTCATGGCGCTGTCGAAATTCCACGGCCAGACGCTGACCGAAGAAAACATGCGTCGGGCGGCAGGTCCTGCGGCGCGCTGATCATCCTCGGCCCTAAGAAAATAACGGATCAGGCAAACCGGCCTTGTGGCGCGCGAGTTCTATGACTGAATGCGTGAAACACAGCCCGCCACGCGAACCGCCCGAGCATTCTTCCAGAGCTCCGAGTGTAGCCAGGCTGGCTTCGATCAGGCCGTTACAGCAAACCCGCTGAGGGAAATGCTCTATTATCGCCATAGAAAACATTTGACGACCGGCGACTTCAATGTTTTCTATGGATAAAAAACAATCACTGATAAATGCGTGTGTCTGCGCATCCCCACACATGGTCTACCAACAGCATTCATATATGAGGATATCGGCTTGAGCTCACGGATCATCCAATTTGGCACCAGCCGGTTCCTGCAGGCGCACGCGGCGTTGTTTGTGCACGAAGCACAGCAATCCGGCCAGGATGTCGGTCCGATCGCCGTCGTTCAGGTCTCAGGCGCCAGCAGCCGCAGCGGACGTGTCGCCGCCTTCGGCAATCCGCAGGGCTATCCGGTCATCATCCGCGGCATGTCGGATGGCCAGCCACTCAATCGCACCATTCAGGTCACCAGCGTCGATCGCGGCCTTTCCGCAATGGGGCATTGGAGGGAGCTGTCTAAACTCTTTGCCGAGGAGGCCGAATTCGTCGTCTCCAACACCGGCGACACCGGTTACCAGACCTGGCCGGAGGAGGATCGTTTCGGCTCGGATGACGATGTTCCTCGATCCTTCCCCGCAAAGCTTGCCGCCCTCCTCGTCCAACGCTGGCAGGCCTCCGCCCGCCCCCTGGTCATCCTTCCCTGCGAACTGATAACGGGCAATGGCCATGTTCTGAAGCAGGCGGTCGTCGATTGCGCCAGGCTCAACAATGTGGCGGCTGGTTTCTATGACTGGCTCGACGGCCACGTCGCCTTCGCCGAAACCTTGGTCGATCGTATTGTTTCCGAGCCAATTGAACCGATCGGCGCCGTTGCCGAACCTTATGCCTTATGGGCGATCAAGCGCGCGCCCGGCGTGCGAGCGCCATGCCAACATCCAAGCATCGTACTGACGGACGATCTCGAACCCTATGAACGCCTGAAACTGCATATCCTCAATCTCGGCCACACGTTTCTTGCCGAAATCTGGCAGCGCGAAGGCCGGCCGGCGGATGAAACCGTGCGTGCCAACCTGGCTGACAAAGATATACGGACCAGGCTAGACACCCTCTATGAAAGCGAAGTGCTGCCCGGCTTTGCCGCAAACGGTATGGGCGACGAGGCAAAAGCCTATGTCGCAACGACGCTCGACCGCTTCCGCAATCCCTTCCTCGATCACCGAATCGCGGACATCAGCCAGCATCATCCCGAAAAGGTCGCCCGCCGCATCCGTGCCTTTCTGGATTGGGCGGACAAGGCGCGCAGCACCTCGGACATGGGCACGCTGCGACAGATTGCGGCGCACTATATTTGAACCGAATGTGAGGCCTGCCGCCTTGCTGGCCGAATGGGGGCGGTTCAGTTCATAGCGATTGAGCTCATTGAGCGGCGCATTATCCCTCGACAGCGTACCGTAGATTGCCATCACGCCAGGTAAAAACCGGAGGTAGCGGCTAAAAGATCTTAGCTCAAGGGCGATTTGAGCCCTGAGAAATCGCATCTATGCCTGGCCTTATAGCTGATAGGCTTCTATCTCCTAAAATCAAATCACGCAACCTGAGGTCACAGATAATGCGTAAGATTCGCAAGGTGACGAAAGTGGTGCGATATCCAAATTACGAAATACTCAAATTGAATCTCGATTGTCACTGCAGTCGATTATCGACAAAATACCATTGCTCTGGATGCGAGCGCACCATCGGTTCTATCACGACATTCAATTGCGCGACGTCCTGAACAAGGTGTTCCTCAACGCCGAATTTTTCGGGCAGCATGAAAGGCTTCAACGCCGTCAACGCAAATCGCGCCCCCTTTTCCCGAACAATATAAATCGGATAGATCAGCGCATTTGTCTTCCTCGCCATTCGCGCAATGAGCGCATAATTGCCCTCAAGGTGCACGGGCCTGCCCAGGAATGGCGCTCGGATACGTCCGTTAAATCCCTCATCACAGAACATCAGCAGATTGCCGCCGTTTTCCAGGATTCCCAGAGCCGGGCGGACGAAGCTGCGGCCAGGTTTCAGGATTCCAAGGCCCGCTCCCTTGCGCAAGCGGTTGACGATATAGTGGCGTGAGCGGCGTTTGGGCGGGTCGTAATTCATGGTAACGTCCAGCCCCATGTCGAGAAGACAATGCCAGAGCACTTCCCAGTTGCTGATATGCGGCGCAATGAAGATCACCGGGCCCTGGCTGCAACGCTCAACCAACCCTTCGGTGCCAATCATGCGGACGTGCCGCCGTGCCAGTCTCGGCACGACAGAATATTCCGCCATCTGCCGCCCTTGAGAATCGGCATAGGCATCGAGAAGCCGCTGGAGCTCGATATCCGTGAGTTCGGGCCTTATCGTCTTGAGATTGGCTGCCGCGCGCGCGCAAGCCGCTTTATGAAAGCGGGGAGCAAGCAGACGCCCAAGCCAGCCGCCGAGATCCGAGCAGACGCTGGCCGGCAAGAGCATGAAGGAAAAATAGAGGAAGAGATCGACGGCATTGTCGATATTCTCGAAGATCCAGTAGCGCAGAAATGCCTTGCGGCGGTTACCGCCAGCTGCGAAATCGGCCAAGGGCGAGGCCTTGGCAGGCTCATAGGTCCACGCCTTGCGCTTTGACGCGACAACTCTTTCGTCGCCTTCGTCCTCAGCCGTCATCCCCGACGCCGATGCAATGTCACGGGCATACCCTCGCGCGGACGCAGCGTCAGACGGCATTGTGGCTGAACTTTGTGTCCATCCCTGATCCGGACACGAAAACGCTGGGCCAGGATCGCCAGGCAAAGGATCGCCTCGGTAAGGCCGAATTGCAGACCGGGGCATACGCGCGGGCCGGCGGCGAAGGGAATATAGCTGTAGGGCGTCGGCCGTGTCTCGCCGAGGAAGCGCTCGGGGTGAAAGCGATGCGGCTCGGGAAAGAGCGAATCCGTGCGATGCAAGATCCAGGGCACGATCAGCACCAATGCGGCCTTGCGTACCTTCACGTCGCCGATCTGGTCGGCCTCAGCCGCCTGGCGTGCCAGGATCGGCACGGGAGGATAGAGGCGCAGCGTCTCTTCGATGACCGCACGGCACCAGTCTAGCTTCGCGACATCATCGATCGAGGGAACCCGATCGCCGCAGACGGCGTCGATTTCCGCATGAACTGCCTCTTCCACCCAGGGCGCACCCGCCAAGAGGTACCAGGCCCAGGTCAGCGTTGCCGCGGTCGTTTCGTGGCCGGCCATGAAGATTGTGGCAGCCTCGTTGCGAAGCGCCACCACGTCGAGTTTCAGCTCGGGGTTGCGCTGCTGACGACGGATCAGCAGTTCGACCATGGAACTGTTATCACCCTTGCCGGCCAGATGATCTTCGATCACCTGATCGATAATCCGGTGAATGCGCCTCACCGACCGGCTCAAGCTTGGCGTCTTGATGATGGGCAAACCTTCATCGAAGCCGAGAAAATAGCCGAAATTGACGGAATCGACCAGCGACTGGTAGCTCGCAAACCCTTCGGTCACCGCATTGGCGCTTTCCTCGCCGAGGTCATTGCCGAAGACACTGCGGGAAATGATCTCCGCCGTCAGCCCAGCCATCTCGAACAGGGCGTTGACTTCCGCCCCTTCACCCAGGCTCTGCCAGCGGTCGGCAAGCTCGCTTGCCGTGCTCTGCATGATCGCGCCGAAGGCCGGCACGCGGTTTTTATGCACGATGTCGGAGACCAGCGGCCGGCGCTGTTTCCAGGTTTCCTTATCGGATATGAATAAACCATCGCCCAAAAGATATTCCAGCGCGCGACGCATCTGCGGTGTCTTGCGCTCGAAATTCTCATGGCGTTTGGCCACCACATAGCGGATGGCTTCAGGCGAATTGACAATGATGAGCTGGCGGCCCAGAAGCTTGAACTCCGCCACATGCTCTCGATAATCGGCGCGGCGCCAGATCGACAGGAAATCGCTGCGCGCCTGCAGCATCAGCTTCAACGGCTGGCCGGGCTTCCCGCTATAATAAGCTGCGTGAGCCGGCTCGAAATAGCGCGAGGATTGGTCAGCGTGTTCGACGATTTCGGTTTTCTGATCAAGCCAGGCCAGCATAGCGGTGCAGAACTTTCACGCCTTGCGGCCAGAGATGATAAGAGAGCAGTCGGACACGACACACGGACGTGGCCACTATATTCATTTCGCAATCGCGGAAAAGCCCCTGCTTGGCCGAAGTTAAGGCTCGTCTTTCGCCTGGAAATCGGCGGCGCTTAAATGCCTTCCAGCATAAGCAATTCATCCAGTGTTTGCCGCCTGCGGATCAATCGATGCGTCTCGCCGTCGATCAGCACTTCTGGCGCATAGAGACGGCTATTGTAGTTCGATGACATCGTCGCGCCATAAGCGCCCGCGCCATGAAACACGAGATAGTCGCCGACATGGGTTTCGGGCAGATCGCGGGTTTCCACCGTGCCGTTGTCGGTCTGCGTGAAGACATCGCCCGATTCGCAGAGCGGACCTGCGACAACGGTGGGGAAGATTGTTCCGGCGGCACTGCGAGGCGCCGTGCCCGGGATGACCGTGATGTGATGGTAGCTGCCATACATCGCCGGCCGGGCGAGATCGCTGAAGCCGGCATCGACAAGCACGAAGCGGTTGCGGCCCATCATCTTGACCGCCCTCACTTCTGCCAGCAATACGCCAGCATCCGCTGTCAGGAAGCGGCCCGGCTCGATCTCGAGCCGGATCGGATGGCCGACATGCGTCTCGATCTCGCGCCGGGCCTTGTCCCAGAGCGAAAAGTAATGGGAAGGATCGATCTCCTCCTCACCCTCCCTGTAGGGCACAGACAGGCCGCCGCCGGCGGAGATGGCCTCGATATCGACATCCAGCGTGCGGCAGAATCCGATCATTGCACCGCAGACACGCTGCAGATGTCCATAATCGACACCGGAGCCGATATGCATGTGCAACCCGACCAGTTTCAGCGAATATTGGCGCGTCAGCGCCACAGCCTCCTGCAGCTGCTCGAACCAGATGCCATGCTTGCTGCTTTCGCCGCCGGTGTTGGTCTTCTTGCTATGGCCATGCCCGAAACCGGGATTGATGCGGAGCCAAACTCTGTGGCCGGGCGAATGCTCTCCTAGCTGGTGCAGCATGTCGATGGAGCCGATATTCACCTCGACCTTGTCGGCAACAACGCGGTCGAGGGTCGGCCGATCGAAGACATCGGCGGTAAATACAATCTCCGCGGCGCCCGACGCGTGGCCGGCGGAAAAGCCCGCCCGCATCGCCCGATCGATCTCGCCGAGCGATACGGCATCGACCCGTACCCCCGCCTTGCGCATCTCCTTCAGGATATGAATGTTCGAACAGGCCTTCTGCGCATAGCGAATGACATCGAAAGCAGAGAGTTGTGCAATGCGGCGGCGGATTGCGGCGGCATGGTAAATCCAGAGCGGCGTTCCATAGTCGGCGGCAAGCTTGCTCAGCGTTTCATTAGCGGGAATGGTCATCTTGTCTCAATCGGTCTCGGCGGGAATAGATCAACAATGAATAATAGTATGGGCGGAGCGACCGTGTCACTCCACCCCTCTTGCGATTTGAAGGCGCGGCGACTGCCTAGCGTTTGGCGACGGTGAGCGCCTGCTCGATATCGGCAATGATTTCCTTGGCCGCGTGCAGCCCGACGTTGAGCCGGATCGTGCGGTCGCTGACGCCAAAGCGCGCGAAGACGTTGGTCTCGGGCGAGATGCTGAGCGCCGCCTTTGCCGGCACCACGAGGCTCTCCGGCCCGCCCCAGCTGACGCCGATGCGGATGAGGCGCAACGCGTCGACGAAATCGGCCACATCGATACGGTCCGAAACCTCGAAGGAAAACAGCCCACCGAAGCCGCTGAAAGTACGTTTTCCCGGATGCTCGCCGAGCGCCGGGTGCATGACATTGGTCACGTCCGCATGGGCATCAAGCCAGGATGCCACTTCGAGCCCGGCTTCATGATGATGCCGCATGCGGAATGGCAGTGTCTCGAGATTACGCAGTACGAGCCATGCCTCGAACGGCGCAAGCTTCGCTCCGGTGTATGGGTAGATTTCGCTGTTGATCCGGTCGATATGCGCCTTCGAGCCAGTGACCAGACCTGCCACCGTGTCGCTCTGGCCGCCGAGATATTTCGAAGCGGCGTGGATGACGATATCGATACCGACGGAGAGAGGCTTCTGAAAGAGCGGCGTTGCCCAGGAGTTATCGACCATCGTTACCACGCCATGGCAGCGAGCGGCCTCGGCGATCGCAGTCAGATCCTGCAACTCGAAAACCATCGAGGTGGGATTTTCGAGATAGGCGAGCTTGGCGCCGGGAAGTGCGGCAAGCATAGCCCCCGTATCGGTGCCGTCGATATAGTCGACGCCGACGCCGAAGCGCTTCAGAACTTTTTCGAAGAGGCGGAAGGCATCGCTATAGACGTGCCGCACGGTGACGATACGGTCGCCGGGTCCGACGAAGGCAAGAACCGCGGCAGCAATCGCACCCATGCCGCTCGAAAAGGCACGCGCCTCTTCCGCGCCTTCCATCTCGGCGATCTTGCGCTCCAGAAGCCGTACGGTCGGATTGTCGCCGCGCGAATAGATCGGCTTTTTCGAACGGCCGGCGAAAACATCCTCCAGCTCCTTGTAGCTATCGAACAGGAAGAGCGATGTCTGGTAGATCGGCGGCACGGCCGCGTCGAACGGATCATCGCGCGGCGGCATCAGCGCATCGGGAATAGCGTGGCGGTAGGCATCGAATCTCGGCGTCTCGTTCATGGCGTTCCTCTTGGGTCAGGAGTGAAGTGTCGATTGGCCAACAAGGCGGCTCGGTGCGTCGGCCGGCAGAATAGCGAGCCATTCCCGCCAGCAGACAAGACCGCCGAGGATGGCAGCAAGGATGGCAGCGGTAGCCACGGCGGCTGAAACGCCGGCAAAGCCCATCCAAAGCGGCAGCAGGAGCAGAAGCGGGATCAGCAGATAGCCCTGCGGCGCAAGCCCGACGAGGGCAGACAGACCCGCCCTGCCCCGCGATTGCAGCATGACGAGCAGGACGGATTGAAAGGCCGCAAGCGGAAAGATCGGAAAAAGAGACCGCAGCCAGGCGACTGCCTCATCCACGACGTCCTGGCTATCCGTGAACAGGCGTGCGATCGGCTCGGCAGCCAAGAACAGCAGAATAGAATAGAGCAATGCGACCGGAATCGTCACAGCGAGCATGAACCGGATGACGGCTTTGAGCCGCTCAGCATCGCCCGCGCCAAAGGCGTGACTGACGACACTCTGGGCACCGAGGCAAAAGCCGAACAACGGAAGCTGTCCCAAAGTCATCAGACGGATGGCAATCGCCGTTGCCGCGACACCTTTATCGCCGCCATGGACCGCCGCCTCCCGCATCAGGACCAGAAAGCCGAGGCCCGTGACAATGCTTGTTGCGGCAGCGGGAAGGCCGATCCGCGCGATCGGCCAAAGCAGTTGCCAGCAAATCGCCCCGCCGGTCACGCTCACCGTTCCCCATCGGCGCAGGAAGTAGACGGCATAGCATGCAAGGGCTGCGATGGACGACACGATGGTCGCCAGTGCCGCGCCGGACGCGCCGAGCTTGAAGAGGAAGATGAAGACGGGATCGAGAGCCGCGTTCAAGGCGAAGCTCGCGATCAGCACGATCATCGAGAAGCGTGAATTGCCCTCGGCGATCGCTATGAAATCGCAGATAGCCTGCAAAAGCCCGAGTGTCAGACCGAAAGCAAGCAGCCGCCCATAATCGAGCCCAGGAGCGAGGAGATTGTCGCTGGCGCCGAGTGCGCCGACAAAATCCGGCAGGCCGAGATAGATCAGGATCGACAAGAAAATACCGAGCGGGATCGTCGCCGCGAGCGCTGTCGTTGCGACCGACGCCGCGGCTTTGAGATCCCCTTCGCCAAGGTAGCGCGCAAGCAGCGTCGCAAGCCCGATACCCAGCCCCTGACCGGCGGCCGCGACGAGCAGAAACAGCAGCATGACCAGACTGATGCCTGCCAGCACGTCCGGGCCGAGCGCTCCCAGGAAGATCGCGTTGATCGCATGATGGCCGGCACTGGCGGCAAGTCCTGCCACGGCCGGAAGCGCGACAGCCAGAACGAGCCGCTTGATGCGCGGATCGTTCATATCGACGGCTGTTTTCATCAGGCGCCTCGCGCCAGCGAGCCAAGCACAGGCTGCCCATCCTCTGTGGACAAGCCGGTGAGATCAGGCAGCAGCAGCCGATCCATGAAGAAGCGCTCACGCAGGAGCATGACCAGCAGCGCCTTCTTGTGCGGGAACTGAATATGCTTGACCTTGGCGAAGCCGGAACGGTCGAGATTGCGGATCTGCTGGGTGTGATGATGGATCGGCTCACCGACGATACGTCGCGTGCGCGGATCGGCCAGGAACATGTAGTGCATAAGCGACGGCAGCCAGGCGCTGACGAAGGCCTTTCCGCGGAAATCGTCCTCGCCGATCGCCACATGCCAACCTCGGTCATAGCCGTCGGCCTCGTAATGCGGTCCGATCCTGTCTTCCTTCGCCCAATAGAGCTCGAAATAGCCGAACGGCACACCGCCGAAGGTCCCGATCAGCGGCAGAGTGCGCGGATCGGCAAGGCGGCCTGCGATGAAATCGCGGTGATAGGAAAGATCGCCGCTATCTTCCCATATGGCGGCAACCCTCGGATCGTTCATCCAGCGATGGAAATGGGGAAGATCAGCCTCGATATCGGCGACATGTAAGCCAAGCTGGGTATTCAGCCAGGGAATGAAGCGGCTGTAGACACGGCCGGCGGGCTTCGGCGGCCGCTGCGGGTGAACGGCGCCATTCGTCAGTGTCGACACTTCCGGATAGCTGCTTGGCACGCTTCCAAGCCAGAATCTTGGCTGCTGGAAGAAGGATTCCGGCCGCACGATCAGGCGATTGCCGCGCTGCTCGATGGCACCCGCTTCCATCAGGCGCCTTATGAGGTCGCCATCTGCGAGCTCGATCTGGAAGCAGTCCAGCTGTGGATTGCATGCCAGAACGGCTTCCGACACGGCGTTGACGATATCCTCGCCAGAAAGCGGAGGGACCGCGGTGGAGATTGTATCGAAGACCAGGAGATTGGTGGCCGGCCCCGATAGATGGCCTGAAGCCACCTTCACTCCGTGATGCTCGACGCGAAAACTCCCCGGTGCATGCCCTGCCGATATGATGAGCGGCTGGCCGCAGGCAAGCGCGCTGCTCTCAAAGCCCGAAGCCGGCAGGCGCAGATCAAAGGATTTCTCCGCCGTCCTATCACTCCTGATCGCCAGCGAAGCATCCATCTTTCATCTCCATATCTTCAGAACCACGCCGGTTGATATCTGCAGGCTAAACACAGCGCTAATTCTGCGGTGACGAACGACGTCAGCAAAAATTCAAAATATTTTCCAAAAAATATTTTTCGAAAATCATCTGAATTTTCCAAAACCCCATTCGTTATGCAGCTACGTCGACGTAATTTTCGGAACGTCCGAGTTTATCGGCGCCATAAGACATAGATATCGATCGATTGAACTTAATATCTTTCACAGATATTGAGAGGTATACATTATTGTATTTCGATCGATTTGATATGTATTTCAATACATTCAAGGAGAGCGGCGAAGAAATGACTGTCCACGATCGCAACGCCAAGGCAGCAAACGATACGGATTATCTCGCCAAATGCTCCTTATCGCCGACACAGTCACGTATCTGGCTCCTGTCTGAGACTGGTAACGAAGTCGTCTACGGGCGACAAATACTCGCGATCGTCTTCCCCCCGATCTCTTCTGACCTTGCGCGCGAGGGCCTATCAAAACTCTCTAGGCAACATCCCCTCATCACCTCGGAATTCGAGGCACGGGCAGGCGGCGCCGTCCAGCAGATCCTGGGTAACGACCGTTTCGTCGAGATCATCGAGACGAAGTTGACTGCAAGCGAAAACCTGGACAACGCGCTGACTACGGCTGCCGCAGCGGAACAGGCCCGCCCAATCGACCTTACCGATGGCAATCCGGCCCGCTTCATCCTCCTGACGCAAGAAGCGCGGGCGGTGGGCGCCCTATTCTCCCTCCACGCCATCCTTGCCGACGCTGCGGCGCTCGACCTGCTTGCGGCGGGTTTCCTTCACAACATCGACGGTCATGATCCGGCGGATATCGCAGAGACCGTACTGCCCGACGCCGCTTCGTGGATGATTGCCAATGGCGCACCGCGCCATGCGGCGCCGGAACTGGTCGACTTCTGGTTCCAGCGGCTGACGGCCCAGGAGAACATTGCGTCACTCCCGCCACAAACATCGGCGGGAAAAAACACGGTCGACGAGGCCTGGTTCGAGCATATGCTTGAAGTGCCGGTACAATCGTCCGCCGACACCTCCGGCGACATGCTTGCAGCCCTCGGGATCGCCCTGCGGCGCCATAGCGGATACGGCACTCAAAGGATCGGCCTGGTCACGCGTCCGGAAAGGCAGAAAGTCGCCGCCCGCTGCGAGGACGTGTTGATCCTAACGCCGGAACTCGATGGCACCATGACACTCAAGGACGTTCGCAATGCGTTCGTCAAGGAAATCGATACGGCTATCAGGCAATCCCTGCCCTTCGAGGCCCTTGCCGATGCGTTGATAAGACGGGACGAATCCTTCGACACCACCGGCCTCGTCAAGACGCTCCTCGATGTGCGTCCACCCCTGCGTCTCCTGCAAGCAACCTCGAACGAAGTCGCGCTGCGCAGCCCCATAGAACCGCCGGCACGTCGCGATGCCGATCTGGTCGTTACCGTTTCCCCGGCCTCCGTCGGCAAATTGCGCATCGACATCGGCTTCGACCCGCAGAAGCATGATCGAAAACAAATCATACGCTTCGCCGACGATCTTACCATGGCACTTGCGCAGTTACAGGCCAGCCCCGGCCTTCAGGTCAAACATATTCCCTTCGTGTCACCGGAAGAGCTGGGCAGGCTTTCGGCACCCTATCCGGACGCACCGGAGCCGGACGACGGCACGCCGATCCACGAGGTCATCTCCGCGCAGGCGAGACGGCGGCCGAATGCGTTTGCCGTCGCACAGGGTGAGAAATCCGTGACACATGGGGAACTCGAAGCTGCCGCCAACCGGCTGGCTCATCGGTTGATCGCGATGGGGATCGGCCCGGAAAAGCGCGTCGCTATCGCCCTTGAAAAATCGATCGACGCGATCATCGCCATTCTTGCCGTGCTGAAGGCCGGCGGCGCATTCACGCCGGTGGAGCCGGATCACCCTGAGGCCCGCAATCGTCACATACTGACCGCCCCGGGCCTCTCGCTCGTCATCTCCCGCGCAAAGCACATCGCCAACCTGCCGAGCGATATCGCGACACCCTACCTCAATCTCGATGCCATCGACCTGTCCGCCGAGAGCGCCGACGCACCGGCAACGACCATTGCCCCGCAGCACCTTGCCTATGTCATCTACACGTCAGGCTCGACAGGCGTCCCGAAGGGAGTGGCGGTCGAGCACGGACCACTCGCGCACCATTGCAAGGCCACCTTGCGCATCTACGAGATGAGCGAGGAATCCTGCGAATATCCGGTACTGCCCTTCACCTCGGATGGCGGCCATGAGCGCTGGATGGTGCCGCTGATGGCAGGCGGCGGCGTGGTGCTGACGCAGGACAAGCTCGCCACACCGGAAGATGCCTTCGCGGCGATGAAGCGACACGGCGTCAACAATGCCAGCCTGCCCACAAGTTATGTCCGGGGGCTGGCCGAATATGCCGGGGAGAACAGCGAAATTCCGCGGTTGCGGCTCTATTCCTTCGGCGGCGAGGCACTGTCGCAGGCGGTGTTCGACATGATTACCGAGAACCTGAAGGCGCAGCTGCTGATCAACGGCTACGGCCCGACCGAAACGATCATGACGCCGATGATCTGGAAGATT
Organism: Rhizobium sp. BK312; assembly: GCF_014193605.1. NCBI lineage: Bacteria > Pseudomonadati > Pseudomonadota > Alphaproteobacteria > Hyphomicrobiales > Rhizobiaceae > Rhizobium > Rhizobium sp. BK312. Next base: position 799,181 of record NZ_JACHZP010000002.1, on the reverse strand, counting down.
CCGGCTGGCACCCGCTTCGAGGGAACGGTCGCGCCGATCGGGCGCGGCGTGGGCGATCGGCGCATCTATGTGCTTGATGCCGACCTTGCGCCGGTTCCGGTCGGCGTGATTGGCGAAATCTATATCGGCGGCAGCGGCCTGGCACGCGGCTATCTCGGCCAGCCGGAGCTGACGGCGGATCGTTTCATTCCGGATCCCTTCACACCTGGCGAACGACTGTACAAGTCCGGCGATCTCGGCCGCTGGCGGGAAGATGGCATCGTCGAATTCGCCGGCCGCGTCGATCATCAGATCAAATTGCGCGGCTTCCGCATCGAGCCGGGCGAAATCGAAGCCGTGCTGCGCTCCGATCAGCGTGTCGCCGAGGCTGTCATTCTCCTGCACAATGACGGCGGGCGCAGTTCTCTGGTCGCCTATGTTGTGCCGCGCGAGGGCGAGAGCTTGAGCGTGACCGAGCTGCGCCGCGCCGCCATGACGGCCCTGCCCGATTACATGGTGCCACAGACCATCATGCTGATCGACGAGTTGCCGATGGGGCCGAACAGTAAGCTGGACCGCGCGGCCCTGCCCGCACCGCGCATCGAACGCGAAATGGCGTTACCTGCCAACGACAAGGAAAAAGCTATCCTGGATGTCTGGAAGGATATCCTCGACATCGGTGATATCGGCGTCACGGAGAATTTCTTCGATATTGGCGGACAGTCTCTGATGGCCGTGCGCATCGTCTCGCGCCTGAAGATGCGCCATCCCGAATGGCCGCTGACGATCGCCGATATGTTCAATCACCCTACCGTGCGCGATCTGGCGCTGGCGGTCGACGGCAGCCGCGATGAAACTGGCGTCGACGTCGTCTACCTTCGCCGCAATGGTGACCGGCCGGTGCTCTATTGCTTCCCGGGCCTGCTCGTCAGCACGCGCGAATATATGCGGCTTGTCGACTATCTCGGCCCGGAACAGCCAGCAACCGGCTTCATCTGCTATTCGCTGACGGAAACCAAGACGCTGAGCACCCGTGTCGAAGACATTACCGCGCGTTACGCCGAAGCCGTGCGCAGACAAGCCAAGGGTCGGCCCTGCGCCTTCCTCGGCTGGTCGTGGGGCGGACTACTCGCCTATGAGGCCGCCCGGCAGCTCGGCAACGACATCGATCTGCGTATGATCGGCATGGTCGATGTCTGCGATATGGACGAGGAATTTACCGTCGGCATCATGCCGCGCTTCGAAGACGGCATCAGAGATCGCACCCATGCTGCCGTGCAGAGCTGGCTTGCCACCACGCCGATGCGCGAGGACTGGAAGAGGCTGTTCGCCGCCATGGACGAGGAGGTCTACGAACAGTTCCTCCATCATATCGTCAAGCATAACGTCAAACTGCCAACGGATGGTCCCGATATCGGCTCGGAAGAGCATACGTTCTGGATCCTCATCGACAATGCGATGATCTTCCGCAACTACCGCCTGGCGCAATCCGATTTCCGTATCCATGCCTTCGCGGCCGAGGATTCTCTCACGCGTGCCCTCAACGTCATCGACTGGCGGCGCTATTCGGCGAATGCCACGGCATCGGAGATCGTCACCGGCACCAACCATCTGACGATCATCGGCAAGACGCCATTCCATCAGCGTTTCGCCCGGCGGCTCGACCATGCTTTTGCGCCGGCGCCGCTGTCCAAAGACGCCGTCAAGTAACCCCCTCTTCGACATCATTCTGGAGCTGCACCATGACATCGCACGTGCTCGACCTCGCCGGGGCCGGAATCGGTCCCTTCAACCTCAGCCTTGCCGCTCAGCTCGATTCTATACCGCAACTTTCCGTCCACTTCTTCGAACGGCGTCCATCCTTCGCATGGCATCCGGGAATGATGCTGCCGGGTGCGGAAATGCAGACATCCATCCTCAAGGATCTGGTGACGGCCACCAACCCGACAAGTCCGTGGAGCTTCCTCTCATATCTCGTTGCGCATAAACGTTTTTATCAGTTTCTCAATGCGGAATATGAAGCCGTTCCGCGCAAGGAATTCGCCGATTATCTCGGATGGGTCGCACGCGGGCTAACGTCGCTCCGCTTCGGCGCGAGCGTCCGGGAGGTCCATGCCAATGACGGCTTTTTCTCCATCGCCACCGACGATGGTGCGATCAGCGCTCGCAATCTCTCCGTCGGCGTCGGCAAGATAGCGTCTCGTCCGGCTTGGGCCGAACAGCTGCCGAAGTCCATGACCTTCCATAGCAGCGAAGCGACGCAACGTATCGGTGATGTCAAAGCGCCCCGCATTGCCGTCATCGGCGGCGGCCAGAGCGGCGCCGAGATCGTCGATGCACTCCTGGATCTGAATAGGGTTTCATCCATCCACTGGATCAGCCGCCGGCCGAATTTCGAGCCGCTCGACGCCACGCCCTTCACCAATGAGCTCTTCACACCAAGCTACATGGAGCGCTTCCACGGACTTCCCGAAGAGCTGCGGCTCACTCACACACGCAGGCAAGTGCTGGCGAGCGACGGCGTTTCCGCCTCCACCTTGAAGAAGCTCTATCGCCGGCTCTACGAGCGAAAGCTCGATGCTGCCAGGCACCCCGACCACAGCATATCGCTGCGCCCCTTCCGCAACGTCATCGCAGCCGAGCAGGATGGTCCCGAAATCACGCTGACCATGCGCAACGGCTTCGATGACAGCATCGAAACACTGACGGTCGATATGGTCGTTTTTGCAACCGGCTATCGCTTTGTGCTTCCGGAATTCCTGCATTCGCTCGAAAACCGCATCGAGCTCAGCTCCATCGGCGAACCGGTACTCGAAAGCGATTTCTCGCTCAGATGGGATGGGCCGCGTGATAACCGTATCTTCGTTCTCAATGCCGGACGCCATAGCCACGGCATTGCCGAGCCGCAGCTTAGCCTTGCCGCATGGCGCAGCGCGGTCATCGCCAACGCGTTGCTCGGCCGCCAGCATTTTGATCTCGATCAGCTCGATCCCATCGTACAGTGGGAAACGCACGGACAGCCCTCGAACCTTCCCTCTCACATGGGACAGGCAGCGGAATAGGTGAAGACGGGCCAACCGGGGGAAGAGACGGTGCAGGTGGAACTTCATAGCCTGCACCTATCTGACGGGCTTCCCGTACCGGACTCGATTTTGAGCGAAGCAGAAAAAAGCCGTGCCGCAGCGTTCAGATCATGCTCGGCGCGGCGCCTTTTCGTTGCCGGCCGGGTCCTGTGTCGAAGCGTCATCGCCAATCTGCTTGGCTGCGCCCCGCAAGCACTTTGTCTTGCGATTACCCCTTCCGGCAGACCCTATCTGCGCGATTACCCTGACATCGACTTCAATCTGTCGCACACGAAAGATCGCATAGCGCTTGCGATCTGCCGCGGCGCCCGCATCGGCATCGATATCGAGCGTCTCGATGCATTTTCGGAGAAGGAAGCCTCCGAGATCATGCCGATGATCCTTTCCGAACAAGAGCTCAATCAGGTGCATCAATTGGATGGACGACATCGCCGCGATGTTTTTCTCGCCTGCTGGGTTCAGAAAGAGGCTGCGTTGAAATGCTTCGGCCAGGGTTTTCTGGTCGACCCGCAAAGCGTGATACCGACGCCGGGAAATACAACCTTAGAAGGCAGATATCAGGTATCAGGCGAAGCGCTATTCATCCATTCGGGCCGGATAAGTGACGGAGAAAGCAGAGGTTTTCAGTGGGCTATCGCGACATCAAACGCTACAGCATGGCCGCAATGGCAGCATCATAAAAGCGGGATTTTCTTCTAGATCCATAAAAAAATTGAAATAAAATCAGGTGGATAAACCATGATTTAGGAGATGCTTCACTTTTCGACTCCGCTATCTTGACTATCATTGTCATGTTTTATAGGTTCCTCTCAAAAAGAGGGGCACACAGAAATGCAACTTTGGATTTCAGCGAGAGCCCGACATGATTGCCAACCGTTCGCAGTCGACTTCCAATGCGCAACTCCAAACAGCACTTCACGCCTATCCGAAGCTCCTCTCCGTCGCACGCAGGATCACAGGCTGCATGAGCTTGGCCGAGGATGTCGTGCAGGAAGTTCTCCTGCAGCTGGTCTCCAAGCCACTGAACGAGGATATAGCGGCTCCAACGCCCTATGTGATGCGGATGGTGCGCAATCTGGCGACCGATCATATGCGACGCCGGCAATATGAGCGCGGCCTGTTCGTCGAAGAGGAAGTCGGCGGCAACACCTCGGCCTATGGAAGCCCGGAGGAGCGCCTTCACGAGGCCGAGGCCTACAAGGCCTTCCGCTGCACGGTCGAATCCATGCCTGCCAGAACCCGGAAGTTCTATGAGGAGCACTATTTCGACGATATCCCCCAGAACATCATCGCCAGGGAGGCGGGTGTATCCTGCGCCCTTGTTTGCGGCCTTCTGCGGGAGGCGCATTCGCGGTGCCTCGCCGCTATCTCGCTCGAGGCCGATCATGCTTGCACTGCCGGCAGCAGCCACAGACGAAACCGAACAACACGGGTGCGGGAGATGCAGGCCTGATGGCGGTTCACCGCCATCGCACGCAAACTGCACTCCATCGCCAGGAAAGGGAAAAATAGATGCAGGAAACCATCGAGATAACCGAATCCAAAGGCGCCATCTGTCGTGACATCATGTTGGAATTGACCGATTGGTTTACCGACCCCGATGTCATCGAAGCCTGCGCGGGCGCCGTGGAGGCCCTGCCGATGTTCGGCTGCGTCGAGGCGGATACTGTGGCCGGCTTCGTGTCGCTGCGCGCCCATCCGCCGGCCGCCATGGAGATTCTCGTGATAGCAACCAGGCGCCGGCATCATCGCAGCGGCGTCGGCAAGCGATTGCTGTCCGCAGCAGAGACCTTCGCCCGCTCTTCCGATTGCAAGCTTCTGACGGTCAAGACGCTGGCGCCGCGCGGCAGGGACGAACCGCAATATGAAAAGACCCGTGCCTTCTACGACAGAAACGGTTTCATACGCGCCGAGATATTTCCAACCCTCTGGCGCGAAAGCGATCCGTGTCTCTTCTTCGTCAAGCCATTGACCTCGATCAACTAACGCATCGCTCACCGGCGACCGGAATTTTAGGAAGCCGGTGGGCTTCAGCAGGAATGATAATGAAAAACGATAGGATCACCGGAAACGATCAAAGTCACGCAACGGTCTTCGCGACGGAAGGCCTGCGTTTCGAGGTCGACGGCAAAACCATTCTTCATCCGCTCGACATCAGCTTCAAGGCGGGCGAGATTTCCGGCCTGATCGGCCATAACGGCTCCGGCAAATCCACGCTGATCAAACTGCTGGCTCGGCAGATTCAGCCGACCGGCGGACGCATCCTGTTCGATGGCGTGGCCGCCGGCTCCTACGATATGCGGGCCTTTGCCCGCGCCGTCGCCTATCTGCCGCAGGACACCTCATCGGCGGCCGGCATGACCGTCGAGGAACTCGTCGCCTGCGGGCGCTACCCCTGGCATGGGGCGCTCGGGCGCTTCACCGATCTCGACCGGGAAAAGGTGGAGATCGCGATGAAGTTGACGCATGTCGATACCTTGGCGGGCCGCATCGTGGATACGCTCTCCGGGGGCGAGCGTCAGCGTGTCTGGATCGCCATGCTGGTCGCGCAGGACAGCCGCTGCCTGCTGCTCGACGAGCCGACATCGGCGCTCGACATCGCCCACCAGATGGAAATCCTCGGCCTGGTGCGCGAGCTTTGCCGGACGAAGGATCTGAGCGTCATTCTCGTCCTGCATGATATCAATGTCGCGGCACATTTCTGCGATCATCTGCACGCGCTGAAGCAGGGGCGCCTCATTGCAGCGGGGCCGTCGCCGAGCCTCATGAAGGCCGAAACGCTCAATACGATCTACGGCACCAATATGGGCGTCACCGCCCATCCCGTGCATGGAACGCCGCTTGCCTATGTCATCTGAAGGCAGCCTCGAGAACCTGATGCTTTCGCGACGCACGCTGCTTGCCGCCGCGGCGTTTTTTGCCGTTCCGCAAGCGGGAGTGGCTTCAGGAACCATATCCGGCCCGATCGTCTCCCTCGATTATGGCCTGGCATCAACACTGCTGGCGCTCGGCGTCACGCCCGCCGCCATCGCCTCGCTTGCCGATTGGGACACATGGGTCGTCGAACCGAAAATGCCCAATGGCGTCATCGATCTCGGCACCACCGGCGAGATCAATCTCGAGGTCCTGGCAAGCGTCAAGCCGGCACTGATCCTGACGACGCCCTTTCTTGCGCCTTTGAAGCCGCAACTGGAGGCGATTTCGCCGGTGCTGGAACTGACGATCTTTGCCGAAGGCGGCGAAGCTTTGCCACGTTCCATCGAGGCGACGCGCCGACTGGCCGACGCCATCGGCCGGCGGCAACAGGCGGAAGAATTCCTTGCCCGGTCGGAACAATTCTTCGATGACTGCGCAAACCGCGTCAAAAAGCTCCACCCTCCGCCGTTGGCGCTCATCAATTTTGTCGACCCGCGCCATGCTCGCATTTATTGCGGCGCGGGCCTCTACCAGAACGTCATGACCAGGATCGGGCTAAAAAACGCCTGGACCAAGCCGGGCGACTACTGGGGCTTCGAGACGATCGGGCTGGAGCAATTGGCGACGCTCGATCAAAGCTTGCGTCTGATCGCATTCGAACCCCTGCTTCCGCCAAATGTGCTCGACAATCTCCAGGATAGTCCGTTGTGGACCAGCCTTCCCTTTGTCCGAGCCGGGCGCGTCTCCGTGCTGCCGGGCACCTTGATGTTCGGCATGGTGCAGGAAGCGGAGCGCTTCGCGCGCATATTGCTCGACCATCTGGAAACATTCGCATGATCCGCACCGAAGCAAATAACGGCCTCGGTGCTCCAGCCGTGGCGCTGACGCTGTTCGCGCTCGCCAGCCTGCTTGCCTGGCATCAACTGGCGCCCGACCTTTCACGCTTGTTCGAGCAGAAAGCAGGCTACGACCCTCAACGCCTGCTACTCATCTATTCGACGCTGCCGAGGATCGTCACCGCCTTGCTGGCGGGTGCCGCGCTCTCGCTGTCGGGAAGCCTGCTGCAGCAGGTACTGCGCAATCCGCTCGCCTCGCCCTCCACGCTCGGCATTTCGGCCGGCGCCAATCTTGCGCTTGTTGCCGTCATGCTTGGCTTTCCCGCTCTTCAGGGTCTCAGCCGCGATGCCGTTGCCCTGTTCGGGAGTGCCGCGGCGGCGGCAGTCGTCTTCCTGATCGGCGCAAGGCGCGGCTTCTCGCCCTTGGCGCTGGTGCTTGCCGGCTTGATCGTCGGCGTCTGGAGTGGAGCGCTTGCCGCCATTCTCGTTCTGATGAACGATCGCTATCTCTCCGGCCTCTTCATCTGGGGCGCCGGATCGCTGGCGCAGCAAAGCTGGACCATTCCGCTTTCCCTTCTCCCGAAAATCGCCACACTTTCCATCGCGGCCTTGCTGATGGCGCGGCCGCTCGCACTCATGGAACTTGGCGATAGCGGCGCGAGCGGACTTGGCCTGTCGGTCAAGCGCACGCGCGTTGTTGCCGTTTGCATCGCAATTGCGCTTGCCGCGATCGTCACCAGCGCCGTCGGCGTTATCGGCTTCATCGGTCTCATCGCGCCGCGCATCGCCCAGCTTGCCGGCGCTAGACAGATGAAGAGCCAGCTCATCTGGTCACCCCTCATCGGCGCGGGCTTGTTGCTGCTGACCGATGAAGCCCTCGTGCTGCTCTCCGGGGCTTCTTCGACCTTCTTGCCGACGGGCGCTATTACTGCACTGCTAGGCGCACCGTTGCTGCTCCTGATGCTGCCGCGTTTGAAGGCCGCGCAGCGCAGCGCGCCCTCCCCCTCTCAGAATGCGAGCCGCGCCTTACATACGCCGCGCGTACTCTTGCTTGCATCAGTTCCGGCGCTCGTCCTTCTCCTGGCGGGCGCAGTCTTCTTCGGGCGTGCACCGGATGGCACATGGACGCTGCTTGCCTATCTCCATTGGCCTGACGTACTGCCCTATCGTCTGCCGCGCATCGCCGGTGCCTTTGCCGCAGGTGCCATGCTTGGCGTCGTCGGCGCGATCCTGCAACGCCTCAGCGGCAATGAGATGGCAAGTCCGGAGGTTCTGGGTATTTCGGCAGGGGCTACCCTCGGCGTCACCGCCGCTCTCTTCCTTCTGCCTGCTCCCGACATGGCCGCCCAACTGGGCTTCGGCGGTATCGGTGCCTTCGCCGTGCTTATCGCCATCTTCCTATTCGGCATCCGATCCGGTTTCGCGCCGGAACGAGTACTTCTGACGGGCATCGCGCTGGGCGCCATGCTGGATGCCTTCATCAGCGTGCTGGCCGCGAGCGGCGATCCGCGCGCTATGATCGTCATGCAATGGATGAGCGGATCGACCTATCTCGTTGATACACCAAAGGCAATCTCTGCGCTGATGGCAGCAATAGCAGGCCTTGCGCTTACCTTTCTGGCTCATCGCTGGCTCGACCTGCTGCCGCTTGGGGCTCAGGCGGCCCAGGCAATCGGCATTCGTGTCAACTTTGCCCGCGCCTGCCTCTTTGCCCTTGCCGCAGCCATGACTGCGGCCGCAACCTTGGTCGTCGGCCCCTTGAGCTTCATCGGCCTCATGGGGCCGCATCTGGCGCGCGAGCTTGGCCTCCGACGCGCGGCTCCTCAGCTTGCAGGTGCAGCACTCGCCGGCGGCAGTCTCATGGTGCTTGCGGATTGGTTCGGCCGGATGATCGCCTTTCCCTATCAGATGCCAGCCGGCCTTGTGTCGGCTCTCGTCGGCGCTCCGCTGCTGTTGATGTTGCTGATGAAACGGCGAAGGGCGGCATAGTCTCACGTAGCAGTTGCTCCCCGAGCGCGGCATATATGCAAACGGGATGCTTGCTAGCCGAAGGCGGGCAGATTGCTTGCGTTGCTGCACGACCACTTTTGGGAACTAAGTTCAAACCAAAACACTGGCTTCGATCAGACGCGATCCAGGAACTCAAGTACTCGGCTCGTCAGCAGCGCAGTTGCACCCGCATCATAAGACGGAAGCGAACTGTCGGCGAAATAGTGCTGATCGCCGGGATAAAGGAAAAGCTTCGCGTCCTCGACCTTCGCCACAATCTCCCGGGCGGCATCGATATCGCCCTCGCCTACGAAGATCGGGTCGTTTTCCATCCCGTGAATCTGGACAGGCACGCCATCTGGCCAAGGCCCGAAGGCCCATCCGCCACTGATCGGCAGGCAGGAATGGAACAAGAGAGCTCCTCGGGCTCCGGGCCGTGTCTGGGCCAGCTTCTGCGCAGGCAGCACGCCGAACGAGAACCCGGCATAGACGAGCGCAGGAGGCAGATCGTCAGCGACGCGGGCACCGCGCTCCCGCATATCGTCGAATCCAACATCGCCGATATAGGCGAGCCCCTCTTCGATGCTTTGAAAAGTGCGTCCATCGAATAGGTCAGGCGTGTGCACGATGTGACCGGCACCCCGCAACTCATCAGCGAATGCTCGCACACCCGGGGTCAATCCCTGTGCGTGGTGGAACAAAAGAACCTCAGCCATACGGAACCTCGCGATGGGATGGTCGGGTACATTTTCTGCTAGCTACAGCCTCATCGCCGCATCGGCAAGAATGCGGGTATCTTGCAACAGGCTTAGGCTGCAAAGTAGCCCTGCTGACAGTAAGGTCGAGTTCGGCCGATGAAAGGAAGCTATCGGGGTGGAGCGGGCGCCGCACAGAATACGGCGCCCCGATAAGCTTACCAGCGATACTTCAACGAGGCCGTGATGTTGCGGCCCTGTCCGAGGTAGCAATAGCCTTCGTTGCAGACCGTCAGGCGGCGGTTGGCGATGTTGCGGACATCGACGCTTGCAATCAGGCCCTTATATTTCTGATCGACCGCGCCGAAGTCGTAAGACACGGCCGCATCCAGGTAGACGCTTGCATCATTCTTGTCGGTGTTGGCCGTGCTGGTGTAGGTCTCGCCGGTATAGCGAATGCCGGCGCCGACGGTCAGGCCCTTTGCGGCAGAATCATCCTGGAACGTGTAGTTCGACCACAGGCTGGCAATGTTTTGGGGCGTTACGGCCGGTGCGTTTCCGGCATTGTCACCACGCGTGATTTCGGAGTGGTTATAGGCATAGGCGGCAACCACATCCCAGCCATCGGTGATGTTTGCCCTGGCTTCCAGTTCGATCCCCTTATTGGTCACTTCACCGAGCGAGGCATAAATGCCCATCAGCGGATCGACGAGAACCGGCTTGTTCTTCTCCACCAGATGATAGGCAACGGCCGAAAGCAGAATGTCGGTGCCTGGCGGCTGGTATTTTACGCCGAGCTCGTACTGTTCGCCCTTGGTCGGATCGAGAATACTGCCGGATGCAGACCGCTGTGTGACCGGATTAAACGAGGTGGAATAGCTGGTGAAGGGTGCAATGCCGTTGTCGAAGAGATAGAGCGCACCAGCCTGGTAGGAAAATGCATTCTTGTTGAAGCTGTCTTTGGTTGTCGTATCAGTGGAGACAATGGTGGTGTCGGTCGACTGCTTCACCCAGGTCTGGCGCCCGCCGAGCGTGAAGCGCCACTTGTCGAGTTCGATCTGATCCATGGCATAGGCGCCGAACTGCTGCAGGCTGGCGTCAACCCGGCTGAAATTATAGGCCGGTGTCGGGCCGGATACGCCATATCTCGGATTGCTGATATCGAAGTCATAGGCGGGGCTGGTCGTCGCATCCATCCCATAGGCGAAGGAATCGCTCATGCGGGTATAATCGAGACCGAACAAGACGGTATGAGCAGCCGGACCGGTTTCGAATTTGGATTCAAGCTGGTTGTCGACTTGGAAGACATTCATCCTATCGCCGATCGCCGTCGCACCACGCTGGGCGACGTCTCCGACCCAGCCGAGGGTACTGAGATAGCGTGACTTCAAATCCAGATGAGAGAAACGAAGATTCTGGCGGAAGGTAAAGCCCCCGTCGAACTCGTGTTCGAACTGATAGCCGACCTGCTGCTGCTTGGTTCTCTGATAATCGTAATCCGGGTCGCTGTCGCGATAGTCGAGAACATTGCCATCGGGGCCGATCATGGCGCCGACACTGGCATCCGTTTCCGTCGATTGCGCCGAGCCATAGATGGTGATTTTCGTCGTGTCGTCCGGCTTCCAGGTGAAGGACGGCTGGATCAGATAACGATCGTCGGCGATATCGAAATTGGTGTCGCCCTTTCGCGCCAGGCCGACGATGCGATACAGCATGCTGTCATCGTCCTGATTGACCCTGCCTCCAAAATCGAACATCGTCTGGGCACGATCCGACGTTCCATAGAGAACGCCGACTTCCCTGATCGTCTCTTCGGTCGGCAGCTTCGATATTTTATTGACGATCCCGCCCGGCGAACCGGCGCCATAGAGCACGGATACCGGCCCCTTGATGATCTCGACGCGGTCGAGCGCATAGGGATCCGTCCGGAACATCGCATAATTCATGTAGGGCTGACGCAGCCCGTCGCGATAGTCGCCGTCGGTCGTAACATCATTGCCGCGAATATAGACCTGATCGAAGCGCGGATCGAAGCCATAGGAGCCGGTCTGGACGCCAGCCGAATAACGCACCGCCTCGACGATATCCTGAGCGCCGCGCTGTTCGAGCTCCTCTTTGGTCACCACCGATACGGAACGAGGCGTCTCGAGGATCGGTGTATTGATCTTGGTGGCGCCCCTGCTCTTCTTTGCCGCCACGGTCGTGTTATCGCTTGCGTCACTCGACTGGCCGCTGACGATGATCGGCGCGAGCTGAGTGGCATTTCCATTGTTCGCATCGACCGCAGCATCTTGTGCGAAGGCATTTCCACTTAAAGCAAACACTGTTGCAAGTGCGGTGGCGCCGCTTGCAAGATGGAATCTCTTTCGTGTCAAATTACTGATACAATTATGGGATTTCTGCTTCATAAGCCCTTTGCGCCTGCCCGTTTCGGAAAAAGATGGCGCAAATTAGTTCGCAGGCGCAGCCGGCGTCAAGAATACATGAGTACAAGAGTCATATTTTTTATTCGTTTCCACTCTCATGTTGCAGAATGGCCCCGTTGGCCGAACGCCGAATTGCAGGAGGCACCTGAAAATTACGCTTAGCAAAGCATTTGGCCCGCTTGCCAGATCGCGCCCCCAATAATATGAGATTTTTCATCATCTTTCTGCAAATATCGGCGCTGTTATTCCGGCGCCCCACATGATCGGTCAGCCGGAGAGGCCATGTCTCATACATCATCACACAATGCCGCTTCCATTCTGGCGCCGGCCACCCTTCCCGGCTGCACATTCATTGACCTGAAGTTTGACAATGCCGATCATCCGCACAGGATCTTTCTCTATCGCCCGGACAAACCGGCACCGCCGGAGGGTTGGCCGATCCTATACCTGACCGACGGCAACGCCTGCTTTGCGACCACCGTCGACGCGCTGAAGGTGCAGGCGAGCTATCCGAACGGAACCAATGTCACAGAAGGCGTCATCGTTGCCATCGGCTATCCCACGGACGAGCCATATGACCCGCTCCGCCGCTCCTGGGATTTGAGCCCGCCGCCCGGACGCGTCTATCCGCCGTTCTTTCCCGATACGCCGGATGTAAAGACCGGGGGTGCTGAACGCTTTCTGGCGCTCATCGAGGACGAGCTCAAACCTTGGATAGAGCGGCAAGCTCGGATCGACCGCTCGCGCCAGACGCTTTTCGGCCATTCGTTTGGTGGCCTGTTCACGCTCTACGCGCTGTTTTGCAAACCCGATGCCTTCAGCCGCTGGATTTCCGCAAGCCCAGCGATCTACTGGGAAGATTCAGCTATTCTTTCGATGGAGAGAAAATTCCTCGACAGGTACAAAGAGCCGCTCGATACGGAACTGCATCTTTCCGCCGGTCAGTATGAAGGCGAGAACCTCGCGCCCTTCCATAAAGGTACCGCCGACGAGCAAAAACGTCAGGAGCGTGCGAAGGAAACGCGCACGATAGAACTTGCCCGCGAGATGGCTGAGAGATGGGGCAAACTGGTGTCATCCACAGGAACGATCACCTTTGAAGTATATGCCGAAGAGAACCACATGTCGGTCCTTCCGGTCGCGCTGAACCGGGCCGTCCAGATCGCATTTCGAAGAAAAAATTCATTCTGAATTCATAGGCTTGCCGCCTGAAGTTTCAGCCTTTTCTTAGGAAAAATATCGTGCTTCGCGCATTCGGCACGATGGAGCGCGTTGGCTGCGCATTTCTGTCTTCTTCCGGCACTCCAATGGGCGAAATTAACCATCGGTTAACCATAATCACCTTTATTTGCTATAGTGAATACAAGGACTTGATTCCAAAGACCGTCGCGCAATTTGCCGATGAATGTGACCAGGATTGCCGCGATCTAAAAGATGCATTTTTCAAAGACGATAGTTTTGATAATGTTGGCCTGTATCGGGGCTGGTTGCACCACAACCGGTCAGGTTCACCAATCGATCGGCGTGGAAACGGTCACAAGTGACAAGGCGCTGGCATTTCCGCCACCCGGTGGACCAGCGATTATAAACGTGGTCGAGCGCCGGCATGGCAAGGATGTCGAGCAGACGATCGCACTTTCCACCTCGTCTTCCGTTTCAGGCCAGAACTTCCTCAAGGTCCAATTTCAAGGCATAACAGGCCCCAATCCGGGATTTGGGAGCCGGCCGTTCGATACGATCAGTGACCGGGTGATTGTTCGCGAAATGGCGGCCGCAATACCTGGCGTTCGGCTCGCGCGCTCGGCAACGTTCGTCCAGAACAGCTACGGGCCGTTCGGCTATGCTTCCGGCCAGAGCCGGGCCGGCGATACCTGTCTTTATGCCTGGCAGCAGGTGAAGGCCGGCTTTGCGCCACAGCAGGAGCAGCGCAATTTCGGCATGGTGCAGGTCCGCATCCGGCTCTGCGACGCCCATGCGAGCGAACGCGAGCTATTGAGCACGGTCTACGGTTATACGATCGCTGGCCATTTTGCCGGCGCCGCGCTCAATCCTTTCGGTGCACCGCGCGGTGCTGATGCTGCTCTCGGCAAGCCCGGCGAACCGGTCTATCCCGACGCGGCACCCTACCGCACTGCGCCGATCAGCATCGGCTACCAGCCCGCCCCCGTCACAATGCGCCCGACAATCAGGCGCCGGCCGGTCGTGATCCAACCTCAGCCGCAGGCGGCACCAGCGCTGCCGCCGATGATCGGACCGCGCGTACCGCTGCCGGATGGTGGAAACGAGCCCTCCCAAATCAATGGCGGAAGCGGCGCGAGTTCGTCGGCCGCACCACTACCGGCAAATACTGCAAGCAATATCGTCGTGCCTTTACCGGACTGTAACGGGGCAACTGGCATATCTCAGGGGTGCCGCTAGCAGCGGTTCCGCTTGGGGACGCCAGGATGGCGTCTGGCAATACCTTTGAAGGGACACCAATGCAGACTGCACGCAGCATCTTGATATGGGCCGTGATAGCGCTCTGCGGGATCATTCTGATCACGTTGCCGGTCAACCTTCAAACGCAGCTGATTGCCAGCACCGTCGTGGTCACTTTGATGGCGATCATCAAGATCCTCAAGCGGCAGGGAACCTGGCGGCTGGTGGCCCTCGCCTTTGGCACCGCCATCGTGCTGCGTTATGTCTATTGGCGCACATCCTATACGCTGCCGCCCGTCAATCAGCCGGAAAACTTCATTCCCGGCCTGCTGCTCTACCTCGCCGAAATGTACAACGTGGCGATGCTGATGCTCAGCCTCTTCATCGTCGCCACGCCGCTACCACCGCGTACCAACCGCGCTTCCGAAACCAAGAACTTCCCGAGCGTCGATGTCTTCGTGCCGTCCTACAATGAAGACACCAATCTTCTGGCCAACACCCTCGCCTCCGCCAAGGCGATGGACTATCCGGCCGACAAGCTGAGGGTGTGGCTGCTTGATGATGGCGGGACCTTACAGAAGCGCAATTCGACGAAGATTTTGGAATCGCAAGCGGCAATCGCCCGCCATGACGAACTCAAGCGGCTCTGCGTCGATCTCGATGTCGAATATCTGACGCGCGACCGCAACGAACATGCCAAGGCGGGCAACCTCAATAACGGACTGGAGCATTCGAACGGCGAACTGATCGCCGTTTTCGATGCGGACCATGCGCCCGCGCGTGATTTCCTGCGCGAGACCGTCGGCTACTTCGAGGATGACCCGAAGCTCTTTCTGGTTCAGACCCCGCATTTTTTCATCAATCCGGATCCGCTGGAGCGCAATCTGCGTACGTTCGACGGCATGCCGAGCGAGAACGAAATGTTCTACGGCATCATCCAGCGCGGTCTCGACAAGTGGAATGCCGCCTTCTTCTGCGGTTCGGCCGCCGTGCTCAGCCGCAAGGCGCTGCAATCGCAAAATGGCTTTAGCGGCGTCAGCATCACGGAAGACTGCGAAACCGCCCTTGCGCTGCATGGCGCCGGCTGGAACAGCATCTATGTCGACAAGCCGCTGATTGCCGGCCTGCAACCGGCGACTTTCGCAAGCTTCATCGGCCAGCGCAGCCGCTGGGCGCAAGGCATGATGCAGATCCTGCGCTTCCGCTTCCCGCTCTTGAAGCGCGGTCTGACGCTGCCGCAGCGGCTCTGCTACATGTCCTCGACGCTGTTCTGGCTGTTTCCGTTTCCGCGCGCCATCTTCCTGTTTGCACCACTCTGCTATCTCTTCTTCGATCTCGAGATCTTCACGGCATCGGGCAGCGAGTTTCTCGCCTATACGCTTGCCTATATGCTCGTGAACTTGATGATGCAGAACTATCTCTATGGGTCGTTCCGCTGGCCCTGGATTTCCGAGCTCTACGAATATGTTCAGACGGTACATCTGTTGCCGGCGGTGATCTCGGTCATGCTCAATCCCCGCAAGCCAACCTTCAAGGTCACCGCCAAGGATGAGTCCATCGCGGTCAGCCGGCTTTCGGAAATCAGCCGTCCGTTCTTCGTCATCTTCGCCGTTCAGATCATCGCGCTAGCGGTCACCATATACCGCATCTATGCTGAGCCCTATAAAGCGGACGTCACGCTTGTCGTCGGCGGCTGGAACATCATCAACCTCATCCTTTCCGGCTGTGCGCTCGGCGTTGTCTCCGAACGCGGGGAGCGCGCCTCTTCACGGCGCGTGCGGGTCGATCGCCGCAGCGAATTCGGGATCGACGGACGGTGGAATTCTGCTTCCATCGAGGACGTCTCCGTTCACGGCGCCAGGTTGAACGTCTTCAACAAGGATCTGGAGCCGGTCAAGGTCGGCTCGGAAGCGACCATACGCTTTCAGCCCTACAGCGGCGCCGAAATGGTGACCTTGTCGATTGTCGTCCGCAATATCGAACAGATGGGAGATATCACGGCCATCGGCTGCCAATATATTCCGAAGGGTGCTACCGACCACCGCCTGATTGCCGATCTCGTCTTTGCCAATTCCGATCAATGGACGAAGTTCCAGCAGGCGCGGCGGCGCAATCCCGGCATCATCCGCGGGACCTTCTGGTTCCTCAGCATGTCGCTTTATCAGACCAGCCGTGGCCTGCTCTATCTGTTCAAAGGCGTGGGCTCCGATCGCACGCAGCAACGGCAGGATGCGAAGGCGAAAAGCTGATGAACCGCACCTTCCCCATCCTCCTGCTTCTCCTTGGCGCCGTCACAGCACAGGCGCAGACAGCGCCGTTTGACATGTCCGGCGAGCGGCCAAAGGGCGAAGCGCCGACAGTACCTCAGATCATTATCCCGCAAACTGCCGCGCCGCAGACGGAGTCCCCGAAAACGGTAGCGCCTCCGGCCACTACCCCTCAAACCGTCGCACCACAGGTCGCGCCGCCTCTGGTCATGACGCCGCCGGCCACTACACCGCAAACTCCGGCGCCAAAGGCCGTCCCGCCCGTTGCTCCCATGCAGACAACGCCACAAGCGGCATCGAAGACGAAGCAGGCGACCGCCGGCAACGACGTATCGGCCTTCCGGCGCTATGTCGTTCCCTTCGCAAAGCTGCGATTGGAGGGCGAGGCCGATCGCAAGTCCTGGTCGATCTATCTGACGCCTGAGCAGGCGGCAGCCCCGGCAAAACTCACATTTGCCTATCAGAATGCAGTTGTCGTCGCCCCGGAGGCATCCCAGATCACCGTTCTGGTGAACGACCGCGCCGTTCATCAGCAGCAGATCGGCTCCTCGGACAACGAGTCCGATATCAGCTTCGACATTCCGCGCGGGCTCCTGCAGCCCGGCGCCAATCTCCTGACCTTCGAGGCGACGCAGCGCCACCGCGTCGACTGTGATATTGCGTCGACCTACGAGCTCTGGTCCGACATCGATCCCGCTAGAACCTATCTCAGCTTCGCCGGCCGCGACGCAGAAAAACTGTCGACGACCGATGCCATCCGCGCAATCGGTGTCGACGGCATCGGCAAGACGCAATTCAATCTCGTCGTACCGGCCCTGGCTCAACCAGAGACGACCAAGCCGATCCTGCATCTGTCACAGGGACTGGCGCTTCTGAGCGGAATGCCGAACCAGGCCTTTTCGTTCGACACAGATGCCCTCCCCGCGCCCGGCCCGGGCAAAATGACCGTGGTCGTCGGCACGCCGACAGAGCTGCAGCCTATCTTTGCTGTTCCGGCCGCAGCACAAAGTGGCGCGCTCGCGACCTTTGCAACGGACCCGCGCAGCGGTCAGCAGCTTCTCCTTATCAGTGGTCCATCCTGGCAGGCAATCGCGTCTGCGGTCGACATGGTCGTGTCGCCGACCGAACGCGCGCCAGGCACCCGCCGAGATCTGCTGGTAACACAACGATGGTCCGCACCCGACGCGCCATTGATCTATTCCGGCACCAGCCTTTCCTTCGAACAGCTGGGCGTCAAGACCACAGAATTCTCCGGCCGGCGTTTCCATACCAGCTTCAACGTGGCGATCCCCTCCGATTTCTATGCGAATGCCTATGGCGAGGCGACCATCCTGCTGGATGCGGCCTATGCCACGGATGTGCGGCCGGGCAGCCACATCGACGTCTATGTCAATGGCAGCATCGCCACCACCAAGCCGATCACAGCGACCGGGGGCGGCATTTTCCGGCAATTGCCCATCCGCATCACCATGCGCCATTTCAAGCCGGGATTAAACACCATCACACTTGAAGCCATGTTACTGGCCGATGAGGATACCGCCTGCGCGCCTGCCGCGACATCGAGCATGACGCCGCGATTTGCACTCTTCGACACGAGCCAGTTTACGGTGCCGGATTTCGCGAGGATCGCACAGCGCCCGAATCTGGCGGCTCTCACCGGCACAGGCTACCCCTACAGCCGCGAGACCGAGCCCGCCGCGCTCTTCATCGACCGCCCGGATGCTGACACCTTGTCCGCGACCGCAACGCTCCTAGGCCAGATGGCACTCACCGCCGGTCACCCGATCCCTTTCGAACCGACCGCCTCGCCGAATACCGTCGGCACCCGTAGTGCGCTGTTCATAGGATCCGTTTCGCAGCTGCCGTCGACAATCCTTGCGCAAATGAACATCTCCGCTGCGAGCCAGGTCGCCTGGCGTCCGCCCGCCCCTGGCCAGGGCAATATACCGGAAGCTTCTGTGACGATTGCCGATTGGCGCACGCGCATCAATGGCGGGATATTGCAGGGACAGATGCAGAACTTCCAGCAATGGATGCATCGCAATTTTGACATTACTCTGAGCTCGCTGCGCTTCATTCCCAGCTCCGAACAGATGTTCACACCATCGAACGCAAACAGCTTCCTGATCGCCCAGGAGGCAAATCCGACCAATGACGCAACCTGGACCGTCGTCACCGCGCCCAGCGCCGGAGACCTGCGGGCAGGCGCCGAGGCGATGAGCGCGCAACATGCCTGGTCGCAGATCGGCGGTCGCATCACGGTCTATTCCGGCAAGACGGGGAAAATCGATACGGTGCCCGTGAGCCGATTCAGCTTTGTCGTCTCCCAGCCCTGGTCGCTGACAAACTATCGGCTGATCGCCGCAAACTGGCTTTCCAGCAACATATTGTCCTACGCCTTGCTGTTCGTGATCGGCTCCTTCCTGCTCGGCGTGAGCACGGCAAGTGTTCTTTCCAAGATCGGCAGGCGCGAATGAAGCTTTGGCGCCTTGTTCTTGCTATCTGCAGCGCGGCCATTATGACGGCAGCGCAACCGGCTGCCGCTCAACGAGCTGCAATCGATCCGCAGGCCTGGGCCGCCTACAAGGCGAAATTCCTGGATGTGAATGGTCGCATCATCGACAACGGCAATGGCGGCATTAGCCATAGCGAGGGGCAAGGATACGGCATGCTGCTTGCCTACCTGGCCAACAATCCGGCCGATTTCGAACAGATCTGGTATTTTACCCGCACGGAGCTGTTGCTGCGCGATGACGGTCTTGCCGTCTGGAAATGGGATCCGGCCGTCATCCCGCATGTAGCGGACACGAACAATGCTTCGGATGGCGATCTGCTGATTGCTTACGCACTAGCCCTGGCGGGATCGGCCTGGAACAATAGAGATTATCTACAGACGGCCGCAAGCATGGCGAGATCCATCCTTGCTCATCTTGTCATCACGTCCGCAGGGACGACGCTGCTTATTCCCGGCGCCGAAGGTTACCGGCCACCAGGGCGCAAGGATGGGCCGGTCATCAATCCATCTTATTGGGTCTTCGAAGCGATCCCCGTCATGGCGCTGCTGGTGCCTTCCGATCGCTGGCAGAAGCTCAGCAACGACGGCCTTGCCCTGCTGCGCTCCCTGCAATTTGGCCCGCGCAAGCTTCCTGCCGACTGGGTAAGCCTCAAGGCAAAACCGGAACCCGCGGACGGCTTCGAAGCGGAATTCGGCTATAATAGCGTCAGGATCCCGCTTTACCTGGCCCGCGCCGGGATCGACGACGAGGCGCTGCTTTCACGCCTCCGGCAGGGAATGACCGTCGCGGAGGATGAGCCTGCCACGATCGATCTGGCGACCGGCAAGCCGAAGGACCTGCTTCCCGACGTGGGTTATAGAATTGTTAACGATGTTGTGGCGTGTGTGGTGAGCGGTACGAAACTGCCTGCTTCGGTTCGGCAGTTTACCCCATCGCTTTACTATCCGGCCACCTTGCAGCTGTTGAGCCTGGCTTTCGTCACGGAGAAGCATCCGGAGTGTTTATAAAGTCCACCTTGATCATGGCTTTCATGGCCGTCGCCGTGGCGGGGTTCACGCTCGCGACGAAGGATCACGATTCGCCGGAAGACAAGATCAAGCTGGCAAAGTCGGCACGTCTCGAGCCGCAGGCGATGCTTGCCGCCGATAACAGCTCGGCCGGCGGCAGCTCCGGACAGCCCGCCGACTTGCAGGCGCTTGCCGATCATATACAGGCGGCTGCGCCGTCGGCGGTTCTCTCCGACGCTCCCGCGAAGTCGGCAAATACAACCGCCGCGGATTCTGTGGCGCAAGCCTCGCCGGAACAGGCACAGCCGCAAACAACGAAGCCAACATCACCTCAGCAGTCCAACCCGGCACAAGCTGGCGATAATCAGCCGAAGGTCGACGAAAGTGCATTGCGCTATTTTGCAAGCCGGGGCGACAAGGCGCGACTGCAGGCCGAAATCTCCCGACTGCAGGCGCTCTACCCCAATTGGAAGCCCCCTGCCGATCCGCTGGCCATACCGCAAAATAGCGACAAGCAGCTCGAGGCCATGTGGCAGCTCTATTCGGAGGGCCGCTACGCCGAAGTGCGCAAGGCCGTCGCCGACCGACAGACTAGCGAACCCGGCTGGCAGCCGCCTACCGATCTACTGGAGCGACTCGATATCGCGGAAGCCCGCACCCGGCTCGTCAACGCCTCCGATCTGAAGCAATATCAGACCGTGATCGACATCGGCGCGAGAACGCCGAGCCTGCTCACCTGCAGCGATATCGACGTCCTCTGGCGGGTTGCCGACGCCTTCATCCGCACCGATCGTGCCGCTCGCGGCCAGGACGCCTATAAATATATCCTGAAAACCTGCACCAATCCGCAGGAAAGGCTTGCGACCATCCAAAAGGCGGCGGCTCTGCTGCCCTATCAGCCGATGCAGGACCTTTTGGCTCTCGAAAGGCCTGATGGCAATGGCGGGCGTGAATTCGACAGTATCAGGACCGATCTGGCTCGCCGTTTCGTCGCGCAGGGCAATGACGATCCGAAGCTGACGGTATCGCAGGATTATCTATCTCAGGTCGAGCGTGTCGCCCGCAGCCAGGGCCTTGCATCCGATGACGCACTCCTCGGCTGGTATTATCTGCGTCGCGGCAACTACCCCGATGCCGAGCAATGGTTCAAAGCAGCGCACGAGAAGGAAGATTCGGCAACGATCTCACAGGGTTTGGCACTGGTGCTGATCGCCGATCGCAAGCCGCAGGAAGCCGAAGACGCCATGTATAAGTGGCGCAATGAATCCAAGGATGCGATGGCAACCTACCTTGCGGCGACCGCTAATCTGATCGCGCTGCAGCCGCCGGCCAACCTCAGTGAAGATGTCCTAGGCCGCATCGCCGCGGAGGTCGTGAAGCAGAAATACGTCCCGACAGCCCAGCAGTTCGGGTGGTTTGCGCGCTCGATGAACCAGCAGCAGGCAGCTGCTCGCTGGTTCGAGACCGCTTTGCGCTGGAAGCCGGACGACGAACCCTCCGCCTATGGCCTTGCCATTACCCGCAATCAGCTGAACGACCGGCAGGGTGTTGCCGAAGTTCAAAGACTATGGGCCGGTCGCTCCCAACGCATCGCCGTGCTCGGCGAGCCGGCGCCTCGAACGCCGACGTCAGAACCGCTGCCGTCGCCCAACCAAGCCGCACAGTCCGCACCGCAGGCTCTGCCTCAAACATCGATGCAGCAAGGCGCAGCGCAGAATGTGCTCCCCCCAATCTCCCAGGCGGCACCTCAGCCTCCGGTGACACGGCCCTATGTCAATGCGCAGATGCCCGACCAGCCGATCGCGCCCGCCCGCAGTGCACCATCCCAGGATTATGCTGAACCACAGGCCGGCGCCCGGGTCGCCACCCGCTCGCCACGCAAAACGGCAGGATGCAAAACCACCGTGAACGCGCAAGCGCTGACGCCTGGTAACGCTCTTTCCCGAGGCTGGTGCCTGATGAACCTCAATCGGCCCATGGAAGCAGTGGAAGCCTTTGGCGTCGCCTTGAACAATGCGGATTCGAAGTCGCGCGAAGAGGCAGCCTATGGACAGAGCCTGGCCTATTTGAGAGCTGGCCTTGCCAACGATGCGTCCGTTGCCGCCACCAAGGCGCCGATGAACCACCAGCGCGCCGCCGAATTACAGGTGGCCATACTGGCCAACCGCGCACTTTCGGCCTTCGAGGGCAAGCGCTATCACGAAACATTGCTCTATCTCGATCAACGCGCGCAACTGCAGCAAGAGCGCGTCGATCTAATGGTGCTGCGTGGATACTGCTACCTTAATCTGAAAATGTACGACGACGCCGAACGTATCTTCACCGCCGTCGCCGCAACCGGCAGCCGCGACGGCAGCCGTGGCCTGCGGGATCTTCAGCTTACGCTACATCCGCCGCGGGGGGAGTATTGAGTTTGACGTGCCACGGTCGCAAGATTGCCGGGGTCGATGAATCGTTTGGGCGGGCTGCTCAAACTACCTGACGTTAATCAGACCAATATCCAACATTCTCCGTCACAGCAGAGGTAGGGCACATCATCGAATGTAAGGACCTCGCAAGCCTGCCGGGCACGATTCTTACTGGATGTTACCATTCGGGTTGCGGGCGCATTCGCTCTGACCTGAGCGAATAGCTGCATGAAAAGAACAGCCGAGACATCCTCTCTGTTGGGCTCAGCAAGTGTAATCTTTGCAAGCGGATGTTGGTGATCTTTGCATTTCACGTTGCGAACATGTGCAACAGACGAGATCAAGGAAACAGGGATAGATATCCACTGCTCACACGACAACGAAGATGAAAAACACAGAACAGAGCTGTCGTTTTCATCAACCTTAACCAATCCATATAGTGTTAAATCAACGGGTTCAACAAGCTGATTGGCAGCCAACTGTGAAATAAACTCAGATGGTTCGTAAGTGCGCATGCAGAATAACCCTCCAGTTTTAAGTTGCTTGGCTTTTGTATGTTAATTACCATAACACAATAAAGGAGAGTGCGAATACTCTTCGCCCGAACAACAGTGCCTCCGGCGGACTTTCCAGCAAGATCGTCATACAGATTCTATCCGTCGGCGACGATGGACTTGAAAATGAGGCGCCTGGAATCTTCGAAACTTAAACGCCACAACCTGCGCATTGACGCCATCATAGCGTATTCTCGCCAACCACGGTGGAGTTTGGAACAACCACTTAAGGCATCTGAGCCCCGCTCGCGGTCGTGAAGACCCGATATAGTGAGCGCGTTGCAGCAACGAAAAGCTGGTTCCGCTTCGGGCCACCGAATGTAAGATTAGCGACCGTCTGCGGGATCTTGATCTTGCCGATCAAAGCCCCATCAGCCGCAAAACAATGAACGCCGGCGCCGGCGCTTGTCCATATGTTGCCGTCGATGTCGGCACGGAAGCCATCCGGAATGCCGGTGTCGATGGTGCAGAAGACCCGGGCGTTTGCGAGTTTCTTGCCATCCACGACATCGAAGACACGAATGTGGCGGGGGGCGCTGACGTCGTGGCTTGCGGCGGAGTCGGCGACATAGAGTTTCGTCTCGTCCGGGGAAAAGGCCAAACCGTTCGGCTGGCGGAAATCGTCCGCCACGACATCCAACTCGCCGGTGGCCGGATCGAGGCGGTAGACGTTGCGGGTCGGCTGCTCCGGCTCCGCCTTGTAACCCTCGTAATTGGAGAGAATGCCATAGGTTGGGTCGGTAAACCAGATCGTTCCGTCCGAGCGGACGATCACGTCGTTGGGTGAATTCAGGCGCTTGCCCTTATAACTGTCGGCAAGAACAGTAATGGAGCCGTCGATCTCCGTGCGCGTGACACGGCGGCCGCCATGTTCGCAGGATATCAATCGCCCTTGGCGATCGCGCGTATTGCCGTTGGCAAAGTTCGAGGGCGCGCGAAAGATCGAGACATTCCCGCCCGGCACCCAGCGCAGCATGCGCTCGTTCGGAATGTCGCTCCAGATCAGGCATCCGGCATCGGCAAACCAGACCGGCCCCTCGGCCCAACGGCAATCCGAGTAAAGCTCCTCCAGGTCGGCGCTCGGGACGATCAGATTGCGGAAGCGCGTGTCGTAGATTTCGTAAATGGAGGCGTCGGTCGGCATCGCAGTTTTCCTGTAGGGATCTTGGGAGAAAAGTGTCAGCGCCCACCAGCGGGGCGACCGCCGGCAACGAGAATGACGGCAATAATAATCAGGCCGGTCAGAACGAGCCTTGGGCCCGCGCCGAAGCCATAAGTGTTCAGCATGGAGACGACCAGAAACATGAACAGCGAGGCGCCCCAGATGCCCGGCACGTTGGAATCGCCGCCGGCAACGGCCGTCCCGCCGATGATGACGACCGCGATCGACATCAACAGATATTCCGCACCCATGTTGAGGGCCGCACCGCCGGAGAAGCTCGCCAGCAGATAGCCGCAGATCGAGGCGAGGATGGCGCAGAGCACATAGGTCGCCAGGCGCGTTCCGTCGACGGGAATGCCGGCCATGCGCGCTGCGAACATGCTTTGACCGATCGCCGAGATCCAGCGCCCATAGATCGTCTTTTCAAGGAGAATCCAAGCCAGCGCCGACAGCAAAAGGGCGACGATGGCGACATTCGGTATGCCGAACACCCCCGATGTCGTGAACTCGGCCAGATATTCGGGCGGCTTGATCCGCAGGCCGCGGTTGCTCCAGATGGCGGTCGACTGAATGATGAAGCTCATGGAGAGTGTTGCGATGATCGGCGGAATGCGCAGCAACTTGATCAGGGCATAATTGCTGATCCCGATGCCAAGGCCGATGACGACCGACACCAGCAGGCCCGGCACGATCATGCCGTCTTCGACATTCATGAGTTTCAGCGCGAGCGTACCGGCAAGCGTCATCGTCGCCGGCACGGAAAGATCGATATTGCCCGGCCCGAGCGTGATGACGAACATCTGGCCAATGCCGACGATAACCGAGAATGCCGCAAAGGTGAGTGCAGCCTGCGACAGGCCGATGGAACTGGCGCCGCCGGTAAAGAGAACGGTGATGATCCACACCGCGATTGCCGCGACAAAGGACCATATCCAGGGTTTGCGGCCGAGCACGGCAAGCGCGATCATGATTGTTTCTCCCGCTTTTCGACGCGATTGAGCAAGAGCCTGAGGGCGAGCACAATAATCAGGATTGCGCCCTGCGCGCCGATCTGCCAGTCGGGCGATATCCGCAGAAACGATAGGAAGGAGCCCGCCAGGGTCAGTGTCAGCGCGCCGATGACGGCCCCCACCGGCGAGACGCGGCCGCCGGTAAACTCCCCGCCGCCGAGGATGACGCCGGCGATCGACAGCAATGTGTAACGCAGCGCGATATTCGCATCCGCCGAGGTGGTCAGCCCGACCAGCGCAATGCCGGCCAATACGGCAAAGAAGCCCGCCAGCGCATAGGCCGCGGCACGCAGGCTGACGACGGACCAGCCTGCACGCTGCAGCGACCGCTGATTGCCGCCCACACCGCGGATCAGCACCCCGAAGGAGGAGCGCATGACGATCAAATGGGCGAACAGCGCGATAAGGAGGCTGGCTATGATCGCGATGGGTATTAGTGGCGGCTTAGAAGTCATCAGCCAGCGCGCCCAATCGGGTGCGGTGCCGCCTGGCGCCGGCAGCAGCAGGACAGCCAGGCCGCCCCAGACGAAGCTCATGCCGAGCGTCACCACGATCGATGGCAGATCTCTGATATAGATGACGATGCCGATTGCGGCATAGACTGCAATTGCGACCGCCAGAATGAGGATACCGACGAGCGGAGCAGATTGCAGATAGGTCGCCGCCACACAGGCCGTGAAGCTGACGAAGGTCCCCATCGAGAGATCGAGATCGTTGACCGACATGATCATCATCTGCGCGATTGTCGCGAGCGCAATCGGTACGGCGAGATTGAAGAGCAGATTGAGGCCGATATAGCTCATGGCGCGCGGCTGCAGGTAAAAGACCGCTGCGAGCAGCACCGCAAGCGATAGCGCCGGAATGAGCAGGCGCAGGGTAGCGGAGGATGGACGGCTCATGCGCCCTCCCCGGCAAAGGAAGCCGCCAGCACATTTTCCTCCGTAATTTCGTCTCCAACCAGTTCGGCGACAATTGCGCCGTCGCGAAAGACATAGGCGCGGTCGCAGAGCCGGATCTCGTCCATTTCCGTCGAATACCAGATAAATGTCCGGCCGGACGAAGCCTCGTCACTCAAGATCCTGTAGACCTCCTGCTTGGTACCGATATCGACACCGCGCATGGGATCGTCCATCAGCACGATCGGCGCAGTCGTTGCCAAGGCGCGGGCGAACAGCACTTTCTGCTGATTGCCACCGGACAGGGACAAGATGCCATTTGCCATCGTCGGCGTACGGATTTCGATGCGGCCCCTCCAGTCGGCACCGAGGCGATCCTCGCGCCCGCGATCGACGACCGACAGTCGCGAAAAGTCGCCCAGTGAGGCGATGCTGAGGTTTTTCAGGATGCTCCAAAGCGGAAAGGTGCCATTCAAGCTGCGGTCGCCCGCGACGAAGGCGATATTACCTTGCCTGCCCGGCAGCCAGTTGTGGGAAAGCGAGCGATGAAGATCGAGCAGCATGTCAGTCTGGCCATGACCAGCAAGCCCGGCAAGTCCTATCACTTCACCCTTGCGAGCATTGAAGCCAAGGCCTCGGCCTCCTCGCACCGGCAGTGCAAGCAAAGGAGACGATGCGGCGCCTTCCCCGCTGCTGCGCTTGCGATCTTGTTCCTTGACGACACTGCCCATTGCCTGGACAAGGCTATGAACGGTGAAGTCCTGAGCGGCGCGATCGGCGACAACGCGGCCGTCCTTCATGACCAGAATGCGGCTTGCGGTCGAAAGGATCTCGCCAAGAATATGCGAGATCAGCATGACTGCGCCGCCCGCCTGCACGAAGCTGCGCACATAGGTCATCAGCTGAGCGGCCAGTCCGGCATCGAGGGATGAGGTCGGCTCATCGAGGATAACCAGCTTCGGTTTCTCGCCGACGGCACAAAAGGTGATTGCGATCTCTACCATCTGCCGCTCGGCGATCGAGAGTTCGCCGACGGTCCGCATGACGTCGATCCTGTGACCGGCGAAAATTTCGTCGAGCTTGGCGCGAACGATTGTGGCCGCCTGCCGCCGCCAGCTCCAGCCGGCAAGGCCGCGATGGACCACCCGCATGTTCTCGACGACGGTTAGATTCGGCGCGAGTGACAATTCCTGAAAGACGCAGCGTATGCCGTGGGCGCGCGCCGCATTGATGCCGTGCACGCTGTCGTCTCCCTCATAGGTAACGCTGCCCTCGTGCGGGCTGAGGCCGCCATTTATGACGTTGACGATCGTCGATTTTCCGGCGCCATTATGGCCAACAAGTCCGATGCACTCGCCGGCAAGAACCGTCAGATCGGCGCCATCGAGCGCCTTTACGGCACCGAAATGCACCTTGATGCCACGGGCGGTGACGACGGCCTGCGGGCCGGCATCCTGTCTCTTCAAAGCATTATCTTTGGCTGCAATCATGGATCGTCCGGGTCGGGCGTTTGATCGGCAGGCGCCGCCTCTTTAGCGGCGGCGCCCGTCTTAACGGCTCGCAGATATCGGTTACTTCGCCGCGGCGATGACCTTCTTGGCGTCGTCGAGCGTATATTCGACATTCGCGACACCGCCGGCCTGCGTGTTGGCAAGGTTGGTTTCGAGATTGTCCTGATCGATGCGCAGGAATGGAACGACCAGGTCCTTCTTCACCTCTTTGCCGTCCAGAATCTGCTGGGCGACCCAGAAGGCGAGCGTGGAGACGCCGGGCGCGATCGAGACCGACATGGTCTCGTAGCCGCTGGCATCCTTCTCTTTCTTCCACCAGGCAAGTTCATCCTGGCGGTTGCCCATGACGATCGTCGGCATGGGGCGCTTGGCGGCGGCAAAAGCCTGGGCGGCACCATAGCCGTCACCGCCCTGGGTCACGACCGCGGCAATATCGGGAAGGCTCGGCAGAATGCCGGCGACGGCGCGCTGGGCGACATCCTGAGCCCAGTCGCCGTGAACCGAACCGACGATCTTGAACTGCGGATATTTGGCGGCAGCCGCATGGATACCGGCTGAGATCTCGTCATCGACGGAGACGCCGGCAAGTCCGCGGATTTCGAGCACATTGCCGCCCTTCGGCATCTTCTTGGCGAGATATTCGATCTGGCTGGCACCCATGCCCTTGAAATCGACGGCAATGCGCCAGGCGCAGGGTTCGGTCACGATGCCGTCGAAGGAAACAACGACGATCTTGGCATCGCAGGCTTCCTTGATCGCGCCGTTCAGCGCCGTCGGCGAGGCAGCATCGATGACGATCGCATCATAGCCCTGCAGGATCATGTTCTGGATCTGGGCGGCTTGCTCGGTTGCCTGGTTTTCAGCCGTCGTGAACGGATCGGCCGCAGCAACGACACCGGTCTTGACCGCTTCGCCCGTTACCTTCTGCCAGCTCGTCAACATGGCCTGGCGCCAGGAGTTGCCGGCATAATTGTTCGACAAGGCAATTTTCTTGGATGACGTATCTGCAAAGGCAGCACCCGGCGCGGCAACGCAAGCGATGACGGCGGATGCCATAAGCATCTTGGCAATATTCATTTTTTCCTCCCAAAGAGCCTGTACTTCATCTTCCAGGCCAAGATTTCCGAGCGCGCTCCTCAACGAACGATCGAAAATAATATTTGCACTGAAGGTTACCCTGTCAGTAGAAACAGGATGTCCGAGATTGTGACGCTTGTACAGGCGCTTAAAGGGTGGGACCTTGCGGGATCCCGCAGAAAAGATGCGCAAGTCCGCAAGACGGATCGCTCGGATCGGCGCTTAATAGCGTCGAAAATTTGCATGCTGCGCGGCCGGAGGAGCAGAGGCCGGCGCTTTGCCTGGGAGGGCGTGTCTTGCGCGATCTGGCGCCGCAATCGGTCTTCGACCATTATCTCAACATATCGAGGCTTCTTGCAGGTCAGCTCGACTTTCACTCGGTCATCCAGGCCGTCGCCGCCGAAATCAGCCATGTTATCCCGCATGACCATCTCGACGTCTGCATCATCCTGATGGACGAGCAATTTCATACTGCCTACGAGAGCGGACTGGAAACGGATTGGGGTCGACGTTTTCCCGCACCCGTAAGCAACAGCCCCATCCGCACGCTTCTCTGGGGCGAGACCGATTACCTCTTAACCGACGATGCCTGGAGCGATCCCCAATTCCATTTTCAGGGTTCTTTCTCGCACCCGATCTTTCATCAATCGCTGCATAGCCGTCTGCACGTGCCCCTTAAAGTTCAGGGTCATATCATCGGCGCCCTG
Organism: Rhizobium sp. BK312; assembly: GCF_014193605.1. Taxonomy (NCBI): domain Bacteria; kingdom Pseudomonadati; phylum Pseudomonadota; class Alphaproteobacteria; order Hyphomicrobiales; family Rhizobiaceae; genus Rhizobium; species Rhizobium sp. BK312. Next base: position 769,724 of record NZ_JACHZP010000002.1, on the reverse strand, counting down.
TCCTGCTCCAGTCACCAGACCGGCCTCTACACCATGCGAGATATCGAAAGTGCCCGCGTGATTGCCGATCTCCTCGCACCCCACTTCTTTGCAATTCGCGCCGCCGACCAGGCCAAACGGTCGGCGATCGTGGAGGCCGAGGCTCGGGCCCGCGAAGAGGGTTTGCGTCTCGGTGCCCTGAAGCTGACCGAGGCGCTGGAAGCGGAACGCCAGCGCATTGGCATGGACCTGCACGACCAGATTCTCGCCGATCTGACCCGCCTCTCCCGGCGACTGGAACGGCTTGCCCGCCAGCCCGATGTCACCGGTGAAGCGCTTGAGCCGCTCTTTCGCGGGTTGCAACACAGCATGCACGATCTTCGCCAGATCATTGAAGAGGCCAAGCCCTCTGTCCTTCAACTGTTCGGTTTTGCGCAGGCGATCGAGAACCATCTCGAACGGTCGATCCAGGAGAGCGGCGCGACTTTGACCTGGACACTGAACGACGAGACCGGCGGCGCGATCGACTGCCTTGAACAATCGGTGTCGATTGCCCTGTTCCGCATCGCTCAAGAGGCCATCAACAACGCCATTCGCCACGCTCAGGCCGGCAGCGTTGCGGTTCATCTGAAAGCGGCCGAGGGTGCGGTCACCATTGATGTCGTCGATGACGGTGTCGGACTGGGAAATACCCGCAGATTATCGGGCGGCGGCATCGAAAACATGCGCACGCGTGCGCGCCTGATTTCAGCGCGCTTCATGATCAAGGCGGCTGCGGCGTCCGGTGGAACGATTGTCAGTGTCAGCCTGCCTGCCATCGCGCAAACGGCTGGAGGAGCTGCCGCATGAAGGTTCTGATCATCGAGGACGATCCGCTCCATCGCTCCTATCTCAATGAAGCGATCCGCTCTGCACTTCCTGAATGCGATGGCGTGCTGGAGGCGGAAAATGGCAATACGGGCGAACGGTTGGCGCGGGATTTGAGATCCTCTCATATCGTCATGGATCTGCAGATGAGCCAGCGCAATGGCATCGAGGCGGCCCGCACGATCTGGAAGGAGCGACCGGAGACGCGTATCCTCTTCTGGTCGAACTATTCGGACGAGGCCTATGTTCGAGGCGTCTCGCGCATCGTGCCCGCCGGCGCCGTCTATGGCTATGTCCTGAAATCGGCCTCGGACGACCGCCTGAAGCTGGCGCTTCGCAGCATCTTCATCGAGAGCCAGTGCGTGATCGACCGCGAAGTGCGCGGCATGCAGCAAAAGAGCCTCGGCAACGTCAATGGTTTCACCGAGGCCGAATATGAGATCCTGATCGATATCGCTCTTGGATTGACCGATCGCGCGATCGCCCAGAGGCGCAATCTCTCAGTCCGCAGCGTCCAGAACCGATTGCAGCAGCTCTATGTGAAACTCGGCGTCTATCAGCCGCTCGGCGGTCAGGATGATGATGGTCGTTTCAATCTGAGAGCGCGCGCGGTGGCCGTGGCCTTCTTAAGAAAACTCCTCAACCATAGCGCGCTCGAACGTGCGGAAGCCGATCTTTCCGCTTGGCTGGCGCGCCAACCCCGCGACTGAAAGCAAGCCCTGCCCGCTACGTCGATCTTGCTTGACGTCTTCCCTCGAATAATTGTCTATTGCTAGCAATAGACATTAATCCAACCATACGGAACTTCCCATGCCCGCCGTTTCGCCTGTCATCCTGCTCAACCCCATTGACGATGTTGCGGTCGCACGCGTGATGATCCGCGCCGGCAGCCCGACCGGCATCGACGGCTTGATTACCGCAGACCAGATCCCGCGGGGCCACAAGGTGGCCGTTCGCGACATCCAGGCAGGCCAGGAGATCCGCAAATTCGGCCAGCCGATCGGCGTCGCAACACAGTTCATTCCGGCCGGGGGCCACGTCCATCTGCAGAACCTGGCCGTGATCGAATCCGACCATCCCTATCAGTTCAGTGTCGATATCGAAGAGACCGGAATGCTGCCGCGCGAGGACTGTCGGACCTTCATGGGCTTTGACCGCGGCGCGGGCGGCGTCGGAACGCGTAATTTCATCGGCATCATCACGACGGTCAATTGCTCGGCAACCGTCTCGAAATATATCGCCGAACATTTCAATCGCACCGGCGGGCTTGAGGGCTTCGACAATGTCGATGGCGTCGTGGCGCTGACCCATGGCGGCGGCTGTGCCGTCAGCACGCAGTCGGAGGGCTACCGCTATCTGGCCCGTACCCTCCAGGGCTATGCGCGGCATCCGAATTTCGGCGGTATCCTGATGATCGGGCTTGGCTGCGAAACCAATCAGATCGCGCCCATCCTGGAGCATTACAAGCTGGAAGAAGGAAACCGACTGCGCACCATGACGATCCAGGATCTCGGCGGCACCCGCAAGACGATCGCCGCCGCATCCGAAATGATCAAGGACATGCTGCCGGAGGTCAATTCCGCCACCCGCACCGTCCAGCCGCTTTCCGGCATCAAGCTTGCCCTGGAATGCGGCGGCTCCGATGGATATTCAGGCATTTCGGCCAATCCAGCGCTCGGCTATGCCTCCGATCTCCTCGTGCGCAATGGCGGCACCTCGGTTCTGGCGGAAACGCCGGAGATCTATGGTGCGGAACACCTGCTGACGCGCAGAGCGGTTACGCCTGCCGTGGCCGAAAAGCTGCTCTCCCGGATCGACTGGTGGCGCGATTATACCCGACGCAACGGAGCGGAACTCAACAACAATCCGTCCTATGGCAACAAGCTCGGCGGATTGACGACGATCCTCGAGAAGTCGCTCGGCGCGGTCGCCAAGGGCGGCTCCATGCCGCTCAAAGCCGTCTATGAATATTCTGAGATCGTCGACGAACCTGGTTTCGTCTTCATGGACACGCCCGGCTACGATCCTGTTGCCGTCACCGGCCAGGTTGCCGGCGGCTGCAATGTGATCTGCTTCACGACGGGCCGAGGCTCCGTTTCCGGTTTCAAGCCAGCACCCTGCGTCAAGATCGCCACCAATACAGAAATGTACAACCATATGCGCGAGGATATGGACATCAATTGCGGTGACATCGTCAGCGGCGACGATACGATCGAGGCGGCCGGCGAGCGGATTTTCGAGGAAATCATCGCTGTCGCCTCCGGCAAGAAGACCCTGAGCGAGACCTTCGACTACGGCGACAATGAATTCGTTCCCTGGCAGGTCGGCGCCATCACCTGATGGTGCCGCGCATCAGACGATGAATGGGTATTCGTCCGGCTGGTATTGCTCGCGGATATAGGCGGCGCGTGCCTGTACGCTCGGTTGCGAGTTGCGAATATGATCTCGCATGGCTTTGCGCAGCCCCTCCTCGTCTCGGTTTTGCACCATTTTAAAGACACCGATGTGCTCCGACAGGAAGGGCTCGTATTCCGGCCTCTTGATGCGACTGCCGACGATATGCTTGCTGAGCGTAAGGATGCAGTGCGTCCGCTTCAGGATGCTCAGGAACTCCTTGTTCGGGCAAGCCTGAAGGCTGCGCAGATGAAGATCGAGCTCCAGCTCGTACATGGTCGAGGCCGAGACATCGGGATAATCCGCAAGCGCCTGCGACAGCCGCGCAAGCATTGTGTCGACGTGGTCTCTGGAAAGCCCGCCCAAGGCGCTTGCGAGCGCCACAGGCTCGATCTGTTCGCGCACCTCATAGAGGTCACGGATACGCTGGCTGTCGAGCGGGACGATCGACCAGCGAAAATTCTCGTCCTTTTCGGTGATGCCAAGCGTCTCGAGCCTTAACAGCACGTCACGCGCTACGGCGCGCCCCACGCCGAAATGCCGTGCCAACTCGTTTTCATTGATGCGATAACGGCCGAAAAAGGAGCGATGGACGACGATGCGTTCGACATCCTCGTAAAGCGCCTGCCATGCGAATACCGGCCTATCGCCATCTTCGTCGAACAATTTGCCGAGAAAATCGCCGAGCTTGATCCGCTTCGGTGGTGTCCCTGTCTTACCGACAATGAAGCCGCGGCCATTGAGACGTGCGATCAGGCCGCCATCGAACAACATCTGCAATGCCTGACGAACCGGCGCCCGGCTGCTGCCGACCAGATCGGCAAGGGCGGCCTCGGTCAAGACAACACCTTCAGGCACCGCTCCGGCGAGAATCTCTGCTCTCAATCGCTCGTGAAGCTGCTCATAGAGCCTAATCTTTCGCAGGCCGCTGCTTTCGACTTGGGATGGGCTCATCTCGTTCCATACTTCATCAGAGGGTCAGCATCTTCGCTGTCCTCATTACCACATACAGTTCAAAACCTCCCTCGTGTCCTACCGCAAGGCCTTTTCGCAGGAAATCGACGTGAGCCGACAATTCGCACCATCGAAATCGTTGATCACGACAGGCGATCGCCCCCTTCCGCAGCGCAATGGCGGCTCGCGCCACGCCGCTGGCGACAGCCCTAGCAGCTAATCGGGCGATTTCAGTTAGGGTTTTGGCGGCCCTTTTTCCGCGTCGCTTTAGGCAAGACAATTGCTGTCGCTGTTCATTTCAAAATTGTCGATGTGTTGTCTAACGCAGCTTGCCGGTTACAGAACCACGCCGTCACCGCGGACAAGGGTCGAGAGCATAGTTTCAAGCCCCGCAATCTCTTGGGGCGAAACCTCGTGCGCGCGGTCGGGCAGAACGTCGCAACGCAAACTCGCCCGTGCCCGCGCAAGACTTTCCGCAGCGTCAGCAAAAGCATCGACAGGAATCCAAGGGTCCTTGTCGGATCCGGTCAGATAAACCGGCATGCGATCAAGGTCCGCAAAGGGTCTGTCGCACTCCGAAGTGCCAACGCGGCAACCAGTAAGATTGACCATGGCACCCCGCCATGGCCCGTATTTCATCGCATATTCCAAGGCTAGGCACGCGCCCTGGCTGAAGCCGCCGATCAACAGAGGCGTGGCGTGACGGCGACGGGTCAATTCGTCGGTAATACCGCGAATATAAGCCAGTGAGGATTCCAGTTCCTCTCGCGTTGCCGGCGTCAACCGTTCCGTAGCTCGCGCGCCATACCAGCTTCTACCGGCAGCGCGCGGCAGTACAAAAGCCACGCCCAACGTCTTAAGCCGACCGATCACCTGCTCGTCCATGTCTTCAGGCGACTGGGTACGCCCATGGATGAAGACGCAGTGGACTTGGGCCTCCTCGGGTGCAGCGCCGAGCAGGAGAGGTTCATGATGCATCGCCATCTCCCAGCTTAGAAGTTCGCCGGTTCCAGGCCAGCGATCAGCTCTTCGCGACGATTCTCGAACCACGGCGGGAAGACCAGGGTGGTGCCGATCTGGTCGGCCGGTTCGTCAAGCGCCCAGCCGCCCTCGACCGACCAGGCGATCTCGAACAGCGCGCCGCCCGGCGAACGGACGTAGCAGGACTTGAAATAGTTGCGGTCCTTCTGGTCGGAAACGTCGGTGAATCCCAACCCCTCCAGATGCGCCTTCAGCTGCAGCTGGTTCTGCTCGTCGCCGGTGTTTAGCGCCAGATGATGAATAGTGCCGCCGGCAAGCGTCCACGTGCCCTGCGGGCTATTTGCTTCATGCAGGATTTCTACCATGCTGTTGGGACCGTTTGCGTTTGGGACGGAGAACATCAGTCCCTCGTTGCTGTCGGCTTCCTTCGTCATCGACAGGCCGGCAGTCAGGAAGTCATCCATGGCGGTGCGGTCAAACACGGCAATCGCCGCGCCGTAGATACCCTTGATACCATGCTCGGCCGTAACCCCTTGCGCCTCATTGACGATGGGCGGCCGGTTGTCGGAAGGGCTTTCCACCAGTTCATGGGGAATGCCGCACGGATGTTTGAAGGCTACGCGCGCGATGCCGAAGCGCGATATCTTCGCAGCCTCGATGCCACGGGCATTGAGCCGCTCGACCCAGTAGCCGCACGCACCGGCGGGGATCGCCTGCTGGATAATCTTCGACTGGTTCGTACCACGCCTGCCGAAAACGGCGGGTTTGCGGAACGGAAAGGTGGTGATGATCGTCGAAGCCTCGCCGCTGCGAGACCCATAATAGAGATGATAGACAGGGATGGTGCCATCGAACAGCACGGTACGTTTGACCGAATAAAGGCCCAACGCTTTGGTGTAAAAATCATAGTCCTCTTGCACACCGTCGGTGCAAAGGGTCAAGTGATGATAGCCGCTGACAAGTGCCATCGTTCTCCTCCTCCTGTAAAACAATCGATCGTCCCCGGGGAGCGGCTGCTCCTCCGCATTCCTCCCCATCGGTTCGCAATCAGCTCTTAGCCCCTCGCCAACCACCACCAATATAGCTGATCTAAAACGGCGATTGATGAGATTGTTCATAAATACTATAGCATTTTGCTATGAAGATCGTGGAACATCACCTTGTTCAGCTGGCCGCTGTCATCGAGACTGGAGGCGTAACGGAAGCCGCCGGCATGCTCGGCATGACGCAGTCGGCCGTATCGCGAACCATCTCCATCCTGGAGAAGCGGGTGGGTGAACCGCTATTCGTCTCAGGGCGACGGCCAATGCAGCCGACACCGCTCGGCGAACAGCTCGGCCTGCAGGGCAAAGCGATCCTCGCGTCATCGCGCAAGGCGATGGAAATCATCCGCAGTTTCAAGTCGGGTTCGTTCGGCCGCGTGCGAATTGGCGGCGTGCCTTTCTTCATGGATGCGGTTGTCTCGCCCATGATCGCCTCGTTCCAACGCGACGAGCCGGGGATCATGGTGCACCAGTCCTACGGCAACTATTCAGACCTGGTAAGCGAGCTCGAATCCGGTGAAATCGATGTCGCGGTCACACCGACGGGCTCCGCCGATCTTCGGGCCGACCTGCAGTTCGAACCATTGCTGCCTGCCCGAAACGTGCTGGCCTGTGGCGCTGGCCATCCGCTGATGCGCAAGCGCAATCTGGCAACCGAGGACATCCTCAACTACCCTTGGGTCGCTCCCCTGCCCGGCTCGCCGCTGGTACTGGACTTGCACAATATTCTGCTCACGCTCGGCATAGAGGAGGTTTCGATCCGTTACGCCGGAGGCTCTCTGATGAGCGTCTTGAATTATCTGATCGGAACGGACGCTCTGGCAATCCTGCCGCTTTCCGTCGCTTACGCGTTGCGCCGGGAAAACAGGATCAGCGTCATTCCGCTTGATATCCCGCAGCCGGAACGGGCACTGGGGATCATGACGAGAACGAAGCCCTATTCAAATCCGGCCGGACGCAAGCTTGTTGGACATCTGCGGCGCGAATTCTCCGAGCTGCGTCGATCAGTCGAAAAGCACGAGCGCGAAATCCTCTGGGATCACGGGCCTTTCATGGCCGAGCGCGAACGAAAGGGCCCGGGCTGAGCCGAGCATGAGCGCACAGACGGCTCAAGATGTAAGAGAGTCAAACGCAAGTTGTCGCGTCCCGCTCCTTGGCATCGTCCGCAGAGCTTAGCTCTTCTTCGAAGGTGCCAGCACGAAATCGTATTCGACCTCCCAGAACCAACCTGGAAACTCCAGCTCGCGTGCCCGCACCGCATCGTCGACGCGTTTGAATTCGGCTAGCAGGCTTTCCTTGACGCCGAAGACGGCGTCGGAGTTGATATAGGGATCGTGAGGGTCGAAGATGTGTGTCGTCAGCGTCTCGAAGCCGTCGGCCTTGAGGATGAAATGCAGGTGGGCCGGGCGGTACGGATGGCGGCCGAGCCCCGCTAGGAGCTTGCCGACCGTGCCGTCGTCGGGGATCGGATAGAACTTCGGCTTGACCGCTCGGAACCAGTAGCGACCGTCCTCGCCGGTGCGGAACACGCCGCGCAGATTGAAGTCGGGCTGAATGCCCTTCTGCTGGACGTCATAGAATCCTTCGTCATTAGCCTGCCAGACGTCGAGTACGGCATTGGCAACCGGCCGGCCATCGATATCGAGAATGTGGCCATGAATGACCATATCCTCGCCTTTCTGATCGAGGCAGATGTTTGCCCCCATCGGCAATTCGGGCGCGTCCGCGACATGGAACGGTCCGAGCACGGTCGATTCCGACGCACCCGACGGCTTGCGGTTGTTGATCGCATCGACAAGCATCGACACGCCGAGCACGTCCGAAAGCAGGATGAACTCCTGCCGCCACTCGTTGCAGAGATGGCCGGTCTGGGTCAGGTACATGATCGCTTTGAACCATTCATCCTGCGTCGGCTCGATTTCCTTGACCGCCTCATGCAGCTTGCGCGTGATGACCTCGATCACCTGCTTCAGCCGCGGATCACGCGCATTGGCGTTGCGCCCGGTGACGACCTCGACGGAGTTCTCCTCCGTGAAAAATCCCTTTTCATGCGTTTCCATAGCGAAATCTCACAGAGCTAGAACAAAGGATAGCGCGCGACGAAGCTCCGCCACCGGGTCTTCCGCGATGGTTTCGCGACGCCAGCAGACATGTTGGTCGGGTCGCACGAGAATGATGCCGCTATCGCGGACCTCACGCAGATTGGCCCAGTCGCCGGTCAGATCTTGCCAATGCTGGCGCGGCCCGATGACATGAGCTTCGATGTCGAAGCCAAGTTCACGGCCGAGCAGCTTTGCAGCCTCGACCCAACCGCGGCCGCCAATGCCGGTGAGCACCGTAAAGCGGCCCTTGCCGCAAAGATCGAGCGTCGATGCCTTGGTTCCGTCGTCGGCAAAGATCCAGGCATGCGGCAGCCGCGCACCCGGCCAGGTGGTCGGCTGGTAGTGCAGCTCCGCATCCTTCTCGAAGGCCGGCTCCGGCTGACCGTCGGCGAGAACGGCCTCCGACCGATAGCGCTGGTTCATCTCGACGCCGTGGGCATCGAATTCATAGACCTTGGCTGCGATCGCCTGACGGATGGCAGCGCGCTGCGTTTCGGCTGCCGCCGTATCGTCGCAGCGCGCATCCATGTTCTGCTGCATTTTCACGGGGTCGATGGAATCGAGCAGGCCAAGCGCCTTGAAGATCGGCCCGAACTCCTCGATCGACTTATTGGCTCGGGTCACGATCTGCTTGGCGATCGGCGCGCGCTCGCGCTGGTAGCTGTCGAGCAAGGCGGGACCAGCCTTGCCTTTCAACACGTAACTGAGTTTCCACGCGAGATTGAAAGCATCCTGGATCGACGTATTGGAGCCCAGTCCGTTCGACGGGGGATGCCGATGGGTGGCATCCCCCATGCAAAAGACACGGCCGTTCTGCATTGTGGTTGCGTAGAGGTTATTGACGGTCCACGTCGAAACCGACTGGATTTCCACCGCCAGCTCGTGGTCACCGACGAGGTCACGCACCACTTTGGTGGCGAAGGCCGTGTCTACGCCCGGCGCCGGCTGATTGATGTCGTATCCCCAGACGATCAACCATTCATTCCACGGCCGAACCATGCGCACCAGGCCCATGCCAATGCCGCCGACGTCGGCGCCTGGCTGGACGACCCAGTAGAGCACCGAGGGGCGATGGGCGACGTATTTCGAAAGGTCGGCCTTGAAGAGGATGTTCATTGATCCGCCGACGCCCATACGGCCCTCGAAGGTGAGCCCTGCATCTTCAGCCACCTTGGAATTGCCGCCGTCGGCGCCAATCAGGTACTTGGACCGGACCGTCAGCTCCCCGCCGGTGAGCCTGTCGCGGCAGGTCGTCGTTACGCCGTCGGCGTCCTGCTCGTGGCGAATATATTCGGTCGACATGCGCGCCTGCGCGCCGCGCGAGCATGCCGTCTTGAAGAGCAACGGTTCCATGAAGGTCTGGGGCAGGTCGTTCATATGCGAGGGCGACGACAGCTGGTGCTCGGCCCGGCTCACTGGATGCGTGCCCCAGCTGCGCATCCGGCCGATCTCTTCGCCGGCAAGCGAGGTGCAAAAGACGTTCTGCCCCATCAAATCTTGCCCGGTGGCAAAGAGATAGGCCTCTTCCTCGACATCCTTTCCCAGATCGCGCAAAACCTCCATCGTACGTTGGTTGGTGATGTGCGCACGCGGCGTGTTGGCCAACCAACGGTAGCGGTTGATGACCATGGTCTCGACGCCGTAGCTGGCAAGCAGCGCCGCTGAGGCCGAGCCGGCAGGGCCGGTCCCTATGATCAAAACGTCGGTGTTAATGTCAGCCATGCGGCCCTCCCTTGATAGTCTTGGTCAATGGTCCGCCGGCAAGGATGCGGCGAACGGGGAAAAGTTGAAGTCCGGTGCGCTCGGTAAAGAGGCCCCACAGTCCGCGCGGGGCAAATAGCATGACGGCAATGCCGAGAAGGCCGAGAACGAGCAGATACCAAGAGCCGTAATCGGCAAAAAGCTTCTGTAGAATGAAGAAGACGATGACGCCGACGATCGGTCCCTCGATCGTACCGATGCCGCCGATGACGACGATGAAGATCACATAAGCGGTCCAGTCGGTGACCGAGAAGGCGGCGTCTGGCGAGATGCGCGCTTTTTGCAGGTAAATGAGCGCGCCGGTCAGGCCCGTGACGAAGGCGGCGGCGAGATAGACGGCAAATTTAATGCGGTTTGGATCGATGCCGACCGATCTTGCCGCCTCGCGATTGTCACGCACGGCGGCAAGCCCCAGTCCCTGCTTGGAACGCAACAGCCGATAGGCAAAGCCAATGGCGGCAAACGCTAACAAAAGCGCCAGCCAATAGCACACCATATCCGCGGCCTGGGCAGGCCGCACGCTGAGCCAATCGGCGGCGAGGCGGGCGCCCGGCAGATCGCGCGTGATGCCGGAAGGCAACGATGTTCCCGTGCCGCCGCCGAGCGCCTTCCATTGCGCCAGAGACAGCCGCACGACCTCGGCGATCACCCAGGTCCCGATCGCGAAATAGGCGCCGTGTAACCGGAAGACGAAAAAGGCCGTCGGCACGGAAAGCATCATGGCGGCAAGCCCGCCGAGCATGATCGCGACAATAGGATTGAGCCCGCTGAGGATGACGGCGGCGGACATAATATAGGCCCCGAAGCCGACGAAGGCCTGCTGGCCAACCGAAACGAGCCCGGCATAGCCGGCAAGCAGGTTCCAACATTGCGCGAGCGTCAGCATCGTCAGGATGAAAAAGAGGTTCTGAAGCGCCGCGCGTGGCACAAAAAAGGGAGCGGCAACGCCTGCTGCAATCATCGCAACGACGAGAAGCACTGCAAACGAGGAGGCGCGATCGCGGGTCGATATGGTCCAGCTAGGCGGCGGCGCAGGCGAAGCGGAGTCGGGGGAAAGCGTATCGTGCACCATGTCAATCGACCGCCCTTGGAAAAAGCCCGCGCGGGCGGACCAACAGCACGAGAAGAAACGCCACATGCCCCGCGAGGATCTGCCACTCGGGGTTGACGGCTGCGCCGATCGTTTGTGCGACGCCGATGATCACGCCGCCTGCGAGCGTACCCCAGAAGGAGCCTAGCCCACCAATGATGACCGCCTCGAAGGCGTAGATCAGCCGCGCCGGCCCCATCGTCGGGTCGAAATTGGCGCGCGTGCCGAGAAAGAGGGCCGCGATCGTTACCACAACCATCGCGAGGCCCGTCGCGGTCGCGAAGATGCGGTCGGAGCGGATGCCCATCAGACCCGCCGTGGCGCGATCGTCCGAGGTGGCGCGGAAGGCGCGGCCGAGGCTTGTCTTGTAGAAGACGAGGTTGAGGCCGACGATGACGGCAATCGCCGCCAGGAAAGTCAGCAGCGGCATGGTGCCGACACTGATCGGCCCGATCTTGAGAGACGCGGTTTCCAGCGCGCCCACCGAAACGCGGCGGCTATCGGCAGAAAAGCCTTCCAACAGCGCGTTCTGGATAACGACCGAAAGGCCGAAGGTGACAAGCAGCGGCGGCAGTATGTCGTCTCCGATAGTGCGATTGAGCAAGAGGAACTGCAGGCCCCAGCCGACCGCATACATCACCGGAACGGCGACGAGTGCCGCGACGAAGGGATTGAGCCCGAGCGCGCTGACCAGCACCAGAAGCAAGAAGGCGGCCAGGACGATGAGATCGCCATGCGCGAGATTGACCAGCCGCATGATGCCGAAAACGAGGCTCAGGCCGGCCGCGAACAGAGCGTAGAGGCCACCAAGCAGAATTCCCTGTATAATCGTGTCGAGCCAGTTCATGCCGCATGCACTCCGAAATAGGCAGAATGGATGTCGGCGCGGCTAATTGCGTCCGGCGTTCCAGTCAGCGTCACCCGTCCCTCCATCATACAGTAGAGGCGGTCTGCTACCTTGAGCGCCTGGCCGATATCCTGCTCGACGATCACGATGGCGGCACCTTCGGCGCGGATTTTGGGAAAGGCCGCGTAAATATCGCGGATCACCACTGGTGCCAGGCCGAGGCTGATTTCGTCGCAGAGCAACACCCTTGGATTGGACATCAGCGCCCGGCCGATCGCCACCATCTGCTGCTGACCGCCCGATAGCGCCGTGCCGGGATTGTTGCGCCTTTCCCTCAAGACCGGAAAGAGCTCGTATATTGTCTCAAGCGTCCATGTCCCTTTGACGCTGCGCCCATATTTGCCAATCAGCAGATTTTCCTCCACCGTCAGAGACGGGAAGAGCTTGCGACCTTCCGGCACCATGGCGATGCCGAGCGCCATGACCTCGGGGGCTGGCAGCGCGCCGATGGGCCTTCCATCGAAGCTGATCTGGTTGGGCTCATTGGCAAGCATGCCCGAAATCGAGCGCATCAGCGTGGATTTGCCGGCGCCGTTCGCGCCGATGATCGCCAAAGTCTCACCGGCATCAAGCGTGATGTCGACCCCGAAGAGCGCCTGGAAGTCGCCGTAGAAAGCCGTAAGACCCTGTGTTTCAAGAAGTGCCATCAGACGTCAATCCCAAGATAGATCTGGCGGACCGCCTTCGATTCCATGATCTCGGTCGGCCTGCCGAGACCGACCACCTTGCCGAAATTCAGCACGAGAAGACGGCTCACTACGGAGTTGAGGGCATGAAGCACGTGTTCGACCCAGATGATAGCGACACCGGCTGCGTGGATCGTCCGGATTGTCTCCACCAGCTCGCCACACTCGCCCTCCGTGAGACCGCCGGCGATCTCATCCAGCAGCAGCACCTTGGGCTCGGTCGCCAGCGCCCGCGCAAGTTCGAGGCGTTTGCGTTGAAGTAGGCCGAGACTACCGGCCGCCTGATTGGCGCGTGCGATCAGGCCGGTGTTCACCAGAATATCCGCGCAGCGCTCCGACACCTCCCGCTCGGTCTTTCGCGAACCGTAGGCGGCGGCGACCAGAAGGTTTTCGAAAACGGTCAGCTGCTGGAAGGGCTGCGGGATCTGGAATGTGCGGCCGATCCCCGCCAGGCATCGCGCCATCGGCGGCTGGCGCGTCACGTCTTCGTTGCGATAGATAATCCGCCCCTCATCGACGCGCAGATTGCCGCTGATCAGATTGAACAGGGAAGATTTTCCGGCACCGTTCGGCCCGATGATGCCGAGCGCCTCTCCGCTCTCCAGCGCAAATGACACGTCATCCGCGACCTTTAGGGCGCCGAAGCTCTTCGAAACATTTTCGAGGGCAAGTATGACCATCTTCTTCCTGATTGGTGTCCGTTTCGTCCGTTCGCCGAATCCGGCGCATGACCGCCTCCGGGGCAGCCCCCGGCAGCGCATCACGCCGAGGCGATCGGCTCCATCTTGCCGCCCGTGGGAATATTGGGAGCGGTCCTGTTGTCGGTGATGACGAGATCGTAGCCACCGCCGTCCTTCAATCTCCACTGACCGCCAACGAGCGGTGTCTTGGCCACGTTCTTCGCGGCAAAAGGCGGAACATTGGCACCGTCCCAGGCGACCGGACCGACGATCGTGTCCAGCTTGGTCGCCGCGATCGCCTTGATTACAGCCGCGCTGTCCGTCGGGTCCGCCCGCTTCATGACATCCGCAGCCACCTCGAAGAGCGCGTGAACGAAGCCGATCGGCTGCGTCCAGGGCCGGCCTGTGGCTTTGGTAAAGCCTGCGGCGAGTTCCGCGGCGCTTTCTCCCGTCAGCGAGGACTTGAAAGGATGACTGGCCGACCACCAGACCTCGCAGGACAGATTGTGACCGCTTTTGCCCAGGGCCTCGACCGCTTGAGGGAACAGGATGGCCTTGCCAATGGAGGCGATTTTCGGATGGAAGCCCTGTTGTTTTGCCTGGTTCCAGAAGGTGGTGAAGTCCGGCGGGATCATGACGCCAGTGATGACCTCGCAGTTGCCCGACTTGAAGGCATTGATCTGTGCGGAGAAATCATCGGTCATGTTCTGGTAGCGGCCGGGATCGGCGAGGGTGTAACCGCCTTTTTCGAGAACCGGCGGGAAACCCACCACTTTATCGCCCCAGGCATTGCCATCCCCGTCGTTCGGGAAGAGGCCGCCCACCTTCTTGTTGGTTTCCAGCTGTTGCCACATGTTTGTGTAGACAGCGATCACATCCTCCAGGCCCCAGAAGAAATGGAAGGTGCTGTTGAAGGGCTTCCACGACGACGGATCGCCTGGATTGGCTTGCTGACCGATGAACCAGGGCTGCCAGGGCGCCGCCGTCGAGATGCAGGGCATCTCTTCCGCCTCGCAGGTGGTGGCGACCGGATTGGTGGTTTCCGGCGTCGATGCGACGAGCACGAGATTGACCTCGTCCCTGACGATCAACTCCTTGGCGACTTCGGCGGCGCGGTTCGGGTTGGACTGGCTATCCTTGACTATAATTTCATAATCGAGCCCGGCGGCCTTGGTCTTGGCCAGGAAGCCGTCGAGGATGAACTTGTCGGCCTCGGCGAAGGCGGCAAGCGGCCCGGTCTGCGGACTGACATAGCCGAGCTTGATCGCCGCTCCCTTGGCGATCGCTGGCATGGCCAGGCTGGATGTTGCGGCAAGCGCGCTGGTCGCTGCTGCGGTTTTCAGCAGGTTACGTCTCGTAAACATTTTGGTTTCCTCCTCCCAAAGTAAACACAAGCGTTTTAGAGTGGCGGGCGTTCTCCCGCCCATGCGTCCTGAAGCAGCGTTCGGATCGAGGCTCGGTCGATCGGCCGCGGATTGGCATAAGGGTTGCGAGTGGCGATTTCGGCGGCGCGGTCGAGATCGCTCTCGGTGAGGCCGAAATCCTTCAGCGCCAGCGGCGAGCCAACGGATTTGGCGAAATCGTAGAGCCCC
The DNA here is from genome assembly GCF_014193605.1 of Rhizobium sp. BK312. Lineage (NCBI taxonomy): Bacteria > Pseudomonadati > Pseudomonadota > Alphaproteobacteria > Hyphomicrobiales > Rhizobiaceae > Rhizobium > Rhizobium sp. BK312. Next base: position 754,688 of record NZ_JACHZP010000002.1, on the reverse strand, counting down.
TGGCCCGGCGTGCCACCGAAAATGTCCCCGATCGGTGCAAGCAGCTCCGGCACCGCCGCAGCATTGAAGCCGATCGTATGCGGCAGCATGATCGCGTGTGTCTCTGCATGCGGCGTGTCGAAACTGCCACCCAGCGTGTGGCAAATCTTGTGATGCAGCGACATGGAAATTTGCCCAAGCACGGTGCCGCAGAGCCAGGCGCCGTAGAGTGCCTTTTCCCGCGCCTCGGCATCCCGCTGCGCCTTGACGATCACCGGCAGCGCCTCGGCAAAGGCGCGCATACCCTCGATCGCCATCATGGTAGTGATGGGGTTGCGGTCATCGGCATAGAGACCTTCGGCGGCGTGCGCGATGGCATTGAGCCCGCTGGTGATGCTCATAGCGACCGGCAGGCCAAGCGTCAGTTCAGGATCGTAGATGACCACCTCCGGCACGATCTTCGGGCTGCGAACCGTCGTCTTGATGCCGCTTTCCGTCTGACCGAGGATCGGCGTTACTTCCGAACCGGCGTAGGTGGTCGGCACGACAATCTGGTGAATGTCGGTACGGTAGGCCATTGCCTTGCCAAGACCGGTGGTCGAGCCGCCGCCGAGCGACACGACGCAATCGGCCTGAATCGCGGCCGCGCGCGCCAGGGCCTGCTCGGTGACATCGACCGGGGTGTGCATCGTCGCACCCGCGAACGTGCCCACGGCAAGCGCGCCAAGACGAGCGGCCAGCGCCTCGCCGTCAGCGGCCTGCTGCGGCGTCGTCAGCACTAGCGCGCGGCGGCAGCCCAGCGTTTCGATCCATGGGGCAACACCGGCGCTCGCTCCGGAAGCAAAGACGACGCGTGTCGAATGCGGCTGATAGGAAAAATCGAGTGTCATGCTGACCTGCGCTCCTCTCGCGCCCGCACCATTACGAAGGTGAAATCGAGCGAGCAGCCATTGTCCCTGACCGGCGCCGGCCCATCGAGGCTGCCAACGGGCAGGAAGGTGCCAACCAGCTCCTGCTTGACGCCAAATAGTGCATCCTGCGACAGATGCGGATCGCGCCCGTCATAGACGTGGGTGCTGATCGTCTGGAAGCCGGGCGCAGTGATAGTAAAATGGAGATGCGCGGGGCGGCGCAGCGGATAGCCAATCGCATGCAGCATCCGTCCGACCGGTCCGTCGCAGGGCACGGTATAACCGCCCGGTCGAACCGTCCTATAGGAAAAGCCGCCATCTGCGTCGGTGCTGAAAACGCCACGCAGATTGAACTCCGGCTGGAGATCCGGCTGCTGGTTCTCGTAAAATCCCTGCGCATTCGCCTGCCATGTCTCGACCTTCGCGCCGGCGACGGGATTTCCGTCGAGGTCGGTGACGCGAGCATTGACAGCCAGCGGCTCGCCGATGCCGTCGAGCGATATGTCCGCACCCGACATAAGCCGCGGCGCATCGGCGCGGTAGAACGGGCCGCGCACGGTGTTGGGCGTAGCCCCCTTCGGTCGGCGGGTGTTGATCTCCTCCACCAGCGCCGTCACACCCAGAAGATCGGAGAGCAGTACCCATTCTTGCCGCTTATGATCACTTGCGTGACCAACTTCGGTCAGAAATTCGATGGCGTGTCGCCAGTCCGCATGGGTCGGCCGTGTTTCCTTGATGGCCTGGTGGATATGTCCGACCAACGCTGTAATGAAGGCCGGCAGCGGTCCTGCACACTGCGCCAGTCGCTCTGCCACAAGGGCAGCCGAATCCGCTTCTGTAAAAGACGTGATCCCCATGCTTTCTCCTCAACTGCACGTTATCAGTTCGAAACGTAGCAGTTGATGATTTTTCTCCTATTTAATATACCTGATTGCTATGAAGCTCGATGAACGACACCTGATTCAGCTTGCCGCCGTCGTACAGGCCGGCGGTGTGACGGAGGGCGCGGCCCTGCTCGGGCTCACTCAGCCGGCGGTGTCGCGTACCCTTGCCATGCTGGAAAAGCGGCTCGGAGAACCGCTGTTCGTCAAGGGCCGGCGGCCGTTGCAGCCGACCCCGCTCGGCAGGGCGCTCGCCGACCACGGTCAAGCCATGCTGGTGGCAGCGCGCAAGGCCTCGTCGCTTGTCGACGGCTTCCGACACGGACGGACGGGCGTGGTGCGCATCGGCGGCACGCCCTTCTTCATGGATGCGCTGATCTCCGGCATGATCGCCGAGTTCCAGAATGCCACACCGGACGTGCGCATCGAGCAGAGCTACGGTTACCTTCCGGATCTGCGGGCGGCGATCGACGCCGATCGCATCGACCTTGCCATTTGCCCGATCGACGTGCTGGACGAGGGCTCCGGCATGCGCTTCCAGGAGCTGCTTCCCGGCCGCAACGTCGTCGCCTGCCGTGTAACGCATCCGCTTCTCCTGAGACGCAAGCTCGCGCCTGCGGAACTTCTCGATTATCCCTGGATCGCCCCGCCCTCCGGCAGCCCGCTGTTTGCCGATCTGCACAGTCTCGTCCTCTCGCTCGGCGCCACCGAGGCGAAAATCCGCTATTCCGGCGGCTCGCTGGTGAGCGCAATCAACTATCTGAAGGCGAGCGATGCGCTCACCATCCTGCCGCACAGCGTCGTCTTCGCCTATCGCAACGACAAGTCGATCACGGCGCTGCCGGTCAATATTCCTCATCCCGAGCGCGCGCTCGGTCTCCTGCGGCGCACCGAGGAAATCCGCGTACCGGCAGTCGAGGCCTTCTGCGCTCATATTCGCAAGAGCTTCGAAGACCTCAGACACCTGATCAAGCGCCATGAACAGGCGGTAATCTGGAGCCTCTGAAGGCTTACGGCGCTCCTCAAAAGGTTGCCGAATCGTCAGGCCACAAGAACAACGGCGCCAGGCCGGCGTCAGCGATCGGGCGCAGTCCATGCCAGCCGCGATTGGCATAGACCAACGCGTCATCCGCCAGCCCCTCTCCTGCCCCGGGTGAAGCCTCAAGAAGTTCGGCTGAGACAAGGCAGGCTCCGGGGACCGGAAACAGTCCGCGAACCGCCGCCCGGAACCAGAGGCCGACATCCGGATAATACGGCTCGCCGCTTTCGAGCCTCGCCCAACGGATGTCAGGCCCGAAGCGATCCCTGCCACGGGTGGCGCAGAGTCGGGCAAGCTCCATGTCGCTGCGGCGCACGAAATGCACAACCACCGTCTCCGCCCGACGCACTGCGTGCGCACTGGAGGAATTATCCGACAGGGAGAAAGCAACCGTCGGCGGCAAGGCGCTGATCGAGATCAGCGAGCTCACCGTCAGAGCCACTGGCCCGTCTCCGGGATCGGCGGTGATGATGGCGACACCCGCCGGATGGTGGCGGAAGGCCACCATGAACGCCTCCGTCACGCCGGCGCCGGCCGTCGGCTGAGCTGCTCGCTCCTGCTTTTCGGACCGCGCCGTCATTTCTTCTCGACCAGATCGTAGAACTGCCAGACGCGGTCGCTCCATAGCCCGCCGATCTCGCGGCCGGCGGCGCCGACAATGTTAGTGTTAATGGTAAAGTGGTTGGCCGCCACCAGCATCTCGCGGTAGGTGCGCTGCATAATGCCATCGCGCAGCGACGCACCACCGGCAGCGCGATAGACGAAGTGGCATGCATCCACGCCCGCCTCGTGCACTTCCGACTTGGCGAGATGCACGAGGGTGATCTGGCGCGTCGAGACGCGCTTGCCCGCCTCGATCGAGGCCTCCACGTCGCGCCAGACCTCAAACAAAAAGGCGCGGGCGGCGCGCACGCGGGCTTCCGCCCGGCCGTAATCGAACCAAAATTTATCACTCTCGCCGAGCATGCCGGCGCGGCCGGTTTTGGTCACAGCAAACTTGGCCATTTCATCGAGCATACGGCGGGATGCGCCGATCGCCCAGCCTGAATGGCCGATGGCAGCCAGCCCGACGACGCCGAGGCTGAAGAATTCCTTCTGGCGCTGCGGCTCGGCGGTCATGATCGGAAAAACCATGTCGTCGGCGATGAAGACGTCCTTGGCGTCGTAGTCGATGCTGCCGGTTCCCTGCAGGCCGAGCACGCTCCAATTGCCGAGCAGTCCATGCTCGCCGACCGGTGCGTGGGCGCAGAGCACCACGACATTACCATTCTCATCCTTGGCCGGATGACCATCACCGTCGTCGAGCAGGGCGGCGGTATGGGTGAATGTCGCGTGGTGAATGCCGCTCGCATAAGACCATTTGCCATTCAACAGATAGCCGCCATCGACTTTCTTCAGCATGCCGGTTGGCGTGCCCTGCCCCGAAAAACGATTGTCGGTGCCGCCGCCGAAGAGCCGCGAGATCGCGGTGTCGGGCAGGAAGGCGGCAGACATCGCCCCGATGCAGGCATGCACCATCGACACCCAGCCGGCAGCGCCACTGTGGTAGGTGATGGCTTCGATCAGCTGCAGGCCTTGCGTCGGCGAAAGCTGTGCGCCGCCGAGTTCCTCGGTCGCGAAGATATGTGACATACGCAGCGGCTTCAGCGCCTTGAAAGTGGGCTCGTTCAGCTTGCCGAGCTTTTCGGTGGCCACGGCGTTTTCTTCAAGAACCGGCCCGATCTTGCTGATATGCTCGAGAAGGCTGGCGAAGTTTGTCTTGGTGCCCCAATATCCGGCACTATGTTTCAAAGGTGCGTTCATCTGTTCCTCCTGACAATCTGGTGTGTTCTCGCGGCAAGCTGTCTCAGCCGGCAAGGAAATCGCCGATGGCGGTCACCACGCGCGGGTCCTCCTGCATGGCGAAATGGCCGACCTCCGGCACCATGAGGGTGCGGGCGTTCGGGATGCGTTTCTCCCAGAGCGGCGCCTGCGAAGCGGGCAGCATTCGGTCCTTCTCGCCCCAGACGATCAGCGTCTCGTTCGGGATGCGGGAAAGCCAACGGCCGAGATTGGGATGGCCCATGCCGTGGGCCTTGACGATGTTGCCGAGCGCCCGCGCCTCCTTCTCGCGGGCGGCAAGGAAGGTGTCGAGCGGTGGGCATTCAGCTCCGCCTGGAAAATAACGCAGGGCAACGTCGACATTATGCGAGAGATAGCCGGGTAGCGCCTCGGGCCTGATCGCCGACAGGTCGGCGCCGGGGTGATCTGGATCGTTGAGGCCAGCCGGCGCATTCAGCACCAGCTTGCCAAAACGCTCGCCGGCGACGACGGCCATTTCGGCGGCCATCCAGCCGCCCATGGAATGGCCGAGGAGATGCGGTCGATCAAGATCGAGGGCGGCGACCAGATGCAGGTTGTGGACAATGATGTCCTGCATGCCGGTGACATGCGGCGCCTCGTCACTGTCGCCAAAGCCGGGATGGTGGGGCAAATAGACGCGGAAGCGATCGGCGAGGCCCCGCGCCCATTCCGTGCCTTCGATGGTGGCGGCGCCATGCAGCGCGAGCACGGCCGGGCCTTTGCCGATGACTCGTACAGCGGTCGCGACGCCCTCGATGTCGTAATGCACCGTTTCGAAATTCATTCCAATCCTCCTCCAATGCCGTTTCAGCCGACTGCGGGCATAATCAGCACCTTGCATTGCGTTGTGCGCCGCCTGAGCGCCTCGAATGCGTCTGGTAAAGCGGCAAGACCGATCCGGCCGGTCACCAGTGCCTGCGGCCGATGGCGGCCGGGGCCGAGCGCCTGCAGCGCCATGTCGAACTCCGCCATGGTAAAGAACACGGCGAAGATCACCTGTATTTCCTTGGAAATCGCGGCAAATGGATCCCATGTGTCGCCGCCGACACAGAGGCCGACCGCGACCACCGTACCGTGCGCGCGTACCAGCCGACAGGCAGCATCGATCAACCCGCGTTTGCCGACGCATTCAAAGACGATGTCGGGTGCGCCTCCGGTCAATGCGCGAAACTCCTCCGCCAGGCCCTCACCCGAGAGAGCAAAGGCGGTAGCGCCTATTTCTGCCGCGCGCTCTGCCTGATGGCGGTTCAGATCGGCAACGACGACATGGGCGGCGCCGAGCCGTCTGGCCCAAAAGGCGACGAGCAGGCCGATCGGGCCTGCACCGAGGACCAGCACACGGTTGCCCGGCTTCAACCCCGAACGCGTGACCGCATGCAGGCCGACTGCAACCGGCTCGGCCAGAGCCCCCTCCTCGGTCGGCAAATCGTCCGGCAGCCGACGGCACTGACGGGCAGCGACGGTGATGAATTCAGCATAGCCGCCGCCGATCAGCCGCATCTCGGCGCACCACGCGGGTTCGCCGCGCGAGCAGCTGTCGCAATGACCGCAGCCGCGCATCGGCGCGACGGCGACCCGGTCGCCGGATTTGAAATTCGCGACCTTAGTGCCACAGGCCACCGCTTCGCCGGAAATTTCATGGCCGAGGACGCCGCCTCTTTTGAGCGCGAAGGTTTCGGGATCTTCCGTCATGTGAAGGTCGGAGCCGCAGATGCCGCAGGCGGCAACGCGCAGCAATACCTCGTCGGCGCCGGGTTGCGGCGTTTCGATCGTTTTGACATCGAGCGGTCGTCCGACTGCCTCGAATAATGCCGCCCTCATCGCGGGTCCTCCAGAAGCGTGCGCCTCGTCGGGAACCAGGAGGCGTTTGTGGCCTTCTGGATCAATCCCCAGAGGCCACCGCGGGCAAAAAGGGCCATGATGAGGGTGAGCAGCCCGAGGACGACGAGATAGGTGGCGCCGTACTGTCCGAATAGACGGTCGGCGACAAAATAGACAAGCGCGCCAATCAGCACCCCTTCGAGCGAGCCGAGCCCGCCGACCATGACGATGAAGATCGACACGTTCGCCCAGGTCGGGCTGTAGGCAGCCGGCGGCGTGATGCGTAGCTGCGCCATGAAGTAGATGGCACCGGCAAGGCCGGTACCGACGGCGGCGGCCACCCAGATCAGGAATTTCAGGAGGCCGACGTTGACGCCCTGGCTTGCCGCGGCAATCGGATTGTCGCGGACGGCGACCAGCGCCAAGCCATAGCGCGAACGCAACAGCAGATAGCTGCCACCAACGGCGACAAGCAGCATCAGTGCCGCCAGTATCGAAATGCCGATTGCGCGTTCGCCAGGCGTATAGCTCGACATGACACGCAGGCTCATGCCGGCGCCGGCATTGACATAGCTGAAGACGGACGTAGCAAGGCGCATGACTTCCGCCACCACCCAGGTACCGATGGCGAAATATGGACCGTCGAGGCGATGGAGCAGGCCATAAGTGAGTGCCGCCAGTATCGCCGGTGCGATGACCGACAAAGGCACGGCGAGGAAAGGGCTCAAGCCCCAAAGCTGCGCCATGATGAACATCGCATAGGCGGCCGCACCGACGAAGGCCTGCTGGCCCACGGAGACAAGGCCACCATAACCGGCGAGCAGGTTCCACATCTGCGCGACGGTGATGTAACAGCACAGTTCGACGACGTCGCGGATGAGGCCTTGGCTTGCCCAGAGCGGCATCGAAGCGACGGCCGCGAGCAGCGCGACGCTGATAACGAGTGCAATCAGGCTCGAGCGCGTCTGGCGCTGTACGCGCACGGCGGGCCGCGGGATGGCATCGGTCAAACGGGCGGCGAACGCATTGGTCACGGCTTCAACCCCTTCCTAGGAAGCCCTGGGGACGCAGGGCGAGGATGATCAGAAAAACGAAGTGGCCGGCGAGGATCCCGAACCCGGGATCGATGCGGAAACCGACGGACTGGCTGACCCCGAGCGCCATCGCTCCGAAAAAGGCGCCCCAGATCGAGCCCATGCCGCCGATGATGACAGCCTCGAAGGCGTAAATCAGCTGGAACGCCCCGTCGGCAGGCGCCACCGTCGAACGCAACGACTGGAAGACTGCGGCAAAGCCGAGGATCGCGACAGCGATTGCCGTTGCCCCGGTGTAGACCGTCTTCGGGTTGACACCGGTCAGCGCCGCGGCTTCTACATCGGCCGAAGCTGCGCGCAGGGCACGGCCAAAGCGTGTCGAGCGCAACGCCACGTCGAGGCCGCCGGTCAGCACGGTCGCCGTCAGAAGCACGATCACTGGCAAGACGCCGACAAAGAGAGGCCCGAGTTGGAAGGAGGCATGCACGATGTCGCCGCCGCCTAGCGAGCGAGTGTCGGCTGACCATATCTGCAGCATGGCGTTCTGCAGGGCGATGGAGAGCCCGAAAGTGGCAATCAGCGAGGGAAGCGGATCGGCACCGACGACACGGTTGAGGATGAGCCGCTGCAGGATGACGCCGATGACGGCCCCAAGCACCACGAGCATCACCAGTACCGACCACGGGCCGAGCGAGAAAGTGGTGGCCAGGCTGATGCCGATCAGCGCCAGGAGGATCACCAGGTCGCCATGGGTGATGTTGACGACGCGCATGACGCCGAACATCAGCGCCATGCCAAGCGCGTATTGGGCATAGAGGCCGCCGAGAAGAATGCCCTGGATGAGCCCGTCAAGCCACTGCATGAGCCCCTCCGAAATAAGCTTCGCCAATCGCTTCGCGCGAGACGTCAGCCGATCGGCCGGTGAGGCTGACGTGTCCCTCAAGCATGCAGTAGAGCCGGTTCGACGAGGAGCGAGCGAGCCCCACGTCCTGCTCCACCAGCACGATCGCCGTACCGGTTTCACAGATCGACGGCAGCGCCTGGTAGATTTCCTTCACCACCTTCGGTGCCAGGCCGAGGCTGATTTCGTCACACAGAAGTACGCGCGGCTGGCTGAGCAACGCCCTGCCGATCGCCACCATCTGCTGCTGCCCGCCAGACAGGGATTCCACAGGCACGGCCTGCTTTTCCTTCAGGAACGGAAAGAGCGCGAACAAGCGCTCCAGCGTCCAGCCAACGGCAGCGGATTTGCCGGCGTGGTCGATGGCGACGCGCAGATTGTCGATCACCGACATGCCGACAAAGAGGCGACGGCCCTCGGGCACGATCGCTACGCCGTCGGCCACCATCCGATGCGGCTTGGCGCCTCCGACCGGCCGGCCATCGAGCTGTACCATGCCTGGCGCAACGCTCAGAAGGCCCATGATCGATTTCAGAAGCGTCGACTTGCCGGCACCATTGGCCCCGATCAGGGCGACGACCTCGCCCGCGGCAATCTCGAAGTCGATACCGTAAAGAGCCTGAAAATCGCCGTAGTGAGCGACCAGTCCGTGTGTGGAAAGCAGTGCTGCACTCATGCCTCGACCCCCATATAGACCCTTCGCACCTCCGGACTTTGGATGACTTCGGCCGGCACACCTTCCGCGATCTTCTCCCCGAAATTCAGCACCAGCATGCGGTCGGCAACGGCGAGCAGCGCGTGCAGCACATGTTCGATCCAGACGATGGTGACGCCACTGTCGCGGATGCGGCGAATAAGCGAGACGAGCGCCCTTCCCTCCTCGTCGGTAAGCCCACCGGCAATCTCGTCGAGCAACAGGAGCTTCGGCGACGAGGCGAGCGCACGCGCGAGTTCCAGCCGCTTACGGTCGAGCAGCGTCAGCGAGCCGGCCGAACGGTTCGCCTTGTCGGACAGCTCGCAAGCCCTGAGGATCTCCGCGCAACGTCGATAGCTCTCGGCATCCTTGGCGCCGCTGCCGAAAAAGGCGGCGACGAGCAGGTTCTCGAAGGTCGTCATACCGACATAGGGACGCGGGATCTGGTAGGTCCGGCCGATGCCGATCTTGCAACGGCGATAGGGCGGCTGGCCAACGAGTTTCTGATCGTCAAAGATCAACTCGCCGCCATCGACGCGCATGTCGCCGCTGATCAGGTTGAATAGGGTTGTCTTGCCGGCTCCATTCGGTCCGACGATGCCCAGAACCTCGCCAGAGCTGACCGTAAAACTCACCTCGTGCAAGACCTTGAGGGCCCCGAACGATTTGCTGAGGTCGCGTGCCTCGAGTAGTACGCCGTTTTCCATGCTCCTCCACCCCGGCTTTTTTGCCGCCGGCGGCGCGTTTAGGCGCGCCCTTCCGATCCTCCGTCCAATCCGCCCCGGCCCGATCGCATCGAGCAGGAGCGGCATCTCGCTTTGCCTTGGCTTCACGCCTTGCTTAGGCAGTCCGCCAGGGCAGCGGCACGATCTTGCGTTCCGGCTGGAAGAGCTTGTTGACGGTATTGTCGACGATCTTCAGGTCGTAGGGCCACTTGTCGCCCTTGACCCATTGCCCGCCGAAAATCGGTGAGGTCGCCACATTTTGGTGCGGTCCCTTGGCAAAATTGACCGGGCCGATCAGTGTCTGCATGTTGGTGGCAACAACCGCCTCGAGGTTGGCGGCGCGGTCGAGCGGGTTCTTGGAACGCTTGAGAACGTCGATCGCCACTTCGAGGATAGCGTGGCTGTAGCCGAGCGGCTGCGTCCACTGCTTCTTCTTTTCCGCTTCCCACTGGTCTGCGAGATCCCGGCTCACCTGACCGGTCAGCGTCGACTTGAATGGAAAGGCCGGTGTCCACCAGACTTCCGAAGACATACCCTCACCGAGCGAGCCCATGGCTTCCACGCCCGAGGCGAAGAGCAACGCGGCCGCGACCGTAATCGCCTTCGGCTTATAGCCCTGCTGGGCACACTGGTTGACGAAGGTCTTCAAATCGGCCGGATAGGCGATACCGCCGATGATATCGCAGTTCGCTTGCTTGAAAGCCGATATTTGCGCCGAAAAATCGTTGGTGCGCGGCTGGAAGAAGCCGGGAACGACGATTTCGAAGCCGGCTTTCTTGGTAGGGGCAGGCAGGCCGTAATCCATGTTGCCCCATGTTTCACCATCCGCGTTCTGCGGAAACAGCATGCCGACCTTGCGGTTGCTTTCCAGCGTGTTCCAGAGGCCGACATAGGTGTTCAGCGCTTCGTCCAGGCCCCAGAAGAAGTGATAGGTCCACTTGAACGGCTTGTCTTTGCCACCGCGCGGAAAGATGATCGCCTGCCAGGGCGCGCCCGTCGAGATGCAGGGGCATTCATTGAGTTCAGCCTGATCGGCAGCAGGACTTACAGTATCGGTCGTCGAGGCCGGCAGTAGCAGGTGAACGCCCTCATTGAGAATGAGATCGCCGGCAACTTCCGCGGACTTGTTGGGGTCCGACTGGCTGTCGCGGATCAGGAATTCGACATTGAAGTGGCCGGCCGCCGTATCCAGCCCGCCCTTGAGTTGTTCCTTGATCTTTTCCAGCGCCCAGCCGTCGGTCTCACCGAAAAGGGCGAGAGGCCCGGTCGCTGGCGTGATGAAGCCGACCTTGATGGTACCGGCCGATTGCGCGCGGGCAATCATCGGCGCAGCGAGCGCCGAGGCAGCAAGGCCAGCGCCTATTCCCTTCAGCACCGTGCGGCGCGAAGGCATCGACAAACTGCTTTTCGATTCCATTATTTTATCCTCCCTCTGAATCTCACTCGCCGGCTGCGATTTCCTCCTCCCGCATCCGGCAAAGTTCATTTATTTGATGCGGTGCATCGAACCTCCGTCGATGACAATCTGGCTGCCTGTGACGTAGGACGAGCAGGGCGACGCTAGATAGAGAGCAAGCCCCTTGATATCCTCGGGATCGCCGATCCGCCCAATCAGCGACTGCTGTTCGAACGCCTTGCGGTCCGCCGGTATTCGCAGCCTGCCGCCGGCAATGTTGGTCATGAAGGGACCAGGCGAGATACAGTTGACGAGAATACCGAACTGCCCCAATTCCATCGCCATCTGGCGTACGAAATGGTCGACGCCTGCCTTGGCTGGCATATAGGGCGTACCGACGATTGCCTCATTGATCTGAGCAGCGATGGACGAGGTGACGATGATACGACCGCCTCCCGTCGCCTTCATATGGCGGGCCGCATGCTTGACGGTTGTATAGACCGAGGAGAGATTGACCTCGATCACTCGATCCCAGTGATGATCGTCGAGAACATCGATGGCTCCGTCCTTGAGCCGCTCGCCTGTTGTAGACAGAAAGCCAGGCCCGGCATCGATTCCGGCATTTGCAAAGACGACGTCGATCCGTCCATGACGCTCGGCCACGGCATCGAAAGCAGCCGCCATGGTCGCCCGATCCGAGACATCGATCTCCAGACCGCAGACTTCAGCTCCATCTCGGGCGATTTCCGCCACCACACGGTCGAGATTGTCCGCATCCATATCGAAAATGCAGACACGCGCTCCATTGTCCGCCATTACCTCCGCATAGGCCCGTCCTATGCCACTCGCACCGCCGGTCACAATGACCGATTTGCCGCGAACATCGAACATATCCTGCAAGCTCGTCATTTTTCCTCCCGTGCCGCCAGGGGCGGCATGCCCGAGCCTTGGCTCGAACTCCTCCATTCTGCCTTGCCCTCCCCGACGCAGCAGAATTGGTTCATTAGGACGAGAAATCTGAGCGGCCTGTCAAATAACACTGACAGCGAATGCGGAGAAGTTCTCCGGGTAAACTCCAATAACTTGAAACAGAACGATATTCTTTAAAAGAACTCTCCTCCCTACGTGGACTTGTCAAGGCGACCGCTTGCTGAAAAGATGAAATGACTTCATCAAATCATAAAGCGGCCATCCTAAAAAGGATCGCCGAACCGCTCGCTACGCAGAAGAGGTATTGATGCAGGGATTGGTCGAATCTTCGAGAATGCTGGATCGAGGCGGCAATCCGACCGTCCGGCAACTTCTCTCCGGCCTGGTCTTCAATCCGAATGACGGAACGATCCAGCTGAATGGCGCGCGCATCGTTATGCAGCGCGCGTCCGCCCTTTCCGATCTGAGGCGGGAACTCGTGCGCTTGCTCGGCGAGAAGGAGGCGCGCGTCTTCCTTTTGCGCCTGGGCTTCATGTCCGGCCGGTCGGACGCACGCTTCGTGCGCGCCGGCTGGCCAAATCTTGACATAGGCGATGCCTTCACGGCCGGGACGCGGCTGCATACCTTCAGCGGCGTGGTGCGTGTCGAGACCGTCTTCAACACCTACGACTTTCGCAAAAAGCGATTTTCTGCCGAATTCCTTTGGCGCGACAGCGTCGAAGCCGCCGAATTTAGTAAGACGCGACTGGCATCTGAACCCGTTTGCTGGACGCAGCTTGGCTACGCTTCAGGTTATGCCAGCGAGTTCTTTGATACGCTGATCGTGTACAAGGAGATCGAATGCGCGGCGCAGGGCCACAGCCATTGCCGGGTAGTCGGAAAGCCAGCCGATGGCTGGGGCCTCAACGATCCAGAGGTGATGCTTTTCCGCGAGCGTATCGATGTTGCCGACGACATCAGCACCGTCCCTGCTTCGCGCAGCAGCGCCGCGCGCGCTGCCAGCACATCCCTCTCCAGCCTCGACCGCCTGATACTTATGCCGGTGCGCGACCGACTCGACCGCCTCGCGGCCACAACCCTGCCCGTGCTGATAACCGGTGCGCCGGGGACGGGACGCGGCATTGCCGCGCGCTATCTGCATCGCGGATCTGCTGCCACTGCCACCAATCTACGGCGGGTAGTTGGGATGCAAGTCGACCTTGCGCTTTGCGCCGAGCTCGCACGACCGGTTAAGGCAACCCGCCGCGCGCCTCAGCGCGAGACGATCGTTATCGACGCTGTCGAAACCATACCCGCCGACATTCAACCGCATTTTGCCCGGGCCGTCGAGGAGGGCATGGCGGAAGGAGGCCCGCGCATTCTTGCGATAGCGGATGACTGCCAGGAATCGGAGATGCCGGCCTTTTCAACCGAGCTTCACTCGGTCTTGTCGCCGCTGCACGTCCGTATGCCACCGTTGGCCGAGCGGGAAGGCGAGCGGCTAGCACTCGCCCACGCCATGTTACAGGAACTTGCAGTTCGCATGGGGCTAGAGCCTCCAAGCTTTGAGGCAGGCGCCAAAAAGCTGATCGAGACGCAACTTTGGCCGGGCAATTTGCGCCAGATGCGTGGTGTCCTTATCGCCGTGCTCAATTCACTGATCACCGGGGCGACGATTTCCGCCGCTCAGATCGAAATCGCATTGGCGCGTCTTGCTCCCAATCCACGCAATAGCGCCACCGGATCCGGAAAAAGCGCAATCGATCCGAACCAGCTATTGGGATCCGACGGATTTTCGCTCAACGCTCTCGAGCACTCCTTGTATGAGATCGCGATGGTGCAGGCACAAGGGAACCTTTCGGCGGCCGCTCGCATGCTTGGCCTGACACGCGCACAGCTTGCCTATCGTATCGACAATGCACGGCGCAGCAAGTAAGGGCTATGCCGTAGCCCATGATGGCTCGGTTCCAGGCTACGCCGATTTCGAAACCGGTCTTGCGTTGGATGACGCGGAGGTCCGGGGCGTCTTCGCTCGCCGCTTGGCCGCAGACGCTGTGTGGATCCGATTGATCGCCGCCGTGGGGAGAAGCATATCCACCAGCGCCTCTGGGGCATCCACCATAGGGTCGTGGCGACTTCTATCCAAGACGACCGCGCGCCCGCTTGCATCCTTCCGGCAACGTCGCGGCACTTTCGATCAAGCCGGCAAGTTCATAATCAACTTTTCCATCGAGAAGTCCCGCGTCAAACTCCCTCATGGTAGGTGCGTCATTGTCGATAGCCAGCCGGCGATGCGCTGGCCGGTCGCTTGTCCAGTGCGTGCTGTCCAGATAGATCGCTGCGACCTGCCAGATATTCAAACAACCGAGCGACCGCTTCCGCGCCGGGATCAATGTGACCCTCAAGTTGCTTGGCATTGATGTAGGCGGCGCGTCCGGCCTTGGCATGGACGAGCGTAGCAGTCATGTCTGCGCCGGCGCGAGCTGCATGGGCCGCTGCTGCCAAACCGCCGTTGAGTGCATCCAGGGCCGGCAGAAGAGCATCGACCATGGTTCGGTCTCCCAGACGAGCACCGCCGATCTCCTGCATGCGGTAAAGCCCGGCCTGCAGCGCCTCGCGAATGGCGAGCCCACTCGACGCTCCATCGCCGGCAGCTGCAAAGAAGATCGCTAGAAGCACCCCCGACGATCCGCCCATGGTCTGACTGAGTTCCTGCCCCATAGCTCGGAAGAGTTGCGTATAGTCTGAAAGAGGAAGGCGGTCGAGCGCGTCGATAAGCGCGCGTGCCGCGCCGGCCAAGGTCGACCCCGTATCACCGTCTCCCGACTTCGCGTCAAGCGCGTTCAGATCCATCTCTGAGAGAATGAGAAGATTGCAGCAATCCGTCAAAAACTGGCGGGTGGGCTCGTGCTTCGATGCGAGAGGAGCAATCGGCGTCAGCCCATCCGGGAGTGCAAGCGCCGCGGCCGGTTTGATCGCTGCCAAGCCTGGCCAAGCCGGTAGCGCGACCGGCTTGGCCAACAGCGCCAGTTCTTTCTTGTCGGCAGGAAAGACCGAGATAGAGAAGCCGTGCATGTCAAGCGACGTCATCATCGCAGCAGGTCCGATCAAGTGCGAGATCTTTCCTGAAATAGCCGATCGGGCAATTTCGTGGACAATGACCGACATTTCCAGCATCGATGCACCGCCCAGATTATTCACGAGCACGACATGGGGCCTATCATCCATGGTTGCCGCGAGACGCTCAACCATGGCGGCAACCGCAGCTCGGACGCCGGTATACTCTACCAGCTCGACACCGGCCTCGCCGTGGATGCCGAGCCCGAGTTCGGCACGGCCTTCCGGAATCCTATGTTCCTTCGGCGAACCAGGGACGGTGCATGTGTCGAGCGACATTCCGATCGACCGCGTGCCCGCAATGACATGGCGCGCGGCCTCAGTGATAGTCTCCAAATCAGCATCGTTCTCCGACAAGGCTCCCGCGATCTTGTGGACAAAGAGCGTGCCCGCCACACCGCGAGATTGCGGGAGATGCGGTAACGCGATGTCATCGTCCACAATGACCATGCTGACATTCAAGCCAAAGGCGCGAGCACGCTCCGCCGCCAAACCGAAGTTGAGGCGGTCGCCCGTATAGTTCTTGACGATCAGGAGGCAGCCGGCCGGCCCTGTGACGGACAGGATACCGGCGAGGATTGCATCGACGCTGGGAGACGCAAAAATATCTCCGCAGACGGCTGCGGTGAGCATCCCCTTGCCGACGAAGCCCGCGTGAGCCGGCTCATGGCCCGATCCGCCTCCAGAGACGATCGCGACCTTGCTCTTATCCCAATCCGAACGCACGACGACACGGATATGCGGAAAACCATCGAGGCGGCTCAGGGCGCCCCCCGATGCAACGAGAAGGCCCTCGATTGCTTCGGTGACCGCCTTTTCCCTGCTGTTGAGGAACTGTGACATTCTCGCCTCCCTTAAACCAAGCGCATGCCGGCCGCGTCGAAATAGAGCGGCTTGTTCGGCTGGATCTTAACGATCTCGCCACTTCTGAGGGCCGTATGAGCCTCGGTGACGGTGATCAAATTGTGTTTCTTGAACGAAAGATGCAGGCGCGTCTGATCGCCCAGATGCTCGACACGGGTAACAGTCGCCTCCTGGCCATCGCCTTGAGCGATATGCTCGGGACGCAGGCCTATCGATTTGGCGTTTGCCGGGGCACCGGGGAAAAGCTCGGCAGGCAGCACGTTGATGCGCGGCTGTCCGAGCCGAGTGGCGGCGTAGACGCTCACCGGCTGTTCATAAATTTCGCGCGGAGAACCGAACTGGGCGAGCCTACCCTCATGAAGGACGCCGACATGTGTTGCCATCGTCATCGCCTCCACCTGATCGTGGGTGACGTAAAGCAAGGTTGCACCGGATTTGGCCTGAATGCTCTTAAGCTCGATACGCAGATCGGCGCGCAGCTTGGCGTCAAGCGAGCTCAGCGGTTCATCCATGAGATAGATCTGCGGATTTCTGACCAGTGCGCGCCCGATGGACACGCGTTGCATTTCACCGCCGGAAAGAGCCGTCGCCTTATTGTCGAGCTTATGGGAAATCTGGAGAATTTCGGCGACCGTGTTCACCTTCTCGTCAATTATGCGTTGCGGCGTCTTCAGCAAGGGCGACTTCAGTGGAAATTCAAGATTCTGGCGTACCGAAAGGTGCGGATAGAGCGAATATTGCTGAAACACCATCGCGACGTTGCGCTGCGCCGGTGTCAGTCCGCGCATGGATCGTCCACCGATCATGATCTCGCCGACATCAGGGTTATCGAGGCCCGACACCATCCGCAAAGTCGTCGTCTTGCCCGCACCCGTCGGCCCCAGAAGAACGACGAACGAACCGTCGGGAACGATCATGGACAGCTCATCGAGTGCCCGGTGACCGGCGAAAGATTTCGTAATATTCTTCAAGATGACCTCAGCCACGGCGCAACACTCCCTCGTTGGCTTCGGAAACAAGCGCGGCCCCGGTCGCAGAGTTGAAGACCGTCAGACTCCTGGAATCGAAGTCCAGTCCAATCAGTTCTTCGACATGTGCGACCTGGTGGGATGGTGTACGAACCTTGATCTCGCCATGCTGCGTGTCGATTGTGACGATCTGCGTCGTACCCAGATATTCCACGGCTATGACCCGCCCTCTATAAGCGGAATCGTCGTTGAAGCGTATGTGTTCGGGCCTGACGCCCAGCGCCAGCTTGCCGGCATGTTCTTCGCGAGACATTGGCACCCTCACCATGTGTCCGGCAAGGCTGACATGAGTTCCGCCGGTTGCGACCGAACCATCGAACTCCAGGAAATTCATGGGCGGCGAGCCGATGAACTTTGCCACGAATTTCGTCGCCGGCCAGTCATAGATCTCCTGCGGCTTGCCGAACTGCTCGACGACCCCGTGGTTCATCACCACGATCTTGTCGCCCATCTGCATGGCTTCCAACTGATCATGGGTGACATAGACGGTGGTGGCGCCCATGCGGTCGTGCAGCGCCCGCAGCTCTTGCGCCATGTGTTCGCGGAATTCGGCGTCAAGGGCGCCTAGCGGCTCATCCATGAAGAAGGCTTTCGGGTTGCGGACAATGGCGCGGCCTACCGCCACACGCTGCCGGTCGCCGCCGGAAAGCCCGCCGATCGGCTTGTCGAGGATATTTTCGATCCGCAGGATCTTGGCTACTTCTGCGACCCGCTTTGCGACCTCAGCCTTTCTCATGCCCTGGCTGACCAACGGATAGGAAATATTTCTTCGGACATTCATATGCGGATAAAGAGCAAACATCTGGAAAACGAATGCGATATCGCGCTCGCTTGCCCTCTTCATGCCAACCTCTTCGCCACCGATATAGATTTCACCGCTGGTTGGCAGCTCGAGACCGGCCATCATCCGCAGGGTGGTCGTCTTCCCGCAACCGGAAGGCCCGAGCAGCATAAAGAACTCCCCATCTTCCACGGTGAAGGTGGAAGACTTCACCGCGTTGAAAGCTCCAAAGTCCTTGCGCACATTGTGAATTCTGATTTGCGCCATGATTCACTCCGGGAAATGGCTGACGATGATGAACATGACTGTTCCTGCCAGCGTCACTAGGAAGGAATAGGAGTAAAGCGACAGCCACAGCGGCTGCATCAGCATGACGACGCCGAGTGCGATCAGGACCGAAGCGAGAATTTCCCACGCATCGCGGCGCAGGCGTACCAAGCGATAGAGAAACGTCGTCATTTGCGTACCGCTCCGAAGGTGATGCCGCGCAGCAGATGTTTGCGAAGCAGGATCGTGAAGACCATGACGGGAACCAGGAAGATCGTTGCGCCGGCGGCAACCGCTGGCCAGTCCTGGCCGCTGACGCCGATGATGGTTGGGATGAAGGGCGGCGCCGTCTGGGCATTGCCTGATGTGAGCAATACGGCAAACGCATATTCATTCCAGGCGAAGATCAGACAGAAGATCGCCGTTGACGCGATGCCGGTAACGGCCTGCGGCAGCACGACCTTGTAGAAGGCCTGGAACCGCGTATAGCCGTCGATCAACGCGGCCTCCTCGTACTCAATCG
The DNA here is from genome assembly GCF_014193605.1 of Rhizobium sp. BK312. Lineage (NCBI taxonomy): Bacteria > Pseudomonadati > Pseudomonadota > Alphaproteobacteria > Hyphomicrobiales > Rhizobiaceae > Rhizobium > Rhizobium sp. BK312. Next base: position 735,976 of record NZ_JACHZP010000002.1, on the reverse strand, counting down.
GGATTTCGTCGATAAAGCCCTTGAGAAGCCATACCGACAACGACAGGTTGACGGCGGTGTAGAGCAGGATCATGCCCGCATGCGTGTCGCTGAGGCCAAGCGATCGGAACATCAGGAAGATCGGAATTGCGACGGCGATCGGCGGCATCATGCGGGTCGAAAGAATGAAGAAGAGCAGATCATCCTTCAGCGGAACCTTGAAGCGGGAAAAGGCATACGCCGCTGTCGTGCCAAGCACGATGCAAAGGACCGTCGAACCAAACCCGATGATGACGGAATTATAGAAGCGCTCGGCGAAGCGCGAGGCACCGGTGATGATCAGCCCATCCTTGCGAACCAACTTGTCGTACCACGTCGTAGGTTCACCAAGCGCTCTGAGTTGATCCTCAGGCACACGAGTCCGGGTGGTAAAAAGATTGACATATCCCTCCATCGTCGGCTGGAAGACCAGTTTCGGCGGATAGGAAATCGCATCGGCTGGTGATTTGAAGCCGGTCGCGATGATCCACAGCAGCGGGAGGAGGGTTATGACGGAATAGAGGACGACCAGAATACCGGCAAACCATTTCTGACGCGCGGATGGCTCGGTTACGGAATAGCTGCTCATCGTTGTTTGACCCTATTTAGAGCTTTGACATAGATCGATGCCAAACCGAATACGGTGACGAAAAGAATGACGGCGTAGGCGGATGCGTAACCGGTTCGCCATTGTTCGAAAGCGGCGCGCTTCAAGTTGATGGATGTCAACTCTGTGATCGATCCCGGCCCGCCGCCGGTCAACTGTACGACGAGATCGAACATCTTGAAGTTCTCGATGCCACGGAAGAGGACCGCCAGCATCAGGAACGGCAGTACCATCGGGATGGTAATGGTCCAGAACTGACGCCATTTACTGGCACGGTCGCATTCGGCAGCCTCGTAAATGCTGCTGGGAATGGAACGCAATCCCGCCAGGCAGATCAGCATCACGAAGGGCGTCCACATCCAGGTATCCACGATGACGATGGCCCATGGTGCCAACGTGGTGCTCGCAATCATCGAGAAGCTGGAGGGATCGTTCCCGGTCAGGAAAGCGACCACATAGTTGAAGAGGCCGATTTGCGGCTGGTACAGGAAGGTCCAGAAGTTGCCGACAACCGCCGGACTAAGCATCATCGGAAGCACGATGATCGTCGTCCAAAGATCGTTGCCGCGAAACTTCTTGTTGATCAGATAGGCAAGCAAGAAGCCGATCAGAACCTGCAGAATAATGGTCCAGATCAAGAAATGGGCGGTTGCCTGCATGCTCCGCCATACATCGCCATCCGTCAGGATATTGATGTAATTCCTCAGGCCGACAAACCGTATCGGCTCGTTGGGTCGGTTCACGCGGAAGTTCGTGAAGCTGAGGCGGATCGTCCAAATCAATGGAAAGATGTTGATGGCAAGCAGCAACACGATAGAGGGCGCGACGAAAAGCCAGGCTATGGCGCGATCAGAGAGACCTTTGACGCGCGCTGCGATCGCGGGCGGCGTCGCACCGGCAATCCGATCGATCGGTGAGTGGAGCATGTCCGTCTCCTTGGCATGAAATTGGTGGTGGGCAGAGCCAGCCCAGTCGGCACGGCTGACCCTGCGTGACGCCACTATCGGGGAATACCCCTATGCCGGCGTCAATATTTTCCGTCGTCCTGGAAGACACCCTTCCAGTCCTTGACGAGCCCGTCGAGCGCGTCCTTTGCGGTACCTTGGTTTGCGACTACATAGTCATGAAACCGCTTCTGCGATGCCTGCAGGAGGGAGGCGTAGGAAGGCTCGGCCCAGAAATCTTCGACGATTGCCATCGAATCGAGGAACGGCTTTGCATAGGGCTGGCTTGACGCAAAGCCCGGATCGTCCACGACAGCCTTCAGTGCTGAATAGCCGCCAAGCGCCCACCATTTCCGCTGGATCTCAGGTTGCGCGAACCATTTGATGTAATCGAGGGCCTCGGTCTTTTTAGCGGAGTTGGCAACCACGGAGATGCCCTGCCCTCCGAGCTGAGCGAACTGTGCACCCTTCGGGCCGGCGGGGTTTGGGAAATAGCCGGTCTTTTTGCCACCGACATTGGCATCGGCATTGATGCCCGGCCAGGTGAAGGTGAAGTTCATCTGCAAGGCGACCTGCCCTGACTTATAGGCATCGACGTCTTCGGTCATATAGGCATCGGAATGACCGGGAGGCGTGCAGCACTCATAGAGTTTCTTGTATTTCTCAAGGCCCGCGACTGCTTCCGCCGAGTTTACGAAGCCTTCCAGATCATAGGGCTTGTTCGGATTCTGATATTGGAAGCCGTAGCTATAAAGGGCATTCATCGCACCCATGGTGATGCCTTCAGAGCCGCGCTCGGTGTAGATTGCCGCGCCATAGACTTTCTTGCCGTCGATTTCGCGCCCCTGGAAGAAGGCAGCGATGTCCGTCAGCTCGTCCCAGGTCTTCGGAACGGCAAGATCGCGGCCGTACTTCTTCTTGAACTCCGCCTGAAGCTCTGGGCGGGAGAACCAGTCCGCGCGATAGGTCCACCCAACGACATCAGCGAATGCCGGCAGCGCCCAGTAATTCGGTGTATTCTTTGGCCACTCGGCGTATCCGACCACGGTCGCGGGGATGAAATCGTCCATCTTGATTCCTTCCTTATCGAAGAAATCGTTGAGCTTGACGTATTGACCGTTTTCCGCTGCACCGCCGATCCACTGGCTGTCGCCGATCATCAGGTCGCAAAGCTTGCCGCTGGAATTCAGTTCATTGAGCATACGGTCTGCGAAATTCGGCCAAGGCACAAATTCATAGTGCATCTTATTGCCGCTCTTCTTCTCAAAATCCTTGCTCAGCTCCACCAAAGCATTGGCGGGATCCCACGCCGCCCAGCACAGAGTCAGATCGGCGGCTTGAGCGTGCGACGCCGCGGCCGCGGATACGGCAACATATATCCCGGCAGCAACTGCCGGGCTCAGCAAAAGAGACCTCATGGCTTCAATCCTCCCGTTGAACCTCTCGACCTCCATCGAGAAGATAAGTGAAAGCGTGACGGCCGGAATGTTGCGAAACGCACTCCAAACCCGGCCTATCTCCCTTCGATCCGACCCGATGGCCAGACAATAAAGAAATAACTGAGGTGCGCACCTCAATGCAAGCAGTTTTTGAGGTCCGCACATCAATTCTTGCCTTTCTCTCGTTTTTGAGGGAAATGTCTGCTGTCTGTAATTCAAGTGGAGCTATCATGCGGCCAACAGCAAAGGACCTTGCGGAAGCCGCCGGCGTAAGCCTTGCCACAGTCGACCGGGTTTTGAACAATCGCCCTAATGTGAGCAAAAAAGCGGCCCGCAGCGTTCAAGAAGCCATTGAACGTATTGGCTTTATCCGAAACCCTGCCGCCGTCAGCCTCGCACGCAACAAGAGCTATAAGTTTCGGTTCATCCTGCCAAAGTCGGGAGATCTTTATCTTGGCGAGCTGTTGCGTCGGGTGGAGAATCTGGAAGCGGCGCTTAAAAGCGACCTGACCGATATAGACTGCGTTCAGATCCCCACCGAGGACGCCCATGGTGTTGCGAAATATCTCACCGGCATCAGCGAGGAAACCGTCGACGGCATAGCCCTGATGGCGCCGGAATCGCCCCAAGTACGCGATGCCTTGATGCGGCTTTTGGAAAGGGACATCAAGGTCGTCCAATTTCTGTCCGGTCAGGAAAAGCTTCCCGCCGCGGATTTCGTGGGCGTTGACAACTTCGCGGCAGGTGCAACGGCAGGACGATTGATCGGCACGTTTGTCCGTCAGACACGGGGGAAGGTGATGATCGTCGCAGAGACCATGCAATCACTGGACAGTATTCAGCGGCGTCACGGCTTCGATACCATAATCAATGAGCAGTTTGCGAACCTCACCTGCCTTCCATCGATCGAGACACACGCTGACGAGAAGCGGGCAAGCCAGATTATCGGCCGCGTACTTGAGAGCAACAAAGATGTTGTTGCCGCCTACATACTGAGCTCAGAGGCGCGCATCCCCCTCTTGGCAGCCGCGGCGACAAGCGATCTGCGCAATCTTTCGGTCGTGGTCCACGAGCGCACCCCCTTTACTGAAGAAGGATTGCGCGACGGCAGCATCAATGCGGTCATCGCGCTGGATCCGGGTCATGCTGTACGCAGCGCGGTTCGCATCATGCGCGCTCGTGCCGACGCACGTGAGCTATTGGCCGAACAAGAGCGGTTACGCATTGAGATCCTCCTGAAAGAAAATCTCTAGACGCACCTCTCCTTTAGACCGCCCGTGCCCCGAGTTCCTGATGTGCGCAGCTCATATGGCATCGCATAAAAAACCGTTGGAGACATGCCATTCTACGATGCCTAGAAGAATGAGGCGGACATTTCCGGTGGGCCTTCGAGCGCATGCGCCATGAAATCGAGCGCGCCTTTCAGTCGGTCGCGGTCGATCGGCCCGCCAAGGCAGATGCGCACGGCCTCGCTGACCGCACCATCGACGGTAAAGGCGTCGCTCGCCACGACGCCGATTCCGGAGGAACGCATGTGACTGCTGAAGGTCGATCGGGTCCAGCCGTTGGTTAGCGGCATCCAGATGTTGAAGCTGATCGGATCGGCCTTGTAGCTGCCCTGGGGCAGAATATCGGCCACCATCTGCTGGCGGGCAGCTGCCTCGGCGCGGATGAAGCGCAGGATCGAATCCGCCGTGCCATCCTCGATCCAGCGCGTGGCGAGCGCAACGGTCATCGGCGAGGCCATGACATTGTTTGTACGCATGGCGCTGACGAAGGGCCAGATCGCCTTGGTGTCCGGAGCAACCACATAGGCAAGGCGAAGGCCGGCGCCGATGCATTTTGCAAGACCACCAATATGCCATGTCAAGTCTGGCGCGATGGCGCCAAACGGCGGCGGCCCGTGCAAAGGAATGAAGCCGTAGGCATCATCCTCAATAATGGGCACATGATATTTGCGGGCGACGGCGGCGATCTCCCCGCGACGCTTCTCGGGAATGGTCAGCGTCAAAGGGTTCTGCAGCGTCGGATTGAGATAGAGCGCTTTCGGCTGCAGCCGCTCGCAAGCCTCGGCAAAAGCATCGGGCAATATGCCTTCATCATCCATCTGCAAGCCTGAGAGATTGAGGCGCAACTGGGCAGCGATCGAGCGCATACCCGGATAGGTAATGATTTCCGACAATACGGTCTCGCCAGGCTTTGCCAGAAGACCGAAGATCGCCAGCAGCGCCGGATGCGCGCCTGGCGTTACGAAGATACGCTCCTGCGAAGGCACCAGGCCGCGACGGCTGAGCCAGGCGGCAGCGGCATCCTTATCCATGCCCGATCCGCCGAAGCCCTGGTATCGCAGCAGCGGAACCAGATTGCTTGCCACGGCTGACAGGCCTTCTCGCATGCGGGCAATCAAATCCGCATCGTCAGGCTCCGGTGGAAGGTTCATCGACAAGTCCACCAACGAAGCGCGACGTGGATCGGGCGCGGCATCGGACACGAAACCACGCCTTTCGCGATCTTGCCCGCCTATGACGAAGGTGCCCCTGCCGACGTGCGAATCCACCAGGCCGCGCTTCTGCGCCTCGACATAACCGCGAGCCACCGTGGTGAAATCGATGTTCAGCCGCTTGGCCATCTCCCTTTGCGGCGGCAAACGGTCTCCCACCGCCAGCACGCCGCTTCTCAAATCCATTTCGATCAGGTCGGCGATAGCCATATAGCGAGGGCTGGAGGAGCGACTAAGGTCAGGATGCCAGTCTTTCATGTCGTGATCCGCAATGTGTGATGGGCGCATGGGCGAGTCACCATTGACCATATATTGTTGCAAAATTCCCTGTCACGGAAAAACGCCTGTGCATAAGTGCGATGCTTCACGAACAGTAGCAGGTAATCGTCATCACAATGGCAAATTGCCTCCAAAATTGATCTCTTAATTGAATGTCTTTTTGAAGAAATTGGATGCAAATTATGCAGCATCAATTTGGCGCGGCGCTTGTTATTTCATGGCACACCTCTACACGAACTCTTCTTGGGGGCGCCATAATCCGATGCGCTCTCGCCTGATTGGCAGTGGCCATCGCCGAAGCCACGCTGCCAGGACGGACTATCCGGTGATACGGTTCAATCGAACGGGTTATCGAGATATACCCGATCTACGAGCTTCAGGCTGCGGTCGGGCTGCAGGATGTAGGTCTCGCGCACTCGTTCGCCCCACTGATCCGTGAATGTGTGAGGGACAATGCTACCGACCGGTGACTTTTGTAACCGTTGGCTCGGCTGCCCGCCGTAGGTGATGCTTCCGGGAATAGGCTTCAACCCCTCTTGACTGGCTTGGCAGGCTGCAAGCATTCCCGCCAGAATTCCCGCTGCGACTATTCTTTTCATCGCCTGCTCCAATCTTGCTTCGATACACCAAACCAAATGTCGGTATGGAGGTCCACCAAGTGGATCATAGATCAGCGAAGAGCATCAAGCCCGAATATTCGCCCTGCCACCGGAGGTTCCTCCAATGACAGGGCGGACCGCCGACGGGTGATAGTGGTGTCGGCGACCGGGGGCGGTCATCCACTATCCGAATAGACCCGTGTTGAACACGGACCTTAGTCTGATGACGAGCGACACTCTTGCCAAGATGAGCCGGAATTCGGTGGGTATCGAAACGTCGCAACGACCGGATGCCAATCACTGGCCGCGTCTGACCGCTTTCGCCCCATTATTCTTCCAGCTGAGCAGACAAGATCGCACGGGTGATTATTTGCGCTGCGGCTTAAAATTGACGAGCAATGACTTAAGCTCGATTTCACGCACGCGGCGCGCCGCTTCGTCGGGGCTGACCCAATCAATCCGGCGCTGTCCTCGCTCCTTGAACTCCGCCCCGACCTCCTTCACCTCGATTTGGAACATGTCGACGACGCAGGGCGCGACTTTTCCGTCAGGGAGTTCTTTAAGATAGGTGTACCGGCCAAACGGCACCTTCCTCACCTTGCCACGAACGCCCGCCTCCTCCCAGGCTTCGATCGCAGCCGCTTCGTGAGGCTCCTTGCCTTTCATTGGCCAACCTTTCGGTACAATCCAACGGCCGCTCTCGCGTGACGTAATCACCAATATCTCGATTTCGCCTTCATCACCCTTGTAGCGGAAACAAAGTGCGCCATACTGATTGCGGAAAGCACTTGAAAACAGCTTCTCCGGCGTCCGCGCAAGCTGCTGCAGTAAGTGTTTCGGTTTGGATGATGCAGGCTTTCCGCCTTGCTTTTTCGGCTTCATGCCGTCCAGCTTGTCAGATTTTCACCCGTGCCTCAATTAGGCGAGCGGCGTTTTGAACCCGAAGATACTGCTGGCGCCTATCTGATATGACGGGCAGGTACCGCAAGTCGTTCCACCTGCCACGCTCAAACATTGCGCGATCCATCAACCAAGATCCCAAAACGTCGGCAATCGCTATCGCAGAAACCGGCGCAGCAGCGACATCGCGGACGCAATTTAATAATAATTGCGTTTTGCAAGTAAATAGTTGACATTACGCTCTGAGCCCTGTGCACCTTGTGCTGAACTCGCCGCTTGCCTGGATTACCGTCTGGCCACAAAGGATGTAAGATGACCGCAGCCCTGTTTCTTGCGACTGTGCTTTTTTGGGGGTCGGGCGCCATTGTGACGTCCCTTCAGGCAAGTGCTTCCGCACCTGAGCTATCGGTCGCCGTTCGCATGTTTCTTGTTGGGTCAGGCATGCTCGGCTTTTCGATCGCAACCGGCAAACCGATCACAATTATGCGCGGCGACCGCTCTTGGGTGGCAATGCAGGGCATATTGTTTTTCGGGCTTGCTTTCATCGCCTTTTACAAGGCGACGCAAGGTATACCGAGCGGGATCGCAGCTCTGGTGCTGTCGAGTTCCTCACTTTTCGCCGCGGTAGCCAGCCGGTTTCTGCTGGATCTACGAATAAGCCGCCGCGCCGCGATCGGCATAATTTTTGGTCTACTGGGCCTCGGCATCGTGGCCGCCCCACAGATCTTTGCCTTGCATCTCAACCCGCAAACCCTGAAAGGCTTCATATGGGCCGCCATTGCCGCGATAGCGACCGGCGCTGGGACGGCGATCGCTGCGCGCAACCAGCGGCGCGGCGTGCCCATCCCAGTCCTCATGGGTTGGGGCGCATTGTGCGGATGCGGCTTCGGGTTCGCCTGGGCTGTGGTTGTCGGCACGTCCCTGACAATACCTGTAACAACCGGCTATCTGGCACAGCTTGCCTATCTCGCAATTGTCGCCTCCTGCGTCACCTTTCTCATGTATTTCACGCTGATTGAAAAGATCGGCCCAGCCCGCGCCGCTTATGCGTTAACCGTTGTTCCCATTGTTGCTATGACAATTTCCGTCATATTCGAAGGGCTGCACGTCGATACACGTCTCGCCCTCGGTGGCGCAACGATCATTCTGGGCAATATCCTGGTCCTTAATGCCTGAAGCCGACTGTTAACAATCATTTGAAATCAGGATCGTACCCGGCTGTGCGTTGGCAAGCATTGGGATCATGACCGGCTATAGCTTAGCGGCCCCTGCGAAATCCGGGATAGGGCTATTCCAGTCGGGGAGAATATCCTCTTCAGACAGCAATTGTCTCGGGCAAAACTGCCTCCAAATAGATCGATTGCACAAAGCTTATGCATGTCTAAATTACTTGCAAATAGCAATTGATTTCCTATCAAATCTATGTTGTAGTTTTAATCATAAGAGGTAAATCGCATCGCGATTGCCCGCATAACTAGAATCTAGGGAGATGTCCGAACCGCAACAATTTTGGAAGGCATATGTTCATGTATATGTCCTCGACACCGATTGAATCTGAGGTCGTCTTTTCAGGCCGCCGTTCGGCGACCTACCGCGATGCACTCCACCTCTTTCCCGATGCCTGGCTTGACGATATTGCCGCCATGCGCCGCTTCCTGCAGCCGGTCGACGGCCGACGCGTCTTGGAAATCGGCGCCGGCAACGGTCATTTCAGCCGAGCGATCGCCGAAGATGTAGGCCCTACAGGCTTACTGGTCGCAACCGATCCGTCCACCGAACAACTTGAGGATCTCGAAATCGAAAGTGGCGGCCGGATCAGGGTCTTCGGTCAGGCAGCGCACATGCTCGACCTGCCGATCCGCGATTTTGACATGGCCTGGTCGCGCGGCGCCGTCCACCATATTTCCGACAAGACAGCGGCTTGGACGGCTATCGCAGCCCATATGCGCCCCGGCGGCAAGCTGGTAGTTGCCGACATCTTCGCCGGAACGCGGCTTGCCGCCTATTTCGACGATTTTATCGCCCTGAGTTGCTGCACCGGCCACGAGGTCTCCTTCCTCTCCCGGGAATTTGCCACCAGCCTGTGCGCTTTAACCGGATGGGACAAGCCTCAATTTACCGATGTCACCACCCGCTGGCGCTTCGACACCAAGGCAGGTCTCGGACATTTTCTGCGATTGCTGTTCTCGGCAACCGAGATCTTCACCGACGACGACTGCCTTGTTGCAGCAGAACGCCATCTTGACATTGTTTCCGACGGCAACGGCATCGCCCTGCGTTGGCCAATGACAGTGATGGAAACGACAAGGCTGCCGACCGCAAATTAATCATGGATGAGCGATCACAGGCGCTTGACGCGGGACGGGACAATCCCGCCCGCGGCGTGACCTGACATACGCAAATTTCCTTCGGAGTTCGCCTATGACATCGACCGCCGCAAACCGTGGATCCACGGCCCCTCGCCCCGCGATCCCTTTCGATCCGAATACAAGTACATTGCCTCCGGTTGCCACGAAACTTGGCTCGGAGCTTGCGGTCCATAAGGTCGGCTATAATGGTCGGCCCGGTGCATTTGCGGATGTTGCCTGCAGGATGGCGTTCCCATCCGCCGACCGCATCGCCCTGCCGAGCCTGGAGACCACGATTGCCAGCACCGTCCGCGGTGAAGTCGACCGGATCCTCCTGCCATGCGAAAACAGCTTGGTCGGGCGGGTGCCGGATGTGCACAGAATCGTGCCCGACAGTGGTTTGCACATCGTCGGTGAGCATTTTCAGCGCGTCGAACATTGCCTCATGGCGCCGCCAGGCGCTTCGCTTGCAAGCATCAGGCGCGTGCGTTCGCACCCCGTCGCACTTGGTCAGGTCAGCCGGCTAATTGCGGCGCTCGACCTGGAGGCCATTGCCGCTCCGACGACATCGCACGCCGCCGAGCTGGTGGCATCTTGCAAGGATCCGAGCGAAGCCGCGATTGCCTCGGATGTCGCAGCCGACCTTTATGGATTGGATATCCTCAAACGCAATGTCGAAGACGATCCGCATAACACGACACGGTTCTACGTGCTGTCTGCCGAACCTCAAGCGGTCGAGCAAAAGACACAGCTTCTGACGACGATCGTCTTTCGCACCCAGAACCGGCCGGGCTGCCTCTACCATGCCATTGCCGGATTTGCCGAAAACGGCATCAACATGACCAAGATCGAAAGCTATCTTGTCGGCGGACAGTTCGTGCCATCCCGCTTCCTTTGCGAGTTCGAGGGCGATCCCGCCGCACCTGAGGTGGCCGATGCGCTCGATATTCTCGCCCATCATGCTCGCGAGCTGGTCGTGCTTGGGACATTCCCGATGGCAAGCCGCCACCTGCGCAACCGCAGTGAGGAAAATCTCTCGTCATGGGGGACCAAGCCTCCAGCCGCCTTTCGATGGTCCGATGGCCAGCAGGAGGCCGAGCGATGACGACTGCGGTAAACCACTACGGACGCCATGGCGATCTTGTCGATGCGGCAATCGCGAAATTGAAGCTGCATTTTGGCGAGCGGCTGACAACGGCGACGGCCGTGCGTGATCAGCATGGCCATGATGTGAGCTGGCATCCCTCCTATCCGCCGGACGCGGTCGTCTTCCCGGATACGGCGGATGAGGTATCACGCATCGTCGCGACCTGCCACGCCTTCGATGTGCCGGTAATCCCGTTTGGAACCGGCACCTCCTGTGAGGGTCATGTTGCCGCCCTTATGGGTGGAATATGCATCGATCTCTCGCGGCTGGATCGAATTTTGATGATTCAACCGGACGATATGACGGCGACGGTCGAGGCAGGCGTCACCCGCAAGCGCCTGAACGCCGAACTGCGCGATACCGGACTGTTCTTTCCCGTCGATCCCGGCGCGGATGCCTCACTTGGCGGAATGGCCTCAACGCGTGCCTCCGGTACGAACGCCATGCGGTATGGCACGATGAAAGACAATGTCGTTTCACTCGGTGTCGTTCTGCCCAATGGCGATCGGATCCGCACCGCAAGCCACGCCCGCAAATCGGCCGCGGGCTATGATCTGACACGTCTATGGGTGGGATCGGAAGGCACGCTCGGCATCGTGACCGACGTGACTGTTAAATTGCATCCAATTCCGGACCACGTCGTTGCGATTTCGGCGAGTTTCTCCACACTGGAACAAGCGGTCGGCTTCGTGCTTGTTGCGACCAGGCTCACCGACACTTTGGCACGTATCGAACTGCTCGATGAACTGCAGGTCGAGGCCGTCAACAGCTATTCAAAACTCTCCTTGCCGGTCGAGCCGACGCTTTTTATCGAACTTCACGGTAGTCGCGCGGCAGTCGAGGCCGCCTTGCCGTTCATGGAGGCGGAGGCACATGCCGCTGGCGCCAGTCGATTTGACACGGCCGTATCGGCGGAGGCCCGAGGCAGGCTCTGGCAGGCACGTCATGATATCTGGTGGGCCAACCTTGCGCTGCGCCCGGGCGCAAGCGCCCTGCCTACAGATAGCTGCGTGCCGGTATCCCGGCTCGTCGAGGCAATTCTTGCTGCCAAGGCCGATGTGAGAGACCTTGGTCTTCTCGCACCGATCTGCGGCCATGTGGGGGACGGAAATTTCCATCTTTGCGTCCTATTCGATCCCGCCGATCCCGATGAGCATCAGCGCGTCGAAACCCTGACCAAACGTCTTGCGGCCCGCGCAATCGCGCTGCAGGGGACATCGACCGGCGAACATGGGATCGGCCACGGAAAGATGGCCGCGCTCGTCGCAGAGCATGGTCCCGCCATTCGGGTAATGGCCGCGATCAAACGCGCCGTCGATCCTCACAACATCATGAATCCAGGCAAGATTTTCAATCTCGCCGAGGCACCGCCGTTCAATTGAGCAAGATCCATAAACCAGGGAGGGAATAGAATATTCATGTCCAGCCAGCATGGTCCGGCCTCCATCGCCGACTTCAGAATCGCCGCGCAACGCGCATTGCCGAAAATGGTCTTTGATTTTTTCGACGGCGGCGCCGGCTCGGAACTCACACTGCGCGAAAACAGGGCTGCACTGGATCGGATCCGTCTCGTCGGCTCTGCGCCGGTCGATGTTGGCCACCGCTCGGCGGCCATCTCGCTCTTCGGCAAGCCGCTCTCAATGCCGATCATCATCGGACCGACCGGGCTGGCGGGTGCTGCATGGCCCGCGGGCGACCAGGCATTGGCCCGGGCAGCCGCACAAGCAGGAATCCCCTTTGTCATGAGTTCGGCGGCCAGCGCGTCCATGGAAGCCGTGGCAGCTACCGGTGAAGGCAGGAAGTGGTTTCAGCTCTACCTGTTCCGGGACCGCGAGGTGAGCCTTAGACTATTGCAGCACGCCCAGGCCTTGGGCTTCGAAGCAATCGAGATCACCGTCGACAACGCCATTCCCGGCAGGCGGTTGCGCGATGCTCGCAATGGCTTTTCACTGCCGTTCCGCTGGACGCCAAAGAAGCTCCTGAGCCTTGCCACCCATCCCGGCTGGGCATTGCGGATGGCGCGTGCTGGTACACCGAGGCTGGAGGTCATGGCGGCCGAGTTCGACCTCAGGTCCGCCGCCACCATCGCCGAGGTGATGGAACAGCAGCTCGATCCGACCGTATCCTGGGACGATATCGCCTTCATACGCGATCGCTGGAAAGGCCCTTTGATCCTTAAGGGGCTACTCGATCCAGCGCAGGGGGCAAGGGCAGCCGAATTGGGACTGGACGGTATCGTAGTCAGCAATCATGGCGGCCGGCAACTCGATGGAGCCGTTGCAAGTATCGATATCCTGCCGGAATTCGCTGCCGCCGTGGCCGGTCGGCTGGCCATTCTCGTCGATAGCGGATTTCGCAGCGGCACCGACATCATCAAGGCGCTTGCCCTTGGCGCCACGGCTGTACAGCTCGGCCGTGCAACGCTCTACGCGCTTGCGAGCGGTGGAGAGGAAGCGGTCTCCCGCGCTTTGAGCATCCTCGCTGCAGAACTCGATGTTGCCCAGGCGATGACGGGTTCACCGACCATCGCCGATATCGGCCCTGCAAAGCTCCGGCTGCCGCCGCCTCTGATCCGGGCCGAAAGGGTGGCGACACCTGGTGGGCCTACCTCATCCCGCCCGCAAACCTTCGCAGCCGCTTGAACGAATTTTCCGAAAACCCTTCCGAGGAGATCATTCCCATGCGCCGTAGAACTGCTCTGTTTCACGCCCTCGCCCTCTCAGCATTGCTGATGCCGCTGCCCACAGCGACCGCATTTGCGGCCGACAAAACGGTTGCCCTGACCTATATCGTCGAACACCCCGCCATCGATGCGGCCCGCAAAGGAATCATCGATGCGCTGGCCGACGCAGGTTTTGTCGACGGCAAGACCATCACGCTCGATGTCGCAAGCGCACAAGGCAGCATGCCGACACAAACGCAGATCGCCAAAACTTTTGCCGGCAAGGCACCGGATCTGATCGTTGCCATCTCGACGCCGTCGGCTCAGGCCTGTCAGGCGGCGGCGAAAGGGGCAATCCCGATCGTGTTTTCCGCAGTGACGGATCCTGTTGCAGCAAAACTGGTCAAGAGCTTTTCGCAGCCAGACGGTACACTCACCGGCACCAGCGACAAGCAACCCTTGAATCTGACCTTTGAACTGATCCACAAACTGACGCCAACGGCAACGAAGGTCGGCGTTCTCTATAATGCCGGCGAAGCCAACTCCGTCGCACAGGTGGCGGACATGAAGGCGGCAGCCGCGAAATTCGGCATAAGTATCGTCGAGGCGACGGCCGCGCAGTCGGCCGCCGTGCCGGATGCTGCCCGTAGCCTGGTCGGCAAGGCCGACGTCATCCTGCTGCCGACCGACAGCACGGTGGTTTCGGCCGTCGAAAGCGTGGTCAAGGTCGGCGTCGATGCAAAGATCCCGGTCTATGCCAGCGACACCAACTCAGTCGAGCGCGGCGCAATGGCTGCGCTTGGCTTCAATTACTATAAGCTCGGGCGGCTGACGGGCGAGATCGCCGCCAAAGTTCTGAACGGTGCGAAGCCCGCCGACATCCCGGTTGGAACTCTGGACAGTGAGGATCTCTATCTCAATCTCGTCTCGGCCAAGAAGATGGGCGTTACTCTGTCCGAGGCCACGACGCAAAGCGCAGCAAAGGTGATCGCACAATGAGCCTGATTGCCCTTTCCGGCGCCTGCGAGGCAGGCCTGCTGTTTGCCCTCGTTGCCCTTGGCGTCTATCTTTCGTTTCGGGTGCTCGATTTTCCGGATCTGACTGTCGATGGCAGCTTTCCGCTAGGCGCTGCAGTCGCAGCATCCGCGATTATGGCCGGCGTGCCGCCCATCGTCGCAACACTCCTCGGCTTTGCGGCGGGCGCGGTTGCCGGCTTCGTAACGGCATTTCTGTCGGTGCGATTGAAGATCATGAACCTGCTGGCGGGTATCCTGACCATGGTTGCGCTGTTTTCTATCAACCTGCGCATCATGGGCAAACCGAATATATCGCTCTATGGCGCCGACACCATATTTTCCTGGATCGGCACGATTGCCGCACTCGGTGTCTGGGGCAATACAATATTGCTCCTCTGCATCGTGGTGGCCGCAAAGGTTCTGGTTGACTGGTTCCTCGCGACACACATGGGACTTGCCTTGCGTGCAACCGGCGCCAATCCGAAGATGGCCGAGGCGCAGGCCGTCGACAGCGGCCGCATGGTCATGCTTGGCATGGCTCTCGCCAACGGCCTCGTTGGCCTTGCCGGAGCGCTGTATGCCGAAAGCCAGGGTGTTGCCGATGTCTCCATGGGTATCGGCACCATCGTCACCGGTCTTGCCGCCGTCATTATCGGCGAGACAATCGTCGGCACCGGATCGGTTGCGCGCGCCACTCTCGGCTGCATCCTCGGCGCATTGATCTACCGTCTGGTCATCGCCCTGGCACTTGATGGGGGCGTGATCGGGATCCAGGCGCAGGATCTCAATCTGGTAACCGCACTGGTGGTCGCCGTTGCCGTGATGATTTCAAAAACGCGGCTGAAGAAGCTGCCCGGCATCAGGCGTACCCGGCTGTCGGAGCCGTCGAAAGCAGAAGGAGCAGCCTCATGATGCTGAAACTCGATACGATCTCGGTCACGTTCAATCCCGGCACTGCTCTCGAAGTAGCGGCGCTGCGTGGCGCTTCACTGGCCATTCCCCATGGCCAGTTCGTAACCGTGATCGGCAGCAATGGCGCAGGAAAATCCACGCTGCTTTCGGCCATTGCCGGCGCAATTTCGCCCGACAAGGGCCGGATCGTGATTGATGGCGTAGACGTCACGCGACTGTCTGCCCAGGCGCGGGCGCGATTCATCGGCCGCGTATTTCAGGACCCACGGATCGGAACCTGTGAGGCTCTGACCGTCGAGGAAAATCTTGCGCTCGCCTCCGCACGCGCCGGGCGACGAGGACTGTCCCTTGCGCTTGGCGGTAGACGCGGCCGCTCGCGATTTGAGGAACAGCTCGCCGGCCTCGGGCTCGGACTTGAAACGAAGCTTAGAGCGCGAATTGGCACACTTTCCGGCGGTCAGCGGCAGGCGGTAAGCCTGCTGATGGCAACGTTGTTGCCAATGAAGATACTTCTTCTCGACGAACATACAGCCGCGCTTGATCCCAAGGCGGCAGCGCGCATCCTGGTACTTTCGGCGGAGATCAGCGAACGTCAGCATCTCACCACGCTAATGGTCACGCACAGCATGCGCCATGCTCTCGACTATGGCCAGCGCACCATCATGATGAGTGGCGGGCGCATCGTGCTTGATGTTGCAGGCGATGAACGGGCAGGTTACGACGTCCCCGACCTGATCGCCCTGTTCGGGGCAGTAAGCGGCGGCGAGATCGCCGAGGACAGGTTGCTGCTCGCTTGATTGTCGCTCGGCGTGGCGGCTTGTTTTCACAATTGTGCTGGAATATATCTGCAATATGCAATTAAAAAACGATCAAGCTGACAATGGGCTGGCGGGGGAACGCGAGGATGGGACGGCACTAAAGCCGGCCTTCCGGCTCGATCGCTGGATACCCTATCGAATGTTTCTGGTCGCGAGCAGCACCGCTGAGCTGCTCGCCTCCTATTACGGGCCAAGATACGGTCTGTCGCAAGCCTCGTGGCGAATTCTCGCCATCGCCGGTGGCCGTCCCGGGCTTTCGAGCAAGGAAATCTGCCACGCAGGCGCGCTCGATCAATTTGCCGTCAGCCGCGGTATCGCGCAACTGGTTTCGCTGGGCTTTGCCCGACGCAACGCAGGCGCAGGCGACCGGCGGTTTTCGGCCGTCGAACTCACATCCGAGGGCTACAAAGTGCTCGACGAGATCGTGTCGATCGGTCAGGCGATGGAGGCACGCATTCTCGAAAGCCTGTCTGAACACGAGCGCGAGATGCTCCATGCCATGCTCGATCGCATCGAGGATGCTTGCGCTGGAGCTGTCGCTCGCGGGTGGCAGGCCGTGGTTGGCGACGTGAGATCTGGAGGCTGATCCAATTTGGCATGCAAGCGGCCCGGCACATGGCTGAAACCAGCCGCTTGTTCTTCCCGACGTTTGCGGCATTTGCCGATGGCGAGTTCAGCCTTAATTCGAGACTCGATCGGCTCTTTTTTCCACGTCCTCTACCGCCAACCTAGCGAGAGCAAGTATAGCTTCTCGCGTTTTGGCGGCGGCAATAAAACGGCCGTTATGGCAGAAGCTGGCTCCCTCGACCCCCGTCGCCACTTCCAAATCGCGCCCGCTCAACCCCGCCCAAGCCGCCGGAAGGTCGGCGCGCAGCTCGAACCCTTCCTCCGCGCGGCGAATTCCCGTCAGGCACCAATCGGCCTCGCGAGGATGAACCACGAACAGGAGGTGATCGGCACCTGCCTTCATGATGGCCGGACGAAACGGCATGCCCATCGGCAGCTCGAGAACACGGCCATCCCCGGCGGACGCAATCGCCTTCAGAACCAGGGTTTCAGCGCGTAGTTTCGCGTGGATCCCGGCAATCTTTGCTTCGACAAAACCGCGGGCGATCTCAACAG
The DNA here is from genome assembly GCF_014193605.1 of Rhizobium sp. BK312. Lineage (NCBI taxonomy): Bacteria > Pseudomonadati > Pseudomonadota > Alphaproteobacteria > Hyphomicrobiales > Rhizobiaceae > Rhizobium > Rhizobium sp. BK312. The sequence continues at coordinate 718,665 of NZ_JACHZP010000002.1, read as the reverse complement.
CAGCATGGAAGGCTCGATCGGTAGCCTCCGGATCCGGATCGTCGAAGACAGGTTTCAATGTTTCGAGCAGGGACGGCAGGGTCAATCCCGCCAGCAGACCGGCGCTATCCGGGCTGAGTGCGCCATTGTCGACCAGGTCGATCGGCAAGACGAAGCTGGCATCGAAGGCGGCATGCACCGTCTCGACGAAGGCGGCCGCAACAGAGAGCGCGGCCAGATAGTCACGACCGAAATGTTTCCAGATCAAGCCGAACGAGCTGAAGGGCTGGCCATCGTTGCGCTGCGGGGCGCCGCGCTGGTGATGATCGAAAATCCCGGCAGCGGCGTCATAGGCGCCGCCGACATCATAGACGATGCGATCGGCGCCGGGGGTGATCCATTCCGGCGCCCTGCTGCGAACAAGCCGTGCTTCAGGGAAAATCTGCGTGAGAATGACGCTGGACAACACTTCGTCGGCATGAAAGCCGCCGGAATGCGTGACGAGTAAATTTGGAGCCATACGGCTATAGCCTTACTGTTCGCGAATTGGACAGCCCGGCAGATAACCAGTTCCGGTCATTATCTCAACTGCTTATCGCGAAAGTGAAGGGATACCGGCAGGTGCTGCCATGTTGAACCGCAGAACGATGTGCAAGCGTCACTTCAGGCAGCGCGAACCCGGTCGCGGCCACTAAGCTTGGCAGCGTAGAGAGCCTGATCGGCGCGCCGGTACAAATCTGGCGCACTGTCGGTTTCCAGGCAGGCGGCAATGCCGGCCGAGCAAGTGTAACCGAAATCCGGCGAGGCTGTGAGCGGTCGGGAAAACCGGATCGTCGTCAACATCCGTTCAATGAGTTCGATTGCATCTTGCTGCGCTGTTCCGGGCATGACGAGAACGAACTCCTCGCCGCCGACGCGCCCGAAACAGTCGGTACGCCGCACATATTGATGGAGCCTATGTGCAAAATCCCGCAGGACGAGATCTCCGGCGTCGTGACCGTGCTTATCGTTGATCAGTTTGAAATTGTCGATATCGAATACGGCAAGGCATCCGATATCGCCACCCCTGGCGCCGGCCAGCATATCGTCTATTCGCGCCATGACGAAACGGCGGTTGGCGATCCCTGTGAGCTCGTCGGTTTGAGAAGCCTTGATGGCCTGGTCGCGATCTTGCCGGACGCTTCGGCCTTCGGCACGCAATGTCGTTATATCGCTCGCGATGCAGAGCATCCAGCCATTCTTCTGCATGGTTTCGGTCATCCAAAGCCAGCGACCGTCCACCAAATCCGTCTCGAAGGCTCGATAGCCGATCTTCCCGCGACGTGACTGCGTCGACCGTAGCCATCCGTCGAAGTCGACCGTGCGAATGACCGTACCGCGCCCAAGTGTGAAGTTGCGCCGCATCAGATCTGGCCATAGCGGCGCTTCATCGGGATCGATAAAATAGGCTGATCGAAAGGCAGGGTTCGCATATCGCAACCGATCCTCGGCGTCATAAACCGCCATAAGCGTCGAACTGGTCGCACAAAGGTGCAGAAGCTGTTCGATTATTTCGTCCATATCGGTTCCTGCTAATTCAGCCGCACAATACTTACCGCAGAATCGCTGCGAGAAAAGGGGCGAGCCAGCTGGACGGAATCGGCTTGCCCTTCAATTTGCTTTAGCCCCGCCTGCGATCGATTGGTTGCTCGAAATCGCTGAATCATTGGAAGTACTTATGCGATTTCCGCACCAAGCATCTTTAAACCTATAGGCGCAATCCCTACGTGGTCTACCGTTATGTCTATCAAGGCAACACCGATGTGAGATTACTCACGACCACGCAGTTCCCCAGTGGGGACTGGCGATGCGTGGTCATTTTTCCAGACAGTGAGCAGCCTAAAGCTTCGACATGCCCTTGGTGCGTCGAGTGCTTAGGCGCGCAATCTCCCCGTCTTATCAACCAATACCAACCGGGCGGCTGTCGGGTGGATGAACCCGTGCGCCCATAGGAGAGAAGAGATGGAAGCCCTCACCAATCTCAGTCCGATGGAATGGCTGGCGATCGAGATCGCCGGTGCCGCAATCGTGCTCGCGATAGTTTTCCGATGGAGCGGCGTGATCCGCTATATTCCCAACGACAGGCTCGGCATCCTCGAAAAGCTGTGGAGTTTTCGCGGTTCCGTGAAGAACGGTTTCATTGCGCTGAACGGCGAGGCCGGTTTCCAGCCTGACGTCGTGCGCGGTGGCCTGCATTTTTTCATGCCGTTTCAGTATTCCCTGCATCGCGCCAATCTCGTGACCATTCCACAGGGTCAGATCGGTTACGTCTTTGCCCGTGACGGCAAGCCGCTGCCGCCCACCCAGACGCTTGCCTCGAACATGGAAGCCGATGACTTCCAGGACGTGCGCGACTTTCTCCTCAAAGGCGGACAGAAAGGCCCGCAGCGTAAAATCCTGCGCGAAGGCACCTATGCCATCAATCTTGCGCAGTTCATCGTGCTGACGGCGCAATCGATCTATGCCGTCAACCTCAGTTCGTCGGAACAGAAACTGTTTGCCGACATGTCGACGCAGATCACCGAGCGGGAGGGCTTCGAGCCCGTCGTCATTCATGACGCAGAGGACATGATCGGCATCGTGACCATCCATGACGGTCCGGCCCTGCCCGACGGCGAGATCATCGCACCGACGGTTGCCAACGATCCGACGGATGCAAACTTCCATAACAATTTCCAGGATCCGGAGAAATTTCTCAATGCCGGCGGCTATCGCGGCCGTCAATTGCAGGTGCTTGCCGACGGCAGCTACTTCCTTAATCGCATTTTTGCGACCGTCGAATTGGTCGACAAGACGATTATAGATGTCGGCACGGTCGGTGTTGTTGTCTCTTATACCGGCCGCCGCGGCGCAGACATTTCCGGCCAGTCCTATCGCCATGGCGAACTGGTGGAGACCGGCGCGCGCGGCGTCTGGTCGGCACCGCTTCTGCCCGGCAAGTATGCGTTCAACACCTATGCCGGTAGTATCGTCATCGTACCGACCACCAACTTCGTACTCAAATGGACGAAGGAACAATTCGGCGAGCACAGGCTGGATGAGAATCTGTCCGAAGTATCGCTGATCACCAAGGACGCGTTCGAACCCGTGCTGCCGCTCTCGGTCGTCGTACATATCGACTATATGAAGGCACCGCTCGTCGTCCAGCGCTTCGGCGATATCAAGCGCCTGGTGGAGCAGACGCTCGATCCGATGGTCTCGGCCTATTTCAAGAATATTGCCCAGACCAAGACCTTGATAGAGCTCCTGCAGGAACGCAGCGAAATCCAGCGCAAATCCGGCGAGGAAATGCGCGAGAAGTTCGCCTCCTACAGCCTTGAGCTGCAGGAAGTTCTGATCGGTACCCCGCGCGCCAACAACGGCCAGAACAGCATAGAGCAAATCCTGATCCAGCTGCGCGAGCGTCAGATCGCCGTCGAAAAGGTCGAGACCTATAAGCTGCAGGAAGTCGCGGCCGTCCAGGAGCGCACATTGCGCGAGAAGGAAGCGCTTGCCGAACAACAGGCCAAGATCACCACTTCTGCACTGACCATCGAGATCAGTGAAAACGAAGGTAAGGCGCAGCTGGCCCGCACCCGCCAGCAGGCGGAAACCATCCAGGTCACCGCCAAGGCGGAGGCCGAGAAGGTACGCCTTGCGGGCCTCGGCGAGGCCGACCGTATCAAGGCGATTGCGCTTGCCGATGCCGAGCGCATCAAGGCCACAGGTCTCGCCGATGCCGAAAAGGTGCGCGCAGTCGGTCTGGCGGAAGCAGAAGCCACCGAGAAGAAGGTCGCAGCCTTCGGCGGGCCGGATTATCAGCTGAATTCGCAGGTTCTGATGCGCTTCGCTGAAGCGATCGAGAACGGCAGGCTGCCTCTCGTGCCGCAGATCCAGGTCGGCGGTGGTGCCGGGGAAAAGGGTGCCGCCAACGGTCTTGTCGAAATGATGTTGTCGATGCTGGTCGCCGACCGGCTTGGGCGGCAGGAAGCGCCGACTGCTGCCCCCACAGCGATCGCCCATGATTGATTGCGGATGGGCCGGCTATGCCGGCCCATCTTGTCCAGTGGCTCGCTCGCAGCCGCAACTCACTGCAGCTCGACATCGCGTTAGCCGATTTCCCGGAAGGTAATCGAATAGCGAAGCCGATCAACCGGCGGGATGGAATGCTCCCATTCGCTTCGCGCAGGACCTGACAGCACGTAAGCGGAACCGGGTTCGCAGATTAGCGTGGCGCGCTGCCATTTATCCCCGGCACGGCGCCTCAGCCTGAACGTACAAGGCGATAGCAGGGAAATGCCGACAACCCGCCCGAACACCTTCTTGTCCCTATGCCAGCCGATCGGCGCACCCGGCGCATATTCGGTGACGAGGGCTTGCTGCAGATCATCGGGCGCTATTCCCGCAAACTCGGCCGCGATGCTGCGCACAGGCAGAAGGAACGACGGAAGTTCGCCGGTGCGCCTCGCCCTCTGCGCTTCGTAATCGTATTTCCAACCATAGGAGACGACGCGTCGCCTACCTTCGAAGCCATGAAAGTCGAACGGCTTCAGCGGCAATTGCGGTATCTCGCGAAGCAGATCCAACTGGATGGACTCCGGAACGATATCGGCTTGGTAGCGGAAACCCTCCGGCAATGGTGGTTCTACTGCCGCAAACAGGTCTCCTTGCGCTGAAACGCCCATGGCCGCTCCTTCTGTTTAATGGACACTTGGAACTTTCGTGACCGCGGCGAAATCCTCCGCGACCAGTTCGCTGATCGCAATCAGGACCTCTTCGGCCGAGAAACCGGAGACAATCGTGCTCCGGATCAGCTCCTGCAGATCGAACTCAATAGCATCGCGACAGTCTTCCAGCCGCTGCTCCGAAACCGTAATGCTGTGCAGTTCTTCCATTATGTTATCCTTTCGTAGGTGCCCCTGATTTATCGAGCAGCCGCTCGGCGCCTGGAGGAAGGAAGAAGCCCTTCGCGCTGCATCCTCTTGCGGACGGCCTTGCGCTGGCGGGCAATCGCTTGCGCCCTTTCGCGCACACGCCGCTCGGACGGCTTTTCATAGGCCCGATGTTCCTTCATCTCGCGGAACAGACCTTCACGCTGCATCTTCTTTTTCAGTGCCCGAATGGCCTGTTCGACATTGTTGTCTCTAACGATGACTTGCATTCTCGTTCTCCTTGTTTCGTTGATAGTTCCGCTCAACCGAGCTGCTCGGCTATGATCGCCTTCAATTCGGCGCGCGTGAGCAGGCAGGGATATGGCTTCTGGTTTTTGTCCGGTCGTTCGATGCGTTCACCGCGGTCGCGCGGCTTCATCGCCGCCGGAGCGGCGGGGATATTTGCTTTGTTCAATTGAAATTCCTTACCGGCCATTCGGCGAAATGGCGGTCCGGCGCTGTTGCGCACGGGATCGCCGACGACTTCAGCCGTCCGCTGTAGCCAATTATGTGAGCGATGTCGGAAATATAAGGAGCGGCATATCGCATTACAAGGCGATATCCAGGCGATGAAAGGCCTGGATCCAACACCATTGGAGCCGGAACATCGCCCGTCGGGTCGAAGGGTGGATTAATCAGCTATTGACGTGCTTGATCGAGCCCGGTGTGAGAGGCCTGAATTTCGCCGGTTCGGTAACGAGGACGCAAACCTGGAGCAGTTCCAGCAAAAGTGCGAAGCGGTTTTGCGTCCGGAACTGCGTAAAAGCAAGAAGGCATGACGAAGTTCTGAAGACCGCCCTTCTACCGCTCACCAAGTGAAACGAGGACCGAAAGAGCCGTAGTAGCCCGGTGTCGAGCCGCCTGGAGCAAGCTCATTATCTCGTTGGACTCTCTCTGCCCATCGCCGACGCTCCGCGGCTTTTTTGGCGGCGGCAGGATCTGTCGATTTGCTTGCCGCTACGGAACCCGATTGACCGCCAGTTCTATTTCCCGTCGAGCAGGACGCACAGAAAACAGCCGGAAAAATAATCAGAATGCCTAGGGCTATTGCCCTTTTGAGCCTGTAGTAGATCGGCTGCATAGACATTCTCAATACTCTCTGACCATTCGCGATGAGAAGAGACATTATTCGATTCCACATCGCATGGGAACTAAAGGCTATTCGCGTTTCCGCTACGACGATAACGGCCGTTCCTCCGTCCGCACATGGGAAAACGCTGGGTAACCGCAACCGTATCGGCGGATTTTCAGTCTTGCCATGCTGGTGCCGGATTCTTCTGATGGTTAGCTGCGCCGACATTGGAAGGGCACACCATGGAATTCCTCAATCGCTACATCGATCTTCCGCTGCTTCGCGGCGGATCGGCAGCCATGCGGCTGTGGCACAAACAAACCGGTCTTTCTCCGCAGACGCTCAGCCCGTCATGGAGCCTTATCATTGTTCTTGCCCTTATGGCGGCAAGCAGCCTGTTGCTGAATGGCCCGATCTACGCTTTCGCCATCGGCACGCTCTTCATGCTTTCCGTTCCGTCACTGCGATTTTTGATGCCTGGTCGAATGGGGCGCAATTACGATATACGATCTTATCAGGCACTGGCAGCTACAGCCACGCGTAAGCGTGAGAGCGAATGGGCGACCCGACTAACAGTTTTGCTTACCGCCGTCATTTTCCCCTTCTGTTTCTACGCCGGCGACGAGGCGGCAGGCACCTTCCTGCTTGGCGCCAGCCTGTGGTTTGTGCTCACGGCTCCGGTAAAGATGTATCTGGATGCCGCCGAACCGCCGCCGCCGGACGCCGGCGGAAAGCAAGTTTGGTTGAAACAAGCCGTAACCACGGCGTAACGCCAGCCCCATTCAAGGAACAAAGTGCACTTTGCTCCGTTCTCCATCCAGCAACCAATGGAGAGCGAAATGCTTTATTATGCACTGGTATTTCTCGTCGTAGCCTTGATTGCAGGAGCCCTCGGCTTCGGCGGTATAGCAGGCGCCTCTGCGTCTATCGCACAGGTCCTGTTCTTTATCTTTCTTATCTTCTTCGTCGTTTCGCTCGTCATGAATGTGATGAGACGCTGAAGGCGATGAGACCATGACCCGAATGCCAGTCCACCCGATCAACCATGACGGTGGGCTGGCCGGCGCCCTTCCCTTAATTGATTACGACAAATATTCTCCGGGACGGCCCCTTCCCGTCACATTTCATAGCTGCGGCGAGAACTCGGTAGAGGTTCATTGGTAAGAGCGGCCTCAGCCCTTTAGCACCCCTATTTCTCAGATCGCTGCAGAAGAATTCGCATCTCCTCAAAATGTCGCTTGCGATCCGCATCCCCGTCATTGGGCACATAGCATGTACTGGAGACGCAAAATTTGACGAGGTTGTGAGGCTTGTCCGCCTTTTCGAACTCGCATTCGAAAGTGTCGCTCATCTCGGCTGCCGCAGTGCCGGGCCGGGTGGAATAGGTCATACGAACGCCAGGCGGCTTGAGCTCCGGAAAGGACTGCACCGTTCCAATCGCAAGCCCGTCCGATAAAAAGAAATTCTTGGCGACGGTCTTGCATGTTCCTTCCAGATCAGGGGACTGGGCAAGAACAGCGGTTGGAAAGAGGATAATGCTGAATAAAACAGGAAATTTAAACACGCTAGCCTCCTGTAAAGATCTCCAGGATCGAAGAGATCGCGATCAGCAAACGTCGGTCGAAACATAGAGTTCCATGAAGCTATGCCAAGCAGTTTCCGTGACTGGCATCAACGCGACTAAGTTCGGGAAAGCCTTTCGCTTCAACAGCACGGACGATCGCGAGTGCGCTGTTTTCCGTCGCTATATATCTACTCTGCGAACCTGATCTTCTGCCCATCAAGGTAGCCATGCTCGTAAGCTTTCGCCTGTTCGCTATCCTCGGAATAGGGGTTCTTTTTATTTTCGGCGTCGCATTTTCCATCCTTCACCCCCTTCTCGTAAGCCTCCTTTTCGCTCTCCGAAGCCGGAAGGCGAGGCGATGGCTCGGGGAAATATTGTATGGGGTTCGGGAGTCCAAACGCAGGTGCAAAGTCTGAGGCCGTAATCGGCATTTGCGGGCACATGGTAAATTCCTCCTCTTGTTGAAACGCCCTTTGCGGTCGACGGTTCCCTCAAGTCTTTTAACCCTCGCGCTGCTTCCGCGCGGCCTGTCCTCCAAGCCACTGCATGCATGCTCATGATCAAGGGTGAAACTTTTTGAATTTTGGGCCGTTGTCGTGCTTATGACCGACGCAAAATCCAGTCCGAAATCGGTCGATGATGCCAAGCCGGCTGATGCCGAAAGGTTGCATCGGGGGAAGAGTTCGACTGTCGAGGCCGAGCAGCCACCCGATTTAGTAGAACCTGACCCGGATTTGACCCCCGAGCAAACAGAGCAGGCACGCAAACGATATTTGCTCAGCCGTTTCTGGATCAGCGCCCGCGGTTATTGGAGCCGTCGTGGAGACCGTTTTGCCTGGCCATGCTCGATTGGCCTCCTTGCCCTAATCGGCCTGAATGTCTGTTTCCAGTATGGGATCAATATCTGGAACCGGGCGATTTTTGACGCGATCGAGCAACGCAACGCTCATGCCGTCTACGTCCTGAGCGCGGTGTTTCCCCCGCTCGTGCTCGGCAGCGTCGCCCTCGTCACCATACAAGTCTATGTTCGTATGATGATGCAAAGACGCTGGCGCTTCTGGCTCACAACCGCTTTGATCGCCCGGTGGCTCGCCAACGGCCGCTATTATCAACTGAATCTGATCGGCGGCGACGATCACAAGAACCCCGAGGCCCGTCTCTCGGAGGATTTGCGGATCGCCACGGAATCCCCGGTCGATTTCATCGCTGGCGTCATTTCAGCATTCCTCTCGGCCTCGACCTTCATCGTGGTCCTCTGGACGATCGGCGGCGCCCTGACTTTCGAGATCGCCGGTTCAATCATTACGATTCCCGGCTTCCTCGTCGTCACGGCGGTCCTCTACGCCGTGATCACGTCTACCTCGATGGCGGTCATCGGCCGCCATTTCGTGCGGGTTTCCGAGGTCAAAAACCAGGTGGAAGCGGAGTTTCGCTACACGCTGACGCATGTCCGCGAAAACGGTGAGAGCATCGCATTGCTCGGCGGTGAAGAGGAAGAGCGCAACGACCTCGAGCGGACATTCGGAAACGTGTTGAAACAGTGGGCGCTGCTTGCCCATCAATATATGCGCACGACCCTCGTGTCGCAGGTCTCCATGTTGATTGCGCCTGTCGTGCCGGTCCTGCTTTGTGCGCCGAAATTTCTGGAAGGCAGCATGACGCTCGGTCAAGTCATGCAGGCTGCCTCTGCCTTCGCCATCGTTCAGAGCGCATTCGGATGGCTGGTCGACAATTATCCGCGCCTTGCCGACTGGAATGCCTCGGCGCATCGTGTCGCTTCGCTTATGACCTCGCTTGATGGGCTCGAGCGCGCCGAAAAGAACGATACGCTCGGACGGATCAAGCATGGAGAAACCGAAGACGAGACGATGTTGTCGCTCAACGATCTCTCCGTGACGCTCGACGACGGCACGTCCGTAGTCAAGGAAACGGAGGTGGAAATCGATCCGGGGGAACGCGTCTTGGTCGCCGGCGAATCCGGTTCGGGCAAAAGCACGCTGATACGGGCAATTTCCGGTCTGTGGCCTTGGGGTCATGGCGGCGTCAACGTCCACCCCGATAGCCGGTTGTTCATGTTGCCGCAGCGGCCTTACATCCCATCGGGCACACTTCGCCGCGCCGTCGCCTATCCCCGCGCGGCCGACGACTGGACGCCGGACGAGATCAAGGCCGCCCTTGAAAAGGTTGGTCTCGACTATCTCAACGAAAAGATCGAGGAGGACGCACCCTGGGATCAGACGTTGTCAGGCGGCGAAAAGCAGAGGCTCGCCTTTGCGCGTCTTCTGCTGCACGATCCCGATATCATCGTGCTGGACGAGGCAACCTCAGCCCTTGATGAGAAGAGCCAGGATAAGATGATGGGGATGATCATTCGCGAATTGCCGAAGGTCACCATTATCAGCGTCGCGCACAGGGCTGAGCTGGAAGCCTTCCACAGCCGCAAGATTACCCTGGAGCGCCGCCAAGGTGGCGCAAGGCTGGTCAGCGACATCGAACTCACTCACCGCCACAGAAAAGGGAACCTGATTTTGCGCCTCTTGGACGATCGAAGACCCATATTCAAAGATAATTCGACCTCGGATCAGGGCGCAAGATCCCCGCGCCGATAGCGGTTAGTGCGATTGCCGCGCACGCTTCGAACACGCGCAAAGTAAAGCAAAAGCAAATGCACCACGTCTGCGCCATTCGACATTGAGATGTATTCCCTTATGCTGGAACGTGACATACTCAACGATTAGATGCAGTTGGAGCATGTTCGATGCAACGAGAAGCGATCTGGTCGCTGGTCTTGCTTGTTCTTCTAGTCCTGGGCGCTTTCGTCGGCTCGATATTGCGCACCAAATTGCCTGCGCCGCATCGCGGCAACGAGACAATGGACTTTCTTCGGGTGGTAACCGCACTGCTCGTGACTTTTGCAGCCCTTGTCATGAGTTTGTTGCTGGCATCGGAACTCAATGCCTTCACCGCCGCCTCCCACGATCGCAATCGTTATGCCGCGGGTCTCGCCGAGATGGACGGTTGCCTGAAAAATTACGGCTCGACCCTCGACAATGAGAGGCAGCTATTGCGCAGCTATACCGCTGCCGTCATTGCCAGCACCTGGCCCGATGAAGCGCCTCCGCAGGGCGAGAAATATCCCGACATCTCGGACTTGCCTTTGACCGGCGAGGCGCCGGCCCTTGGATCGATGTTGAATAATGTCGGGCTTAACATTGATCGCCTGCAGCCCGCCGACCCCTTGCATCAGGCCCTTGCGACCCGCTGCAGCCAGCTTTTCAGCAATGTCATGGCCGCGCGATGGACCGTCATCGAAGATGCACATGGCTCGCTTTCCGCGCCATTTCTTGGCGTTCTCATCTTCTGGCTTATGCTGGTATTTTTGAGTTTCGGGCTTCAGGCTCCCAAAAACCCACTCGCCGGCGCGATTGTCCTTGTGGCCATCATCTCGGTCGCAAGCGTCATGTTCGTAATCCTGGATCTCGACCTTCCCTATGGCGGCTTTTTCGGTATTTCGAGCACATCGATGCGACACGCGCTGACCGACATGCAGCGCAACTAAAAATCGCAGTCTTGCATATATGTGGATCGTAGCGCTCCTGCGATGACCTTCCCTGGAGCAACACCCGCAGTCGCTTCACCTTCTGCTCATTTGCTGACATGATGGAAGGAGCTGTTTGCTGTCGTGGGCTTATCATGAACGGATCAACACCGGAAGAAAGCAGGATGCGCGCGCCGGCAGGCTCGGTTACCGGGCTTTGCTCGGCATCGGCAACCATGTTCGCAGTTGGGATGGCGTTCCTTGGCTACTGGGGCGTTTATGAGCAAGGGCGCTGGCATGTCCCGGATTATTTTGTGGTGGCCCTGGCACTCATAGGCTTTGCGGCGCTGGGTTCCGTTCCCTGGATCGTAACAACGCCAGTGGCGCGCGAGGATGAAGAAAAGGTGGTTGGCGCGCGGCGAGCGCTGGCGCTTGGAATTGCCTTGCTCTGGCTGTCGGTCTGTATCGCAGTATTTGCCTGAAAGTCCTGAATGCCCTTGTGGCAGCCACGGTTTAACGCCCGGCGCGCTCAGGCGTTCTACACATTCCACCCCTGACGTTTTCATTGGAGAAGCATCATGAATCTCGAACTCGACGGCAAATTAGCTCTGGTCACCGGCAGCACCGCCGGCATCGGTCACGCAATCGCGGCAACTCTCTTGCGCGAGGGTGCCCACGTTATTGTCAATGGGCGGACCCAAGAAGCGGTCGATCGTGCGGTTGCCGAACTTGCTGCGATTGGAAGCGGCCGCGTGGAGGGATTTGCCGGCGATCTCGCAACTGAGCAGGCCGCAGATGAAATCGTAAGGCGCTTTCCGAATGTCGAGATCCTCGTCAACAACCTTGGGATATTCGAACCCAAGCCGTTCGAAGAGATCCCGGACGCTGACTGGCGTCGGTTCTTCGATGTCAACGTGATTTCCGGCGTTCGTCTCGCCCGCCTTTATCTGCCCTCGATGCGCCAGCGTAACTGGGGTCGTATCATCTTCATTTCGAGCGAAAGCGGCGTGCATATTCCGGCCGAGATGGTACATTACGGCGTGACCAAGACGGCCCAGATTGCAGTGGCGCGCGGTATTGCGGAATCCGTTGCGGGCACCGGAATCACGGTCAACAGCGTCTTGCCAGGTCCAACGAAATCGCGCGGCGTCGTCGATTTCGTCGCCGCGCTGCCCGGCTCGGAAGGAAAGACTTTCGCGCAATTCGAGACCGAATTCTTCGAGAAAATCCGGCCAACTTCCCTGATCAAACGCTTCACGCAGCCTGAGGAAATCGCGACCATGGTCGCCTATGTCGCAAGCCCCCTGTCTTCGGCTACCAATGGTGCAGCGCTTCGGGTCGATGGCGGAGTGGTAAAGAGCGCGTTCTGACCATCGCGACCAAACGAACGAACTCCGGCGGCAAGATGCGCCAAGCGCAACCTATAAATGTCGCCAGACGCCACCAGATTACTCTTTTCCCACGGCGATGAGATGGGCCAGATCAAAATCATCGCCGACTCGCGGATTGAGCTCATGAACACAGACGCATTCTTCACCAAAATCCGGACCTACACCCCTCTGTCAGAAAAAGCCGAACTCGCCTGGTCATCACTCCTGCGGCCGAGACAGTATCGTAAGGAGGAGCCCTTCATTCGGGCGGGCGACGTACCGACGACCTATGCCTTCGTCGTTAAAGGCCTGCTATGTCAGCGCTACGTCGGCCGCGACGGCAACATGATTATTAAATGCTTCTTTCCTGAGAACCGCATTGCCTCTTCGGTCAGCGCGACCCTGCTCGGTGAGGCCAGCCCTTTCGCGATTACGGCGATCGAGAACACCACCGTCCTCGAATATGACTTTGCGGCTTTTAGGTTGCTCGTCAGCGACTTTGCCGACATTGCCGCCTTTTATATCCGGTACATGGAGCGCCATTGGATTATCGACAAAGAACCGGGGGAGATTGCGTTCAGGCATGACGACGCGATGCAGCGCTATATCGATTTTATCCGCAAGGAGCCGGAACTGCATAAGCGTTTGAAGCAGCATCACATCGCCGCCTGGTTGGGCATCACTCCGGAAAGCCTCAGCCGGCTGCGAAAGACAATCGCTATCACAAGGCCAGACAGAGGCTGACGCGATTTCTTACCAAACATCAATTCTTTCACGGTCGGATTGCGGCATTTCTGCCGGGCAAGCAACCACCGTAACGGTCACGGCGGCATCAACCATCGGATATCGACCGCGGGTGCGGCCCTGTCCTGCCGTGAAGAAAGGAAACCAAAAATGACCAAGATGATTTTCGTGAACCTGCCGGTGACCGACCTGGCTCGGGCCAAGGCCTTCTACGAGGCTCTGGGATTTGCCAATAACGCCCAGTTCAGTGACGATAGCTCGGCCTGCATGGTGGTGAGCGAGACGATCAACGTCATGCTCCTCACTCACGAAAAGTGGCGCGGTTTCACCAGCCGCCCGATCCCGCCGGCAACCTCAAGCGAAGTGATGCTGGCTATATCCTGCGAGAGCCGTAAGGCCGTCGACCAGATGAATGATGCCGCCGCGGCACATGGCGGGCAAGCGGACATCAATCCAAAACAGGACCTCGGCTTTCTGTATAATCGCAATCTCGCCGATCCGGACGGTCACGTCTGGGAAGCCGTATGGATGGATCCGAGCGCAATGTCCGCCGGTAACTGAAGCTCGTCAGGTCGCGCGGTAAAGCGTGGGGCTCCGAGCGTACCGTTTGAATGACGAGAGCCAAATTGGGGCGCAATGCTGTCCTTCAGCGATTGCGTTCCAAATATCTGAAAAACCGGGCGAGACCTGGAAAGGACGTGCCGTCGAAGCCGACCACGCGGTTCAGATACCGGCGTACGACTTATATCCGCGGTGGGGAATGGCGATGAATGCTCGCCTTCCTTCAATTAATACGCTATGCGTAGTATATGATAAATAAAGTCGATCAAGAAGCCCTCTCTCTCCTGCGCGCCGTCCTGGCGCTCGGACGGCGGCTGCGCGGCGAGCGCCCGCAAGGCGCGCCGACGCTCGCTGCCATCAGTCTTCTGGGAACGCTCGGTCGCCTCGGACCGATGCCCGCTGTGCAACTGGCGACCGAGGAACGCCTTCAGCCTCAATCTCTGACACGGATCGTAGCCGGTCTTGAAGGCGATGGACTGATCGAACGCCGGCGAGATCCGGCTGACCAGCGAGCGTTGATCATCGCTCTGACAGAGAAGGGCAAGACGGTGCTCGCAAATGATCTGCGCGCGCGACAGGCGTGGTTGCGCGAGGCGATGTTGCGCGTGCTTTCAGAAAGCGAGCGCACGACGTTGATCGCGGCAACCGACATTATGCTCAAGCTCGCCTTTGATGATCAAGGCAGATTGGAGATCGATGCTCATGGCGCATTGGATCGATAACGCCATCTTCTGGCACGTTTATCCCCTCGGTTTCGTCGGCGCCGAGCAGAGGGCCCATGCGGGCATTCGTCATCGCCTGAACCATATCGTCGATTGGCTCGACTATGCCGTCGCGCTGGGGGCATCGGGTCTGCTGTTGGGGCCGATTTTTACCTCATCGACACACGGCTACGACACGATCGATCATTTTCGCATCGATCCCCGCCTTGGTGACGATTGCGATTTCGACCAGCTCATCATGGAGGCGCGACGACGTGGATTGAAAGTCATCCTTGATGGCGTCTTTAACCATGTCGGAAGGGATTTTCCGCTTTTCCGTGCCGCCATTGAGAATGGAACGGCCTCTCAGGAGGCGAGCTGGTTCCGCTTGCTCGGCGGCAAGGACGACACGGGCGGCCCCGCCTATGCGACGTTCGAGGGACATCATGCACTGGTGGCGTTGGACCATGATTCTTCGGATGTTACCGACTATGTGACGAATGTCATGAACCACTGGCTGGACCGTGGCGCTTCAGGGTGGCGGCTTGACGCAGCCTATGCAGTATCTCGCCCATTCTGGAAAACGGTGTTGACGGATGTCCGCCAGCGCCATCCCCACGCTTACATATTCGGCGAGGTCATCCACGGCGACTACAATGGCTTTGTAACGGCGACCGGCGTCGACGCAGTGACGCAGTACGAATTGTGGAAGGCGATCTGGAGCGCGATCAATGACTGCAACCTGTTCGAACTTCAGTGGGCGCTGGAACGGCACAATGGGTTCCTGGAGCATTTCGTACCACTCACCTTTGTCGGCAATCATGATGTCACGCGGCTGGCGAGCCGGTTGACTGATGAACGGCACATCGCTCACGCTCTTGCCATTCTTATGACAGTCGGCGGCACGCCGGCCATCTATGCCGGTGACGAGCAAGCTTTCCGAGGCATCAAGGAAAACCGGGTCGGCGGCGACGATGCAATCCGGCCTGCCTTTCCCGCAAGGCCCGAGGAGCTCGCTCCGTTTGGCTGGCCGATTTACCGGCTTCATCAGCAGCTTATTGGGGTTCGTCGCCGTCATCCCTGGCTCTTCAGAGCCAAAAGCCGAAAAATTCACCTCACCGCTCGGCAGGCCGTCTGGGCCATGGAGGCAAACAACCAGACGATCCTCGTCGCCCTTAATCTCCGTGATGGCGACGCCATTCTCCCTGCGCCGGGTGCCAAAAACCTGCTTGCTGGAACCGCTGCAGCAATAACGATTGAGCTGGATCGATCGACTTCGATCCGGTTGCCCGGATACGGCTGGGCCGTGCTTTCGACGGAGAAACAATAATCATATCGTGAAAGAGCAGGTTCCGACCCTTTCGCCGAATTGGGAGAAGTGGCTTTCGCATCTCATCCACCGGCTGATCATTGCCTTGACATTGATCACTCCATTGCTCGGGCATTCCCTTTCAAGTAACTTCTCGCAGAGCGCTGGAGCTCTCTTCCGGCACTGAAGCATCATTTCAGAACTCGGATAACGACGCGCTGTCCAATCGCCAAAGGGGCATCGCGTGGAACGGTGATGATGCAGTTTGCCGTACGTATATCGCTGCGTTCTCCGGGATTTTCCGTCGATTTCGCGTGTGTCAATACTTTGGAAACTCGGCCGACACGGCCTGAAACGGTTTGTGTGGAGCGCCCTTCGGGAATGATTTCGACAGTCATGCCAGGACCGACAAGGTTGAGATATTCTTCCGGAATGTCTGCGCGCACGATTTTCGGGCCATCCGGCAAGAGGACGAACATCTCACTCATCGCCTGTGACGAAACGGCTTCGCCGGCCTTTATCGCCTGCCGTATGACGACGCCGTCGGCCGGCGCCTTGATCTCGCGCAGACTCACCTCCCGTTTGGCCATTTCGAGACGTTCCCGCGCGATATTCAGAGCCGTCGCAGCGGAGTTGGTCTCGATAGCCTGCGTCTCATAGGCGTTGCGCGCATCTTCGAGTGCCTGATCGGAAACGGCTTTGCCGGCAGCGGCGCGGCGCATTCTTTCATAGGTCTTCGAAAGGTTCCTTTCCTTGATTTCGAGGAGTTTATGATGATCTTCGGCTTGGGAAATCTCCCGTTCGGCGATACGAACCGCAGCTTCCTCCTGCCTTCTGTCGAGAAGGGCAAGGACATCACCCTTGCGCACATAAGCCCCTTCACTTGCCGGCACGTCGGCAACGATCCCGTCGCGCACGGCCGTTATTCGATAAAGGCCTCCCTCGACATCGACTGTTCCGCGCGCAGCGGCGGTGATTGCTGGCGCAATGCGTTCGGCGGCATCCGAGCTTTCGTCCGCCTTCGGGACGCCGACGGCAGTCCATAAAATGCCCAATGTCAGGGACGAACCCAATAGGCCGGCCGCCCAAAAACGGCGTGAGCGTTTAGTTTGATCCATGCCAGTACTCTCGTGTATCGGTGTTTCGCCCGGAGGCGGGCCGTTCCTCAGGCAACAGGCGCCCGTCCTCCATCCTGAGGAGGCGATCTGCTTTCGAAAACAGACGGCTATCGTGCGAGACGCACAGAACCGCCGTTCCCAACTGTCTGGCCGTATCACGCAGGATCTCGACGATCCTCGACCCATTGGTGCTGTCGAGCGCACTCGTCGGCTCGTCTGCAAACAGGATCGCGGGCTCTTTGACGATGGCTCTCGCAATGGCAACGCGCTGCTTCTCACCGCCGGACAGATGCGAAGGCCGTAAATGCTGGCGGTGCAGCAGGCCGACACGCTCCAGCGCCGCAAGCGCCCGGGCTCGTGCCTCGGCTTCCGGAACCTTGAGGTAATCCAGCGGGACCTGAACCTGCTCGAGCGCGGAAAGTGCCGGAAACAGATTGAAGCCCTGAAAGATAAAACCGCAGCTTCTCAGGCGAAACGCATCTCTCTGCGCGTCCGTCGAGGAGGAGAGATCGGTTTCGCCGGCGCGAAGCTGCCCGCTGTCGGGTTTGGTCATACCACCGAGCGTCGCCAGAAGCGTGCTCTTGCCGCAGCCGGAAGGGCCGCTGAGGACAGCGAATTCACCGCGATACATCTCGACGGAAATATCGACGAGCGCGTTTGTACGAACGCCCTGGACGGTGAAGGACTTGTGGAGATTGAGAGCAGTGATAGCAGATCGCATCATATCATCTCAATAAGGAAGCCGGGTCTGCCTGACGCAGGCGATGAATCGAAAGAAGACAGGCAAGTACCGCCACGACGAGAACAACGAGCGAGGCGAGAAGGATCACGATGCCGTCAAGCACGAAAGGAACCTTGTAGACCTGCGCAATGAGGGCGATGAGAAGGCTTAATACGCCGCTGATGATCAGGCCGGAAACACCCACCCAGGCGGCCTGCTCGGCAACAATGGTTCTCAACTCGCCAAAGGGCACGCCGAGCGCGCGAAGCGTGGCATATTGCGGAAGCGCGCCTGCGACTGCCGCCATGAGGGTCTGGCTGGTTATGAGCGCTCCAATGGTTGCGGCTATCAACGTCGCAAAGATGAACGCAATACCGGCACCGGAATCGAACAGCATATAGCTGGTCGACATGCTCGCAAGTCTGTCGGAAGGCCAGATCTCGAACCGGTCGGCAGAGGCTCGTTGATTAAGACGCCTGATCACGCCCGCGGACTTATCGCCAGTTTTGATATCGAACAGAAAATAGGTAGCGGCACCATCGGTAGGTAGCGTCTGATCAAGCACGCGTGCGGTATCGAGCGAACCGACGACATTCACGCCACCCAGACCGCGAAGCCCGTCAATGAGGCCGACCACGCGTACGGCATGACCGTTGACCTCTGCCAGATCTCCGGGTTTGGCGGAGAGCTTGTCGCCGTCGGATGCGTCAACGACCACGGCGCCGGGCTCGCGCAGCTGGCTGCGCAGTCCTGCCGGAACGACCTTAGCCAGCCCGGCACTGCCGGTCTCGGTATCGATGCCTATGATTGTGACGCTGACGCCACCATTGCCTCCGACGGCGCGCCAGTCGCCGGATCCGAGCAGCAACGGCTCGATATGGGATACAAGAGGCTCGGAATAGAGGTTCGTCAACACGCGCGCTTTCACCGTTCGCCCAAGTTCGACGCTTTGCGTGCCGGGATAGCCGGCCCAGTAATCGGCGGTCGATTGCGATACATAAAGCGAATTCGCACTCACAATCCCAAGCAGCAACGCTCCCTGGGCCGTCATGAGAAGCCCGGAAAAGGCAACGGCTGCGACGGCCGGCAAAAAGCGCCGCCATTCATAGGTAAGGGTTTTGCGCGCGATCGGAACTGGCATGACTACATCCGCCTTTCCGGCATAGGAGATGAGGAAGCCTGCTGCGCGGTACCTGTTGCCTTGTAGAAAGCGATGAGGGCGCGAGCTTCGTCTTCGATACTGTCTGTCAGTGAAGCCCGCAGTTCCAATATATCGAGCGCGCCTCTGATGGACTTCGATTTATCTTCCAGACCTTCTTGAACGAGCTTATCAGCGCTGTTGCGCACCATCGTCGCTCGCTTCAATCTCGATCGCAGCAGCGTCGTCTTTTGCCGGGCGGCATTGAACTCACGCAGCGCTCTTGACGCTTCCTCATAGGCAACGAGAACGGCCTGCCGGTATGCAAGGCCCGCTTCCCGAAATTTGGCTTCGCTCGCCGCGACGACGTCTTTGCGCCGGCCCAGATCGAACAGCGGGATTTGCAGCGATGGCCCTCCGGAAGCGCCAAACAAAGAACTTCCAATCGGAGCGCCAATCCCTATCGTGCCGGAGAGGCGTAGTTTCGGATAGAGGTCGCTTTTCGCAATGCCGACCTGCGCGCCCGCTTGGGCTACCGCGAATTCGGCTCGACGCACGTCGGGTCGCAAACGCAGCAGATCGGCGGGACGGCCTCCCAGCAGGCTGGCTCGGACGGTTGGCTGCGGCTGAGGTTTAAGGAGGTCCGCGGTCGGCATCGACGTTCCTTCGAGGGTCGCGATTTGCTGGACTGACGTAGCGATCTCGCTTTCCAACTCAACGAGCCTCGATCTGGCAGTGTCGATGACCGATTTCTGCAGTTCCGTGTCGGACGCCGTCGCCAGACCTACCTGCTCCCTGACGTTTGCCAGTCTGGAATTCTTCTCCAACAGACCGATCATCTCGGCAGTGTCGGCACGACGTCTTTGGAGCGCCCGAAGGTGAACGTAATTGGCGGCGATTTCTGCTGTCACCGCCAGTTTTGCCGCCGCCAGATCCTCATAAGCGATCTGCGCGGTCAGATCGGCCGATTTCTGGACCTGCCTGTCTTGTCCAAACAGAGCGACCTCCCAGCCTGCCTCAAGATTCAATTGCAGTGGACGCCGCGTAAAATCATTATTCACCCGGGGTCCGGTTGCAGGATTTGCAATCCCGGTTGCCCCCAGCTCCGGCCGATAGCCGGAAAGCGCCGAATGCGCCATCGCTCTTGCCGCCGCCAGGTTCTGCTGGGCCTGCGCAACGGTGAGGTTGCTGTTTGCGACACGAGAGACGAGCGACAACAACATCCGGTCGTGAAAGCCTTCCCACCATGCCAGGTCCTTGGCGCCAGCCTGAGAGCTGCCGAGCGATGCCCCTGCATAGGCAGAAGGCAAGGGCGGAGGCGCTGCGGGTGGAGATAGATCCATCGTTTGACAGGCCGGCAGAGCGAATGCCAACATCATTATCGACAGGATGATTTGCAGGCACCGGTGTTCGCGCTTCGGTATATCGGAACTGTCATTTTGACCCATGCCGTGCAGTCGGCACACAATACTATAAGACCTGCCGATCATGATCCCGTCACTAAGCGATCCATTTCGTAACCGTTGCAGTCGCACTTTGTGGCTGATCGCATAACGAAAAGCTCGGCAACACTGCCCGGTGAAATAGCCTCGTTCTGTGCAGATTTCATGGAGATTGCATACAGATTGAGTGAACGGCGGCGCATGGCGGGCAGCCAGTGTTTCACTCGTGAATTACTCTGCGGACCCTTACAATTGCCGATGATGGCGCCGCGGCGACAGAGGCAAGCGTCGAGCGCTGCAACATGGTCGAGAGATTCTAAGGACGCTCTCGAAGAGTTTTGACATCAATCATTGCTGTGTTTAAGCGCAAACTATCTGAATATACTGCCCGCCCTATCAATATAAACAGCGATCGATTGCAGGATTTTCTCTTAATCCGGGGGAAAATATTACTTCATTTCTGATGGCGCTTTAATATGCTAAGAGAGGTACTTTGGGGATGTTGCAGCAACTTAACCATTAAAGAAGCAAGTTTGCACATTTCTTCTGGAGGAGGCCCGGAGTGTTGGATCCTTTGATACCGACAATATTTCACGAGCACTGGTGGCTCGATGCTGCGACGAAGGGACGAGCCGAGATATCCGAAGTGACCGAAGGCGGGCGGACAGTGGGCCGGCTGCCCTATCTCAAGGAAACGAGACTTGGTCTGCACAGCATCAATATGCCGACCCTCACCCACTTTCTCGGCCCGGGCATCAACGACGGTTCCGGCAGCGAGCCGAACCGCTTCGTGAAGCGTCAGGCGATTACACGTGAGCTCATCCGCAAGCTGCCGCAGTTCTCCTCATTCCGTCAGAAGCTGCACCACAACGTCAGAGACGTGCTTGCTTTTCAGGCCGAGGATTTCGAGGTGACGGCTCAGTTCACCTTCGAAGTCGGCCCGGCCCCTCTGGAAGTTATGTGGAAAGCCATGCGGGACAAGACACGAAATGTCATCCGTCGGGCAGAGGAGCGTTACGGCGTCTCGAACATCATGGACCCGCAGGCATTCTTCCGCTTTTCCATCGCCAATCTTAGGGCCAAAGGTGAGGAACCCAATATCGACTTTGTCACCTGCATAGATGTCGTCACCAGGGCACTTGACCGCGGACGTGGTCATTTCTACGTCGCAGTGGACGACAAAGGGGATGTCAGGGCAGCTATATTTTGTGTCTGGGATGCCAGATCGTATTACTACATGTTATCGACCCGCACGGCCGACAGCGGCAACGGCGCGATCCCTCTATTGATCTGGAGTGCCATCAAAAATGCCGCTTCGATGGGGCTGGTCTTCGACTTTGACGGTGTGGCGAATGCCGGTTCCATCCTGCTCTATTCCGGCTTCGGCGGCACCGTTTCTCCGCGCTACATTGTGATGAAGTCGAACACCCTCTACCAGACTTTGCGCAGGATCCGCCGCATCAACCCAAGAGTTTCGAACCATTTTCTTTGAGGACAGGGACAAGTACGCACCGTTCACACTGCGTCGACCGAAAAGCACGGCAACAGGTAGGTCGGAACTGCATGGTGTCGCCGCGTCAGTTCGGCCAGCTCCTGCTCCGAGGCGGTTGCGAGGATGCCGGTGCGCACTAACACGGAGGCCAGACCCATATCGCCCGCGCCCTTGATGTCATGCTCGATACTGTCACCGATGCAGACGATCCCGCCGGGTTCGGCATTCGTCCAACGGGATATCGCCAGCATGTAGATCTCGCGATATGGCTTGCCGATCCAGTGCACCTTACCGCCAAGCTCCTCGTAGATCCTGGCGATCGCACCAAGGTCGCCGACCAGGTAAAGGCTTCCGGCGTCACCCTCAACCTCGAGATCGTCAACCGGTTCGAGAGCAATATGCTGAACACGGCCGCCCAGGGCATGGCTCACATTCGCGATACCCGCGCCTCCAGCGTTTTCCTGCATCTCGACACGTTCCATATGAACATCGAGGAGGCCGATGTCGGGCTCGCTATCCGCCATGCTAGCGACAAGATCGGCTACGTCCATATCGGCGAAAGTCATCGCGGCTATCTCGGAACCGGCAATATCGATTTCGCCACCATTTTCGATGCATTGGTCGCAACCGGCTGGAATGACTACGTAACCTTCGAATCCTTCTCGACCGCCATCGTCGACAAGGACCTATCGCTGAAGACGGCAATCTAGCGCAATCTCTGGGACGACAATGTTGCCCTTGCCAGGCATGCACGCCAATCCATCGAACTCGGACTGGAAACCGCCAGCCGCAAGGCGGACCTGGTGAAGCTGGCCCACCTTTCCCGCTGAGCCATTTCCGCAATAGTGGATCAAAGGTCATTCAACGATCGAAAGACACCAGCCCAGCATCGCGTCGCCCGGCAAATTGCCTGGAAATCTACTTTGTCGCTCCAGCCGTGAGGCCTGTGATGAGTTTGCGCTGGAATAGCATGTAAGCGAGAATGAGCGGGCCGATAACGATGACAGCGCCCGCCGTCAGCACAGGCGTATTAACCGTATAACGTCCCTGGAAAAACAGCATGCCGATCGGCAGGGTGCGATAGTTGTCGTCATTGACCAGAACAAGTGGAATAAGAAATTCGTTCCACGTCCAGATAAAAAGGAACAACGCCAGCGTCGACATAGACGGCAGCATCAAAGGCACGATAACTTTCGACAGAATGTATCGTCTGGATGCTCCATCGAGGACGGCTGCCTCTATGATCTCCGATGGCAACTGCTGCATCGCACTTGCCATAAACATCGTCGCAAAAGGCAACGACATGGCAATTTGCGGCAATATCAACGCTGCATAGGTGTTGATGAGGCCGATATAGCGCATCTCATAATAGAGCGGAATGATGAAGGCCTCGGTCGGAACCATCATGCCTATAGTCAAGAGAACGAAAATGGTGCGTCTGAAGGGAAAGCCCAGGAATGCGAAACTGAATCCCGTCAATGTCCCGAGTATAATACTGATAATGACTACAGGGAAAACGATCAGAACCGAATTCAGGAAATAGACGTTAAAATGGCCTTCGATCCAAGCATTCGCATAATTCTCGAAATGCGGATAGGCGGGTAATACGAATGCGCCCTGGATAAGATCGGCACGGCTCTTCAGAGACGTCAGTATCAGAAGCGCGAAGGGGATAACCGTCAGGACCGCAAAGACCCAAAGAATGATACGCGACGGCAAGATGGCGCCTGCCCCATGAAAATTCCGGCTCACTATGCACTCCCTTCATTTACAGGTCGCACCAGCCGGTGAACGGCATAGTTGATTGTAAAGACCAGAATCGCACCGATGATGGCGACGGCCGAGGCATAGCCATAGCGGTTCAATTGGAAGCCAAGCTCGTACATGTAAATATTGGGAACGAGGGTTGCATTGGCTGGGCCGCCCCTGGTCATCGTAAAGATCAGGTCAAAGCTCTTGATGGAAGCAATGATGGTGAGAAGCAACGCGATGCGTATTTCCGGCAGCAGGAGCGGCAGCGTTATGAAAAAGAAAATCCTGCTTCCTGAAGCACCGTCCACCCTCGCCGCTTCAAACAGTGAAGGGTCGATGCGCTGGATACCGGAAAGAAACAGCACCATGCAGAAACCGAAGAAATACCAGCTGGCGACGATGCCTACGGCCGGTAGGACAAAGGTGAAATCGCCAAGCCAGGGTAAAGCGATCGAACCCAGGCCAGCCAGTTTTAACGCCTGATTGATGGGGCCAAAAGCGGGATTGTAGAGCCAGTGCCAGATGATGCCGAGAACGGCGGTCGGCATGATATAGGGCAAAAACAGCAATGTGCGCAGCGCGAACTGCTCTCGCTGCCTGAGCGACCAGACCAATGCGGCAAGCAAGAGGCCGACGACGATCGGGATGACACAGTAAAACACCATAAAGAGCGCATTGTTTTTTAATGCGACATAGAAAGTCTCATCCGAAAGCAATTTTGCATAATTGCCGAAGCCAATCCAATTGGGCGAACCGATCCCGTTCCACTCGGTGAAGCTGATACCGATTGCTGCGATAATGGGGCCGAGTACGAGAGCAAAATAAACCAGCGAACCAGGCAGAATATAAACGAGATTTCTGCTGACGTTGGCATCAAGTGGTGAACGTTTCATGCACCATCTCATGAATATGCCAGGGGCCGACTGGCGCCTCTCTGGCCGTGATCAGGATTGACGTAGCGAAGTTTCCCGCCGCTGCTTCTCATCAAATGGAGCAGCGGCAGGATTGCTGTGTCTGGCAATCACTTGCTCTTCATGTAGGCGGCATAATCCGCATCGAGCTTGCCGATCAGCTCTTCAGGCGTTTGTTTGTTCGCAAGCAGCAAGGGCGTATTTTCATCAAACGTCTTGAGCATGGTGGGGCTCGCCCAATCGGGATAATGCCCCAGTGCATTGTCATCGTTCAACGATTTCCAGATCGCGATGCCCTCCTTCAGAAGCGGGGAAGCGTTAACCCCGGCATCTTCCGGAACGGGAGTTGCTGGCAGATAACCGGCTCGGGCCCAGGTCACGGATGCGTCCTTGGAGACCATGTAATTGATGTATTCGCCGGCGAGATCCTTCATTTTGTCGCTCTTCGCCAGGCTGGTGATCGCCCAGGCAAGGTCGACACCGCCAACCGAAAGCGGATGCTTGATACCGGCGGGCGCCGGGATCGGCATGAAATGGATATCCGGATTGTTCTGCATATCGCCGAAGTACCAGGTTCCAGAAATCAGAAAGGCCCCTTGGCCGGCGACAAAAAGCTGAACCGCATCGTCACCCGAGATGCCCTGGTAACCATCGGAGAAATAGCCGTTTGTTGCCCATTTCTGAGCAAGTCTTACCGATTCCAGATTGCCGGGCGTATTCCAGGTGCCGCCACGGCCATAGATCAGGTCATCGAGCGCCTTTCGGTCGGACGCATCGATATGCGCCTGGCTGATCCCGGCCAGCATATGGAGCGCTAGATGGCCCTTGGCCGTGCCGATCGTCAGCGGTGGGGTACCTGCAGCCTTGACCTTATCGAGGGCTGCAAGGAAATCGTCGAAGTTCTTGATCGGCAGCTCGACTCCGGCGGCTTTCAAGACCTTTTCGTTGTAATAAAGACCGACGATTTCGGCGAGCGACGAGATACCGTAGGTCTCCCCGACACCGAACTCGCCCTTGCTCGACCATCGGTCACGCGCAAGCAGACTATCGGACTGGTTTTTATCCCAGCCATATTTCTTGAGATAGGTATCGACAGGAACGAGAAGGTTTTCCTTCACCATCGCGCCCATGTCGCCGGCGCCCTGGTTAACTTTGGTCACTACTGGACCATCGCCGGATGAAACCGCAAGCTTTAGCGTAAGATTGAGATCCTGGAAGTCGCGCACGGTATGGTCGAGCTTAACCTCAGGATGCGCCTTCTGGAAATTGGCGTTGAGCTCGGTCATCACGGCAGCCCGCGACTCCGAGTCATGGTCGTCCCAGACTGTAAGCGTCTCGGCAAAGACGACCGTCGACATGCCGAGCCCGACGAACGTGACGCCCGCCAAAATTCCTGCCTTCTTCAGCATTGATGCCATGTTGATGGAGATGAAATCGCTAAACATTGATTGGTTCCCTCTAGCTGCGTTTCGGCAGTTCCTATCGTTTCCAACCGGCCCGTCCTGCTGAGACGAGCCGAATGTCTTGCATCGTCAGGCCTTTACTGACCTGATGAATTTCCTTATCCTTTTCAAAAGATCAGCGGGCTTTCATCCCGCAGATGCAGTGCCTCAACCTTCCCAATTTTACCGCTGCCTGATGTCAGCTCGCGCCGTGCAGCGGCCAGCAAATCGATGGTGCGATGCCTCCCAAGATCGACAATTATTTCATCCGCCCGGCGACCGAGAACGACGTTGACGCCCTCTTCCATATTTGTCTGGTGACGGCCGACGCGGGAGCCGATGCGAGTGCGCTTTACAGCAATCCGCGCCTTCCCGGCTACGTATGGGCGGTGCCCTATCTCAAATTCGCTCCGGAATTCGCGTTCGTTCTTGCTAGCCATGACCGGGTCGTCGGCTATATTGTCGGTACGCCGGATACCGCCAGCTTTGACAAAGCGCTCGGCAGAGATTGGTGGCCGGTTGTTCGCCGCGAGATCGCTGGTCTGGTACCCAGCACGGAAAAAGACGCCGATGTTCTGGAGCGAATAGCTAGTCCTCACAGCGGCACGCCGGGTCTTGAAGAAACCTACCCCGCGCATCTCCACATCAATATTCTGCCCGAAGCGCAATCGGGCGGATGGGGACGCCTGATGATCAAGACCATGCTCAATAAGCTTTCGAGCAACGGCGTGCCCGCGGTCCATCTTGGCGTCAGTCCCGCAAACGAACGTGCCAAGGGTTTCTACAGGCATCTCGGCTTCGAAGAACTCAGCCATGACGGGCACCTTGCTTTCGTTATGAAATTGGACAAGCCGGCAATCTGAACAGAAATCTTGCCGGCCTTCCTTCATTATCTATTCTCCGCGTTTGCCGCTTCCAGGCCATATTTGAGGACGACAGCCGCCGGCATCGCGCTCCACCCCTGCAGCAGGGAACCGCGTCCATAGGGTGGCGAGAAATATTCGACAGCGCCGGCCCAACCATTTGCCAGGCAGGTTTCCCACCAGCGTATGAGGGCATAGCGTGCGCCACCGAGACCGCGGCGTATTCTCTCTTCCGCATAGACGCCGTCCCAATAGGGCCAATCGGATCCATTGTGATAGCGAAAGGGGAAAGCGGTTTTCGATCTTACGTCACTTGCCCGCTTGAACGGCGGATAGGCGCACAACACCCCCCAATCGCCATAGGGCTGTCTGGTATTGTTTCGAGCCTCCAGGACCTCTTCCATGGCCTTGAGGAGGCCAGAGGCGCGTGTCTGCGAGATCGCCCCATAACGGGAGAGCGTCAGACTGTCGAGGACAAGATGATCCTCGACAAATCCATCAGGAGTGACGAAATCGGCGTAACCATTTCTGCTGGGGACGAAAAGCCTGTCCTCGATTTCGGCACGAGCAGAGGCCGCTACCTCGCGTGCCTTCTGCGCCAATGCGGGGTCATGTCCGGCTCCCAGCTTGGCCACGCCATCCAATGCACCGACGAAAAGGCCGAGATTGTAGGAGACGAGGCCCTCCCGGTAGACATTGTCCGCCCAATCCCTGTCGTTTCGCGGCTTCAGCGGCAATACGCTGCCGGGGCCTGCAAGAGCCAGATATCGTTCAACGATGGCGGTCACAAGCGGCCAGTGCCGCACTGCCTCCACGACATCCCCCGTCGTTTCCACATAGTCGGCGAGAAAGAGGATGAAGAAAAGCGGGCTGTCGAAATGATCGCTCCACCAATCATCGGGACGATTGTGATGCTCTGGAGCAGCCTTCCCGCGATATTTCTCGGGATTTCGTGTGGCATCGAGAACGAAGTTCTGCCAGGCGCGCGATTGCGCCGGTCCGGTCAAAATCACACCGCTCGGCGCCTCTCCGTCAGGCTGGATTCCCTTGGCCAAAAGCCGAATTTCATCACGTACCGCTTCCGGGGCAAGCTTCAACAGCATTTGCATCGTCCAGTAGCCATCGCGATAATAGGTGCGAGCAGGCGCACTGTAGGCCTGCCCCGCAGCCAGACCGGCAAACGTGCCATTCTCATCCAGGCGGATGCTGGAAAGTGCGGCGTGTGCTCCCTGCATCACCATGCTGCGCAATACGGGATCGGCCTTCGGCGTGAGGTCGCAGCGGGCTATATAACTCGCGGCCTCTGCGACGATAGCGTCGTTTGCAAGACCGAATGCAGCTTCTGCTTCCTCTTTTGAGGCTCCGGCAGCAATACGGATATCGCCATCATCGACCTCGATGATCATCGCACCCCAACCGGTCACAACGATACGGCGATCATTGCGTTTGGTGAGCTTGGGCTTCGGACTATCCTTGTCAATCTCATGCCACCAAGCACAGCGACGCGCCGGATAAACGCCCTCCAGGTGGGCATTGCGGATCAGAAGGATGGGCCTTGATTGGGCGACAAAGATGCCACCCGCTTCGGCAATAAGTCTGTTCGGACCATAAATGTAAGGTCCGGTAAGCCTGGAAAAACGTATGCGCCCCAGACGACCGCTTCCCCAAAGAGCGAGATCAAGATAGCCGTCGGGATGCGCATCCGCCTGCAGTCGAGGCGCCATGATCGGCAGAATGACCGGGTGGCTGGTTGTGATTTCGCCGTGGGACGTGGGAGTCATCATGGCAAATCAAGCACCTTTCACCGCACGGTGTCGGACATGGGATGACGTATGAAAATCAGGCGGCAATACCAAGCAATCTTGCTGAAATGGAGCGCTATAAAGTCCGCGGCATAGGCGAAACGAGCTCTCTCATCCGTTGGCCTTGCTTTCATGACCCCTCCGCAATTTGCTTAGTCACTGGGGAAGTCTACAAATCACGCGCCGAATTTGTCAATGATATGGACAAATTAAATGATTTCGCCCAGCCAACCGACTGAGATTTACTTGCTTTTTGTTCATTTTCCCTGGAATTTGACATTGCCGCAGCACGACATGGATGAATTAGGAAAAGGTCCCGAACTAATTAGAGGTAGAATGCGAGACCGCCATCATGCCTAACGCGCCACAGACACCGATCGCGCGAAAAATCTCGACGAACTCTGTCATTCGGACCATCCTTGCCAAAGGCCCTATTTCCCGCGCGGATATTGCCAAGCAGACCGGCTTATCCAAGCAAACCATTTCTGACGTCGTTCGCAGTTTGGAGAGCAATGGTTGGCTGAAGCCGACCGGATATACCGATGGGCGTTTGGGGCGAACGGCAATAACCTATGAGCTCGATGCGAGCGCGGGCTTTGCCGCCTCCATCGATCTTGGCGGAACCAAGATCGCCGCCATCATCTGCGATCTCGTCGGAAATGTCGTCGCCGAAACGAAGGTGCCGACGAACGCACGCGGCGGGGCCTACCTGGTCGATCAATTCCAGGCCATTATTGAGGATCTTGCCCACAGCGCCGGTATTGATCTTTCCAAATTGCGCATCATCGTGCTGGCGACGCCAGGCATACTTGACCCGGTCACCGGACATATCAACGTTGCACCGAACATCCCGGGTGTGGAAACGATCGACTTGCGCCGGCTCCTGAGTGACAGGATGGCAACCCCGGTTATCATCGAGAATGACGTCAATCTTGCTGCGCAAGGAGAACGATGGCGAGGGCACGGCTCCGCGTCGGACAATTTTGCCTTCGTGGCACTCGGAACCGGTATCGGCATGGGCATCATTGCCAATGGTCGCCTCATGCGCGGCGCGCGCGGCGGCGCCGGCGAGATAGCCTATCTGCCTCTCGGCGGGGAGCCATTTGATCCAGACGGCTTTACACTTGGAACGCTGGAAAGCGCCGTGGGCAGTGCGGCAATGGTGCGGCGCTATTGCGGATATGGTGGGCAAGGCAAGGCAACGGTAGCGGATCTTTTTTCGGCGCTGGTGGCCGGCGAACCAGCTGCCATCGCGGTCATCGAGGAAACCTCGCGATCGATTGCGCTTGCCATTGCCGCAATCGGCGCAACTCTCGACCCCGAATTGGTGATCATGGGCGGCAGTATCGGCGCGCGGCCCGAACTTGTCGAAGCTATCAGCAGATATCTACCACGTTGCACGCCGTACCCCCCGCGCATCGAAATCAGTCAGTTTGGCAATCGGGCGGCCCTCATCGGTGGCATCAGCATTGCCGTCGAGCACATGCACCACAAGTTGTTCGGTGTTGATTTGCAAGATGCGTGAAATAGACGTCTTATAACACGGGGTGACGCGGAAAAGCTGTCGATAACAACCGTGTCTACGGATCGCTGACGACCGCTCAGACCTCGGCAGACGTGACACCTCCGGAGATAGTCACCGGTTTGCCGCTTTGCAATCTCGATTTCGCTATGCCACCGGGCTATCTTCCAAGGCCAGAAAGCCTCCCGATTGCCGTCGCCACAATCTTGCATAAAGGCCATCTTTGGCGATCAGCTCCTCATGCCTCCCCTCCTCGACGATCCGGCCATCGTCCAGCACGATGAGCCGGTCGAGTTCCGCGATCGTCGAAAGACGATGCGCGATGGCAAGCACTGTCTTGTCGCGCATCAGACGATGAAGTTGGCCCTGGATCACCGCCTCCACCTCTGAATCGAGGGCGGAAGTCGCTTCGTCGAGCACGAGGATAGGAGCATCCTTGAGCAACACGCGAGCAATGGTGATGCGCTGGCGCTGGCCGCCGGAGAGCTTGACGCCGCGTTCGCCTACGCGCGAGTCATAGCCGGCACGCCCTTCCTGGTCAGAAAGTCCTATGATGAAATCATGGGCGGCCGCCTGCTGGGCCGCGGTCTCGATTTCTTCTCGTCCGACCCCCGTGCGGCCATAGGCGATGTTTTCATGGATTGAGCGATGAAGCAGCGAATTATCCTGCGTTACGACGCCGACATGCCGCCGCAGGCTGTCCTGAGTAACGCCTGCGATGTCCTGACCATCGATGAGGATTCGGCCGGACTGGATCGGATAGAGACGCAGCAACAGATTGACCAGCGTCGATTTGCCGGCGCCGGAGGGACCGACAATGCCGATCTTTTCACCGGGACGAATGACGAGCGACAGATCGGTAAAGACGGGCCTGGCGCCGCCATAGCGGAAATGGACGTGATCGAAGACGATCTCGCCTCTGGGAACCGCCAATGTGCCGGCGTCGGGCGCATCAAGGAGATCATGCGGCTTTGCAATGGTCAGCATGCTCTCCTGCACGGTACCGATATTGTCGAAAACATCGCGGATCAGGTACATCAGCCAGCCCGACATCTGGACAAGCCGCAACACCAAGGTGATGGCTGCCGCCCCAGCGCCGGCGGTCATGGCCCCGTGGCTCCACAAATATAGTGTCAAACCGGCAGTGATGACGATCAGAACGCTATTGAGGATCTGAAGCACGAGGCTGGCACCGAGGATCAACCGCATCAGGTCGAGGAAACTATCGTTCCAGCGTTTCAGAGAGTCCCGAACGGCGGTACGCTCGAGATCGCCGCGGGCAAAGAGCTTCACGGTGAGAATATTCGTATAGGAATCGACGATACGGCCGGTGGTCGATGAGCGGCCGAGGGAATTGGCCTCCGAACGTTTCAGAGCCCGCGGGACGAAATATCTGAGAAGCACCGCATAGGCTACCAGCCAGACGATAACCGGCAGCATCAACCAGACATTGACGGAGCCGAAGAAGCCGATCGTGACCGAGGCGAAGATCAGAGCGTACCAGAGGTCGCCGATCACGGCGATGACAGCCGAACGGATGGATTGTCCCGCCTGGATGACGCGTGCCGAGAGCCTGCCGGCGAAATCATTCTGGAAATAGCTCAGCGAATGGCCGAGCGTATAGATGTGATTGCGCCAGCGGATCTGATTGGTAAGCGGCGGCACCACGATCTGGTTGGTAACCACCTGCGTCACGAAAAACAGGATCGGCCGCAGCACCAGAATGACGAAGGCAGCGCCCGCAAGCGGCCAGCCATAATCCTGAAACACCGTCTGTGGCGAGTGCTTGTTGAGCAGGTCGACAAACCAGCCGACCATCAAATAAATAGCCGCTTCTATACCGCTGAAGGCGAGCTCGATCAGCATGATGGCGACGAGCCATCCTTTGACCACCTTGAGATGATGCCACATGAAACGCCATACGCCCGTCGGCGGCGTCTCGTCCTCGTTGAACGGGGCGAAAATATCGATGCGGCTTTCCAGGAAGTGAAACAGGCGAGCAAACATCAAAATAAGACCTTGGCTGAAGACATCATCGGCTGAAAGCCGGCGAATTTGGGGAGAAGGTCTGGCACGGGCCGGTTTATGGCACGCCAACCGACAGGAACATCCCGTTCGTTGTCCGCGTTGAGCGTCCGCATGTAGGCATCGATCACCTCATTCGGTGACGTTTTCTCAAATCGTCGACAAGATGCCGCGTGTTCACGGCATTCGCAGGCACCGGGAAATTTCTGCCAACAGGCGCAAACCGCCGGTCAGAACTCTCTACGATATTTGATAATTCTGGCAAAAACGACAACGGAGCGAAAGACGGTTAGGGCTATTTATACGCTGATGCCGTACCGCGATTCGCGCTTCACTTGTGATAAAGACCTAGCCGGACGATCGGCCAGAAGCAAGTTACAAATCCCATAGCCGAGCAGTAACGGCCGAAGCCGCATCGTGCTTGGGCTTACGTTGCACACGCGGAGACGCGCATACAGCTGACAGCGAATAGGACAGGCTCTAAACAGCGCCAATTCAGCACGAAGACATAGGCAAACAACCGAGCGGGTGCGGAGCAGGCCTCAGCCAGCTTGCCACTTAGCATGCAAGCAGAGGCGCTCCCATCACCCATTCGCTTCCGGCCTAGTCAGCCACGGCGTTGACGACGCGGCAGAGATTGTCGCTCATGTTGGGGGCAACCTGCCCCTGCGGCACCATGAAAACCGCATCGACGCGACTGCCCTTGCCGGTTTTGCGGACGACGACGCGCAATGTCTGCGGGCGACCTGAGCCGGACGTCTCCTGCTGTGCCGTCAGCGTGCCGAGTTGCTTCTCGACATTCACATCCACAAAGCCTTCCGCAAGAACGGCTCTCGATACTTTGTCGAAGGCGGCGGCGGGGCTAACGGAGGGAAACTCCATCCAGGTCTTGTAGGTCACACCGGTGACGAGGGGAACGCCGCTGCTTTGATAATGCTGCGAACATACGCTGGCAGCTGCGGGCGTGAATGAAAGGGCGACGAAGGCAGAAGCACAGATGACCTTACGCAAGGTGAGTTTCCTCTTTTGACGAATATACTGATAGATACTTCGATGATGACTCAAGCCGCGGCAACGGCCGAGCTTTGCGACTGCGCAGCGATCTGTCAGTCGATTCCGGATAGCGTTGGAAGACTTGAGCCTTTGACGTTCGGGATCGAATGGCGTGTCGCGTCGTGATCGCCGCGGCTTGGATAAATAGGAGGCAAGCTCAATGGTATGCCGCCCATTCACGCATTGCTACAGATGGGCACCGCTATCGGGGCTTGTGAGGTTGATCGCGGCTCCTGACTGATTTCCATTCCAGTTCGGGAACATAACAGCAAAGCCCGATCGAGCAACAATAACGACCCGATCATCGGGTGCAAGATCGTCCATAACAGGTGCACATGGGTTTGGAATTGCAGGAATCACTTAGCGTCGGCCGTGATATCGGCTAGTGAACCATGGCTGGAAAGCCGAGCGGTCGAGAAGTCCGAATTGCAAAAATTCAGTGTGTCACCGGCCTAACATCGTTCAAGACATGCTGGCCAGCGTCGGGTTTGCTCATGTCCATTTCGAGTACCCGTTGGTACATCTTATGCTCGCGCAAACGCAATTAACGGCCCGGCACGCCAAAGGGCAATGTCCAGCCAGAAGGAGCGTTCGCCGGCTTTTCGCGGGTATGGAAACCAATCGTTTCTGAAGCGACGGTCGAGTGGGAAATGTTTTCCAGTGTCTCGCCCGGAGTGTGGCCGAATTCGGCTTTGAATAGCCGGTAGAAGTACTTCTCGTTCGAGAAACCATGTCTCCACGCAAGCTCAGCTATGTGGAGCTTTGGTCCGCTTGGATTTGCCAGCATCTGATAGGCCCTGAGCAAGCGCTTGCGCTGTATCTGCCGCATGATGCCGCCATTGCCCTCGAACAAATGGTAGAGTTTCGC
The DNA here is from genome assembly GCF_014193605.1 of Rhizobium sp. BK312. Classification (NCBI taxonomy): domain Bacteria; kingdom Pseudomonadati; phylum Pseudomonadota; class Alphaproteobacteria; order Hyphomicrobiales; family Rhizobiaceae; genus Rhizobium; species Rhizobium sp. BK312. The sequence continues at coordinate 684,729 of NZ_JACHZP010000002.1, read as the reverse complement.
ACGCGAAACCCCAACATCGCGGCTAATCCGATCGGGCGTCAGGTCGGGTTCGAGTAGATGCGCATCGAGATACCGCAAGATACGCCCCAGTAACAGTTCGCGAAGCGGACCGGCTGCTTCCTGCATCGCCTCGGATGCCGACGACACCGCGGCAGTCAAAAGCTGCAGCGTTGATTGCACCACATAGGGGATCTCCCCTGGTTGCAACCTGTTGAAATTGTTCAGCAGCGAAACGAGATGATCGGTCAGAAGCCGGGCAACGCCCGTTGAGAGGGTATGGCCGTGCAGGAGCGCTGTTCGGTTCGGCAATAAATCCCTTGGAACGGCGATGGAAATCGTGTTGTCTGCCTCAACCAGGCAGTCGTTAACCTGAGCGGCATCCAATATGAACAAGTCGCCCGCCCTCTTGACCGACGACGCATCCGCCGATCGAAAGGCAAAACGGCCGCTCAGAATTGAGGTAAATCGGTAAAAATCATAGCCGTCGGTTCGGATGCGTCGCTCGGATCTCAGAACCTCGTAAGCCGGGAGCGGGCCTTGGCGAAGCAGCCGTCTGCCGGATAGGATAAGCGGACCGAGCGCCGCGCCGGTGGCCTCCGCATCGAACGGGCCGGACTCAGGTTCCTGCAGCCTGCAGTCGCAATGATTATCCTTAACCCAAGTGTGAAATCGGTCTTTCTCGGGGAAGTTAAGTGTCGAGAAATTATAGATTAAATCGGATGACGTCTGTGCCATAACTACAACCCCAGCCCCTCCGGCCCGAGGCATACATAGGCGAACCATAGCTTGTGGCAATAGGCGGCTAGACGTATTAAGTGTTTATTTGAGTGACGCTCTCAGGGATCGATAGGTCGCCGTCGGTATCTGGATCAATCGAAAATATGACGGGCAATGATCAGCCTCATGATCTCGTTGGTGCCTTCGAGGATCTGGTGCACTCGCAGGTCGCGGACGATCTTCTCGATGCCGTAATCTTCCAGGTAGCCGTAGCCACCATGCAATTGCAGCGCCGCATTGGCCACATCGAAGCTGGTGTCCGTCACGAACCGTTTGGCCATGGCACAGAATTTGGATGCGTCCGGGGAGCTGGCGTCGAGCTTCCAGGCAGCCTGATATAACAAGGTCCTTGCGGCCTGAAGCTCGGTTTCCATGTCCGCCACTTTGAACTGAAGGGCTTGAAAACTGCTCAATGCGGCACCGAATGCGCGGCGTTCACGCATGTGGAGAACCGCTTTATCAAGGGCAAACTGAGCTCCGCCGAGTGCGCAGGCGGCGATGTTCAACCGTCCGCCATCCAGAGCCTTCATAGCATAGCGGAACCCCGCTCCGATCTCACCAAGCCGATTTTCGAGCGGAACTTGGCAAGCGTCGAAATGAACCTGCGCGGTTGGTTGGGCGCGCCATCCCATCTTTCGCTCGAAGGCGCCGAAACTCATGCCCTCGCTGCCGCTCGGCACCACGAGTGTTGAAATACCCTTTGCCCCCTCACCGCCTGTCCTGCACATGACGATATAAAGATCGGAATAGTTGCCGCCGGAGATGAAGGCCTTCGTACCTTCAAGGACATAATGATCGTCGATGAGGCGTGCGGTCGTGCGCAATGCTGCGGCATCGGAACCCGAACCGGGCTCCGTGAGGCAGTAGGATGCCACCTTGCGGAAGGCGCAGAGATCGGGAAGCCATGTCGATTTCATCGTATCCGATCCGAACGTATCGATCATCCAGGCGCACATGTTGTGGATCGAAACGAACGCCGCCACGGACGGGCAGGCATGCGACAGCGCTTCGAAGATCAGCACCGCATCCTGCCGAGACAGGCCAGAGCCGCCGAACTCCTCCGAAACGTAAATTCCGCCGAATCCCAAGGCGCCGATCTCTTCCAGCATACCCCTTGGAATAGTGCCCTCATGCTCCCAGGCCGCGGCGTGAGGCGCGATGCGTTCCGCAGCAAAAGAAGCGGCCAAGTCGAAGATCGCCTGTTGTTCGGCAGTTAGAGAGAAATCCACGATACGCTCCGCAATTCGGCAGGAATGAAATCGTACCGAGCATGCATCGCTTCTTGAGCTCTGACAACGGTGAGATCGATGAGCGCTCAATACGAGGCGGAGAGCACGCGGATCGCCCTTGCCTCGCCCGAGTGCGGCACATCGATCGTGCCGGGCATCGCGGCCGGGCAGAATGTCGAAAGCCGCGTCCGTGTCGTGTTGCTTCATAATCCCAACGCCCGGCGGGCTCGCGGGACCATTACAAGCCTGGGCTATATGCTGCAGCAGCGCTATGCCGAACAGCTTATCGCCCTCATCCGAACCAATCTGCGCGGTAAAGGTTCAGTTTTATTCCGTCTGTATCCAAACGGCCTTGGTTTCGAGATATTCGTGCAGGTGCTCAATGCCCCCTTCGCGCCCGTAGCCCGACATCTTCATGCCGCCGAAGGGCACGGCCGGGTCGAGCGCATGATACATGTTCACCCAGACCGATCCGGCCTTGATTCGACGCACCAGCTTGTGCGCCATTCCGAGATTTTGGGTGAAGACGCCAGCCGCAAGTCCATAGGGCGATGCATTGGCGCGCTCGACGGCTTCCTCGATCGTATCGAAGGGCATCGCTGAAATGACCGGCCCGAAGATCTCCTCGCGGGCGATCCTCATCTCGTCCTTGACGTTACCGAATACAGTCGGGGCGATGAAGTTTCCCTTGTCGTAGAGCGCGCCCGAAAGGCGCATGCCGCCCGCGACCAACGCGGCGCCTTCGCTCTGCCCGGATGCGATGAAGCTCTCGACGACCTGCGCCTGGCGAGCCGAGATCAGCGGTCCGATATCGGTATCGGCTTCGATCCCGTGGCCGATCCGCAGCGAGCGGGCAAATTCGCCGACCTTGGCGACGAATTCTTCGTGGATCTCGCGCGCCACGAACAAGCGCGAGCCGGCGATGCAGATCTGCCCCGAATGCGCAAAGACCGCCATTGCGGCGACGGGCACGGCCCGGTCTATGTCGGCATCACGGCAGACGATCACCGGCGACTTACCGCCGAGCTCGAGCGAAACCCGTTTTAAGTTGCCGACCGCGGCACGAGCGATCGATTGCCCGGTGGCGGTGGACCCCGTGAAGACGATCTTGTTGACATCGGGATGTTCGGCCAGCCGGGCGCCCGCGACCGATCCCTTGCCGGTGACGATATTGACCACGCCGTCCGGCACGCCCGCCTCTTGCATGAGTTTGGCAATCAACAACGGAGTGAGCGGCGCATCCTCCGAGGGTTTCAATACCACCGTGCAGCCCGTCGCCAGCGCTGGGGCGATCTTCCAGATCGATGCGGCGGTGGGCGCGTTCCAGGGGATGATCGCACCTACAACCCCGATCGGCTCCCGACGGGTGAAGGTGACGATCTCGCCGGGTATCGAATTGTCGATCACCTCGCCATGAAGGGCGGTCGCCATGCCGGCATAAAACCGCAGCATGCCAATGACCCGTCGTTTGTTGGCGAGCGTGCGCATAATTGGCATGCCCATGTTCAGCGTGTCGGAAACCGAAAGGCGTTCCCAATTTGCTTCGAATAAATCGGCGATTTTCAGGAGCAGCGTCTGGCGCTCATAGGGCGAGAACCTGGACCACGGCCCTTCGAGAGCCCGTCGCGCCGCAGCAACGGCGAGATCAATATCAGCGGGCGCGGCCAGCGGAACTGTCGCAAGGACCGCGCCGGTAGCCGGATTGTAGGTCTCGCTGACTGCGCCGGATTGGGCGGCAACCCATTGGCCGCCGATGAACATTGGCCGAAAGCTGCCGTCGTAAAGCTCGGCCGCCATTTGCTTGGCGTCGAAAGTTAATGTCATGGCGCGGCCTCCCAGCTTCATTCTGTCGTCGATATTCGCTATCAGACGGTCACAATACAAATAAAGAAAGCTAAAAAAGCGTTCAGATAATCGGACTGTGAAATCACTCCGAGTTATCCGATGCTGGAGCAAATGGAGGAGTTTGATATGCGTCTTGTGGGAAAAGTGGCGATCGTCACGGGTGGCGGGTCGGGTTTCGGCGAAGGGATCGTCCGGAAATTCGTCGAGGAAGGCGCGCGGGTCGTGCTCGTCGATCGTGACCTTGCGGCAGCAGAGCGGGTGGCGGCGCAGCACGAAGGATCGGTCGCACCGCTTGCCGGTGATGTCGCCACGCTCGACAGCCTCGCCGCCGCAAGGGATCTTGCGCTGTCGCAGTTCGGCGGTCTGCACATCCTCGTCAACAATGCCGGTGTCGGACAGCCGCCGATGCCGATGGAGGATATGGATGAAGGCCTGTTCGAGCGCATCTTCAATGTCAACATCCGCTCGATCTACAACGGTGCGCGCGCGGTGCTGCCGCATTTCAAGGCCGAGCGGCACGGCGCCATTTTGAACATTGCCTCTACCGGCGGGGTCTCCCCTCGCCCCAACCTCACCTGGTACAATGCCTCGAAGGGATGGGGCATCGCCGCCACCCGCGCGATGGCCGTGGAGCTTGCTCCCTTCGGAATTCGCGTCAACGCCATCAATCCCGTCGCCGGCGATACGCCACTGCTCTCAACCTTCATCGGCTCCGACAGCGACGAAAGCCGGGCGCGGATCGTCGCCACCATTCCGATCGGGCGGCTTTCGACACCGGCGGACATGGGCAACGCCGCCGCTTTCCTCTGCTCGGACGAAGCGAGCATGATCACCGGCGTCGATCTCAATGTCGATGGCGGCAAGTGCATCTGAAGAGGCGGGCAAGCCCATCAGCACGGCGACTTGCTGTAAACAAGGGTCCTTCCGCTGAGCGAATTGAGTTTGTTCTTGCGCTGTCCCTTGGATGGTCTAAGTCATGTGGTCGTGGCAGCGAGCGACGTCGGCCTAATCGAATTCGACTATCGAAGGTAATTCAATGAGCGGACAACTTTCTCTTCCCCGTGATCGGATTTCAGTCCTTCTGCTGGAAGGGATCAGTCAGAGCGCGGTGGACTATTTTACTTCATCTGGCTACGTCAATCTCACGCATTTGCCGAAGGCCCTCGACGACAAGGATCTCAAGAACCATATCGCCGAAGCACACATCATCGGCATTCGTTCACGCACACAGCTGACAGAAGAGATTTTCAGCTCCGCCAAGAAGCTCATGGCGGTCGGCTGCTTTTCCGTGGGGACGAATCAGGTCGATCTGGATGCGGCTCGTCGGCGCGGGATCCCGGTGTTCAACGCTCCTTATTCGAATACCCGCTCGGTCGCCGAACTCGTCATCGGTGAAATCATCATGCTGACGAGGCGGATCTTCCCGCGTTCGACTTCCGCTCATGCGGGCGGATGGGACAAATCCGCGGAAGGCAGTCGCGAGACGCGTGGGAAAACGCTTGGCATCGTCGGCTACGGCAATATCGGCTCGCAGCTGAGCGTCCTTGCCGAAAGCATGGGTATGAACGTTCGCTATTTCGATCCGTCGGACAAGCTTCGCCACGGCAATTCAGAATCCATGGCTTCGCTCGGCGAGCTGCTGGAAATCTCGGATTTCGTGACGATGCATGTTCCCGAAACCAGCTCGACCCAGAACATGATCACCGAGGCAGAGCTGCGCAGAATGAAGAAGGGTGCCTTCTTCATCAACAATTCCCGCGGCACCGTGGTCGATCTTGAGGCTCTTGCAAAGGTTTTGAAAGAGGGACATCTCGCAGGCGCAGCCGTCGACGTGTTCCCGAAGGAGCCGGCGTCGAACAAGGAGCGCTTCGAAACGCCGCTGCAAGGGCTGGATAATGTGATCCTGACGCCGCATATCGGCGGATCGACCGAAGAGGCCCAGGAGCGGATCGGAAGGGAAGTTTCCAGGAAGCTTGTGGAATATTCCGATATCGGCTCGACGCTTGGTGCGGTCAATTTCCCGCAGGTTCAATTGCCGCCGCGTCCAAACGGCACGCGTTTCATCCATGTTCACGAAAATCGCCCGGGGATCCTGAACAGCCTGAATACGATCTTTTCATCGCGTGGGTTGAATATCGTCGGCGAGTTCCTGCAGACCCACGGCGACACGGGCTACGTGGTTATCGAAGTGGAAGGGGTCGGCCAAACGGCGAATGAAATACTCGACACACTCCGCCAGATCCCCGGAACGATAAGAGCTCGATTGGTTTACTGACGCCTTTTATTGACACCCATGGGCGATTGGCATTCTCCAGCTATCCCTCGCTTGATCGCCAGATGACGCCGCTAACTGCCTTAGCCACACGCTGCGCGAGCATAGGCAGGCGACGCCATGGGACTTGAACAGCTCGTCTTGACAAAGCTGCACTTTGAAATACTTCCATTGCGTTCATCCGTATGGGCTATACAACGTAAGCGAGGAATTTTAATGAAAAGTGCAGCTTTGTTCGCCACCGCATTCATCGGTGCCCTCATCACAGGCGCTGCCTCACATGCAGGCGAACCTTCCGGTAAGGGATCTTTCGAGATGCTGGTCGCGCCGGAGCAGGTTTTCAATTTGAAAGCAAAGGCTTGGAAACCGGTCCCAAACGAAGATAGTTTTGCGCTGACGCATGATGGCGAATTCTATCTCACTGTCGCAAAACGCAAAGACGGCATGCTGATGTTGCTTGTACGCCAGCCCAGCACCGAAAAGCAGGGGCAGCCCTTCTACGCGGGATATTATCTTAAATGCGGTGTGATGGCCGATGTGCCGGTCTTCCCGCAAAATGCGGCTGAGCTGAAGAGCGAGCTCGCCAATCCGCAAGCAGATAGTGAGGAGGCTCGAATCGGGTTTGGCCCAGGCAGCGGCATGCATGACCTTTACACTCTCGTTTGCCGGTCTTGAGAGCATTTGCAGGGCTGCCGTGACATCGACAGTCCTGGCCTCTGCCATCTAGCGCAGCAGACCTTGGCCCCCGTCCACCCAGATGGGCGAGCCGGTTATATGACGGGCCTTATCGGACGCCAGGAAAGCGATCGCGTCAGCCACATCTTCGCTTCGGCCCGGCCGACCACCGGTAATCGGCACCTGGCCCTCGGGCCAGATGACGGGGATCGATGTTTCCTCGCGTTTGCGCAGGCTGGTATTCGCATCGATATTGGTTTCGATTTCACCGGGACAGACCGCATTGATACGTATGTGATGGCGGGCCAGTTCGAGAGCCAGCTGCTGCACCATGGCGACCTGCCCCGCTTTGGTGGCGGTATAGGCCGTCGCGCCTGGGGTCGTGAACGTCCTAGTTCCGTTGATGGAGGAGACGACGATGATCGAGCCGCCGCCCGAGCGCTTCAGCTCCGGCACCGTCGCGCGGATGGTCAGAAAAGTTCCGGTCAGATTGATCGAAATGGTGTCATTCCATTCCGATAGGCTCAGATCGTCGATCGGCGCCCAGACTCCGTTGATGCCGGCATTGGCAACTACGACATCCAGCCGGCCGAAGCGCGCGACAAGCTCTTTCACGGCTGCCGATATCTGACGTTCATCCGAAATGTCGGCGAGGAGGATGGCCGCCTGCCCGCCCCTGACGGAAATCTCATCAAATGTCGAGGAAATCTCTTCCTGCGTGCGTCCCAGCACACCAATTGCAAAACCATCCTTCGCAAGCGCCAATGCAGTCGCTCTTCCAATCCCCGAGCCAGCTCCGGTGACGAGGGCGACGGCAGAACTCATTGACGAACCTCCAGCGGACCTAAACTTACGTGTGACGACGGCGACAGCAGCGCCAAAGAATGAATTCTTCTTGCTCGCATCCTTGCTCGCCGTTGAGCTGCTGAAACGCGCGGATCTATCGTATGTTCCGGAATAATTGGCACTCAGGGACGTCGCCCTCAGAAGCTCCTTCGATACGACGAAGCGCGGTCTGAGTGTACCTGACGCAGGAAGTATATCGCCGATTTAACCCGAGCATGCTGCCGCAAATTTCCAGTTCGAGCCTCCGGAATATGTACGGCTACAACTATGGAGTAATTTAGAATTATATGCCCCATATCTATGGCGGTATTTGTCGGACTATCGGACGAATATCGAACAGGATTAACCGTTTTGTCAGCTTGGTTATAGATTTTGAAAGAACAGCGCCAAGATGCGACGAGCAGGATGCTCCCTCTCTGTAATGCCCCCATTATCCAGAGCAGGTCATCGCTGGCACTTGCCCCTCTTCAATCGTCCTAGCGGTTGCCGACCCTTTCGAGAGCGAAACAAGCCATGTCATTTCTCCAGAACGCCAAGATCAAGACGAAAGTCCTCACGATCTTAATCCCGATCTGCCTGATCGGGATCGCCGGTGTCCTCGTCGTCTCGAACCAGTTCAGGGACACGGTTGGCACCTACTCGAATTTTATCGCCAAGGATGAAACCGCTGCGGTAGAGATGTCGAGAGCCAGCCAGCGCATGACTGCCATGAGTTACAACGCCTACCAGATTCTACAATATCCAGCGGGGGATCCGCAGACGGCGGCGTTCTCCAGGGACTATCAGGAGAACAAGCAAGTACTTCTGCAGCGTTTCGCAAACGCCAGGCAGCTGGTTCCGACAGAAGCAGATACAATCGACAAGCTCGTCGCAAGGGCAAATGACATCATCGCTCTCACAGACCAAGCCGTGAAAGCCGGCCTGATAGACGATAACAATAGCGCCGCCACGCTCTTGAAGCAGGTGGATCCGATGATCAATGACGAGGTTGTTTCGATCCGTCAGTGGCTCGACACGTTCAACAAGTCCCTCAATAACAAGAGCAACATGTTGGCGGAACAAGCAAACAGCACCATCGACGACGCTTTGATCGCGCTCGGCCTTCTCTTTGCTGCCGCCATTGCAATCGCTATTCTCGTTTCAGCACGCGGCATCGCCGCCCCCATCGAACGTCTGCGGGCGCGCATGGTTTCGCTTGCGGATGGCAATACCGACGAGCCTGTTTCAGGGATCGGGCGCAAGGACGAAGTCGGCCAGATGGCCGCGGCCGTCGCAGTCTTCCGCGACAGTGCCATTGAGCGTCTGCGCCTGGAGCAGGAAGCCGACGCCAATCGCAGCCTCTCCGAAAAGGAAAGGCTGGAACGCGAGGCGCAGAAGGCCAAGGATGCCGCCGACGCGCAGTTTGCAGTCGACAGTCTGGCACAAGGCCTGGGAGAGCTCTCGAACGGCAACCTGACCTATCGCCTGGAACAACCCTTCGTCGCGAATCTCGATCGTCTGAGAATGGATTTCAACGCCTCGATGACGAAGGTCGAGGAGACCCTCGTTGCGGTCGGTCAGGGTGGTCAGGCCATCGCCGCCGGCGCCAATCAGATCCGCTCGGCAGCCGACGACCTCTCCAAACGCACCGAGCAGCAAGCGGCCTCGATCGAGGAGACGGCGGCGGCACTCGAGGAGATCACCACGACGGTCAAGGATTCTACCCGGCGCGCCGAAGAGGCAAGTTCGCTGGTCGGACGCGCCCGCATCGGCGCCGAAAAATCCGGCGAAGTCATGCAGGACGCGATTGCCGCAATGGAAGCAATCTCGAAATCCTCGGGTGAAATTTCCAACATCATTGGCGTCATCGACGATATTGCCTTCCAGACGAACCTACTGGCGCTCAATGCCGGCGTCGAGGCGGCGCGTGCCGGTGACGCCGGCAAGGGCTTTGCCGTCGTTGCGCAGGAAGTCCGCGAACTCGCTCAGCGCTCCGCCACAGCGGCAAAGGAGATCAAGGCGCTCATTTCCACATCCGGCCAGCAGGTCGGCAGCGGCGTCGATCTCGTCACGAGAACGGGGCAATCGCTGCAGCAGATCGTCAAGGAGGTGGAGGAAATCGACCGCAATGTACGGGCGATCGTCGAAGCCGCCCGCGAACAGGCGACCGGCCTGCAGGAGATCAATACGGCCGTCAACAGCATCGACCAGGGAACGCAGCAGAATGCGGCCATGGTCGAGGAATCGACGGCTGCCAGCTACAGCCTCGCCAAGGAGGTGACGGCGCTGAACGAGATTCTCGGTCAGTTCAATCTGCAGAAGGGGCGCTCGCATGCAAGACCGGTTGCAGCCACCGAGCGCTCCAGCCCTGCCGCATCGCCGGCACGCTCGCTGCGAGCCAAGATTGCTGGCGCATTCGGAGGCTCCGGCGCTGCCACTGCGGCGTCGCCGTCCTGGGAAGAGTTTTGACCTGGCGCGCTTCGGCCCATCCTTGAAATATTGCCGGATTTAAAATTGAAGGTCGCGGGAAGGTGCGAGTTTCCTTCCCGCCGCCATGACTGGTCGCCGATCAGGCAACCTCTTCCGATAGCTTTTCAAAGATCGGCTTCAGCCGTCGATGGCGTCCGAGCGGCGGATGCTCGATTTCGACCAGGCGTCCCGATTTTTTCTGCCGTTTTAGCCACTCACGCAGTGTTTCGGCGCTCGTGTGGTCAAGATAATGCAGGCGAGCGCCGGCAATCCTGATCTTGCGACCCTCTGGAAGCGTTTCCAGCGTGTTGAGCAGGGCGGGAACATCCTTGCATGTCGCCACGCCGACGAGGTCGAGATGGATAGTTTCATCATCCTCCAATCTGTCGATGGCGAGCTTGCGCCGCAGATAGGGAAGGATTTCCAATATGGACAGTGCAAGGCCGAGCGCCACGCCGACGAGCAGGTCCTGAAGCACCACCATGGCCACCGTCGCGGTCCATATCCCGACGGGAACCCAGCCGTGATGATCGAAGAGGTGGCGGACATGATGGAGACTGATCAGCCGCCATCCCGTCACCAGCAGCACTGCGGCAAGCGCCGTCAGCGGCACCATTGCAAGGAGCTGCGGCAGAAATACCACTAGCCCAAGGATCCAAACACCATGCAGTACGGCAGATGCCCGGGTACGCGCGCCTGCCTGAATATTGGCGGACGACCTGACGATGACACCCGTGATCGGCAGTGCACCAAGCAGACCACAAAGCCCATTGCCGATACCTTGCGCAAACAGCTCCTTGTTGAAGCGAGTCCGCACGCCATCATGCATGCGATCGACGGCGGCGGAAGACAATAGCGTTTCCGCGCTGGCGATCACGGCGATGACCAACGTCGCCAAGATGATACCGGGCTCGGCCATTCTGGCAAAACCCTCAAGCGTCGGCAGCGAAATGCTGTCGATGAGAGAAGACGGCACTTCCACCCTGGCGATCGGCAGCTTCATCCCGGCCGTCAATATCGTGCCGGCAGCAACCCCCACCAGAGCACCGGGCACCAGCATCAATGGCTTCGGCCTGAACTTCTCCCAGGCGACCATGGCGAGCAAGGAGATCAAGCCTACAAGGAGAGCAACCGATTCCTGGGTCAGTCCCGCGCCCCATACGCGGCCAAGGGTCTGCTCCATGGCAGTCACGTTTTCGATGCCGCCGGCAGCAGGTCTTGCCCCCATCAGCACATGGACCTGGCCAAGGATGATGAGGATGCCGATCCCGGCGAGCATGCCGTGGACCACCGCAGGCGAAATTGCCCGAAACCACGATCCGATCTTCAGGAATCCGGCAATAACCTGCAGCAATCCCGCCACGATGAGAACCGGCCCGAGCATGGCAACGCCATATTGCTCGACGAAGCCGAAGACGATCACGGCCAGTCCCGCCGCCGGCCCTGACACCTGCAGCGGAGATCCGGCCAAAAGGCCGACGACGATGCCCCCGACGATGCCTGAAATAAGGCCCATGGCCACCGGAACGCCTGAAGCCACGGCAATCCCGAGGCAAAGCGGTATGGCGACGAGAAACACGACGACCGACGATGCGAAGTCTCGCGAAAGAACAGAGTTTGACATCATCGGCCTACTCCGCAGCTTGCGGCATTACATGCGGACGACCACGACCGGTGACGGCGACGGGCAAGGGCCTGTCCTCGTTGATATCCGTGAACCGAGCGGCGGCACCGTCGTAAACGAGCACCTCCCCGGTCTCGATGTCGAAAAACCAGCCATGCAGGGTAATGTCGTTGGTCGCCAGCTTGGCCGCGACCGAAGGATGCGTGCGCAGATGGTCAAGCTGGACAACAACGTTTTCCATGGCTATGGCGCGGACCCTTTGGCGCTCGGGCAGATCGCCAGGATAGGCTTCGCAAACGATCGAATGGGCAGCATGGCTGTGTTTCAGCCACGCAGCAACATTCGGCATCGGCTTCAGGAGATCGGGATAGCAAAGCCCCTTCATAGCGCCGCAATCGGAATGCCCGCACACGATGATATCGCGAACGCCCAGCGCGACGACGGCATATTCTATCGCCGATGATACGCCGCCGTTAGCGGTGGAAAACGGAGGAACGATATTTCCGGCATTGCGGCAAACGAAAAGTTCGCCGGGGCCGGATTGCGTGATCGTTTCAGGCATCACCCGGCTGTCGGCGCAGGAAATCATCAGCGCTTGTGGTTGCTGTCCCTCCTCCGCCAGCCTGCGATAAAGTGCCTGATGGTCGGGAAATACGGCTCCGCGAAAGCTGGAGATACCCTTGAGCAAATCACCCATTGTCGAGTCCTTGTGATGGGCCGGACGGCAGGCAGGGGGCGTACCCATGCCCGGCGGGTTGGAATGCGCGATCATTTCGCAAGTGCGAGATAGGAACGGGTGACCGGAAGAGAATAGCGGAAATGAATTTAGTCGAATCTAATTTATAAAATTCTTGTGAGTGAACTGTGAGATGGTTTGAATCGACCTGGGACCCATATTGTGCGCCCGCGCCGGAACGAAGCGATCTCGTTCCAACAGCGTCAATCGAGGCGGCAGTCACGCTCCTTACCGATGCGGAATGCTTCGGTTGCCGCATCGCTTCTGCCCTATTCCAAGTTTGCCCATCGGTCAGCGCACGCAAAAAGGCAGCGGCACGGCCGCAAATTGATGCTTTCCACCGTTACCATCCTTGCCGTATCCGTTGAGCAACCAGGCGCTGACGAGAGGACATGGCAATGACGAAGCCCTTCTATTGGAACGAACTCAATACCCATGATTTCGCCGAGCTTTCGCCAGACACCACGATCGCGATCCTGCCAATCGCCTCAACGGAACAGCATGGGCCGCATCTGCCGATCGCGACGGATGTCGCGATCGCTGAAGGCATGCTGGCGGAATTGAAGGTGCAGCGTCCGGACGATCTCGATTTTCTCGTGCTGCCGCTACAGGAGATCGGCAAGGCCAACGAACATGTCTACGGTCCCGGCACGCTGTCGCTCCCCGCAGAGCTGCTGATCCCGGTCTGGACCGCCATCGGCGCGAAAGTGGCCGAGGCTGGCATCCGCAAGATGGTGATCGTCAATTCCCACGGCGGAAACGTCGACATCATGAGCATCGTCGCGCGCGAACTGCGCGTGCGCTACCAGATGGCCGTCGTCGCCACGCAATGGACCCGCTTCGGCACACCCGACGGCATGATCGACGACCATGAACAGCGCTACGGCATCCATGGCGGCGATCTCGAAACGTCGCTCATGCTGCATTTCCGGCCCGAACTCGTGCGCATGGACAAGGCTCAGAATTTCGCTTCCAAGGCCGAATGGATGAAGGAGCGCTCCAAATATCTGCAGCCATTGCCGCCCCATTCGCTCGCCTGGATCGCCCACGATCTCAATCCGAACGGCGTCGTCGGCAATGCCGCCAACGGCACGGCGGAAAAGGGCGCGCTCATCTGCCGGCATGAGATCGCTGGCTTCATCGAGATGCTGCGTGATCTCCGCGATTACCCGCTTGCCAACCTCTATTCGAAATAGGCGTCCGAGCGGCGACGTTCGGAGGGTAGCATGATATGCCCCTTCGCCTGCAGCTCCTCGACCATCCCCGCAAGCTCGGCAAGCAGGTATTCGACAAAGAGGCTAGTCGCAGCGTCGAGTGGCGCTCGTGCACGGGCGACGAGCTTCATTGGTTGATGCCGCGAATGAGGCTCGGCGATCGGCCGGAAGACCAGCTCTCCCCGGCGACATTCGGTCAGCACATCAAGAGGGTTGAGCAGTGTCAGCCCTGCCCCGCATTTTACCAGCTGCTTCAGCATTTCCGACGCATTGCTCTCCAGCACAGGTTCGACCTGTACGGAAAGACGCGAAAGCATCAGATTGATGACCTCTCGCAGGCTCGTCCCGGGCTGCGCAAGCAATAGCCGCTCCTCCACGACATCGGCGAGATTGATGGGACCAGGCCCGATCAGCGGATGACCGGGCGGCAGGACGACGCCGATCGGTATATCGAAATTGGCAAGGGAGCGAATGCCAGGCATTGCCGGAATGTTGAAGCCAAGCCCGAGATCCACTTCTCCTGAGACGACCGGCGCCATCGTCGTCGATCCGGCATCGTTGCGCAGCTGGACGAAGACCCTTGGATGCTCGGAAAGAAAACGCGCGATGATCTCGGGTAGCGGACCTGAGGCCAGGCCGACAGTGGCGACGATGCGAACCTTGCCCGCCTGCTGCATCTTGAGACTGCGAATGCGGCCCTCAAGCCGCTCGTAATTCTTCAGAACCTCGCGAATGTGCTCGATACAGAGCTCGCCGGCCGCCGTCAGTCTGAGCCCGCGAGGCAGCCGTTCGAAAAGCGGTGCCCCCATTTCCTCTTCCAGCGCCAGGATCTGCCGGTTGATGGCCGACGAGGCCACATTGAGCCGTGCCGCCGCCTTGCGGATCGAGCCACAGCGGGCGATTTCATTGATATAGAGAAGCCGTCGCGAGTGCAGCATATTTGTCCCCATTGCTTAATTTTTGCCCAGACCGCACAATTTAGGCACAGACCCGGGAACAGATGCCGAAAAGGCATCAATGCGCACGAATTTTGATGCTTTTCAAAGAGCAAAGCAACCGCTCAAATGCAGGAAATGGGCGCCAACCACGACGTCCCATGGCAGATAAGGGGAACAGTCAGCCATGTATAAAGCCTTGAAGACGAAAACATTCTTTGCCGCCATGGGGCTTGCCGCCGCGATTATGGCCGCCGAGCCTGCAAATGCGCTCGACAAAGTCAGCTACGGCACGAACTGGCTTGCGCAAGCCGAGCACGGCGGTTTCTACCAGGCGGTGGCCGACGGCACCTACAAGAAATACGGCCTTGATGTCACGATCGTCCAGGGCGGCCCCAACGCGGCCAATTCGGCCCTACTGATCTCCGGCAAGCTGGATTTCTACATGGGCGGCCCGCAGCAGGAGATCGATGCGGTCAAACAGGGCATTCCGATCGTTGACGTCGCCGCCATCTTCCAGAAGGATCCGCAGGTCCTCATCGCCCATCCGGATGCCGGCGTGGAAAAATTCGAGGATCTGGCCAAGCTGCCGACGTTGTTTCTGAGCAAGGACGGCTACATTACCTATTTCGAGTGGATGAAGGCCAATTTCCAGGGCTTCAAGGACGAACAGTTCAAGCCTTACAACTTCAGCCCGGCACCCTTCCTCGCCGATAAGCAGTCCGCGCAACAGGGTTACGTCACCTCCGAGCCCTACGAGATCGAGAAGCAGGCCGGCTGGAAGCCGAAGGTCTTCCTGATCGCCGATGCCGGCTACTCGCCCTATTCGACGATGATCACCGCGCAGAAGGCGCTGGTCGACAAGAACCCCGATCTCGTGCAACGTTTCGTCAATGCCTCGATCGAGGGCTGGTACAATTATCTCTACGGCGACAACAAGGCGGCCAACGAGCTGATCAAGAAAGACAATCCCGATATGACGGATGGTCAGATCGCTTATTCCATCGCCAAGATGAAGGAATATGGCATCGTCGAATCCGGCGAGGCCCTCGAAAAGGGCATCGGCTGCATCACTGAGGCCCACTACAAGAAGTTCTTCGACGAGATGGTCCAGATCAAGCTCTTCGATGCCGACATCGACTACAAGAAGGCCTTCGATACGCAGTTCGTCTGCAAGGGCATCGGGATGTCGCTGAAGAAGTAATATTGGCGCGAGGCAGCCCCTTACCCCGCTTGCGGGGCGAGGGAGCGACCGAGCAAGAAGCGCCACCACTGAACCGCGAAAGCAGCAACTGCCGTCGCAGGCTGTTGCGATTGTAATGAGTGCCACGAACACGATCGTCCCCTCTCCCCGCAAGCGGGGAGAGGCTAGGGTGAGGGGCGCTTCTTGCTCTAAACCCAATTGCTGATTTCGACAGAGAACCGGATATGAGCTTATCCAAAGCAACCACCGTCCCCTCCGGGGAAATGCGCAAGCGGCCGCTCGTCGTCATGGAACAGGTCTCCAAGGTCTTCTCCAACGGCACGCTGGCGCTATCGGGCATGTCGCTCAATGTCGAAAGCGGCGAGTTCATCAGCCTGCTCGGCCCTTCCGGTTGCGGCAAGTCGACGGCCTTGCGCATCATCGCAGGCCTTGGTGGTGCCTCCAGTGGCAGGATCGATTGGCCGAGTTCACGTATCAACGCCAAGGGCCTGCCGGAAGGCGATATCAGCTTTGTCTTCCAGGAGCCGACGCTGCTTCCTTGGAAGACGGTGCTCGGCAACGTCCATCTGCCCTTGAAGCTCAGGGGTATTTCGAAAGCGGCCGCTCACGACCAGATCATGGAAACGCTGGCAACGGTCGGCCTCCAGGATTTTGCGCAAGCCTATCCGCGCGAATTGTCCGGCGGCATGAAGATGCGCGTTTCGATCGCCCGCGCCTTGGTGACGAAGCCGAAGCTGCTGTTGATGGACGAGCCCTTTGCGGCACTCGACGAAATTACCCGACAGAAACTGAACGACGATGTTCTCAACCTTTGGCAGAAGACCGGCATTACAGTCATCTTCGTCACGCATTCGGTCTATGAGTCTGCCTATCTCTCCAATCGTATCGTCGTCATGAAGGCACGACCGGGCCGCGTTCATAGCGATTTTCCGCTGAGAACCAGCGGCGAGCGCGATCCGCTTTATCGTTCGTCGGAAGAATATCGGCAGGTGTGCGAAAAAGTGTCCCGTTCCCTGATCGAGGCCATCGGCTGGCCGGAGGCCCATTGATGAGCGACAGCACCAGCCTGCCCGCCACTCTTTCCGTTGAATCGGCCGATGCGCCAGCGGCAGATGCAGCCAGAAAGCGCGGTATCGAACGCTCGCTTGGCATCTTCGTGCCGATCCTGACCGTCCTTGCGCTTCTTATCCTCTGGCAGCTTCTGGTCGTCGGCACCGGCGTTCCGCAATATATTTTGCCAAGCCCCATCGCCGTCGCCAAGGCGCTCGTTTCCGACTGGGGCATCCTTTGGCCGGCTCTGTGGGTGACGACCAAGATTACCTTCATATCCCTCATGCTGGCGCTGATCGGCGGCGTCGGCTTTGCGATCTTCCTCGTGCAGTCCCGCTGGATCGAACTCGCCTTTTATCCGCTGGCCGTCATTTTGCAGGTGACGCCGATCGTCGCGATCGCGCCGCTGATCCTGATCTATGCACCGACGCGCGAGGCCGCACTTCTGATCTGCGGCTTCCTCGTCGCCTTCTTTCCGATCCTCTCCAACATGGTGCAGGGATTGAAGAGCGTCGACCATAACCTGCTCAACCTCTTCGATCTCTATGGCGCCTCGCGCTGGCAGGCCTTGCTGCATCTGAAGCTGCCCGCCGCCCAGCCCTATTTCATGACGGGCCTGAGGATCGGCGGTGGCCTGTCGCTGATCGCATCGGTCGTTGCCGAATTCGCTGCTGGTTCGGGCGGCCCCAACTCCGGTCTCGCCTTTCGGCTACTGGAGGCGCAATACCGCCAGAACATGCCGCGTCTCTTTGCAGCACTCCTGCTACTATCGGCGCTCGGCGTTGCAATCTTCGCCCTCACCTCCTTCATCTCATGGCTGAGCCTGCATCGCTGGCATGAGAGCAGCCTCAAGCGGGAGAACTGATGTCACACGCCTTCATGTCGCCGCCGAACGCCGCCCGCTTCGTGCTGAGCAATGCCACCGTCCCAGCCGTGACGCTTTCCGGTTCCAAGACGCCTGCCAACGAGGGTCTCGTCAAGGCCGATATCGTCGTCACCGACGGTCTCGTCAGCGGTATTCTGGCGCCTGGCACCGCGCCAGTCGAATATGCCAAAGTCGATATGAAGGAAGGTATGGTCTGGCCGACTTTCGCCGACATGCACACCCATCTCGATAAGGGCCATATATGGGGGCGGCGCTCTAACCCGGACGGCAGTTTCATGGGTGCGCTCGATGCCGTGCGTGCCGACCGCGAGGCCAACTGGTCGGCCGAGGACGTGCGCAGGCGCATGGAATTCTCGCTGCGCTCGGCTTACGCGCATGGTACCGGCCTGATCCGCACCCATCTGGATTCGCTGGCGCCGCAGCACCGCATTTCCTTCGAGGTTTTCACCTCGGTCCGCGAGTCCTGGAAGAGCAAGATCGCGCTGCAGGCTGTCGCTCTCTTTCCGCTCGACAACATGGTCGATGATGCCTTTTTCGCCGACCTGCTTCGCGTCGTGCGCGAGGCAGGCGGGTTGATGGGCGGTGTCACCCAGATGAACCCCGATCTCGATGCTCAGCTTGACAAGTTGTTGCGCGCCGCCGCCGACAACGGCCTCGATGTCGACCTGCATGTCGATGAAACTGAAGACAAGCAGGTGCTGACGCTGCAGGCGATTGCCGAAGCCGTGTTGCGAAATGGCTACCAGGGCAAGGTCACCGCCGGCCATTGCTGCTCGCTTGCCCGGCAGGATGAAGATGTCGCGCGCGCCACCATCGATCTCGTTGCCAAGGCCGGGATCTCCATCGTTTCGCTGCCAATGTGCAACATGTACCTGCAGGACCGCCATGCCGGCCGCACACCACGCTGGCGCGGCGTCACGCTTCTGCACGAGCTTGCCGCCGCCGGTGTTCCCACGGCCGTCGCCTCCGACAACACCCGCGACCCCTTCTATGCCTATGGCGATCTCGATCCGGTGGAAGTGTTCCGGGAAGCCGTGCGCATCCTGCATCTCGACCATCCGCTGGATACGGCTGCAAGGGTCATCACCACCTCGCCCGCAGAGATACTTGGCCGCCCGGATATCGGGCGGATCGCCGTCGGCAGCCCGGCCGACCTCGTGCTTTTCAGCGCGCGGCGCTGGAGCGAATTCCTCTCTCGTCCGCAGTCCGATCGCGTCGTCCTTCGCAAGGGCAAGGTGATTGATCGCAGCCTGCCGGATTACCGTGAACTCGACAGCGTCATTGGAGCCTGACATGCCGGATTATCAGCGCATCAAGAAAGAACTCGAAGGTATTGCCGTCGAAGACAATCCGGCGCTCGTACGCCAGAAAAGCCGTGACTTCTACTGGTATTCGCCGATCTTGAAGGCGCAGCTCGACAATGTCACGGCCGATCTCGTCGTCACCCCGAAAACCGAGGAGGAGGTGATCCGGACGCTCAAGGTCGCCTATGCGCATGACGTCCCCGTCACGCCGCGCGGCGCCGGCACCGGCAATTACGGCCAGGCCATGCCGCTTTCCGGCGGCATCGTGCTCAACCTTGCCGCCATGAACAGGATCAAGGAGATCCATCCCGGTCGCGTCATCTGCGAGCCCGGCATCGTCATTGCCGAGCTCGACCGGCAGACCAAGGCCCATTCGGGCCAAGAACTGCGCTTTCACCCCTCGACCGCGCAGATGGCGACCATCGGCGGCTTCATCGCCGGCGGTTCGGGCGGCGTCGGTTCGATCACCTGGGGCGGTCTGCGCGATCTCGGCAACATCCTGCGGCTGCGCGTCGTGACGATGGAAGCCGAACCCCGCACGCTCGATCTCACCGGCTGGGATCTGACCAAGGTCAGCCATGCCTACGGCACCAACGGCATCATCACCGAAATCGAAATGCCGCTGGCGCCGGCCTATGATTGGATCGACGTGCTGGTCGGCTATGACGACTTCATGGATGCCGTGCGTTTTTCCGACGCGCTTGCCAAGTGCAACGGCATTCTGGTCAAGGAGATCGCTCCGATTGCCGCTCCCATCCCGCAAGATTATTTTACCCGCCATAAGTCCTACATCCGTCAAGGGCAATCGATCGTGGCGCTGATGATTGCGCCGCATTCGATGGATCCTTTCGTCGCCTTCTCCATGCAGCAGAAGGGTGAAATCACCTTCCGCTCCGACAAGGTCGAGAGCATGAAAGGCATTCCGCATGCCTATGAGCTTGCCTGGAACCACACCACATTGCGCGCCCTGAAGGTCGATCCGTCGATCACCTATCTGCAGGTGCAGTATCCCGGGCCGGATCATGTCGCCAAGGTCCAGAAGATGGTGGAAATCTTCGGCGACGAGGTGCCCGGCCACCTCGAATTCATCAGGTTCGACGGTCAGATCCAATGTTCGGGCCTGCCGCTGGTTCGCTATACGTCTGAGGCTCGGCTTGAAGAGATCATTAGGATTCACCAGGATCACGGCTGCCCGATCTTCAACCCGCATCGCTATACGCTGGAGGAAGGCGGCATGAAGCAGACGGATGCGGTCCAGCTTGCCTTCAAGAAGGAGACCGACCCGAAGGGCCTGCTCAATCCCGGTAAGATGATCGCCTGGGACGACCCGAATTTCGACTTCAAATCCGGCAAGAACTATCTCTTCCCCGGCCTTGCGGCGCTGATGGAGGCTTCATGAAGGTTCTGGTCCTTCATTCCCATCCAGTCGAGGAAAGCTACGGTGCAGCCCTGCACCGGAAAACCATCGAAAGCCTCAAGAGCGCCGGTCACGAGGTGGACAATTGCAATCTTTACGCGGAAGGCTTCGATCCCGTGCTGTCGCGTCGCGACCGCATGATCTACCATGATTATCCGGACAATACCGAGGCGGTCAAATCCTATGTCGAGCGGCTGGCGCGCGCCGAGGCTTTGGTGATCGTCACCCCGGTCTGGAATTTCGGCTTTCCGGCTATTCTCAAAGGCTATTTCGACCGGGTCTGGCTTCCGGGCGTCTCCTTCGAACTCGTCGACGGCAAGGTGCGCTCAAAGCTGCAGCATATCCGCAAGCTCGGCGCGATCTTGACCTATGGCGCCGATCCGTTTCGCGCCTTCGTCGCCGGCAATCCGCCGAAGAAGATCGTCAAGCGCGTGCTGCGCGCTCAGATCAAACCCTTCGCTCCGGTCGTCTTCCTTGCTCACTACGACATGAACCGCTCGACCGACATGTCCCGTAGCCGATTTCTGACGAAGGTCGGTCAAGAGATGGAACGGTTCTAGAGCATTTCCGTTTTTCGTCGGATCGCGAACGTGCAAGCACTTCTGTCGGGACTAGCGGTCAGGTTCGCGGACACCCAGGACCAGGAAATACGGCGTTCGATATCGGATTCCCAAGCCATCGGCATTCGTATTCACTCCCGGACGGGAGGCAGATAGCGATTTCAACCGACGCCGCTTTAGCTGCTGACTGAGCGGCAACCTGCCGCGAAACTTCGCAAACGGCCAGATGCCACGACGATTGGGTCGATCGAAGATCTGCGTCGGCCAAGCGAAGGGAACATTTCCCCATTGCTGCTGTTAGATCATTCCAGATGATAGGTGGCTGTAAGGAGGTCAACATGGCACCGCCACGTAAACCAAACCCGTTGTCTCGCGAAGAAGACTATCGCGATTACGAGGATCGGGAAATTCGAGATGGCTGGCCCTATTCGGATGTCGATGGCAATCCGTTGGAAAGCCATCCCGACAATACTCCCTACGGCGACACACCGGCCAATTTCGACGAAGATCCGAGTACAGGATTCACCGTAGATACCGCCGACGCGTCAGGTCGCGAGGAGAGGGTGGATACGGCCGTTCCCTTGCCAGCCAGCAGAATTGACGACGATGAGTTAGAGGCACAGATCACCGAGCTGCTGGAAGAAAGCGGCAAAGTCGTTACCGACAACATCGAAGTGCATTGCGTCGACGGGATTATCACGCTGGAGGGGCGCGTCGAGACGATTTCGTTGGCGCGCAATCTCGAGGAGATCGTTCTGACGGTTCCGGGTGTCGTGGGCGTACATAACAACCTCGAAACGCTCGGCGTCGATTCTCATATGCCCGATGAGGAATAGCGAGTTGGAGTCGGACGGCAACGATGGCGGGGCGGCCGACGTCCGTTCGTCAGATGTCATGCCAGATTCATCGTTGCCAGCGCCACGATGACGTAACGTCCGAGTTTGGCAACCGTCACCAGCAGCAGGAAGGTTGGCAACGGCTCGCGCAGAACGCCGGCGACCACCGTTATCGGGTCTCCGACGATGGGCACCCAGCTCGCAAGCAGAGACCATTTTCCATATTTTCGATACCATGCCTGCGCACGATCGAGGGTATCCTCACCAACAGGGAACCAACGGCGCTGTCGAAATCGTTCGATCCCCCTTCCCAGCATCCAATTGACGAGCGAACCCAGAATATTGCCGACGCCGGCGGTAACCACCAGCCAGACCGCGGAGTATCTTCCGGTCAGAAGCAGGCCAGCAAGCACCGCCTCCGATTGCATCGGCAGGATCGTTGCGGCACCGAAGGCTGCCATGAACAATCCGAAATAAGCCAATAGGTCGGTCATGCCGCCGGAGGTATTTCGCATTGGTGTTGAGTTCGTCGGTCGGCCACCGATAATTGCCGAGCGATGTCAAGACACGGCTTGCCACCCCCGATCATGCCGGTGACGCTATTCGCATGGTCTTCAGAGCGCTTGAGCCGCTTGACCGCCTTTGGATGGGTAGCGCGAGTGTGTTCCGTCATGACGCTCTGTATCCCCGCAAGAGAGCATGATTGTCAACGTCGGTCTGGTCGCGTACTTGACTACGCGCGAAGGGGTTCGAATTGGGGTTTGGTAGGCCGAGAATGGCGGGCCACCCGTTCAACCACCGCAAGAGCCCAAAGGATTTGGACCGCACCTCGAACGCATGACGGCACTAGAGTTGAGAGGTTTGATCGACCGTTTCTGGGATCCTGCGGGCCTACGGATCACTTTGCGAATTCCGCTGCCCAGCTCTAAAGGGTTAGACTGTAGTATCGCCTTCTCAGCGTCTCGCTTCAGATGAATGAACCTGAGACGGTTGCTCAAACGGTCAGATGCCTGCGGGCGTCGGCTGTATCCAGCGTTTCAGCCAGACCTTCATGCACGATCTCGCCGCGATCCATGATGTAAACGTAGTCGGCAAGTTCCCGGCAGAAATCGAGATATTGCTCGACCAGCAGGATCGCCATGCCGGTGGAGTCTCTGAGATAGCGAATCGCCCGGCCGATATCCTTGATGATCGACGGCTGGATGCCCTCGGTCGGCTCGTCCAGGACGAGAATCTTCGGCCGTGTCACCATCGCCCGGCCGATCGCCAGTTGTTGCTGCTGTCCGCCCGAGAGGTCGCCGCCACGGCGCGACAGCATGGATTTAAGCACGGGAAACAGGCTGTAAATGTCATCCGGAATATTGCGGTCACGGCGGGAGAGCGGCGCATAGCCCGTTTCGAGATTTTCCTTCACGGTCAAAAGCGGAAAGATCTCGCGTCCCTGCGGCACGTAGCCAATCCCCTGCTTGGCGCGCGCGAACGGCGCCATGCCGTTCAGCGTCACGCCGTTGAAGGCAACGGTGCCGGCCGACAAGGCATGCTGCCCGGTGACGGCGCGCAGGAGCGAACTCTTGCCGACGCCATTACGTCCGAGGACACAGGTGATCTTGCCCATCTCGGCCTTGATGGAGATGCCGCGCAGCGCCTGAGCGGCGCCATAATGCAGATTTGCGTTTTCGACTGTCAGCATCTCACCGCCCCAGATAATTCTCGATCACCTTCGGATCGCTGCTGACGAAATCGATGGAGCCTTCCGCCAGAACCGACCCTTCCGCGAGGCATGTCACCTTGACGCCGAGATCGCGGATGAAGCCCATGTCATGCTCGACCACCACGACCGAACGCGTCTTGGCGATTTCCTTCAAGAGCACGGCGGTTTCCGCCGTCTCGGCATCCGTCATACCCGCCACCGGTTCATCGACAAGAAGCAGCTTTGGTTCCTGCGCGAGCAGCATGCCGATCTCCAGCCACTGCTTCTGGCCGTGGGAAAGATTGGCCGCCAGCTCGTCGCGCCGATGCGACAACCGCACCGTCTCGAGGATTTCTTCGATACGATCGCGATCGATAGGCGTCAGGCGATAGAAGAGCGTCGAAAAGACACCGCGATTGCGGTTGAGCGCCAGTTCGAGATTGTCCCAGACGGTATGGCTTTCAAACACGGTCGGCTTCTGAAACTTGCGACCGATACCGAGCTGGGCGATGTCAGCCTCGTCCTTCTTCGTCAGGTCGATCTGGCCATTGAAGAATACCTCGCCCTCGTCGGGCCGGGTCTTGCCGGTGATGATATCCATCATCGTCGTCTTGCCGGCACCGTTCGGGCCGATGATGGCGCGAAGCTCGCCCGGCTCGATGACGATCGATAGCGAGTTCAAAGCCTTGAAACCATCGAAGGAGACGGAGACGTTGTTGAGGTAGAGCATGCTGTTGGGTTTGATATCCGGGATCATGGTCCTACTCCGCAGCCTGCACGGACTTTTGGGCTTCATCCTTCGCGGCCTTCGGCGGCGGGCTTGCCGGTCGGCGTGTCTTGCCAAAATAGTGCGCGATGGTGCCAACGATGCCCCTCGGCAGGAACAACGTCACGGCCACGAACAGGCCGCCAAGCGCAAACAGCCAGAAGTCGGGGAATAGGCCGGTGAAAACAGTCTTGCCGCCATTGACGAGGATGGCGCCGATAATCGGTCCGATCAGGGTAGCCCTGCCGCCGACTGCCGTCCAGATGACGACTTCGATCGAATTGGCAGGCGCAAATTCTCCTGGATTGATGATGCCGATCTGCGGCACGTAGAGCGCGCCGGCAATACCAGCCATCATGGCCGATACGACGAAGACGAAGAGCTTCATATGCTCGACACGATAGCCGAGAAAGCGCGTACGGCTTTCGGCGTCGCGCACGCCCACAAGCACTTTGCCGAACTTCGAACGCACGATCGCCGAAGACAGCATCAATGCCAGTGCCAGGAACACGGCTGTGACGGCAAAAAGCACGGCGCGGGTGCCATCGGCCTGGATGTTGAAACCGAGAATATCCTTGAAATCGGTCAGGCCGTTATTGCCGCCGAAACCCATGTCGTTGCGGAAAAAGGCGAGCAGCAGCGCATAGGTCATCGCCTGCGTGATGATCGACAGGTAGACGCCGTTGACGCGCGACCGGAAGGCAAACCAGCCGAAGACGAAGGCAAGCAGACCGGGTGCTGCGAGAACCATCAGCATGGCGAACCAGAACTGATCGAAGCCGTACCAGAACCACGGCAGGTCCTTCCAGTTCAGGAAGACCATGAAGTCGGGCAGGATCGGATTGCCGTAGGTGCCGCGCGAACCGATCTGGCGCATCAGATACATGCCCATCGCATAGCCGCCCAGCGCAAAGAAGGCGCCGTGGCCGAGCGAGAGAATACCGCAATAGCCCCAAACCAGATCGAGCGCGAGGGCGAGCAGCGCATAGGTCAGGTACTTGCCGAAGAGTGACATCAGATAGGTCGGCACATGCAGTGCGCTCGTTTCCGGCAGAGCCAAGTTCGACAGCGGCACGAGCACCGCCACGGCAAGCAGGATCGCAATGGCGATGCTGATCCGGCGGTCGAGCGAGCGAAGGATAAAGGCCGTGATCATGCTTCCACCGCCCTTCCCTTGAGCGCGAAGAGGCCGCGCGGACGTTTCTGGATGAAGAGGATGATGAGGACGAGAACGAGGATTTTGCCGAGCACCGCCCCCACATAGGGCTCGAGGAACTTGTTGAGGATGCCGAGCGAGAAGGCACCGACGAGCGTTCCCCAGAGATTGCCGACGCCGCCGAACACCACGACCATGAAGCTGTCGATAATATAGCCCTGGCCGAGGTTCGGCGAGACGTTGTCGATCTGCGAGAGTGCCACACCCGCCATGCCGGCGATGCCGGACCCCAGCGCAAAGGTGAAGGCATCGACCCATGAGGTGCGGATCCCCATCGAAGACGCCATGCGCCGGTTCTGCGTCACCGCCCGCATCTGCAGCCCGAAGGCCGAACGCTTAAGGAGAAGCAGCAGCGCCACGAAAACGCCGAGTGAAAAGACGATGATCCAGAGCCGGTTCCAGGTGACCGAGAGATAGCCGAGGTCGAACGAACCGGACATCCAGGAGGGGTTGCCGACTTCCTGATTGGTCGGCCCAAAGATCGAGCGCACTGCCTGCTGCAAGATCAGCGAAATGCCCCAGGTAGCGAGCAGCGTTTCAAGCGGCCGGCCATAGAGGAAGCGGATGACGCCGCGCTCGATGACGAGACCGACGGCGCCGGTGACGACGAAGGCGACCGGAAGGGCGATCGCGAGCGACCAATCGAAGAGTTCGGGATAGGAGGTGCGGATAATGCTTTGAACCACAAAAGTCGAATAAGCGCCGAGCATCACCATCTCACCATGCGCCATGTTGATGATGCCCATGACACCGAAGGTAATCGCAAGGCCGATGGCGGCCAGCAGCAGCACGGAGCCGAGCGACAGGCCGTACCAGACGTTCTGCACCGCGTCCCAGAACTTCAATTGATCCTGGATGCCGGCAATGGCGGCAGCCACGTCGGGCTTCAGGCTATCGTCGACGGAAACCGATGAGAGAATGCCGATGGCATCGCGGCCGCCTTCGTTCTTGATCGTCTCGATCGCCGCCTTTTTATCTTCGATCGGACGGTCCGAGCCAAGCACGGCAACCGCTTTTGCTCGTTCAAGCACACCACGAACGTCCGCGTCCTTCTCGCTCTGCAGTGCCGTCTCGACGGCGTCAAGCGAATCAGCACTCGGTGCCTTCAGAATGGATTGCGCCGCCTCTAGCCGCGTCGCGCGATCCGGGCTCATCAGCGTCAGACCGCCGAGAGCCGCGCGAACCGCACGGCGCAGATTGTTGTTGATCTTGATCTTGCCGAGATTGTCCTTGGCTTCCTGACCGGCCGCCTGCCCGGTCAAAGGATCCACCAGATCCATCATGTCGCCGGAGGATTTGGCGATAAACACCTGGTTGTCAGATTTTCTTATATAAAGATCACCGTCGGAAAAGGCCTGCAATGCCGGCACGACCTTGGGATCGCCCGACTTCGCAAGGCTTTGGACGATATCGCCGGCCTTCTGGAAATTGGCCTGGCCGAGGGAATTGATGAGGCCGTGGGCGTCTTCCTGGGCGCGCAGGCTTGTCGCCGTCAGCGCCAGCATCAGGCAGAACCCGGCGATCAGCGCCAGGGCGATACGGTAAACGAATTTGTCGAACATTGCGCTAGTCCCCTCAAGCTGCCGCGGCCAGAAAATCCTGCCCGCGGCGGTCTTGCGTCGGCTGAAATCAGGAGCCCTTGCCGCCGCACTTGCCGGTGGTGACGTTGAAGTTGCCGCAATTCATCGGCATACGCCAATCCGAGATCAGGTCCTTGCTGTCAGGCAGGTAGTCGGACCATTCCTTGCCGACCACGGCGGGGGTCTGCGAAACGACGTCGAACTGACCGTTTTCCTGCACTTCGCCGATCAGGACCGGCTTAGTGATATAGTGGTTCGGCATCATGGTGGCGGTACCGCCGGTGAGGTTCGGCACCGAGACGCCGACGAGCGCGTCGATCACCTTGTCCGGATCGGTCGTGCCGGCCTTCTCGACAGCCTTCACCCACATGTTGAAGCCGATATAGGCGGCTTCCATCGGGTCGTTGGTCACACGCTTGTCGTTCTTGGTATAGGCATGCCATTCCTTGATGAAGGCGGCGTTGGCGGGCGTGTCGACGGACTGGAAGTAGTTCCAGGCGGCAAGATGGCCGACAAGCGGCTTGGTGTCGACGCCGGCAAGCTCTTCTTCGCCGACCGAGAAGGCGACGACCGGAATATCTTCAGCCTTGACGCCCTGGTTGCCCAGTTCCTTGTAGAAGGGAACGTTGGCATCGCCGTTGATGGTGGAGACGACGGCGGTCTTCTTGCCGGCCGCGCCGAAAGCCTTGATCTTGGAGACTTCCGTCTGCCAGTCCGAGAAGCCGAACGGCGTATAGTTGATGATGATGTCTTCGTCCTTGACGCCCTTGGACTTCAGATAGGCTTCGAGGATCTTGTTGGTCGTGCGCGGATAGACATAGTCGGTGCCTTCAAGCACCCAGCGCTGTACGCCTTCGTTCTTCATCAGGTAGTCGACGGCAGGAATTGCCTGCTGGTTCGGGGCAGCCCCGGTGTAGAAGACGTTACGCTCGGACTCCTCACCTTCGAACTGCACCGGATAGAACAGGATCGAATTCAGTTCCTTGAAGACCGGCAGCACCGACTTGCGCGACACGGAGGTCCAGCAGCCGAATACGGCCGAGACCTTGTCCTTCTGGATCAGCTCGCGAGCCTTTTCGGCAAAGAGCGGCCAGTCGGAGGCCGGGTCGACGACGACGGGCTCGAGCTTCTTGCCGAGAACGCCGCCCTTCTTGTTCTGCTCATCGATGAGCATCAGCATGGCATCCTTCAGCGTCGTTTCCGAAATCGCCATGGTGCCGGATAGCGAATGCAGGACGCCGACCTTGATGGTGTCGTCGGCTGCGAAAGCGCCGTGGAATGCTGTGGTGGACATGATGGCGCCGAGCAGCGCGCCGGAGACGAGAGTCTTGAATTTCATCCGTGGTTCCCCTCTTTTTGTCTGCCGCAACGGCCGGTAAACAAGGATTAGCCGCTGCCTTCCGCGACTATCCGGCGCGCCCTCAGGAAACCACATACGTAAAATGACGTAGACGCCGGGGCGAAATGTGCAGCTTTGGGCACTCCGACGCCCTTAAGCACGGCATCGATCCATGTTACGACGTCTTCGGACCGCCAGGATGACGATGGCGGGACTGCTAAAGGGTAAGCATGGCTGCGCGGCAACGCATCATTCCGGTAAGGCGCGAATACAATCGCTGGGTCGCAAACCAGACGCTGGAAGACTACGCCTTGCGTTTCACCGCCAAGAGCGCCCGCCAGTTTTCTTCGCAACGCATCTCGCAAACCGCGATCGGCGCCATTTCCTTCCTGGCGCTGGAGGCGATCGGCGGCACGATCACGCTCTCCTACGGCACCACCAACGCCTTCTATGCCATCATCGTCGCAAGCCTCGCCATGCTCGCAGTCGGCCTGCCGATCAGCCGATATGCGATCCGTCATGGCGTCGATATCGATCTTCTGACGCGCGGCGCGAGCTTCGGCTATATCGGCTCGACCATCACCTCGCTGATCTATGCCAGCTTCACCTTCATGCTGTTTGCGATCGAAGCCTCGATCATGTCCGGCGCGCTGGAGCTGACGCTCGGCATACCCGTTTGGATCGGCTACATCATCAGCGCCGTCATGGTGATCCCGCTCGTCACCCATGGTGTCCGTCTTATCAGCCGGTTTCAGCTGCTGACGCAGCCCTTCTGGATCGTTCTCAACATCCTGCCCTTCGTCTTCATCGCCTTTGCCGACTGGGAAAAATTCGACCTCTGGCGGGCCTTTGCCGGCATTCACCATCCCGCAAGCGCGCCGGGCAGCGCCGCTCCTTTCGATCTGGTGGAGTTCGGCGCCGCTTCCGCCGTCATCCTGGCGCTGATGTCGCAGATCGGCGAACAGGCCGACTTCCTGCGCTTCCTGCCGCCGGAAGGTCACCGCAAATGGCGCCATCGCCTGGCCATCTTCCTCGCTGGACCCGGATGGGTCATTATCGGGGCGCCGAAGCTGCTCGCCGGCTCCTTCCTTGTCGTCCTGACGCTGACGTCAGGCGTGCCGGCCGACCGCGCTGCCGATCCGGCACAGATGTATCTGACCGCCTTCGGCTACATGATCCCCTGGCACAACGCGGCATTGCTGTTGATGGCCGCCTTCGTGATGATCTCGCAGCTGAAGATCAACGTCATGAACGCCTATGCCGGCTCGCTTGCCTGGTCAAACTTCTTTTCGCGGCTGACGCACAGCCATCCAGGCCGCGTTATCTGGCTGGTCTTCAATGTCGCCATCGCACTCTTATTGATGGAGCTCGGCATCTACCGGCTGCTGGAGGAGACGCTTGGCATCTTCTCGATCATCGCCATGGCCTGGCTCTGCACCGTCTCCGCCGATCTCTTCATCAACAAGCCGCTCGGGCTTGCACCTCCCGGCATCGAGTTCAAACGCGCGCATCTCTACGACATCAATCCGGTCGGCCTCGGCGCCATGGCGCTTTCGGCAACCATCGCTCTCATCGCGCATTTCGGCGCCTTCGGTTCGATTGCCGCCTCGCTTGCGCCCTATATCACCCTGATCGTCGCGCTTATCGCGTCACCTGCTATCGCCTGGATCACCAAGGGCAAATATTATCTCGCCCGCAAGCCGCGGCAGAGCTGGAAGAACCTGACCACCATCACCTGCTCCGTCTGCGAGCACCCGTTCGAGCCGGAGGACATGGCCTGGTGTCCGGCCTATGCCGCGCCGATCTGCTCGCTCTGCTGTTCGCTCGACAGCCGCTGCCACGACATGTGCAAGCCGAAGGCTCGGCTCAACACACAGGTCGCCACCGTCGCAAAAACCTTGCTGCCGGAAAGCATCGTCGCAAGGCTCGCAACGCGCCTCGGCCGCTATGGAATTGCCGTTGTCTTGGCGCTGACCGCCATGGGCGCTATTCTTGCAATGATCGCGCATCAGGTCGGCGCAGCCTCTCCCGAGACCGCTGCCGTGGTCGACCGCACCATCCTCATCGTCTTCTTCGTCTTTGCCGTCATCGCCGGCGTCGCGTGCTGGTTCTATGTGCTTGCCCATGACAGCCGCGTGGTCGCCGAAGAGGAATCCTCGCGCCAGAACACGCTGCTTTTGAAGGAAATTGCCGCGCACAAGAAAACGGATGCTGCCCTGCAGGGTGCCAAGGAGGCGGCAGAGGCGGCAAACCGCGCCAAGAGCCGCTATGTCGTGGGCCTCAGCCACGAATTGCGCACGCCGCTCAACGCCGTGCTCGGCTACGCGCAAATCCTGGAGCGCGATGAGACCATTCCGGCACCCAGGCAATCCTCGCTGAAGGTCATCCGCCGCAGCGCCGAACATCTTTCCGGCCTGATCGACGGGCTGCTGGACATTTCGAAGATCGAGGCCGGCCGCTTGCAGGTCTATTCCAACGAGATCAATATCCACGATTTCCTCGATCAGATCGTCGACATGTTCCATCCGCAGGCGCAGGCCAAGGGGCTGACTTTCGTCCACGAGCGCGCCGCAGCCCTGCCCGATTATGTCCGCACCGACGAGAAGCGATTGCGCCAGATCCTCGTCAACCTGCTCTCCAACGCCATCAAGTTCACCGATGCCGGAACCGTTCGCTTCGAGGTGGGCTACAGAAACCAGGTCGCAACCTTCACCGTTTCCGACACCGGCCGCGGCATCGCGGCAAAGGACATCGCACGTATCTATGAACCCTTCCAGCGCGGCGAGGCGGACAGCGTACGGCCGATGCCCGGCCTTGGCCTGGGGCTGACGATCACGCAGCTGCTGACGAATACGCTCGGCGGCGAGATTTCCGTCACCAGTGAGAAGGACGTGGGCTCGACCTTCAGGGTACGCCTGATGCTGTCGGCCGTAATCCGTCCGATGAAGCCGCCGGCGCAGGAGCAGCGTATCGTCGGCTACGAAGGTCCACGCCGCACCATTGTCGTCGTCGACGACAATGAGGATCATCGCGAACTGATGCGCGAGATACTGTCGCCACTCGATTTCATCGTGCTCACCGCCGCCGGCGGCCCGGACTGCCTGACCTTGATCGAGGGCATCAAGCCGGATCTGTTCCTGGTCGATATCTCCATGCCCGGCATGAACGGATGGCAGCTCGTCTCACGGCTCAGGGAAAACGACCAGACGGCACCGATCCTGATGCTGTCGGCCAATATCGGTGACGCTGCTGCGGCGACCGACAGCGACGACAGCCATAACGACGCCATCTCCAAACCGGTCGACATCCGCCAGCTTCGCGACAAGCTCGCGCTGCATCTCGGGCTGAAATGGATCTATGCCGATGCTTCTATCCCGACCGCGCCGAAGCCGCCACCGCCCCTGAAGAGCCCTGGGATCGAGCATGTCCGCGAATTGCTGCGGCTCGGCGAGATCGGTTATGTCAGGGGAATCGAAGCAAAGCTTGCGGATCTTGCGAAACTTGAAGAAAACAGACCCTTCATCGATGCCCTGCGCGCCCATGTCCAGGCTTTCGATCTCGACGGTTTCCTGAAGGTGCTGCGCAGATTCGACACTGAAAAGGTAGAACAGATTGGCTGAGCCTGCCCTTCCCCGCGATATAGTCCTGCTGGTGGACGATTCACCGGAGGCGCTCGGTTTTCTGACTGACGCGCTCGAGCAATCCGGCTTTTCCGTGCTGATCGCCACCTCGGGACCGGCGGCGCTCAACATCGTCGAGCGCATCACACCCGATCTCATCCTGCTCGATGCCGTCATGCCTGTCATGGATGGTTTCGAAACTTGCCGCCGGCTGAAAGCCAATGCCGGCATCGCCCAGATTCCGGTCGTCTTCATGACCGGGCTCACCGAAACCGAGCATGTGGTGCACGCACTGGAATCCGGCGGCGTCGATTATCTCACCAAGCCGATCAATATCGACGAACTGCGCGCCCGCATCCGGGTCCACCTGCGCAATGCCCGCTCGGCTCAAAGCGCCAGGGTGGCGCTCGATGCCGCGGGCCGCCATCTCCTGGCGGTCAAGGGCAATGGCGCCATCCATTGGTCGACGCCCCAGGCAACCCGCCTGATCAATGCTGCCACGGGCAGCGACGACGGCCTTGAGCTCGCCTCGAAACATATCGCCGCCTTCATGCTGGAACGCGAGCGGCTCGGCCCTGCTCGCGACAATCTTCTTTCGATGAACAATGGCGGCCAGGCGGCGCTGCAATTCACCTTTCTCGGCGCCATCGGCGCCGACGAATACCTCTTTCGCCTGACGGCCACCAGCCAGCGTGCCGACGACGAAGCCCTGCGCCGGCATTTTGCGCTGACGCAGCGCGAATCCGAAGTATTGCTGTGGCTCGCCAAGGGCAAATCCAACCGCGATATTGGCGAAATCCTCGGCCTTTCAGCCCGCACCGTGAACAAGCATCTTGAGCAGATCTATGTAAAGCTCGGCGTCGAAAACCGGGCATCAGCAGCTGTCAGGGCCGCCCACGTCCTGCATGAAGCTTAAGCCGCGGCCAGTTTTTCATTCCTCGCTCAAAAAACGCTGGAGCGAGTTTGCAAGGTCGACCGGATTTTCTTCCGCGACATGGTGACCGCTTTCGATACCGTGGCCGGTGACATTCACCGCCCATAAGCGCCAGATTTCCCTCGGATCGCCGAAGAAGTATTCCAGATCGTCTTTCGTCGACCAAAGGCAAAGCAACGGGCATGCGATCCGTTTACCGGCAAGGCGGTCCTGCAGTTCATCTTCCCGATCAACGGTCAATCCTGCCCGATAATCCTCAATCATCCCATGGACGACCGCGGGATCGTGGATCGCCGTCAGCAGATCGTCATAGGCCTCTTTCCCCATGAAATCAGGGTGAATGCGGCTGTACCAAGCCCGAGGGTCGGCATTGATGGCCTGCTCGGGCTTTTCCGGCTGCGCGAAGAAGAACCAATGATACCAGTCACGCGCAAAGCGCCAATCCATCCGTTCGAGATGCTCGATGATCGGAATGCTGTCGATCACGGCGACCTTGGTGACGATCTCGGGATGATCGAGGGCAAGGCGGAATGCCACGTAGCTGCCGCGGTCATGGCCCGCCACGGCAAAAGTCCGATGACCTAAAGCCTGCATCAGCGCTACACAGTCCAGCGCCTTCGCCCGTTTCGAAGAATAACGGCTATCCTCGCTGTCAACGGGCTGGAAAGACTTCCCAAATCCCCTGAGGTCAGGGCAAACAATCGTGAAGTGAGGAGACAAGAGGTCTGCGACATGGCCCCAAGTCATATGCGTTCGCGGATGGCCGTGCAGCAATAGCAATGGCGGCCCGTTGCCGCCGTGGCGAACGCGTAAAAGGCCGGGACCGACGTCGATATAATCCAGTGTCATTCCGCTGAACAAATCCCGCCTCCCTCGAATATTCGCTCCTTGCTCCTTACGTTTGCGGCTTCGGATTGTTCCAACTTTACCCGTCACGCCGATTTTCCGCAGAAAACTCCGATTCGGTCGAACGGCGACCTTTCATATCAAGGCGAGACTCGCACAATTAATTCTACTTTAATTTGTCAATAGAAGTAGACACATCACGACCTCAGCTTTCTGCTTACCTTTTGAAAATTGGGCGATGGTCGCAGACCGCGTGCATAGACGATAACCATGCACGACGTGAAGCTGCACGTTTCGACAACGCCGGCCAGGCTTCCAGCCACGCTAAAGTTCAGTGCGCACGCGCCACAATTCCGGGAAGAGTTCCACCTCCAGCATCCGCTTCAGATACGAGGTCCCGGCTGTTCCGCCTGTGCCGCGCTTGAAACCGATCACGCGCTCGACCGTGGTAACATGGTTGAAGCGCCAGCGCCGGAAATAGTCTTCGAAGTCGACCAGCTTCTCGCCAACTTCATAGGCTTCCCAGTATCGCGACGGATCGCGATAGACCGTCACCCAAACGGCCATGACACCCTCGTCGAATTGCCATGCCTGGCGCAAGTCCCGCTTCAGCACCTCCTGCGGCACGGGTAGGCCGGTACGCGCCAGCCGGCGCAACACTTCATCATAGAGCGAGGGACGCGCAAGTTCAGCTTCCAGCATCTCCAGAATATCAGGCCGATGTTCGTGCGGCTTCAACATTGCGAGATTCCGGTTTCCGGCCGCATATTCGATCAACCGGTATTGCCATGACTGGAAGCCGGAAGACTGGCCGAGATCATCGCGGAAGCGCGTATATTCCGATGGCGTCATGGTCCTCAAGACATCCCATGCGGAATTCAGCTGCTCGAAAATCCGAGCCACACGCGATAGCATTTTCAACGCTTCCTGCGTTTGATCGGCCGCGATCATCCTCCTGGCTGCCTGGATCTCGTATAGCGCAAGTTTCATCCACAATTCGGACGTCTGATGCTGGATGATGAAGAGCATCTCGTCATGCGCCGATGACAGTGGGAGCTGTGCCGTCAGAATCCGATCGATCTGCAAATAGTCGCCGTAGGACATGCGCTGCCGGAAATCCATCTCGGCGCCATCTTTCGAAGGATCATAGGTCATTCTGGCTTTCCTCCTCCCGGACATGAAATTCGGGAGGACCTCCCGATATGAAGCGAAGCGTCGTCGCCGATGCCATTGTACAATTTTGTTCGTGAATCGGCAGGCGCGACGTTGCTTCTAGCATATGCGCGGCGAACACCGTGCAGGTTTTGCGAGGTGTTTGAGGTTACCCTTGCTCGCAGTCTGAACTCGGGCTCGTACCCGCCCGGCAGCCAACCGTCAGACTTTGCAAATCCATGCGACAAGGGCGCCTGCTGTCGCAGACGCCATCATGCCTTCGAACTGCAGTGCCTTTCAGAGCCGGTTCAGGCGATATCGCCGGTGCTCGGCTTTAGGTTGCGCGACGGTTTGGTCATGAGGCTACCAGTCCGTCGAGCTGCAATCACCAGCGATAGTAGCGGTGATGGCGATGGTGGTGACGATGCTTGTACCAACCGTGATGATGGCCGCGCCAGTAGTGGCTCCGGTAGCTGCGGTGCGATTTCCAGTGGTGATGCCGGTGATGTCGCGGCCCGTGCCAGTGGCGACGATGATGATAACGGACCGTTTGAACAGATGATTGGACCTCTGGCTTCGTCATGTTCATCATCGGTGCAGCCGACGCAGCACCGGCACCGATCATCAGGCCGACAGCCAGAAATGCAGCAAGCAGATTGTTAAAGATTTTCATAGCGAACCTCCATCAGTGCCATCATCCTGAAGCCAGGCGGCTGAACGGAGCATGAATGCCTGCAGCTCCCGCGTTCATCAGAAGGAACAGGTAACGCGGCTGGATTACGGAGAGAGTTCTTCGAGCGTCCGGCCTTTGGTTTCCACGGCGAATACGGCGGTGACAAGTGCGCCGAGCAGCAAAATTGCAGCGAATACCATGAATACGTACTGGATGCCCATCGACGAGAGCAGGAAACCCGTCACGATCGGGCCTGCCGAGGATCCCAGGCGAAGCCACGCACTTCCGGCACCCGTCCCGATTGCCCGCAGGCGCGTCGGATAGATCTCTGCGGAGTAAAGATACAGTGAGAAGGTAACCGTTTGGACGATGGCATAGGCAAGACCTGCCAGCACCAATACTTGCATGGCGGATGTCGCTCCGAGCCATGCGAGGATGGCAAGCGGGATGGGAGCGATGAGCAATGCTCCCGTATACCAGCGCTTGCGGCCTACCCTATCGATGAGCAGCGCGCAGATAACCGCTGCAACAACGCCACCCACCGATGTCGCGAACCCATAGAATATGCTGGTTTCAAGCGGCAGGTTGAAGGTCTGACGATAAAGGGTGGGCAACCAGGTAATTGTGCCGTTGGCGACCAGATAGGCGCTGAACCACATGGCCCAGATGGATAGCGTGCGCTTGAGATAGATGCCTTGGAAAAGTTCCCGCCAGTCGGATTGCTTGCGCACAGGCACTGCGGCATGTTTCGGCTCGGGAAGCGTCTTGCCTGCGGCCCGGGCGCTGTCTTCGAGCTTGGTGACGATGCGATTGGCTTCCTCGTAACGCCCGTTGGCAACGAGCCAGCGGGGTGACTCGGTGAGGAACCAGCGCAGCGGGATCATCAATACAGCCGGGATCAGGCCAACGACGAACATGGCCTTCCAACCATAGAGCGGCACCATGAAATAGCCGATCAGGCCCGCACCGACGAGGCCGAGCAGGAACATCACTTCGTAGAGAAGAAAGAAACGCCCGCGGCCTTTCGAGCCGATCAGCTCATTGATGTAGGCGCTGGCGACCGGAACTTCGCCGCCGGTGCCAACACCCTGAACGAAGCGAAACGCCATCATCGTCGCCGCGCCGGCTGCAAAGAGACAGGCGATGTCCATGCTGACGAAAAGCAGGATAGTGAAGAGAAGAACCTTCAATCGACCGATCTTTTCGGCTAGCCAGCCGAACAGGACGGCGCCAATCAGTTGCCCCAGATATCCCATCGACAGGATCATGCCCGTCTGGCCGGGTGTCAGGCCCCATTCGTGCACGAGTACCGGCATGGCGTAGGCAATGGCGATAACGGTGTAACCGTCGAAGAATGTCGCGGCGCCGACGATATTGCGAGCCCAGAACACTTCTCGGGTGACGGGCAACCGCTCCAACCGCGCACTTATGTCGGCTTGCGGATCGATGACATGCGCAACCGGCGCCGTCATTCGCTGTTCGATATTCATTTCATCCTCCCTCTGCCCGGTCTCCGGCTCCCCGACCTGGCATTGACCTACGTATTGAACATCTTGCCTCGGCTGCCGCTCATCCTGCAGGCGGCGATCCGAAGCTGCGGTCCTTTATGGGCGAAGCAACTTTCCGGCGCATCACAACCGCCGCCTTTAGAGAGCGTCGCTCCGATCTGCAGTCTCCCCCTCGAATACGCCTCCGCCGATTGGCGACAGAGGCGCGTTTTTTATTCCGCCGCCAAAAGCTGCCCGACACGGCTGATGCCCGCCGCGTCGAAAGCGGCGAAGATTTCAGCCTCGGCCTTTTCCCCGAGGTTCTTCAGTGGCTCGCGGATCGTGGCATGATCGAGCACGCCGCGATGGACGAGGCCAAGCTTGAGGGCGACGGTGCCTTCCATGTGCGAACCCCGGTGATAAACGGCGCGGGTAACCGGCAGCAAGCGCTCGAAGATCTTGCGGGCTTCCGGATAATCCTGCGCCTTGCCCGCCCGAATGAGATCTATGAGCAGCTCCGGTGCGATGTTGCCGTAGCCGACGAGCAGGCCGTCGACGTCGAACATGGTCGGCAAGAGCCATTCGTCGTGGCAGCTCAGGATCTGCAAGTTCGGATTGGCCTTCTTCAATTCTGGAATTTCAACATACCAGCGCTTCATGTTGCGAACACCGTTCTTGGTCGCAACGACCCCCTCCTGGGTCCCAATTGCGAGCTGCGTGTCCAGATCGTAGGAGGCCTTGGTGGCATCCGGATATTGGAACAGGATGCACTGCAGACCGGACTCTTGCCAGATCGCCTTATAGCGATCCTGCGGCGCGCCCTTCTGGAAGCCAAAACGCAGCCAGCCATGGTTTGGATAGACAAGAGCCCCCGTGGCGCCCGCGGCCTTGCATTTCTTTGCCTCTTCGGCGGCAACCTTCGTGCCCTCGCCCGTAATGCCGGCGATGATCGGAATTTCGCCGTTCACGGCCTCGACATAGGTACGGATCAGCTTCAGGCGTTCCTCTTCGGTCAGGAATGTGCCTTCGCCGGCGTGGCCGAGGATGACGAGGCTCTTTATGCCGTCCATCGATGCAAGCCACTTCGCAATCCGAGCGTTCGCCGCATAGTCGACTTCACCGTCGCGGGTGAATGCGGTCACCGGTGCGGGGCTCAAGCCCCTGAGGTCCATTGGGTGCATGGGTAGTCTCCTCTTTGTCGTCGCTGTCCGGTTCACAATCAGCAACGGGATCGTTAATGGGAACGTTCCCACTATCGTTTCCGATTTCTCTGGAGTCAACAGGATTTTTCAGGCATCATCAGATCCACACGCAGATTAGACTCGCCGGCACGGAAATTCCGAATGAATTCAATAGTGGAAGACAACGCTCGCCAGTCGCGCATAACGATTCTCGACGTCGCGGCGGCGGCCGGCGTTTCGAAGTCGACAGTGTCGCGCATTTTGGATGAGCGCCTGCCGCGCTCGGACAGCGAAACAGCCAGGCGCGTCAGAAAGATCGCCGAGGAACTCGGTTACGTCAGAGATGTTTCTGCAGCCAGTCTTCGTCGCGGCAACACCATGACGGTCGGTATTATCGTACCGAGGCTCACGGACACCGTTATGGCGATGCTCTACGAATCCCTTGCAAAAGCCTGCAGCAGGACCGGGCGGTTCGCCATCGTCGCGACCACGGACGACAGAGCGAAAGCAGATCGCCTCGCTGCGGAGTCACTTCTGAAGCGAGGCGTCGATGGGCTC
This sequence comes from Rhizobium sp. BK312, assembly GCF_014193605.1. Lineage (NCBI taxonomy): Bacteria > Pseudomonadati > Pseudomonadota > Alphaproteobacteria > Hyphomicrobiales > Rhizobiaceae > Rhizobium > Rhizobium sp. BK312. The sequence continues at coordinate 645,829 of NZ_JACHZP010000002.1, read as the reverse complement.
ATTTTATCGACGGCGCGCGACGACGATGACTTTCCCGACATATTGGCCGCAAGGGGGGTGCCGACGGTTTTGGCACTTAGAACCGATGGCCATAGTCTTTCGTCGATCGGCGACGACCGGCTTGGGGGATATCTCGCCACGCGGCACCTGCTCGATCTTGGTCATCGGAGGATCGGAGTCATTGCGGGTCCCTCCTATGCCTCCAGCGCGCGGACCCGTGTGGAAGGCTATCGCCAGGCCATGACTGAAATGGGACTGACGATCGATCCATCCCTGATCGTCTCGTCGACCTTCGGAATTGAATCCGGAGCGGAAGCCGCCGAGAAAATCATGCACCTGCCGCAGGCGCCGACGGCAATATTTGCGGTAAACGACAACACAGCCATCGGTGCATTATCGGGCCTGATGCGCATGGGTCTGTCCGTCCCGGGCGACGTCTCGCTGGTCGGCTACAACGATATTCCGATCGTCAGCCATCTTTCCACACCGCTGACCACCTTGCGGGTGCCCTTCGAGCAGATTGCTGCAAATGCCCTCGATTTGTTGGGAGGCGAGGCTATACCGCCGGATGATCGCATTCGGGTGTCGGCCCCGACACTCATTCCCAGGAAGTCGACGCGATCCATCGTTCTCTAGCAGTTGATAGGGTTAGAACCAACGCCCATGAAGCAGCAAGGATGAACTCGCAATGGCTGTCGGACATACCCCGCCCGCCTCTTCGCAAGAACGCGCATCCGTCCAGCGCGGGCAGCCATCATCAGTTCCGTGCACTTTCATGATCCGGCAATGCAACAAGCGTTCGTGCGATCGAAATATCGCATAAGGTGCATAAATAAATTTTTCTACTAAACATAGAAAAGAACGAGGCAAAGGCGAAAAATGTACGCAATACCGCAGTGCATGGATGTCTGAAGGCCCCGGAATCTTTCGCTAATTGCATAGTGTAAGCATAGGGTTGACCAACCGAAGTCCCGCCCAAGATTACGTTTACGGCTCCTGATCGGCTCTCCGCGATCCAGGCCGGCCTTACCTGATGAATGACGAAAATTTTGCACCCCTCCAAGCGGCCATAGTTCAATATTTCGAGAGACATGGCCGATTGTTTCAAACACGTGATCGACCACTGCCTTATCAGCCTCGAACTGCCTAAGTTTGGCCGGAATCGATCCGGAAGCCTCGATAGGTCGCTTGGCAAGTTGATGGTGCGAGGGGACCGGAAAGAAGGACAGCAGCGGAATATCGGGGTGCTGGCGCCGTAACGAGAGGGTTCGAAAAAGGCTGAAAAGCCGGGGGTGTCTATGTTGAATATGCGCGATCGCCAACTGGATGGCCTAAGAACCATTGCCGTTGCCATGGTTCTCTACGCACATTTTTTTGCGGCCGACGGTTCCATCTGGGGTCATCTCGGCGTTCGTCTCTTCTTCGTACTCAGCGGCTTCCTGATTACGCGCCTGTTGTTGGAGGCACGGGCGGATGCCCGCTACCAGCCGGCCACCGCCCTGAAGGCATTCTATATCCGCCGGGCGCTGCGCATATTTCCACCCTATTTCGCAGTTCTGGCGCTGGTGTGGCTCGTCAATCTCGAGGGTGTTCGCGGCACTGGCAGTCTGAAATGGCATGCGCTCTACCTGGCAAACTACTGGTATGCCCTGCGCGGCGAATGGACGCCTTGGGTTCTGTGCCATACCTGGAGCCTCAGCATCGAAGAACAGTTCTATATCGTCTGGCCGCTGGCAATCCTGCTAGCACCGCGGCGAATGATCGGGGGCATCTGTCTAGCCGTCATTGCCTGCTCGCTTGCCTATCGCCTCTGCTGGCCGCTGACAGGAACGCCCTCGCTGGTGCGCGACCTGCTCCCCTCGGCCTCTATGGATGCGCTCGTATGCGGCGCTTTGCTCGCCGTCTATCGCGAAAGGACACAGGCCTGGCCGCAATGGATGCGGCTGAGCTGGATGCCGTTGATGGCCGCTGCCAGCGTGGCACTATGGCTGAGACCTGATCCGATAGCTCCAGTACTCGACTGGTTCATCTGGATCGGTTCGGAGGTCTTTCCGCTCGTGCCGCTTGTCATGTTGGTTGGGGCCGCTTCCTTGGGCTTTCGATCCGGTTTTGGCCAACTGCTCGAATCCGCGCCGATGGCAGCAACCGGACGGATCAGCTACGGCATCTACCTCTTCCATCCGATCATCCTTTCTCTGATCGTCAAGGCTCAAGCCTGGATTCCCGTCAACGTCTCACAACAGGGTTTCGGCCGCTTGATCATCGGAAGTGCCGCGACACTAGCGGTGGCTGCCATCTCATGGCGCCTTTTTGAAAAGCCGCTGAACGGCTTCAAGCGCCACTTTCCCTATGTCGCCCGCAACAACTTGCCGGTGGCTGCAGCCGGCGAGCCATGGGAACCGTGGCGTGGTGCAAAAATATACGAAACAACGCTCTCTCGCCGCGATACTCATGATCCCGGCGAAGCCGTTCAAGCCTCTGATCTGCAATAGCGCGGGAGCTAAAGAATGACCGTCCCACTGGTTTCCGTCCTGCTGCCTGTCTATAACGGCGAACCTTATCTCGCCGCGGCGATCGAGAGCATCCTGCGACAGGATCACAAACACCTCGACGTCATTGCCATCGACGATGGTTCCACCGACCGGTCGCTGAATATCCTGCGACGGTATCAGGCAGCGGACAATCGCCTGCGCATCGTCTCGCGTGAAAACCGCGGGCTCATTGCGACGCTCAATGAGGGCATGACCATGGCGAAAGGCGATTTCATCGCCCGGATGGATGCCGACGACATCGCCTATCCCACACGCTTTTCACGCCAGATCACCCTGTTTCGTGAGCGGCCCGAGCTTGCGATCAGCGGCACCGGCATCGACCGGCTCATCGGCAATCGCGTTGTACGCGGCACGCCCAATCCGATCCATCAGTGGGCCGATTGGCATGTTTTATCGATGTTTTACACCGTCTTCATGCATTCGACCGTGATGTATAACCGCAGGGTCATTCCGGCTGACATGCTGACCTACGATGCAAGCTATGTGCATGCGGAGGATTTCGATCTGTTCCGGCGGATCACCCGAGAATTCCCCGCCGCCATGATCGACGAAAGCCTCGTTGCCTATCGCGTTCACGACGAGAGCGTCACCAACAAACATAAGCGGCCGATGCGCTTCACGCATCTGAAGATCGCAGCGGAAAATCTCCAACGGTTATCGCTGATCGATGATCCCCATGCCCTGCACGATATCGGTATGGCGGTGACGCAGGACACGGTTACCCGTGCTGCCGACTGTCTCCTCTCCATCGAAGAAAGGATCGCCGCACGCGGCCTGCGGGCCTCCGCAAGCTATGAAGAAGGGCTGATGTGCTTCTTCTATTTTCTCTATCAGCTGATCGCGGACGAAAAGCGGCCCGCATTAACGCATCAGTTCCTGACACAGACAGGCAAATGGCACACGATACGGCGTCGCGAACGGTATGGGCTTCGCGTCGCCACCTATGCGCCCTGGTGCAGCCGCCTTTGGAGCGATGCGAGCCTGCGCCTCGACGCCCTGGCAAGATATCGGCAATCGGTGCCGGCAGGAAGCGTGCTGCCGCAACAAGGGCTTGCCTGATATGGCTGGCGCGGATTCTGACATCCCGCAAGAGCAGGCGCAGCTCGCCACAAGGCCCCCTCGCCCGTCCATCGGCCGGGTGCCGACGGCGAGCTTCATCGTCTGCACCCGCAACCGCGCCCAGGCGCTTGAGGCCTGCATCCGATCAATCGAGGCAGCCAGTCGCGCGCATGCCTCGATGGCAAGCGAGCTGGTAGTGGTCGACAACGGCTCGACCGACGATACCGCCGAGCGGCTCGCCCGCATCGCCGCCTCCTCCAGCATTGCGGTCATACCGGTGATGGAGCGCCGCCGCGGCCTGGCCGCCGCCCGCAATGCAGGGATGGAGCGGTCTCGCGGACGCATCCTGATCTTCATCGACGACGATTGCGAAGTGGATCTGCACTATTTGCGGGATCTGGAGCGGCATTACGCAGGCGGAGAACGCCCGGTCATCCGGGGCGGCCGTGTCGAACTCGGCAATGCGCTCGATCTGCCGTTTACGATCAAGCGATCGCCGGAGCCGGCCCGCTTTACGCCGGATGTCCATCCGGGCGGCTTCATCCTGGGCTGCAACATGACGATGCACCGCGAAGTCGCCCGGCGCATCGGCCGCTTCGACGAACGCTTCGGCGCCGGCGGCATTCTGCAATCGGCCGAGGATACCGACTATCTCGTCCGCGCCTTTCAGCTTGGCATTCCGATCGAATATGTTCCCGACATGAACGTGCTGCATTATCACGGACGCAACCAACGCGAGGCGATTGAACGGCTTCATCGCAGCTATAGTCTTGGAAATGGCGCGCTCTGTTTGAAACACCTGTCTGGCGCGCCGTGGCTGCTGCGTCATTTCTGCTGGACTTTCCGCTCGGCTTGGAAGGAATTGTGGGGCGGGCCGCGCTTCGATCCGGAAGTCTCCTTGTCTCATTGGCCTATCGTATTCATGAATGTACTGGGTGCGCTCGAATTCGCACGATGTGCGATAACGAACCGACCTCAGCCGGAACTGAACCAAATCAAGCAGACAACCCGCTCATTGACGAGAGATCCGCCATGCTGAAACTCCTCATGCCGGGTTTGCAACTACTGGGGCAGGCGCTTGGCCGGCAGATCCGGCTCATGCCTGTCGTCGTCATTCTCGGCCTGATCAGTGCTGTACTCGAAGGCACCGGCATCGGCCTCATCATTCCGATGCTCAGCATTATCGGAGGCGAAAAGGCTTCGACGGGGTTGAGCGGATTTTCCGCTCTCTTCCAGCAAGTTGGATCCGGTCTGGACGACCGGCAGCGGATGATGGTGATTGCCGCCTGCATCCTGGCGCTGATCACGCTCAAGAACATCCTCGCCTTCGCCAATACGGCATTGACCAACTTCATACACGGCAAGGCCGGCCACGCGATCCGCAGCGCGCTTGCCGATCGGCTCCTGAAGATCGGATATCCCTTCTTCCTGCAGGAAAGCCCAGGCCGGCTGCTCAACATCATTTCCAACGAATCCTGGCGGGCATCGGATGCGATACAGACGGTGCTTGGGGCGATGGTCAATGCGTCGGCGACTGTCATTCTTCTTGCCTTTCTACTCCTGCTGTCCTGGCAGATGACGCTTTGTGTCGCGCTCGGCCTCATCCTCATTCAGGCCGTGCATTTCGGCCTTTCTGCCAGCCTGAAGATGCCGAGCCGCCAGGTCACATCTTCCAACAACGAACTTGCCGGCAGAATGCTGCATCTCGTTCATGCCGGTCGGCTGATCCGGATTTTCGGCCAGGAGGAGCGCGAAAAGGCCGTGTTCGACGGCGCATCGAACGCAGTCAGAAGGGCGGGATTCGTTCTGCAGACCCGTCAGGGCGCCTTGCCGCCGCTGACCGAGGTGCTGCATTCGGCGCTTTTCCTTGCGGTCGTCGTCACCGCCTGGACCTTCGACGTTAGCTTTCCGATCATTGTGGCCTTCGTGGTCTTGCTATACAGGCTGCAGCCACATGTGCGCGCCTTGCAGCAGGCATGGAGCCAGATGCAAGGCTGGAGCGGGTCGCTCGAGCAAGTCCGCTGGCTGCTTGACGCCTCCGACAAACCGCAGCCGCCGGCCGGAGATCTGCCGGCTCCCAGACTGAACCGCGAAATAAAATTCGATAAGGTAAGCTTTCGCTATCCTGGCTCCGCCGCGCGTCCGGTGGTGCTACGATCCACCAGTTTCGAAATTGGCCATGGTCGCTCCACTGCCCTGATCGGCCGATCGGGAGCGGGAAAGACGACGATCGTGAACCTCCTTTGCCGTTTTGTCGAACCTGACGAAGGCGAGATCCTGATCGATGGATTGCCGCTCAGCCGCATCGATCCCACGCAATGGCGAAGCCGGCTCGCGCTTGCCAGCCAGGACTTGGAACTGGTTGACGGCACCATTCTCGAAAACATCGCCTATGGGCAGCATACCTCGCGCGCCGAGGCCGAAGAGGCGGCCAGACTTGCCGAAGCGCATGAATTCATCGAACAACTGCCCGACGGATACGCAACACTCGTTGGCTACAGGGGCGCGAGCCTGTCGGCCGGACAGCGCCAGCGAATAGCTCTCGCAAGGGCACTTGTTCGTGATCCCGATATTCTCATTCTGGACGAAGCCACCAATGCCATGGATGGATTGTCGGAAGCTGCCATTGTCGAGACGCTGAAATTGCGAGCCGGTCGCCGCACGACGATCGTAATCAGCCATCATCGCAGCACGATCTCTTTCTGCGACGACGTTGTCATCCTCAGCGGCGGCAGTGTCCGCAACCAGACGGCATTTTCCGAAGTTGCGTCCCTCAGCATGGACCAGCTTTATGAGGACGAAGTGCTCGGCAAACAGTGACGCCTGGTGAGACAACGGCCATTGGCGCGGCTGGGCTGACGGCGATGCCCGAGGTGCTGCGACCGTACATGGTGGTCCCTGATAGCGACAAGAGGAGAGCGATTCTGACGGGACATCATCGCTCTCCATTGAGGCTATTTCATGCGCTGTAGCTTGCGGGATTTGTCGCCTCTCTTCTCGCCGGGACGATGATTGGAAACGGCGGCTGTCGAAAAGCTGCGGCCGTTTCGATCTCGATCACGCATCCGGGTGAAGGCGATCGCCTGGCGAAGTGCATGAGCTTGTCGCGCAAATCGAACTTTCTTCGATCGAGGCAAAGTTGCGCTAGGTTAAGCAACCTTTGGAATGACAGCTCCCCAGAGCGGCGACCATTTCTGGTCTGGGGAAAATAGCACGTGGCTTGGGTGCGCACCGTCGATTTCCGCATTATCCATTGTAAAATCAAAAATTGAGTATATATATAGGACATCGACCATTGCTTGTGACGTCGTTCAAGAGCCCCGCGCTCCCGTCGGATCTCCTCTCAAATAATCGATCTTAGCCCGCAAGGCATCGCGGGCGCCACAACGATTGCTTTGAAAGGACATCGTTATGAACACTGGTACTGTGAAGTGGTTTAATTCCGTCAAGGGCTTCGGCTTCATTCAACCTGATAACGGCAGCACGGACGTGTTTGTCCATATCTCTGCTGTCGAGCGCGCGGGAATGCGCTCGCTTTCGGACGGCCAGAAGATCAGCTACGACATCGTGCAGGACCGAAAGTCCGGCAAGAGCTCCGCTGACAACCTTCAGGCGGCTTGAATTTGTCATTCGCTCCGCTGACCACGGATGTACTGGCAGCTGAGCCGAATGACTGTGAAAGGTCGGGTCCATGCCCGGCCTTTTGTTTTTCTGGGAATTGAGCTTGGAATGGTGTTTGCCATAGCTCCGATGACAGGATCGTTTTCGAGATCTTGTAATGCGATAACGCGATAACATCGAACTGCAAGATACGAGGTTCCGCCTTAGCGCTGGAAGCTCGTGGCACCGCATCCTACAGTTTGCGCTTATACAGTGCGAATTTCTACACGTCAGTGAAGACAATATCGATGTCACGACTTCGACTGCGCCTAGATCCGGCGCAATGAGCATTGCAGCCGGTGCGATCGGTTCGCACCGCGCAGTAGAAGGGCAGCAGCCTGTCCAAACGGCGAGACAGGCGCGTCCTAGACGTGAACAGCCGTGTCATAGGAATCGCCGCCCCGGTGGGCGGCCTTGCCCAAACAAAAGGAGGACGCGATGTCTTCCAACGAATATTCCGCATGCGTTTCACGAAACCTGGTTCGAACGAGTGCGTTCGGATATCGTGATCACGCGGATCTTTGCATGCTCCTGGAAACTGCCGTCGGCCGAGACGCCGAGCGAAAGCTGCCTTTAGCGAGCATGACGGTGTTTCCCAATTTCGGCACCGTTTGGAAAATCTGCACGCCAACGGCCCGGCAGGACGTTATCTCCTCCCGCGTGAGTTAAGCGGTATCAGAAGAAACGCCAATCCAAATTTAAGCAGTTAAGCAGCGCCGATACTTATTCGAGCGCCGAGGAGAAAACGATGGCTAAGGGCCAAATGCGCAGCAACCGCGAGATCCGCAAGCCCAAGAAAGACAAAACACCAGGAGTGGCACCCGCCCCATCTGGCGCACAAGTTAAACTTGCAAGCCGCGCCCCAGCAAATCTGAACAAGAAATAGCACGCTGGCGCGCCATCCGGCCAATATTACTGTGAGCGGGCGCGCTGTCGTACACAATATTTGAGGAACCAATGATAAATCACACCCCCAGACAATCTGCGGAAAAGCTTTTTCGCGTGCCCCGCGCCGAAGCAGGATCAAACGCCGAAAAGCTAATGAACCTTCGAGAGAGAATGCAGCGCCGCAGACGCGAGCTCAGAGAGACCGAGCGCGACATCAGAGACGCTGCGCGGGTAGAAGGTCAGCCCCCTTACCGAACCCGGAGGACAACGACGTGATCAGTTTCGATTACACGGACGGAGCGGGGGTTTATGCGGGCAAAGCGACACGCGGACGCAGCGGACTTCGTTACAGACGTTTCGAAACGGCAGCCGAAGCGCTCCGCTTCGCGGTCGAAGACATGCCTGGCGCGCAGCAGCGAGGATCTCTGTTGGAAGTAAATGAGGCGCGTTTCGACCACAATCAAATCCGGGCGCTCTACGACGCGCCAGATTACCCGCTTTCCCGGCGAAGCAAATGAAAAAGACAGCGTCCTAACTTTTCGGCTGGTGAAGTCAGGCCTTCCAAATGGATCTACCGGAGCCTGGAAAGGCCCGTAGCCTACTGATTTTCAATGAGAGACGGCCCCCCACCCCCGTCGCGCTTGGCGGCGGCTGAGCGAGCCTGAGCCAGCTCCGTCACGAATACACGCACCAGTTCGGTCTACCATCATACGCTAGAAACCGACTTTGGCGCGCGCTATCGTGCATGCTTCATCACCCGGAACACAAGCTCGACAAACGTCTGGCCGCACCTCGTACACGAGACAGGATGTGTTGATCCCGACCTCACCCGACAGTGCCGAACATCGCGAGCCCTCGCAACGCATGCCGCGCTGATCAGCTTCAACATAGTCAGGGGGTATCAAAGCCAGGTCATCGTCAGCTTCCGTCGTGAACCTTGGCCATTCGGATGAAAAGGAGCAGCATGCTCCGCAGGTTTGGCAATCAATCTCAGCGGTGGATGGTACGCTTGCCGTCAGGTCGCAGGGCGAATTTACCCGGGTCACTTGTGCTTGAGAAGCCAGAGCTTTCCCGCCATGGTGATCGCGCGTGGCGAATGTGCCTCTCCATCCGTTCCGTCGAGATTCCTGAGCAGGTCGAGTTCCGTAAGCCGCTCCACCGTTGTCGTGGTGGCCGACTTCACTTTGATCGGACGCTCTTCAAATCGATCCGACCTTGCGTAGGTGACGACGGCATTAAGATGAGTCCAAGACCTGCCATCCGTAGAATGCAGGTCTCCACTTCTCGCGAGCTTCAGGGCTTGCACCTGAGACGGCGTCAGCGATGCCACAATGGCTCGTGAATTGGCCTCGACTTTATCTTTAGGACTCAGAAGCGATCTCCTTTGGTCGGCCGACATGATTTTCTCCTTCAATATCAAAAAAACGAAGCCCTTTTTCGCCGCCTGATCAAGCCCGGTCGTAGGTGAAGGAGGTCAGAAGGGTCGTCACAAAGTTGCTGGCTCGTTCCTTGACCAGCACTTCGGTCCATTCGTCAGTGCCGCGGAGCCTTAGATCCGTATAGATGCTATCGACGGCCGCTTCTTCGATGCGCTTGATGTGCGTGTTGAACGCTGCTTCCCCCTCGGTGCGATACATGTCACGGATGACCATGCGCAGGATTTCCTGGATCGCGATTTGCCAGGCCGTATTGATCGCCTGCAGCTCTTTTGTATCAGTGGTCACAGTCGCTCCTAAAGCATAAGTGATTTCGACGCGGATGCATCAGTCCTACGTAGGCGATAAAAACCGTTGATCGGACGGAAGGCGCCTGAAGGCCTATGCTTGCCTGGCTTTACGATTGGCATAGCGCCTGTCTCGCTCGGCCTTGCGAGCGGCCTCGGCGACCGCCTGCTCGTTTGCTGCCTCGGCCTCTAGCTGGCTGCGCTCAACAAGCTTTAGACGGTCCCGTTCAATACGGCGGGCTTCCCGAGCTTCTACAATCAAGAGCCGCTCGGCCTGCCTGGCAAGTCGAGCAGGCTCGGCCGCCGTTTTCGCGGCCCGGTAAGCTTGGAGAAGGGATGCTTTGGCGCCGGCGGCAGCTGACCGTCGGTCGGCGAGTTCGTTGTTTCCGTGGTATGTCAAATCTGTATCCTAATGCTAGCAGGCGGTGATGACCAACCTGCCTTTGCTCATTTAGCGACCAGGGTGGATGTTGCCGACGCCTGCTCCGCTTGTTCCTTCGCGAGGCGCGCTTCTCGAAGCCGCAAAGTCTTGGCATTGCGTGCTTGCGCCGCGGACTCAAGCTCCTCCAGCGCGCTATTCTTGGCAAAGAACTCCCCCTGGACATTGCCGAAGGCGATCTCTGCCTGCTGGCGAGATTTACTGTATGTCTCTGTCATTGGGTTCCTCGATGTCGGCAACGGGCCGAAATGAAAAGGCCAGGCGAACTGCCTGGCCTCAGATGATAGCGTGCTTCCGGCAATGCCAGTACATCCGTGGTCAAAGAGAAGCCGATATCACTTAAGCAGCCTGAAGATTGGTGGCCGACATCTTGCCCGACTTCATGTCGCGCTCAAGCTCGAAGCCGATCTTCTGGCCTTCGACGAGTTCGCGCATTCCGGCGCGCTCGACTGCCGAGATGTGAACGAAGGCGTCAGCGCCGCCGTTGTCAGGCTGAATGAAGCCGAAGCCCTTGGTGGAGTTGAACCATTTTACTGTGCCAGTGGTCATGATGAACCCTTTCAAAGCATAGAGTAAGGAACCGCGGAGCGGATGCCACGCAGTTAAAGACCGACTATTTTTGAAAGAAAAGTTCGCTTAGAGCACGGTGTCGATCGTGCGGTAGACAAAGCTCGGCAAGCAAAAGATCGATAACCATTCTATACGGGCTTAGGGGTACGACGTCAACGTTTAGTTTTTTCCGGATGAATATTGCCTGCTTTGGTTGTATTGTATCAGGCATAGCCACTCGGCACCAAACGATCGCTCCCTTGCTGTAGGCATGCCCTCGCCCTTAGAGCGTCGTGGTGTCCTGGGTGATGTCGACGTGCGGGTTGTAGACGCCGATCGACCAGTCGAGCACGCCTGGTACCTTCCAGCGAGGATAGCCTGAGACAGGCGATGTTCATGTTAACAACATGGGATCTGGAACGACTGGCCGAGGCAGTCCGACCGGAAGCGGTCGACGCCATGCTCATGACGCATATTCACCCCGAACAGACCGGCTATTAGAGAAATTACCGGTCTCGAAAAATGGTCGGAATCTTACCGTTAAGTCCCAAGCGATAGAATTTGTGTGGCGCGCCGTTTAGTCTGCACTTATGACTGCGATATCGGCCGCTTTTCCTGGCGGCAGCGGATAAAGGCGAGCGGGGCATGCGTACTGCGACGGTCGAAAATCAGGTGCGGCAAATCGTGGCTGATTTCAATGCAGGTCGTTTCAGCCAAGCGATGTCCTTGTGTGAGACAGGCTTGCAGAAGGATCGGAGCGACCCGACCCTTAACCACCTTTTCGCGGCGATTTTGTTCGCCACCGGCGATGCTGCAAGGGCAAACATCCACATTGAAATTAGTTTGGCGGGCATGCCTGATAACGCACCCGGCCAACTGCTTGCCGGCCGTATCGCGCGATCGTTGGGAGATTTCAACCGAGCTATATTTCACCTTGGTCGCGCCGCCACATTATCTGCGAATGTCGAAATCCTTCTTGAGCAGGCTCGCACCTTCGATGCCGCAGGAGATCGAAGCCGGGCAGTCGGCGCTTGGAGGGCATTAAATCGTGCCAACCCTGCTTCTCCGGAGGCTGCCGCACGCCTCGGTCGGATACTTTTTGAAGACGGATCGCCCGATGACGCGGCTGCGATCCTGGAGGGTGTAGCAGCAATCGACAGGTCTCCCTCGATGTGGTTTGACTTGGGCTTGGTGCGGCAAGACTTGCACGACTTGGCGGGCGCCGCCGAAGCTTATCGCAAAGCGCTGGAACAGCGGCCTGACGACGCCGAGGCAGCCGTCAATCTAGGCATCGTGTTGCAGGACATGGGCGATATGGACGACGCGATCGCGGCTTATCGGACGGCCTACAGCCTGAGGCCCGATACATTGGGCGCAATCGCCATGTCGCTAACTTCGGCACCGCGAGGCCAGCTATGGTTGGATCGACAGGCGTTGCAGCGAACGCTCAAATCTTAGATGCAGCTCACATTCAAGCCGATTCTGGCGCTACGCGCGGGCGCTTTACGCGAAAGCGCTTTCGGTAGACTCCGGGATTGGCGAGAACCTCGGCGACGGTTTTCTCGTAGGCAGTCTTATGCGTCCCATCGAAATATTCAAAGATCAGATCGGGAGCTGCGCGCGGTACCGGAAAGCATTGTGCAATCGGGGTGCCCTTTGGCAGGACGCCTGAAAAATGAGGATCGGTCCAGATTGCCGGGAAATTGATTCCCGCATCATAAAAGCGATCCGAATCCACGACACCCGTCAACAAGCGGAAGGGAAGCTCATTGCGATTGACTGGGTGCATGGCAAAAAGTGACCAGCCCTCCTCCAGTTCGATCGTCCAAAAGCTGTTGAATTTCACCGCTGCCAACCCGTTGGAAAACGGCGCGCCAGCAAGCTGCTCAGCAACATGAAAGCTGAGCGGTGATCGCGGATGACCTTCCGTCGAGGGTTCTGGGATACCCCAATCCCATGCGAACACACCGCTTCGAACGGTTACGTCGCACGGGAGCAGAATCATAAAACCATGGGACATGGCGTCAACAAAGGGAGGGCACTGCTTTACGGTTCGAATTTCCCGGCCATGAATCTCGGAATGCGCCTTCGCGGGCATGGCACGGAGCCAGTCCGGCAGAATGCTGCGAGCTGGAACGGGGCGAGGCAGATGGTCGACAAGCGCAGGATCACAGCGAAACACGACACGCATTGGATTGCCTCGAGACGTTAACGAAGAAGTTCCGCTCAAATGTCGGAAAACTCAACGATAACAGAACCTAGAACTGCCTGTCATGCAAGTGGATTTGGAAGGAGAACCCGTAGTCGGTTCCCGCTCAGTCTGCGCATGGTCGAGGATTTACTGGCGGCACGTGGGATCATTGTCTCGCATCAGACCGTGCGCCTGTGGGCGGAGAAATTCGGTCGGCACCTTGCCGACGAAATCCGCAGGCGATCCGCCAGTCGGCTTGGCGAAAATGTTATCTCGATGAAGTTGTGGTTGCGATCGGCGGAAAGAAAAGCTGGCTTTGGTGGGCTGTCGATCAGGATGGTTTCGTTCTCGACGTGCTGATGCAGAGCCGCTGCAATACCAAAGCCAACAAGCGGCTGATGCGAAAGCTTCTTAACCATCAATCGGGTACGCGAGGATCGTGTTGAGTTCGAGGATATATGATACGCGGAACGATAGGCTTGTATCGGGTGCACCCTCAGCCTGAACCTGTAGGGACAGTGGGCCGGGTGATGTCGCACGTTACAGTTCCAAGGCCGTGATCTTCGCAGATGCGGTCGGAGCCCAGTGCCGATCATTAGCTCGGCAGAAGGATCAGATTTTCCGGTATCAATTCACCGTCGCGTCGACAGAATCACTCAGCAGCTCGTCCGGTAACGTACGTTGCCAAGCCCGCCAACACCTCGGGAAAGTCGGCACTCACCGCTTCACCTATGATCTGCGCCTCGGGCCCCTCGGCGCTGACTGCATAGACGACCCGGCATCGATCACCCGACACCACCTCAATGCGGTGCTCAACGCGAATGACTGTTTCGCCTACCCAGGTTTCGTCGATGAAGTGCCTCGGTGCGCTGACATCTATCAGTTCGCTGTTAATCACTTCACCATCCGCCAGCTCCATCGAAAAATGAGATCCAGTGATGAAGTTTCCATTTATCTGGATTGACTTCACGCCGGCGTTCCACAGTTTCCAGTTGGAAATGTCGGCGAGAGCCTTCCAGACGGTCTGTGGCGAGGCGTCAATCTCACGACTATAAGGTCTATTCCAAGATGCGCTGATGGTCATGACGATCCCGCTGCTGAGGTTCGCATACACTATGCCAATCCGTGATCTTATCAATAGACTGTCCCTTAACCGGACAAGGTCTCATGTGCTTTCATGCCCGCTAATAGGAGAGTGGTGTTCAAACGTGCGCCGCCGCAGCGATTGCGATGCCAGGTCGAACACTCTATGACGGCCGAGGGAGGTGAGGGTTAAAGCGCTCCAGAAAAAAACGGTTCAATTGCTGAGATGGTCGGACTCGGACCAGTTCTACTTGCTGGTTCTTTCTCCTCGTCGCGGCCATCCCGGAGAGTATTTTGATCGCAGTTGGCGAGTTCCTGATGGCCGCCTTCTATTATTATCCGATTGCCGGCATCGCGCTGGCGATTTGGCCCTGTAGGGACCTTCACGGATACTGACGGCAATTGTTGCAGGTTCGCGAGGGCAGCCGCCGTCGAAGCATATCTGGCGGGCTGCCTGGCGGCGAGCCTGCGGAAGGCGCCGCGGACTGATTTTCCTTCACCGCTCTCGCACCCTGTTAACGGCAAATTTATTTGCCTCGATGAAGCTTGTTCTCTCGTGATCTCGAAGTATTGGAGATAACTCGTTTGAATTCAGTCATCGAGACAGCCCGTTGCCTTCAAGAGGATGATTGCTCTCCAGCTACGGCGTGGTTGGCCGACGCCGAGCTCGCGGCAGCTATCTTGGCTCCGAATGGCGAGATGATGGAGGCAAACTCAGCCCTTGCGAATGTCGCTCAACTTCTGCCGGGCTTTCGCGTCGGAAGGGATATCCACGACTTCCTAGACGCCCATGATAGAATTATCTTCGACGCGCAACTCGTAGCAGCAGTGGCGATACCCGGCGTTACCCGGATCGCGCAGGTCTTCTTGCGTAGCAACAGCGGCTCTTCTTGGCATGTCTTGATCGAGCTGGCAACGAACATCGACGGTGCCGCGCTCCCTCGAACGGTGCTGGCGCGTTTTGTGCCGACCGACGTGCATCTCCTTCGGATCGCGACGGAGACGAGCGCCGAAAGACCGTTGGATTTCGCCCTGATCGCTAGCCGGACTGCGGTGTGGGATCATGATCTCGAGCGAGAGGAAACATGCTACTCAGATATATGGCGCGAGATTCGCGGCCTGTCGGCCGAGGATGCGGTTCCAAGATCGCTGGATGAGTTGCTTGAACAAGTTCATCCCGATGACAAGCAAACAGTTTTGGATGGCATTCACGAGCAGCGGCAAGGAGATGCAAGTCCTTGTGTATTTCAATACCGTTACAGGCATCGGCAGGGCCATTGGATCTGGATTGAATGTCGCGGTGGCTGCGTCAAATGGGATAGTGACAACCGCCCCCTCCGTGTCGTGGGCACGGATACCGACATAACGACCAGAAAAAATTCGGAAGAGACGCTTGAGCGGATATCGCGGCGTCTCAAACTGGCACTCGAAGTCTCGAAGATCGGTGTTTTCGAGGCTGACTTTGACTTAGGAAGTGCCGAATGGGACGCGGGCATGTTCCGCTTATACGATGTCGAGCACCAATCTGAGGTGAAGATTGGCGGCTTGTGGGAGTCCATGCTGCATCCCGATGATATGGAGCGGGTCTTCAAGAAAGTAGATCACCATGTTGCTAATCTTATCCCCTTCTCGGATGAGTATAGGGTAATTTTTCGGGACGGCTCGGAACATTTCATTCGGTCCCGAACACTGCCGTTCATCGACAATGACGGCCATCGCAAGATGATCGGGGCGAATTGGGATGTTACCGCCGATCTCGCCCTCCAGCGGGATCTTGCGCACGCCAAGAAACTTGCAGAAGCGAGGAACGCCGAACTCGAATCCGCCAAAAAGCATATTGAATACATTGCGCTGCATGATCCTCTGACGGGTCTACCCAACCGCAGGTATCTGGAAGAAAAGATCATTAGCATTGAAGCCGATTGCAAGGCCACCGGTGGCGGCGCTGCTGTGCTCCATTTTGACTTGGACCGCTTCAAGCAGATCAACGATACCTATGGGCACTATGTCGGCGATGTTTTACTGCAGCATACAGCAAAGATACTGAAGGCGAGCGTTCGAAGCGATGAATTCGTTGCCCGCCTTGGCGGCGATGAGTTCATCGCGATCGTCAGATTTGACGGTTCGGTGGAGCCGCTTGAGGCGATATCCAAGAATATCGTCGATGCATTGCGCAAGCCCGTAAACATAAATGGAATCGACTGTCGCTCCAGTACAAGCATCGGTATTGCTTGCGAAATCGGTCGCGACGTCGACGTGCGTAGCCTCCTGATCAATGCGGACATCGCTCTCTATCAGGCCAAAGAGCATGGGCGGAACCGCTTTGACTTCTATTCAACTAAATCTCGCAGTCGTGTGGTGACCTTAAAACAGATTTCGGACGAGATCCTAGTTGGGTTGGAACGGGACGAATTCTTTCCGATGTATCAGCCGCAGTTCGACGCGATGACACTTGATATTGTCGGCGTCGAAGCGCTTGTCCGTTGGCAGCATCCAACGCGCGGTCTTCTTGCACCTAGTGAATTTCTCCAAATTGCTGACGAAATGAACATCGTCGGCGACATCGACGACTTGATCTTTCGAAAGGCCATGGCGGACTCGGAGATTTGGGCAAAGGACGGGGTGTCTATTCCAAAATGCTCCGTCAACGTTTCCGCCCGACGCTTGCAAGATCCCAAACTCAAGACCCTGCTCGGTATAGATCCGGAAACGGCTAGCCGCTTCTCGTTCGAGCTTCTGGAATCAATAGTCCTCGACGAGTTGGATGCGCAAATGGAGGAAAACCTTGCCTACATTCGCAAGCTTGGCATATCGATTGAAGTAGATGACTTCGGCACTGCGCATGCCTCGATCATGAGCCTTTTACACCTCCGGCCTCACACCCTAAAAATCGACAGACGGCTTATCCGCTCTATAGATAGATCATCGGAGCAAAGGGAACTCGTCGGCTCCATCATTGGTATGGGGCATTCTCTCGGCGTTAAGGCGACAGCCGAGGGCGTAGAAACGACTGGACACGCAACCATACTTCGAGACCTTGGATGCGATATTCTTCAGGGCTTTGGACTGGCCAAGCCGATGTTTTCCTCAAACCTGATCGAGTTCGCCAGGAACCGGGTCTCCAGCAAAGTGGCTGATCTGTCAACGTTTCGGCAAAATCACGCTCAACCTAAAAAGTGAGCCCTGCGTTATCTTATATCTGTCCCGAACTGCAATGCCAAAGCAGCAATGCGCTTTCGGGGCAATGAACTTGCTGATAAACTCCTGCTCAAGCAACGAGGCTTCTTCGGAGGAAGCTCTGCCGTTGACGTTGCCCCCGAAGCGCCCAACGGGATCGGGCAGGCCGAAACTTCCAAACCTGTCTAACCGAACATCAAACTGATGCTATCCTCTCGCGGAAGCATGCGGAGCGCTGGCGCCAGGATCTATGCCTGAAGGGACTTCAGGCAGTTGGGTGCCGTAGCGGGCCGGCCGCTGCGCAGCGCTACAGCATATTCCATGGCGCTGAGAAGATCCGGAGCAAAGACGGGCTTAACAAGAGCCCCGATAGCGTTAGGATCCGCGGCTACGATTTCCGGATTGGCGGTGGAAAATATGACGGTGACCCCATGTACCTGACTTAGATGCGCGGCCACTTCCGGGCCGGTCTCGCCATCCCTGAGATGAACATCGACAAGGGCGATATCCACGCCAGCTCCCAGCCGCAAAGCATCCTCGCTGCTGCCAACCGGTCCGACAACGTCATAGCCGGAGGAGCGCAGCACATATTGCGCGTCAAAAGCAATCAGGAATTCATCTTCGACGACGAGTATTCGCATGGATGGCTCCGCGACATCGTTGCGCGCTTTTCACGTCTGGTGGTCCTACCGAAAGTTAGAAAGCATCGACGGATCGGCTGCTATCTACCTTCGTCAGGAGGTCCGCAAGTCGGCGGGTACGTTTAAGGCGTTCAAACATCTCGCCAATGGAAATGTTCCCGCCGTCATACTCCACGGTTGAGCTCTCCTGATGAAGGATCGCCGTACCAGCAGCATACTTCACGGACTCCCGCCACGACATCACCATCAACTTTGAAACTTCTCGGCTTGGCATCCCTTATACTGTGCATGAATTATTGAGGTTGCCCTCGGATCGATCCGAGAAGCCGAAAGGCGTTCCAACGCGCCTCGGACAAGACGAATTGGCACTCGCAATCTGTGACAGAGCACCAGACGGTAGAAACAAGAGCTCAATCAGCTTCTGCACCTAACGCCGCGGAAGCTGATCAGGGATTTCAACGAGGATACGCACCCCATCAGGACGCCATTCGCGACGGAGAGATCCCCTTAACGATGCGATTGTCATGCGTTCAAGCTCTGATCCGAAGCCCGCGGCTCCTTCGGGGACCCGTGCGGGAGGTCCATCGACTTCCGTCCACGTTAGCGCGAGTCCATTATTACGAGACACCTCGATTTCGACCCGACCGCCGTTTACCGAAAGAGAGCCATATTTTATCGCGTTCGTTGCGAATTCGTGCAAAAGCAGAGCTAGCGACGTCAGCACGGCATTGTTCACGCTAACGTCCTCTCCGCTAACGACGATGCGGGCGCCATTCTTGTCCTGGTGAGCCGACAAAATCGCGTCAATGAGACCAAAAAGGCTTGTTGAAGCATGCCCATCGGAGCCGCCTTCTGATTCCTTCAGGACAAAGTCCTGGGCAGCGGCCAGCGCTCTGACGCGCGCGCGCAAGTCCTCGGCAAATGATGTGCCCACCATCGGAGCGGACCGTTCACTGACGGAAATCAATGCGCTGACGATGGCGAACAGATTTTTGATGCGATGGTGCATTTCCCGCAGCATCAGCCGCTGTCGCTCCACCATCCGCTTTCGCTCAGAAATATCGCGAGCGATCTTCGACGCGCCGACAATTTCGCCATTCTTATCCCGGACGGGGGAAATCGTCAGCGAAATGTCGAGGAGCGTTCCATCCTTATGCTGCCTTATCGTCTCGAAATGTTCGATCCTCCTGCCATTGCGAATGTGATTGATAATTGTATCTTCTTCATGCAGGCGATCGTCAGGGATGATGATACTGATGTGCCGCCCCACCGCCTCGGCGGCGGAAAATCCGAAAAGTCGCTCGGCGCTTCTGTTCCAGCTGGTAATAATGCCGTTGACGGTCTTACTGACGATCGCATCGTCGGAATTTTCGACGATGGCGGCGAGCCAGGCTTCGGCAGACAGGCCGGAAATCCCAAAATGTTCCGCGATCGGGTTATTGATCAATAAATCCGGGGACACCTTGTTCCGCTCGTAAGCAGTGAAGGACGAACCTGTGGGTTCATTTGCATTTCGGACCATATTCACGCTCCTCCATCGCCAGCAGCCTTGTCTCGAAGGCCACTTGCCGAACGTCGACGAGTTTTGGTCAGAAGCAGGTTGGATTTATAGCGCGGGAACGGAGCCATAACCCTTGCGCTATGCAAGCAAGGATAAGGTTTGCCAATCGTCCTCGGGCTGGGCTACGAGCATCGCTCTATCATCTGAACATATGTCGCTATGCGAACTCTTCAAGCCAAAGTGTCAAATCAGCTTTATCGGATGCCCGTCTCGAGAGTGCGAAACGGGACAGGAAGGCTTTAGCTTACTTCCCCAGCTAGATCTCCCCGCCATTCGAAGTTGACGGCTTCTGCTTTTCAAAACCGGTTGGCGGCTGCGTAGGGAGCTCACCTCAGCTGAATGATTGAAATGCAACAAAGAAAGATCTAGCTTCTAACCATCTCCATGCCTCTGTTTCAGGAGCCGGCAAAGGTGGTCAATCGATACTCTCGCACCAGAGATCTGTCCCTGGATCCCGAGGCGCTCGGCATCTGCCAACGCGTATTTGACGCCATCCTTGCCGAACTGAGCATCAATCGTGAAGGCGAGAGGGCTGAAGACATTGCCGCCTTTGTCATCAAGCTTTATCAACAGGGCGTCCACGATGAAAGGAAGCTCTTCGAGCTTGGCATGAGCGCTGCGGCTCATCTTAGAGACTAAAACGGCGGGCACGCCTCTTGCCTACCTCTCGCTTGATCTCGCAGATGAGCCGGGTTCAGCGTTGGAAGCTGCCTTTTTGCGTCTCGATTGCAGAAGAAGGGCTTACCGATCGGGATGATTTTCCGTGAACTTCGCGATTACTTACCGATCGGTAAGGATCACATTGAACTTCAGCGGATCTTCCTGCGCGCGCGGGGGCGCTGTCGATCGGAGAGCCGCGAAGGGCGGGCGTCAACTTCCAGCCCATTCCCGACGAGGGGTCACTGGAGCGCATCCCCAACGAGCTTCCGGCCAAACCCTTTCTGGTCGGAGAGCGCGGCGTCTCCATGTCGCTTGCGGGTGTGCAGGAGAAATTGCCCGTTCTCGTCAATGAAGACGGCAGGATTTCCATCCTGATCGACGGAACGCCATCGACCTATATCATCAAGCCAGATTCGCGACGACTCGCGGGAAACGTCGAAAACGAAGCCTTCTGCCTCGCTCTGGCGCAGGCCTGCGGATTGAAGCTGCTGATGCCGCCGTCGGCATCGCCGGCAAACGACGCTATCTGCTGGTGAAGCGCTATGACCGCTTCACCGACACTCGAGGAGAGATACGCAGACTATACCAGGAAGATCTCTGTCAGCTAACGGGTCATTTTCCGTCGCAGAAATACGAACGATCATCGACAGGCCGCGGCGTGAACCTGACGATGATGTTCGATGCCATCAGCGATCTCGTTTTGCCTGCCGAGCGGCTGAAGCTTTTGGACGCAGTGGTCTTTAACGTGCTGATCTGCGACTCCCACGCCAAAAACTACTCGATCCTGATCGGTGCCGGTGGATCAGCAACTATGGCGCCTCTTTACGATTTGGTGTGCGCAGCCGTATATCACCAGGTCGATCAGAGCCTGCCGCAGGCTATTGGCGGGCGTTTCATTGCGCCCGACCTGCGGCGCGCGGATTGGCAAACACTTGCCGAGAAGGTCGGATTGAGTGCTGCATCGACCGTCCGACGAGTGGAGGAACTTAGCGAGCTTGTCAGCGCTACCTGTGACGAGGTCGCACCGCAAATCGCTGCGATGACTGGTGATCCGACGGGTGTTCTTGAACGCATTACCCGCAACGTTCAAAAGCGATGCAAGCGGATACAGACACAAAGCCGCTGTTAGCGATGGAAGCCAACACCAAAGGAATAAAGTGGTGCGAAAATTCTTTAAGCTCTTGAAGGGACTCGAACCATCGATCTCGGTATTCACCGTCGGCGGCAGGATTGCGCGAAAAACCGGTAGTCAAGGGCGACCCCGCGGTACGCTGGATGGCATACCCATCTCCTGCGACGCCCCCATATCGCGTGCGAGGATGGCTTCCCGCTCATCAAGCGCAGGAAATAGGATGCCATCGAGGCGTCCGCAGTCAAATTCTATCTTCCCAGGGAAGCTGGCTAGGCTCTTAGTCTAAAAGCACGGTCCCTCAATCGCGAATGCGGAAAGAACTGCACCTCGTATTCCCGATATATCTCATCAAGTGGTGGTGGGCGCCGAGCGTTCGATTGCCATCGTGATCTCGGCGCAAAACTCAATGAACGCTCTGACCTTCGCGGGCAAATGCTTGCGTGAGGGATGGAAAGCAAACAGGGGAAAACGCTCACCGTGCCAATCGGGAAACAAGTCGATCAGCGAACCTCTCGCCAACGCCTCCCCGATCCCCCAACCGATTACCTGAGCGATGCCCGTACCTGCGATACATTCCTGGAGCATCGACTTTGGATCAGTGAAGGTCAGCGGTCCGGTTGTCGGAACGTCGATTGTCTCGTCGCCGCGTACGAATTCCCATTCGAACGGATGGCCGGTATAGGGGTCAAGAAACTGCAGGCATCGATGAGTGATAAGGTCCCGGGGATGCTCTGGATGGCCGTAGCGCTCCAGATAGCTAGGCGAGGCCACAGTCAGGATCGGCGCTTCTATCAGTTTGCGCGCAACCAGAGTGGCAAAACGCGGCTGGCCGAACCGGATTGCAAGATCGATCCCCTCGGCAACAAGATCGCCGACATGCTCTCTGGTTACGAACTCGATCGAAAGGTCCGGGTGACGTTCGCAAAAGGTGCCAAGGCGGCCTGCAAGAACGAGTGGCAGAAAGAAGGGATCGATGTCCACTTTAAGCCGACCGCGTACCGCTGATGCCGAGCCGGAGGCAATCAGTGCGGCATCTTCAATCGCGTTGAGGTGCGGCCTCACCTCTTCGTAAAACCGCCGGCCCTCGTCGGTTAACGCCACCGAGCGCGTCGTCCGATCGAGCAGCCTTACCCCAAGGCGCCCTTCAAGGCGACTGATTGCCCGGCTGACGCCGGAATCGGTGACACCGATCAGTTCGGCAGCTTTCACGAAGCTGCCGCCTTCGACGACGGCAGCCAGCACGCTGACCCCCGACAGGATGCGCGTATCGAACGGCATATCATCACTCCTGATTACTTGTCAGGAAGCATCTGACATAAGCGCACTTAATTCAAGAACGCCTCGGAGCGATAACGGTCCCGCCGGATTAGAATCTTGAAAGGACAAATCATGAGCAACCCTAAACACCGCACCCTCTTCAAAGGGGGCACCATCCTGACGATGGACAAGAAGGCTCCCCATTTTGGAATCGGCGATTTGCTTGTCGAAGGCGACAGGATAGCAGCCATCGGAGCGAACATCGCCGTGGATGATGTGGCCGTCATAGACGCTTCGAACAGTATCGTGATGCCCGGCTTGGTCGACGCCCATCACCATATGTGGCTCGGTGTCATGCGCCGCATGATGCCCAATGTGGACGACCTGTTTGCCTATATTGATTTCGTCGCGGAAGGGCTGGGCGCCCATTATCGTCCGCTCGATATGTATCTCAGCACCACGCTCACGGCGCTGGCCTGCCTCGACGCTGGCATCACGACCGTTATCGACGCGTGCCATTCCTCGCGTAGCCCGGAGCACACCGACGCAGCCCTCGATGCCCTCAGAGACAGCGGCATCCGCGCCTTGCACATGGTGGGTGCTGCTATGGACAAGAAGGCCTCGTCTGCGCACTTGCCGGAGGATCTGAAGCGGCTGGCAGGCAAGTGGAACCAAGGCGGCAGCCTTGTGCATGTCGGGCTATTCGGCCAACTCAATCTCGACTGGTGGAAAGTGGCCCATAGCCTCGACATGCGCATCCTGACCGAGTTCATCGGCGATTTGGCCAAGCTCGGACCGGAATTCGCGGAGAAGGGCGTGCTTGGTCCACACAACATCTTCAATCATTGCACACGAATCCCGCAAGAAACGTGGCGTCTGTTTGCTGACGCGGGCGTCAACGTCACCATCAATCCGCGCTCGGATGCGCTGTTCGGCTTCGATGACGATAGTTTTGCCTATCAACAAGCCATCGATCATGGATTAACCCCGGCCATCGGCATCGACCTCGACACTGCATTCGGCAGCGACATGTTCGGTGAGATGCACGCCCTCTTCACGCAGCAGCGATCGGCCATGCGCTATCGCAAGTTCCGCGGTGAAGACAATGTGCCGTCGCCGATCACTGTCGAACGCGTCCTTGAGGCGGCAACCGTCAACGGTGCCGGCGCCGCCGGGCTCGACGGTGTGGTCGGTTCACTGGCACCCGGAAAGCAAGCCGACATCATCATGGTGCGCGCCGACAGTGTCGCCGTCCTACCGGTCAACAATGTCGTCGGTACGGTGGCCCAGGCGGTGGAGCGGTCGGATATCGACACGGTCATGGTCGCAGGCGAGATCCGCAAACGAAGCGGAAAGCTTATCGGCGCCGATCTCATCAAACTGACGGCGGACGTCACTGCCTCGCGCGACTACCTGCTGGAAAAGAGCGGCCATCGCCTGGACCAGATCGGCGCATCCATCCCGATAAATGTGGCTTGAGCCGGAGCCGCCGCTTCACGGCGGCGGCCTTCACCCACACATTATCCAGAATGGAGGCTGTCATGCCAGCATCTCTCATCGACGGTGCGGCCGAACCCAAGGCTGACACCACATACCTTTCCCGCCCCGCCCCCGGCATTATCGGTGCGCTCTTCTGTGGCTATCTCGCGGTTGGGCTGCCGCTTCCGGTTATCCCCCTCTTTATCCACGACAAGCTCGACTTCAACAGTCTCGTCGTTGGCGTGGTCATCGGCATTCAATTCCTGGCGACTGTACTTAGCCGCGGCTACGCGGGACACCTGACCGACCTCCACGGCGGCAAGCATTCGGCATTGCGGGGTGCTGCGATCAGCGCAACCGCGGGCGCGCTCTATCTGGCAGCCGCTATGCCTGTGCTTTCGCCTGATATCAGCCTTGCACTTATCTTTGTCGGCCGGCTGATCGCAGGTCTGGGGGAGAGCCTCTTTGTCACCGGCTGTGTCTCATGGTCAATTGCTTCAGTAGGGCCGCAGCGTGCAGGCATGTCGATGTCCTGGACCGGCATCGCAATGTTTGCGGCTCTGGCTATCGGCGCGCCGATCGGTATGGGGCTTTATCGGGCCTGGGGTCTGGAGACCGCGATGATGGCGTGCGTTCTGGCGCCAGCGGTCGGCGGTGTCATCGCCCTCCGCGAGCATCCTTATGCTACCCCTCCCGGCCCTCGCCTGCCCTTCCACAAGGTGATCAGTCAAATCTGGCGCGAAGGAGCCGGGCTGATGCTGCAGGGTGTGGGTCTCTCCGGGCTGACCGCTTTCGCATCACTCTATTTCGCTGCCCGCCACTGGGACAATGCGGGATTCGTGATGACTGCATTCGGTGTCGGCTTCATCTTCGTACGGGTTGTCTTCGGCTCACTGCCCGACAAGGTGAGTGGGTATCGCGTCGCACTCTGGTCTTTGGTGATCGAGGCAACCGGCCAATTGATCATATGGACAGCGTCAAGTGAGACAGCGGCGCTTGCCGGCGCGCTGATTACGGGTCTCGGTTGCGCCCTGATCTTTCCGGCTCTTGGTGTGGAAGCCTTGAAGCGGGTGCCTCCGGCTAACAGAGGCAGTGCCATGGGCGCTTTCGTGGCTTTTCTCGACATCGCCTATGGCGTCTCAGGCCCTGTCAGCGGTGCCATTGCAGCAGAATTTGGTTATGCATCTGTCTACTTGTTCGGCGCAACCTGCGCTGTCATTGGCGCTGTGCTCGTTCGCACCGCCCGCTTTTCGAAAGCCTAACCATCGTTCAATATTTCCGGCGAGAGAAATTCGCCGTTCACATAAAGGAGACTGGTCATGTCCCGCATCTTTGTTACCGGTTCGTCCACCGGCCTTGGCCTCATGGCGGCTGGGCTTTTAGCCGAGCAAGGTCATCAAGTTGTGCTGCATGCCCGAAACACCGCACGTGCCGAAGATGCCCGCCGCGCCCTGCCCCAGGCTGAAACTGTCGTCATCGGCGATCTCGAGACTGTCGCGGGCGCAAAGGAAGTCGCGGCGAGCGTCAACGCGCTTGGCCGGTTCGACGCGGTCATCCACAACGCCGCTGTCGGATACCGGGAGGCCCACCATCTCACCACCGAGGGCCTGCCGCATGTCTTCGCCATCAATACGCTGTCAGCCTATATTTTGACTGCACTGATCGACCGCCCCAGGCGGCTCGTCTACCTGTCTTCCGGCATGCACCATCATGCAGACGCCAACCTCAACGACATTCTCTGGAAAAAGCGTCGGTGGAATGGATCTGAGGCCTACGCGGAAAGCAAGCTGCATGACGCGATGCTTGCCTTTGCTGTCGCGCGCCGCTGGAAGGACGTGTTCTCGAATGCGCTGGAGCCGGGGTGGGTGCCAACCAAGAGGTGCTGGCGCGCCTGACGACATGGCGCAGGCGCATCTGACCCAGGCCTGGTTGGCAGCCGGTGAGGACCCAAGAACGGATGTCACGGGAGAATACTTCTATCATCTGAAGCGTCGAACCGCGAACCCGCAGGCTCATGATCCAGCGCTTCAAGACCGCCTCATCGCAATCTGCGAGGAGATCTCAGGCGTGACTCTGCCGAAATAATTCATCGTTGGTCTTTTAGATCTTCTAAAATCTATCGGAACTCGCATGCCGCGCCTCACTGCGGGAGGGACCACCGCATCTTCCTCGCTCCCAAGTGCGCCGCCGAGATGAGCCGCATAATCGATATTCATGCCACCGGCGGTCTGGCCGGCGCGGCAGGATGGAAGTACGAGATCCATATCGCGCCTATCCGCAAGGCTTCAGGCAGCGGCCCCGACGGAAAATAAAAGCTTGCCACGATGACGGCCGCAAACAGGCCGATAATCCCGCCCGATGCCCCGACGCCGAGGATGTTGTCGGGGCTGATCAGAAGCGATGCCGCCGAGTCGCCAATCGCGCTCACGCAAAATAGAACGGCAAACCAGCGCCAGCCGATCAGGCGCTCAAGCAGAATCCTGGCCCGCCATAAGGCGAGCATTTGATGTCCTGTTTCAGGGACGGCTGGATGGTGCCAGAGCTTACGGACCAGGCCCCAAGAAGGCAAGTCGGGTGAGGACCGTGTAGTGCGATTCCGACACCATCAAAGCAGTGAAGACAAGCACGAAGACCGGGGGAAGCAAGATGGCGTAGATCAATGCCAGCCGCTCCCAAGCCATATGCATGAAAATGGCAACGATCAAACCCGCTTTCAGGATCATGAACAAAAGGATCAGGAACCATCTGAGATAGCTCTGAATGCCGAGATAATCGACGAGATAGGAGAAGGTACTGAGGACGAAAAGCAGTCCCCAGACGACCATGTAAAGCTTTATTGGATGCTGCTGTCCGGAATGTGCTTGTCCCTGCGCCATGATGCCATCCTCACCACAGATAGAAGAATGCAAAGATGAATACCCAGACCAGATCGACGAAGTGCCAGTATAGTCCCATGATCTCGACGATCTCGTAATTGCCTTTGCGGCTGGTGAAGAACCCGCGCCTTTCTTGGTCGAAGTCTCCTCGCCACACCTTGCGTGCGATGATCAGAAGGAAAAGCACCCCGATCGAGACGTGGGTGCCGTGAAAGCCCGTGATCATGAAAAAGGATGAGCCGAACTGGGCCGCACCCCACGGGTTTCCCCAGGGCCGCACCCCTTCCGTGATCAGTTTGGTCCATTCGAATGCCTGCATTCCGACGAATGTCGTTCCGAAGGCTGCCGTCGCCAACATCAGCGCGGCGGTTTTGCGACGATCGTGGCGGTAACCGAAGTTGACGGCCATGGCCATCGTGCCGCTGCTGCTGATGAGGACGAACGTCATGATGGCGATCAGGATCAGTGGAATTTGCGTGCCTCCGATCGTCAGGGCGAAAACCTCGCTGGGATTAGGCCAGGGGACGATGGTCGACATGCGCGCCGTCATATAGGCCAGCAGAAAGCAGCCAAAGATGAAGGTGTCGCTCAGGAGGAAGATCCACATCATCGCCTTGCCCCAGGAGACGTTTTTGAACGCCCGCTGGTCCGACGACAGATCAGCCGCCACGCCGCGCAGTCCCATGGGCTGCAGAAGTGGATCGTTTGCCGGTCGTTCTATGGATTCGGTCATCATCGAAGCTCCTCAAGTGACCAATTGACGGCAGAGATCGACAAAACTATTTGCCCAGCCCGCGAAGAGCGCAAAAAGGATCAGCCAGACAACGAGCATGAAATGCCAATAGATGGCGCAGAGATCCACGCTCAGGCTGACTTTTGCCCGCACACGGCTGGTCCGGGCGCGGATTGTCGTCCGTCCGAGCACGAAAAGTCCGCCCAGAATGTGGAGGCCATGTAATCCTGTAATCATATAGAAGAAGCTGTTTGATGGGTTGTCCGCGAGCACATAGCCTGCCGACACCAGTTGCCGCCACGCCAGAACCTGTCCGCCGAGAAAGAGGACAGCCAACACGAACGCCACGGCAAGCGCCGTGTTCAGCACGTCGCCGCGGTCAAGACGGGCTTCGGTTTTTGCCCATTGCAGCGCGACGCTACTGGCGGCAAGGGTGGCGGTATTGACCCAAAGCACGCGCGGGATTGGAATACTCCACCAGTCGGAGCCGCCGAGACGGGTAAGATAGGCGCTGACAAGGAGCGTGAACAAAGCGCCGGCGACAGCAAGAAAGATGCCGAGACCGACTTTCGCCGCGGTCGCCGGTGATCCTCGCATCTCCGGCGCATCGCCCGCCAGCCCTGCTTCCAGCCAGGGTTTCGAGGTCAGCCGCTGCCCTGCCATCCACCAGATGATGATGCCGGCGATCCCGGCCATGAAGATGAGAATGGCGCTCATGACGACGCCCCTTCGGACAATCCGCCCGAAGCCGGCTGGTTCTGCGGCAGGAAGTCCTGACTTGCTCCGGGGACACTGTAATCATAAGGCCAGCGGTAGACGATCGGCAACTCCTTACCCCAATTGCCATGAACGGGCGGCGTTTGCGGTGTCTGCCATTCCAACGTCGTCGCCCGCCATGGATTGCCGCCCGCTTGCCTGCCCCAGCGAAGGCTCCAGGCGAGATTAAACAGGAACACAAGCTGCGCAGCCCCCACGATCAACGCAGCAACGGTGATGAACATGTTCAGCGTGTGCGCCGACGGCGGAATGAAAGCCGTTTCGCCAAGCTCGTAATAGCGGCGCGGAACGCCCATCAGGCCGAGATAGTGCATCGGGAAGAAGATCGCATAGGCGCCGAGAAAGGTTATCCAGAAGTGGATATGCCCCATCGTCACGTTAAGCATGCGCCCCGTGATCTTCGGATACCAATGGTGGATTGCCCCGAAGATCACCAGGATCGGCGCTACCCCCATCACCATGTGGAAATGGGCAACGACGAACATGGTATCGGACAGCGGCACGTCGACGACGACATTGCCAAGAAAGAGACCTGTCAGCCCACCATTGATGAACGTGACGATGAAGGCGAGGGCAAACAGCATCGGCAATGTCAGATGGATATTGCCGCGCCAAAGCGTCAACACCCAGTTATAGACCTTGATGGCGGTCGGGATGGCGATAATCAACGTCGTCGTCGCGAAGAAAAACCCGAAGTTCGGGTTCATTCCGCTGACATACATATGATGTGCCCATACGACAAAGCTTAGCGCTGCGATGATGACGATCGCCCAGACCATCATCCGGTAGCCGAAAATGTTCTTGCGCGCATGCGTGCTGATCAGGTCCGAGACGATACCGAAGGCCGGAAGCGCGACGATATAGACTTCGGGGTGACCGAAGAACCAGAATAGATGCTGGAAAAGGATAGGGCTGCCACCCCCTTGCTTCAACTGTTCGCCCATCTCGACGATAGCGGGCATGAAGAAACTCGTGCCGAGCAAGCGGTCAAACAGCATCATGACGGCGGCGACGAAGAGCGCAGGGAAGGCGAGCAGCGCCATGACGGTGGCGGTGAATATACCCCATACCGTCAAGGGCATTCGCATCAGCGTCATGCCACGGGCGCGACCCTGCAGCACCGTGACGACATAGTTGAGCCCACCCATCGTAAAGCCGATGATGAACAGGATCAACGATGACAACATCAGGATGATGCCCCAATCGCGCCCTCCTGGCGTCCCAGATAGAAGTGCCTGCGGCGGATATAGCGTCCAGCCGGCACCCGTTGGTCCGCCGGGCGCGAAAAAGCCGATGACCAGCACGATGACCGCAAGCAGATAAAGCCAGTAGCTCAGCATGTTCGCATAGGGGAATACCATATCACGCGCACCGAGCATCAAGGGGATCAGATAGTTTCCGAAGCCGCCGAGGAACAGAGCCGTCAGCAGATAGATCACCATGATCATGCCGTGCATGGTGATGAACTGATAATAATGCTCTGAATCGATGAAAGAAAAATAGCCAGGGAACCCGAGCTGCAGCCGCATCAACCAGGACAGCACCAGCGCCACCATGCCGATCGAGATGGCGGTTAGCCCGTACTGAATGGCGATGATCTTGGCATCCTGACTGAAGACGTATCTCGTCCACCAGCTTTTCGGGTGATAAAGCTCCACATCCTCGACTTCAGCGGGCCGGATGACCTGCTCGGTGCCGGATCCAATATCGACCATATCACATCCTCCCTATTCCCTCCGATACAGCTTTTCCCTTCAAGCATGCACGGCATTACTTGACCGCCGGCTTTTCCGCCGATGCCAGCGATTGCGAGAAAGTCTGCTGTTGCTGCAGCCAGGCTTGATAGGCGACCTCGGTTTCGACGACGACCGTGCCGCGCATCTGCGGATGGCCGACGCCGCAAAGTTCCGAGCAGAGAACTTCAAATGTTCCAGTCCGTGTCGGCGTGAACCAGTAGTAGGTGACCGTGCCCGGGATCATGTCCATCTTGCCTCGGAACTGTGGCACGTAGAAATCGTGAATGACGTCGATCGAGCGCAGGAGCAATTTGACCGGCTTTCCGACGGGCAGGTGCAACTCGCCACCTTGGATGATGACATCGTCCATTCCCGCGGGATCGTTCTTGTCCAAACCGAGCGGGTTGTCAGCACTAACGTTGCGCGTATCAGCCCGCCCGAGGCGGCCGTTCGCGCCCGGCAGCCGGAAACTCCATTGCCATTGCTGCCCGACGACTTCGACTGCGCTGGCATCGGCTGGGACCGTCACGAACTGTTTCCAAACGATTAGGCCCGGCGCGAGCATCGCAGCCACGCCAATTGCGGTTCCCCCGGCAAGCCACCATTCCAACCGCTTGTTTTCCGGTTGATATGCCGCTTGGTTTCCGGGGCGATGTCTGAAACGGAGGATGCAATAAGCAATAAACAACACCACCGCCGCGAAAACGAAGCCGGTGATCCAGAAGGTGATGACCATCGTATTGTCGATGTAGCTCCAGTTCGACGCTATCGGCGTCCACCACCAAGGGCTCAGCAGATGGAACGTGATCGATCCCACCACCAGCAGAACGAGAACCACGACGACAGCCATTGTCGCCTCCCTGACCCGGCCGCGAATATTTCAATAATCCCATCGCGAGACGTTTTAGTATTATCTCATGAAGAGGTCAGGTGGGCAATTGCGGCAAAGACAGCAGTTAATCTTGGCAAACCGTATCGGGCCCAAAGACGCCGCGCGAACAGATCGGCGGTGTCAAATCGCGGAACCGAATTTCGCCGATCCAACCGCCGACGCAGAAGACAACTCGTCCACACTTGGCATCTGGCTATTTGGAATATTGCTTCAGATAGGCGATCAGATCAGTAATCTCGGTATCGTCCTTAAGCCCGATGAAGGTCATTTTCGTGCCTTTGACCTTCACTTTGGGATCGTGCAAATAGTCGCGGAGCGATGCCTCGCTCCAAACGAGGCCGTCTTTGCCTGCCTGCTGCATTGCCGGCGAATAGGCGAAATTCGGATGTGTTCCGGCCGTTCTGCCGAACAGGCCATTCAGCGAAGGTCCGATCTTGTTCTGGTCCGTTTCAGCTATATGGCAAATGGCGCATTTCTTGAAAACAATAGCTCCTGCCGTCGCATCGCCCTCCTGCGCGAGAGCGCCAAGCGGGGCGGCAATGGCAAGAAGCAGACAGATCGGAAGAAAACGCCAAGACATGGTAATCCTCACTCTCTTCATCGCTATTCTAAACGACGCGACTCCCATCGGATAGGTCGTAATGGCTTGGAAGATGATCCGGGGGAAGTTTCCTTTGTGAATTCAAGACATGCGGTTCGGATAGGCGGCAATCAATTTCCGATACAGGTGCCAAGTTGAATGCCCGAGGATGGGCATGACGACCGCAAGGCCGACAAAAATCGGGATCGTGCCGACGACGAGCAGCGCCGCGACGATCAATCCCCAAAGCGCAACAGGTCCTGGATTGGCAAGCGTGGCGCGTATGCTCGCATTTACGGCTGCGGTTGCGCCGACATCCCGGTCGAGCAGCAGCGGAAAGGTCACCACAGTCGTCGCTAACGCAATTATTGCGAAAACGAAACCGGCCAAGTTTCCCCAAAATACAAGGGAGAGACCTCGAGACGTGGTCAACACATCTAGCAGGAAGGTGGAGACCGAGGTCAGACCGGCGTTGCCGAAGGTCAGGGTGTAGATATGCTGCGCGACAAATAACCAAGCGACGAAAAGCGCGAACAGCATAAAGCCCACGGCAATGATCGATGGCAGTGCCGGAGAACGGCCGACCTCCAGCGCGTGATACCATGAGCTGTCCAGTCCCTGTTCACGGCGTCGACTGATTTCATAAAGGCCAAGGGCCGCAATCGGGCCAACCAGCGCAAAGCCGGACATCAAGGGATAAAGCAACGGCATCAGGTTAGCGCCGGAGCTCCACATGATCAGGAAAACGCCTGTGATCGGATATATAAGACAGAGAAAAACGTAATGTGAGGGCTTTTCTCTGAAATCATTAAACCCCAATCTCAGCGCATCGATAAGATCCCCGATCCTTATCTTCCGCACTTCCGGACGCGCAAATTCGCCGCTCGCACCGGCCATGACGTGGAATGCCACCATAACATCTCTCCTCCTGCACCACATACCGGCTGGCGCTGCAAAGACGTCCGGCGAATTTTATCTACAATCAAACCGCAACCGGCTAGCGTAAATTTATCAAATCTCATCGCTTTTGTCGCCTATTCTTTAAATTATGAAATTAGATACTATTCACTCATGATGCCAAATGATCGACGATTTTGAATGTCAGTACATGGAAGACGATATTCGCCTGTGGCTGTCAGATCTCGCCCATTGTCCGTCCGGTAATCGGCTCCCCCTATTCATCGACGTAACCGGGTAAGCAACCTGTTGAGCAAAGCAGGCGCCTCACCGCACGCCTTGGCCAACGCGCGCCACCAAACGCTGAAGCCCTAGGTCGACAAGAGCTCTGGAAGAGCTTTGCTCCCTTTTTTGCTCTTGGGCGGACACGAACCCACGACCCAGCATTAGCATCTCTATCTATAGAAATTTCATGAAGTTCCCCTGAAGCCTTATGGCGGATTCGGGCCTCGCGCCTGATACAGCTTAATGGTTGGGCAATTTCTATTGTGATCGCTGCAACATCGCCGTCGGAGCCGAGGTGGCGCCTGAACCGTTCGTTCTGCGCGCAGCTTATGTGAGCGATGCAGACAATGCCGAGCCGCTATCTGAATTGTCGGAACAAAGACCCAAAGCGGATCACATTGAATGGTCCGGCCGCCAAGCCTTCACTAAATCGAGTAGGCCCGAAAACCGCGCGTCGAGATCCTGGGTTCGCACACGGCTGCGCCGCTCCAGGCCATATTGCCGCTGCCGGATAAGGCCCGCCTCGCGCAACGCCTTGAAATGATGCGTCAGCGAGGATTTTGGCCGATCGAAGCCGAACCAGCCGCAAGTGTGATCATAGGCCTCCGATTCCAGAAGCAGCTTGCGGACAATGGTGAGGCGCAACGGATCGGCGAGCGTCCCCATGATGATGTCAAGACGTAAATCCTCCACCGCCGGTTCAGGCAAGGGCGGCGGGAGACGAGATGGCTCGGTGTCGACGATATCAATGCTCGAAAGGGTCATGAGCATTCGTATAGCACGTCCGTACGATTCCTGTCGAATATACATGTACGAGTTTCGTCGAACTATGGTAAGTACGACTAAATTCGTACCGTCGAGGGAGCCCTCCCATGTCATCCCTCAATCCCTCTCAAGCCTTCAAGATTAGGGATATACGGGGCAGCTTGTCAATAGTGGCTGTCGCCACTGATCGTCCGAGATCGGGAATGGTAAAGCGCTGTCGACACAAATGTCGTCGGCGGCAATCGCAACGCGATACCGCAGGAGCGCCATGAACCGACACGATGTCAGGAAAGGCGATCAGCATCGGCATGCGGATGCAGCCTGTCAATCGGCGTCGTAGCGGGGGTCTAACTCATTCTCGATGATGTTTTGAGTTCAACTGGCTTGGTTTCCAATAGAGAATCAGTGCCATGCGAACCCAATTTCGGCTTTCCGATCTGATCCCTGCTGAGTTAAACGTTGAAGCAGTGCATCATTGTGCCGACGCGATCGTCGTTGCCGCATATGGTCGGTGACCAGATTGCAGATGCCCCCAATGCGGTAAGGCCTCGCGTCGTATTCATAGTCGCTATCCCCGGATGATTGCCAATCTTCCGTGTGCGGGTCGAAGGATTGAATTGCACCTGACGGTCCGGCGCTTCGTCTGTCGTGCCGCCAATTGCCATCGAAAGATTTTCGCCGAACGCTTCGGCGACGGCGTGGTCCGCCCCATGGCTCGCCGGACAGCTCGTCTGGACTGCTTGGCTCGGCATCTGGCTCTTGCATTGGGTGGTCGCCCGGCAGCACGGTTTGCCGATCGTCTCTGACTTCCAGTGAGCAATGATACGCTGCTGCGAACCGTTCGCCGATATGATCGCCCGCCGCCAACGCCACCGAGAGCGATCGTCATCGATGATTGGGCATGGCGTCGCAATCATCGATATGGCAAGATCATTGGCGATCTAGAACGGCGAAAGACGATCGCTTTGTTGCCCGACCGAGAACCCTCGATATGACCGCGATTTGGAAATTAGCGATCTCTTGCCACCATCGGGTCTGATGGCGGCGATCACCAACCCCGGCGTTCTCCGTTGAGAGGAGCAGCCAATCATATTTTGCCAACAGTGGGAATTTTAATCAGAACTCTCGACTGGCGCGATCTCTCCACCTACCCGCGGCGTATAGTCGAGATCCGGCACCTGAAAGGCCGGTGAAGCGGGGGCCTAGTCCAATCGCCGCGTCGTACGCGAAAGATCGGGGACACTCACCACAACGCGCGCGTGGTAGCGGGCATACAGAGTGTCGAAGAAACCGCTCAATCGAAGCGGGCTATCTGGAAGAGGAAAGCTGTCGAGCAGGCTGCTTCGTTCCGTACCGTGCATCTCGACAAGACCGAAGCCTACACGTCAAGTACGCGTTCACGAAAATCGGGAAGACCTGCAGGTCTCGAAATCTCTGCGCCGCAAATGAAAAGGACTTCGCCACGAGCATGAGCTAAGAGAAGGCGTTCGGATATCGCTGCTAGCCCACTGCCAAGAGAAATTACACGATCTTCGATATCCGGTCCCGCCGCATAGCCTTTTGATCATTGCCGATACTCAAATATAACTGAGTAGCATTTCGCCGCACAACGTCCAGTAGGTGTTCCTCAATAAGATGCGACGTGCGTAGTTCGTGCGATTTATTACATCTGTACCGACTCGACTGATCGCCATCGACGTCTGCTTTCAAGCGGCCGCAATGCCGTTCTGCATGTCCGACATAGGGGCGCATTGCTGCCATTCGCATAGGTCATTAAGCTCATGGTCAATCATCCCACCTGTATGCGAGTACCCGTGGCACCGTTGAGCAGCCGCCTCAAATGATAGCTGGCGAGCGGATCATCGGAGTGCATGCCAACCAGCGCGGCGAAAGCCGGCATGGCGGCGGCGCAATTCTGCTCGAGCTTGGTAAAGGCTGTCATATACTGCGCCGTGACCGGCGCATCGAACTGCGCCGCCAACAAGGGCTCATGGGCGCGCAACGGCTCGTTACGTCCGCGCAGGACAAGATCGCCTATCGGCCGCCCACTGAATTTCCTTGCCCCGCACGCGACACTATCGCTGACGCAAATCCGCGTGCCCAGTGTCTTGTTCGCGGCCTCTAACCTCGCGGCCGTGTTGACTGTGTCGCCATAGGCGGTGAAATCGAAGAAACGATCGCCGCCGAAGTTGCCGACCAGTGCGGGACCTGCATGAACGCCGATGCGTGTGATCCCGAAGTCCACGCCTTTCTGTTTCCAGCGCTCGCGAAACGCTTCTGCCCATTGGTCGAGCGCTTGTGCGCAGGCGATTGCGCGGGTCGCATAGTCGACCTGGTCGCCAGGTGCGTTGAACAGCACCTGAATGGCATCGCCGATCACTTTGGCCACCGTTCCTTCATGCGCGAAGACGACATCCGTCAGACCGCCGACATATTCGTTAAGCAACTCCGCCAGCACCGCGGGAGCGGCTGTCTCGACGAGCGAGGTAAAGCCCGTGATATCTGTGAAAATCACAGCGATATCGCGCCAGCGTACCTGCATATCATCGTCATTACCGTTGACGGCAAGGAGCTTGGCAAGTTCGGGCGAAAAATAACGCGACAACGACGCATGCGCGCGCTCCGCCTCCGCCTGGCGGCGGCGTGCCTCACGCAAGACCTCGACTTGACGGATGGTCTTCAGGATCGTCGCTTCCAGATCGGCGAAATCGATCGGTTTGGTTACGAAGTCGAACGCACCGCGATTCATCGCGGTGCGTATATTATTCATATCACCGTAGGCAGAAACGATGATGGCCAACTTCTTGTCCTCTCGCTCCTGCAATTTCGCCAATAACGAGAGGCCATCCATGCGCGGCATATTGATGTCCATGACTACAAGATCGACATGAGGATACTGCTCGATCGCCTGAAGCGCATCAACACCGTCATGCGCAAACAGGAAGCTGATGCCTCCGTCTCGGACCTGCTTTCGAAATTTACGCAGAATAAGCGTCTCCAGGTCTGACTCGTCATCGACCACGAGAACGGTTGTAGTCATGTGGCCGGTCCCAGCCTCGTCTCGACGACCAGGCGTAGCTGGCCGAAGTCGATCGGCTTGGTCAGCAAGCCCTCCGCGCCCCGATCCAGCGCAGTCCTGCGCGTCTCGGCATCTCCATAGGCAGTAATCATGATGACAGGAACATCCGGCCTTCGTGCGCGCATTTCCGGCAGCATATCGAGACCATTCATCCCAGGCATGTTAATGTCGGAGAAGATTAAAATCAGCGTTTGCTCGCCAGTGTCGGCAACGCGGGCAAGAGCCTGCGCTGCTGAGGCGGCAAAATCCATCGCGAAGCGCCGGGCGCGAAGATCGCGGCGGAACCGCTGACGGAACAAGGCTTCAACGTCCGCTTCGTCATCCACCACCAGAACCAATAAGGTCACGGCCCCTCTCCTATTGTTATTGTGCAAAAAATTGCTTTCGCGGCAGCAAGATGGTGAACTCGGTAAACGCACCGGGCTCGGTGTCGATATCGATCCTGCCGCCGTGTTGCTTCACGATGATGTCGTGGCTTATTGAGAGCCCGAGGCCGGTGCCTTCGCCAGGCGGCTTGGTCGTGAAGAATGGACTGAATATCTTTTCCTTGACCTCTGGCGGAATGCCGACGCCGTTGTCGCGGATGCGGATTTCGACGTGTTCGCCACGGTTTCGTGTACTGACGCTGAGCGTGGCCTCAAAGCCAGGGATGTTTTCGCCGCTTCGCTCGGCAACGGCATAGAAGCCGTTGGACATCAGATTCAGCAACACGCGCGAAATCTCCTGGGGGAATACTTCAGCGGAACCGGCATCGCGATCGAACTCACGCCTAAGAGTGACGTTGAACTGCGGCTTCTCGGAGCGCGCTCCGTGAAAAGCGAGGCTGAGACTGTCTTCGACCAGTGCATTCACGTCCGTCAGCCGGTGTTCGCCGCCGCCTCCCCGCGAGTGCAAGAGCATGTTCTTGACGATGGAATCGGCTCGCTTGCCGTGCTGAACGATCTTTTGCAGATTGTCCTTCAACAGGCCGCCAAATTCCTCGAGTTCATCGCGAACATTGTCGGAGAGCGCAAGCGGCGCGATCGTACTGCTCAACTCATCCATCAGTTCGGCTGAGAGGGCTGCGAAATTATTGACAAAGTTGAGCGGGTTCTTGATCTCGTGCGCGATGCCGGCAGTGAGTTGGCCGAGCGAGGCCAGTTTTTCGGTCTGCACCAGACGGTCCTGTGCGGCGCGCAGATCGTCGAGAGACTCGGAAAGCTGCCTGGTTCGCGCCCGCACCTCTTCGAATAGCCGCGCGTTCTCGATCGCGATCACGGCCTGATCGGCAAGCGTCTTGAGAAGATTGATTTGGCTGTCGCTGAACGTCCCCGGCTCGGCACGCGAAACACCGACAGTGCCGATCGCGATGCCGTCGCAAAGCATCGGCACCACGATAATGCTTCGGTATCCTCTAATGCGTGCCATGTCCTTGACGGCTTTGGGGATGCCGGGTTCGGTTTCGATATCAGAGCGGAATGCCATGGCCGAGCTGAGTGCAACTCGGCTGTGAATCCCCGAAGAAGTCAAGGGAGTCGGAAATGAAGCGCGGATCTCCGCATGGCTGGCAGGACTTCCCGCCGTGCAGGCGGCCAGATGGAGCATGCCATCTATGACCCGCGTCACGAGCGCCGTTTGACCGCCGAGCAACCGTCGCGAGCTCTCGGAAATGACATCGAAAACCGACTGCACGTCGGTTCGCGACATGGAGATGACGTTGAGAATCTGCGCAGTGACGGCCTGGCGTTCCAACGCAATTTCAAGCTCCAATCGCAGATCGGTATTCTCGACCGCCGCAGAGCCCAGTTGCTGTTCAAGTTCGTCAATCCTGCGTCTAAGCTCGACGTCCATGGCTAAACCCTGCTGGACGAGAGCGGTCTGACACTGGCTGCGGGTTCACCGCTGACGACGGCTGTCACCCAGGACAGGCTCTCCGGCGGCATCACCAAAGAGAGGCCGTTCGTCTTGCAGTGCCGATAGACGAGATCGATGACCTCGTTTTTAGCGGACATCCTGCTCGCCGGGCTTGCTACGCAAAACTGCAGCTCGACCTCGATAGCCATTGCATCGATCGCTTTGAGCGCGACAGACGGCGGCGGAATTTTAACGATTCGCTCGCAGCTCCGCAGAACGGCCAGCATGAGGTCTTCAACCACAGACGGCGGTTGGGTGGCGGCGACGTGCATGGAAAGTGAAATCCAGTGCGTTTCGTCGGGACGGCTGAGATTGGTCATTCCCTGTTTTGCAAGGACGCTATTGGGCAGGACGACGACATTGTGGCCGCCGGTCAGTAAATTGGTCGAGCGCCAGTTGGTTTCGGCGACGCGCCCTTCCGTACCGTCGCCCAATTGGATCCAGTCGCCGATGACGTAAGCACGACCGAGCGTAAGCGCGATCCCGGAAAAGACATCGGCAAGCGTGTTCTGCAGCGCCAGGCCTATGATGATGGCAACCACGCCAGAGGTAGCAACCAATGGGCCGATGGGCGCTCCGAAGACGAACCCGATGACGGCCAGAGCCACGCCGAGATAGACGACCCCGACGATCAGATCCTGCAGCAGATGTGCTTCCCGGGGCTTGTGGTTGAGAGTGATATAGATCTGCACGAAGCCGATCATTGTCCATGCGAGGTGGAGCCACCAGAGAATCCTTGCGGATTTGGCGAGCAGAATGCCGGCTTCCTGAAGCTCGGTATCGTCGAGACGATAGGGCGAAATTCCGGCAAGCCAGAGCACGAGGCTCATGCCGGTGAAGAACAGGATCTGCACGATCAGGCGCCCGGTCGGACGGCCGCGCCCCTGGATATGCCAAATGACAATGCCGACCAGGCCAAGCAAATTGATAAGGACGAGCGGAAGGGAATGATGTTCGCCAAACATAACGGGCTCACCCACGATGATTTCCTATGGGAGGCGCAGGCGGATGCCGTCGGCATCCGCCTCAATGCACCTACTTCTTGATCGGGAAGGTCAGTTCCTTCTGGCTGCTGTCGACGACGAAGACCGCCAGGAGCTTGGCCGGCTTGGTCTTGCTGGCATTCTCGCTGACGCCATGGCGATCGCCGGGCATCTCGGAGAAGTTCTCGCCCGCCTTGTAGACCTTGACGGGACCGTCATTGACCTGGCTGCGGATTGCGCCTTCCAGCACAGTCGCATAGATGAAGGCCGAGTTCGGATGGGTGTGGGCCGAAGAGAAGCCACCGGGACCATATTCGACCAGGACCCCTTTCATGCTCTTGCCGGGAACATTCGGCAATTCATGACTATAGACGAGGGTCACCTTGGCGTCCTTGTCGCCGGCATCATGAGCGGCCGCAGCCGTGGCAGACAAGAGGGCCGTCATGGCAAGGGTAAGGATTGGCTTGATCATCTCGAAATTTCCTTTCTCGAAGGTTGGACGATGGACCGCCCGCGGGCGGCCCGTCATCGTCCCTTTAGTTGCGGGCATTCATTTACGTGCAGAGGTCGCGAACCACTGTTCGAAGGTGATGCGGCCGAGGCGGGGATTGTTGTCGGAAACAAGCGAACCGTCCTCCAGCTTGGTGCCGAAATAGCGGGCATCGGGATCGCCTTCGACATGGCGCGCATCGCCCATGGCCTTCAGATAGCGGGCGACGAGCTCGTTCATCCGGACGCGCTCCGGGCCGGAGATCTCGATCACGCCATTGATGGGCGCTGCGGTCGCAACAGTGGCCATGGCGTCGGCAACGTCATCGGAGGCGATCGGCTGCACGTAGCCCGTCGGCAGCCGCACGACGTTGCCGATGGTGGCGGATTGAGCGATGCCGCTCAAAAATTCCATGAACTGCGTCGAGTGGACGATCGTATAGGGTATGCCGGATTCACGGATGGCCTTTTCCTGGGCGACCTTGGCACGCATGTAGCCACTGCCGGGCAGGCGATCGACGCCGATGATGGAAAGGGCGATGTGATGCTTGACACCGGCGGCCTTTTCCGCCGCCGCCAGATTACGGCCCGATGTCTCGAAGAATTCAAGCACGGCCTTGTCCTCGAAGGACGGCGAGTTTGCGAGGTCGATGACGACGGAGGCACCGGTAAGCGCTTCAGCCAGACCCTCGCCGGTGATCGTGTTGACGCCGGTATTCGGGGCGGCGGCAACGACTTCGTGGCCTTGGCTGCGGAGGCGGTCGGCCGTCTTCGAACCGATCAGGCCGGTTCCGCCGATGATGACGATTTTCATGAGCTTCTCCATGCGCGGCCGCTTCGCGCACCGCGTCGTTCATTCGTTGCTGAATGGTTGGTCGTGGTCAGGCCGGTCCTATCGAAGCCGTAGCTCCGATCGGCCGAACCGGGACGGCCCTAAAGGCTGCGCGCCGGCTCGGCTCTGGTCCACTAGGGCTTAGTAGTCCCAGAAGACCGGCACCCAACGGAAGTGATCACCTTCGGCTGCCACATGGCCGACGGAGGGGAACGGCATATGGGTGGCCACCAGAAGCTCGCCGCTCTCCGCCAGCTCTTGCAAAAGCCGGACGCGGACGCGGGCAGCTTCTTCCGGGTCGTGTTCGAAGCCGTTGAACCAGTCGGGGTGATCGAAGCCGACCGCGAACACCGCATCGCCGGCGAACATCAGCCGGTCTTTGCCGGATGCCACGCGGACCACGCTATGCCCGGGTGTGTGGCCGCCGGTTCGGGAGACGACCACGCCCGGTGCCACCTCGTACTCATCATCGAACAGTCGCAGGTGGCTTTCGTATTCCTTTCTGAACTGCTTGGCGGCCGCCCGAAGCGCGTCCGGGAAGCCGGGCGGCATCGACACGTGGGTGAAATCGGGCGCCTCCCAGAATTTGACCTCGGCCGTCGCCACGTGGATCCTGAGGTCCGGACGCAGCCGCTCCTTCACGCCGTCGACGAGCAGCCCACCGACATGGTCCATATGCATGTGGGTCAGGACCACGTCGGTTACCGATCCAAGGTCGATGCCGGCGGCTTCCAGCCGCTTGATCAATTGCCCGGCCCGCGGCAGGTTCAATTCCGGGTCCAGCCCCAGGCCAGCGTCGATAAGGATGGTCTGCTTACCGCTGCGCACCACGACCACGTTCAGCGCCCAGTCGAAAGCGTCCGGCGGCAGGAACATGTCGTTGAGCCATTCCGCGTGTTCAGTCGGGTCGGCATTGTATCCCAACATCTTGGTCGGCAGCGGCAAGACGCCATCACTGATCACCAAAACGTCAATGTCGCCGATCTTCACCGCGTAGCGCGATGGAACCAGCTCGTCGGCGCCTGTCCTCCCGACGCGTGAGTTGTTTTCCAAGCCCATGTGTGTCTCCTGTTGAGCAATCGTGTGAGGTTTTGTTTCTGTCTGCGACATGATGCGCTCCTGTTTTGCGTGATCGAAACGGTCATAAGCCACGGCGCGGATTTTATGTTGAGGGACGTTTGGCGGTCGATCCGGCCAAGGGAGAGGAAAAACCATACCTGAGGATAGGGCAGCCCATGCTCTCGGTGTGCCGCGGCGGACACTTGGCAGCAAAGAGGCCGGCATGAATTCTCGCTGGTCGAACGATGTCCTACCCCTCCGTCCTGCTGATGATGCATCTCAGTGTTGAAGGCTGAGGATTGGATACTGTGCCGAGCGGATGCATCCGCCCGGCCCGCTCGCAGACGCTCGCCGATTAGCCAGCACGTTTGTGATCTGCCGGATGCTGCAGCCGAAAGCCGATCGCCAGCCGGTTCCAGGCATTGATCATGGCGATGCCGATAGACAATGCCAAAAGTTCGTCTTCCGAAAAGACGCTGTGTGCTGCTTCATAGTCGCCATCCGGCGCACGGCTCTCGGCGACATTGGTCAGCGACTCGGCCCATGCGAGCGCCGCACGCTCGCGATCCGTGTAAAGCTGCGATTCATGCCAGGCATTCAGCAAGAGCATACGCTCTTCCGTCTCACCCAGCTTGAGCGCATCCTGACGATGCATGTGCAGGCAATGGGCGCAGCCGTTGATCTGCGACACGCGCACCTTGACGAGCTCCATTAGTTTGGGATCGAAACTTTTGGCAATCCAGGTCTCGACGGCGACGAGGCCATCGATTCCGTCATTCTTCCTGGCCAATATGTTCAAACGCTTGGTCATCCTGTTCTCCATGGATTGATTGCGATCGGAAAGCTGGGCGTATGGCCCGGATCACCAACTACCCCGGCGCCGTGGATCAACCATCTGGCCGGAAGGTGCGCCCGGCTGCTCTCTGATGTAGCGGTGCCCTGCCGATCGATCAGATTTCCCGCCGGTTGCGCTACATCATCCTATCCCTCAGCAGTGGATGGGCGCATCTCGCGTAGAATGGTTTGCCGCCGCAAACCCACGCATTCTCCCCGCATAGGAACCGCTACGTTAGGAGAAAGCAGATGCTCAAAATCATAAAGGTCTTGGCGCTTGGCGCCGCGATCGCCACGCTGACGGTCGCTAGCGCACAGTCCCAGGATCGCGATCTTAAACCGACAATCGTTCTCGTTCATGGCGCCTTTGCTGAATCGTCGGGCTGGGATGCCGTGATTACCCGCCTGACGAAGGATGGCTATGTGGCAATCGCAGCGGCCAACCCGCTTCGCGGCGTCGCATCGGATGCCGCATCCGTCGCATCCGTTGTCCATTCGGTCCGCGGCCCGGTTATCCTGGTGGGCCATTCCTATGGCGGACCGGTCATCACCGAAGCCGCGAACGGCAGTCCGAACGTGAAAGCTCTCGTTTACGTTGCTGGTTTCATGCCGGATACCGGCGAATCCAGCGTCACCCTATCGGCAAAATTCCCAGGCAGCACGCTTGCCGACACACTCGCGCCCGTGACGCTACCTGATGGCAAGCGGGACCTGTATATCCAACCATCCAAGTTTCGTCTCCAGTTCGCTGCCGACGTTTCGGATGACAAGGCGGCGCTGATGGCTTTAACGCAGCGACCCGTCGCCCAAGCTGCGCTTGCCGAACCCTCCGGCGTCGCGTCGTGGAAGCTGCTGCCCTCCTACATGATCTACGGGTCTTCCGACCGCAGCATTCCGCCAGCGGTCATGCAATTCATGGCCGAGCGGGCACATGCCGTGAAGACTGTCGTGATCAACGGAGCCTCGCACGCACTCATGGTCTCGCATCCCGGCGAAGTCACCGCCCTCATCGAAGAGGCGGCGTCAGCCCACTGATTGGCCCCTACTCCACTTTAATCATCGGGAAAGATAGAAATATGCGGGACATTCCAAACCCATCGGCCGTTAGCCTCTCACGCCGCGACGCCCTGCTTGGCAGCCTCATTGCCGGTATCGCAACCGGCTTGCCCGCGGTT
Organism: Rhizobium sp. BK312; assembly: GCF_014193605.1. NCBI lineage: Bacteria > Pseudomonadati > Pseudomonadota > Alphaproteobacteria > Hyphomicrobiales > Rhizobiaceae > Rhizobium > Rhizobium sp. BK312. The sequence continues at coordinate 601,893 of NZ_JACHZP010000002.1, read as the reverse complement.
GCTGCCGCAAAGACTCCGAAGCAGCCTCTCTCCGTCAGCCTCAACCACGGAAGACAAACAACGAGCACGATCATCACCAAGGACGGCACGGAAATCTATTACAAGGACTGGGGAACCGGCCCGGTTGTCACCTTCTCCCACGGCTGGCCGCTGAATTCCGATGCTTGGGACGGTCAGATGCTCTTCCTCGCCCAACGCGGCTTCCGCGTCGTGGCGCACGATCGCCGCGGCCATGGACGCTCCAGTCAGCCGACGTCGGGCAACGACATGAACGGATATGCCGACGATCTGGCCGCCCTTATCGAGACGCTGGACCTTAGGGACGCAACGCTGGTCGGCCACTCCACCGGCGGCGGCGAGGTCGCGCGCTATATCGGCCGGCACGGCACGAAGCGCGTCGCCAAGGCCGTCCTCATCGGCGCCGTGCCGCCGGTCATGGTCAAATCGGCGACCAATCCTGAAGGCCTGCCGATCGAGGTCTTCGATGCGATCCGCGCCGGTCTCGCCAAGGATCGTTCACAGTTCTACCGAGACTTCGCCCTGCCGTTCTACGGTGCCAATCGATCGGGCTCGAGTGTCTCCCAAGGCACCCTCGACCAGTTCTGGCGTTTGAGCATGCAGGCCGGCCTGCTCAACGCCTATGAATGCGTCAAGGCATTCTCCGAAACCGACTTCACGGAAGACTTGCGGAAGTTCGACGTGCCAACACTCGTCCTGCATGGCGAAGACGACCAGATCGTTCCGATCCAGGATTCCGCCGTCAAATCCGCGCGGCTGATCAAGGGGGCCAAGGAGATCTACTATCCCGGCGCGCCCCACGGCGTCACCGCCACCCATCAAGACCAGGTTAACGCCGACCTGCTCGCCTTCCTCAAGGCTTGAGCTGGCCACGGCTCGCGGGGCAAGCCGCCGTCCTCCTCGAGCCGTCCTGAACTGGCGCGGCCTTGCCGCGCCAGTTCTTCAATCTCCTTCCATCATCGTTCTCTCGGAGCTCGTCCAACACGCAGCAGACTTGGCCGATAACCACCTGCGGCTTTTGGCTGAGACAGGAGGCATCCAAGTGGATCCCGGATACCACTGAGGCTTGACGGTTTTCCACCAGCGCGGCGATGGCACCGCCGATAGATGGATTTCCATAAGTTGCCGCCGCGCAATGGCGCGAATAGTGTGCGAGGCTGGATCACTGATGCTGCTATCGAGACTGGCCATTCGATATGCTGGCGCAGCCTAAACTTTGTGTTTCCTGCAGGAGCCGCCGATGACGCGCGTCTGGTCGTACCGCCCCCAACTCCTGCATCTAGGTCAATTTTTTGCGACCTATATTCTGGGGTGCGGCTTCGCGCAGACACTTGCAATCGTACCCGGGACGGGCATTTCATCATCGCAATCCTTATGCTCGCGCCCAAGCGGAGTTGGCCGTGGTGGGTATCGGTCGGCTGCCTCGGGGAGCTATTCAGCAATGTCCTGTGGTTCCACAGCCCGCTGCCCGCCGCCGTTCTGATTTATGCCGGCAATGCGCTCGAAGCCATGGTCGGCGCGTGGCTCGTAAACTGGGCTTTGGGTCGGCCGGTTCGACTGGAAACCCTGCGGGAAGTTCTTGTATTCGTCGCGTTAGGCGCTGGAGTTGCTCCCGTGGTGAGCGCGACGGTCGGAAGCGCGACGCTTGCTTGGTTCGGCATATTTTCACAAACCTTCTCAGGGGCTTGGCCGCTCTGGTGGATCGGGGATGCCACTGGGGTCCTGATCGTCGGACCGCTCGCGTTGGTCGTGATCCAGAACTGGAACAGCAAGGCCGGGCTATCGGTTGCGCGGTGGCTTGAAGCATGCGCAGTGGGACTGATCCTTCTCGGCGTCGCGGCCCTTTCGCTCGGCAGCTACCTGCCCTTCGCCTATATCATCATGCCGCCACTGCTTTGGGCCGCCGTGCGATTCGAATTCAAAGGCGCTGTCGTCTCTCTCGCCCTTCTCGCGCTAATTACCGCGATCGTCACGATATCCGGTGCCAGCCAGTTTGCCGGAAATGCCGAGAGCCAGCGCCACAACCAGATCATGCTTCAACTCTTCCTGGCGATCTCGGCATTTTCGGCCCTGGTCGTGGCCGCCATATCCCGGCAGCATCAGCTCGCCTTACAGACATTGCGTCAGAGTGTGGACGCTTTGCGTGACCGAGAGCGGGAGCTCGAGCAGATCGTAAACATGGTTCCCGTCCAAATTAGGCGTCTGACTCCGGCAGGTGAGCCAACCTTCTTCAATAAACGGCTGCTCGACTATTTCGGCCTGGATGACGTCGAGCAGTTGGACAATCAGGATAGCAGTCGTTTGGTGACCGCCATGCGGACTTTTGTTCACCCGGACGATTCCGATGGGCTCTTGAACGCGGTCCGACGCTCGATCGCGACCGGCGAGCCCTACGCAATGAAATATCGCATGCGTCGTGCAGATGGCGTCTATCGCTGGTTCGACGGTCGATGGGAACCATTGCTCGACGATGACGGCGGGATCGTTGAGTGGTTTGCAATCTCCATCGACATCGATGATGAAGTGCGCGCGCAAGAGGCTTTGCGCGATCGGGAGCAAGAGCTCTCCCAGCTTGTGGACGCCTTGCCAGTCCACATCTGGAGCTGGACACCCGCCGGCAAGCTGGCCTACGTCAACAAGCGATCGTTGGAGGATCTGGGCCTCTCTGGGGCGAACTTCGAAGATATGACCCGGGTGGCGCAAGAACTGGTCCATCCCGAAGATGCTCCCGAGGTGCTGCGTGCGTCAGCCAACTCCCTCAGATCCGGCGACCCCTTCATGATGCGGTATCGCAGGCGTTGGAAAGACGGCAACTATCGCTGGATAGAGGCGCGCGCGCAGCCTCTGCGTGATGCAGATGGAGCAATCGCTCATTGGTATCAGGTGTCCATCGATATCGACGATCAGATGCAGGCCGAAGAAGCGCTGAAGACCAGCAAGCGGCAATTGGAGCAGATGATCGACACCCTGCCGATCAATATCCTGAGCTTCGCTCCATCGCGCAGGATGACCTATACGAGCAGACGATATCTGGACAATGTCGGTGCACCAACACCCGACATCGAGAACTTCGATTCGCTGGCGCGAGATTTGGCTCACCCTGAAGACTTTCCGATCATGTTTCAGCGAGCAATGAATGGCTTCGAGACCGGCCAACCTTTCGTGAACCGGTTTCGTCGGCGTACTAAGGATGGAACCTATCGGTGGATCGAAGCTCGCGCGCAGCCTCTGCTCGATGCCGATGGTGCGATCGTACAGTGGTATATCATCTCGATCGATATCGAAGATGAGATGCTCGCGCAGGAGGCGCTACGGGAAAGAGAACGCTTTCTTTGGCAATTGGTGGAAACGCTGCCGGCGATGATCGATTGCGCTGCGCCCAATGGCGAGCCGGTCTATCGCAGCCAGCAGCTCCGGGAATTCCTTGGCTACGAACTGGAAGAATTGGATGGCAAGAAAAAATCACGGCTGAATGGCACGCTCGATGCCGGAGTGCACCCAGAGGATCTTGCCGGGGTCAAGGAACAGTACGCCCGTTGCCTGTCGACCGGCGAACCCTATGCACGCAGGCATCGCTTGCGCCGTTTCGATGGCGAATATCGCTGGGTCGAGACGCGAGCCGCGCCGATGCGCGACAACGAAGGCGCAATCGTGCAATGGAATGTGATCTGCCTGGATATCGATGGCGAGGTTCGGATGCAGGAGGAGTTGCGCATGGCACACGAGCGGCTGGCGCGCGCCAGCCAGGCGGCGAGCCTTGCCGAGCTTTCCGCCTCCATCGCACACGAGGTGAATCAGCCTCTGGCGGCGATCGTCGCCAATTCGCATGCATGCTACCGCTGGCTTTCAGCCGAGCCCGTCAATGTCGAGCGAGCGAAGATCACCACTGAACGTGTCATTCGCGATGCCAATTCAGCGGCGGAAGTCGTCAGTCGCATCCGGGCGCTGTTCAAGCAATCCGTAGACAACAGGGTCAGCCTGTCGACCGCAGGCGTTATCGCCGAGGCATGTAGCCTGGTGGCTGGCGAGGCTTTGCGCCGCCGCATCCGGATCGACATCGATGTAGAAGACAAGCTTCCGCCTATCGCGGTCGATCGCATCCAGATCCAGCAAGTCCTGGTCAATCTCATCCGCAATGGCATGGAGGCAATGGACACCGTTGCAGGTGAGAAAACTATCGACGTGCGCGCCCATCGCGTGGACAGCGACGTGCAGATCGAAATAGGCGACCGGGGGAACGGCATCGAATTCCCGGATCAGATCTTCGAACCTTTCTTCACGACGAAAGAGAACGGAATGGGCATGGGTCTCGCCATCTGCCGTTCGATCGTGGAAGCGCATGGCGGGCGTCTATGGGCCGAGAAAAATGAACCGCGTGGCGCGCGGTTCATTTTCACCTTACCAACCGTGGGGAAAGCGGCGCCATGACACCGGACAACCATGTTGTTTTCATCGTCGACGATGACGAACGCATCAGGGAGGCACTCGGCGAGCTCCTGGAGACCCACGGCATGCGCGCCATCGCGTTCGGTTCGGCGGGTGACTATGTAGACGCCGAAAAACCGGATCTACCTGCCTGCCTGATACTCGACGTTGAATTGCCCGATATCAACGGCCTCGAACTGCAGCGGCAGATCGCCGAGGGCGATCATCCGCCGATCGTCTTCATCACCGGTCATGGCGACATCCCTTCCTCTGTGCGGGCGATCAAGCACGGCGCGGTGGATTTTCTCACGAAGCCGTTCAGCGATGCGGACCTCATGGCCGCGGTTCATACGGCAATTTCGGAGGATCGGAAAAAGCGATCGGAACGGGCCGAACTAAGCTTGTTGAAGCAGCGTTATCTCGAACTGACGCCACGCGAACGCGACGTGCTGCCGCTCGTAGTTAGCGGCCTGCTCAACAAGCAGGCGGCATCGCAACTCGGAATCAGCGAAGTGACGCTGCAAGTCCATCGACGGAATGTGATGCAGAAGATGGCGGCGGCATCGCTTGCTGATCTCGTGCGCATAGCGGAACGATTGGGAATACAGATCATCCATTCGCGCCGCATGGGAGGAAATTGAGGATGAAGAAGACAAAACCGATCGTTGCGGTTGTCGATGACGATGCGAGGCTGCTCGAATCCCTGGACGAGCTGCTGGAATCCGCCGGCTATTCAGCCTGCTGTTTCCGGTCGGCTGAACATCTGCTTGCCTGCGGTCTGTCGGATCTGGATTTGTTGATCACCGACATCGGAATGCCAGGTACAAACGGCTTTGAACTTCGTGACATAGTCAACAAGGCGCGTCCGGAACTGCCGGTATTCCTGGTTACAGGCCGCCACGAGATTGCCGATCAGGGCCGCGCCAAAGGCGTGGATGGCTTTTTTCGAAAGCCATTCGACGCGCCTGCCCTACTCATCGCGATAGGGGAAGCTCTACAGAAATCGAGAAATGGAGGGTGACATGAAAATTGACCAGCCGCTCCGAAGAACGGCACCGCTATCGCGGCAGCAAAAGAATGACCTCAGCGAGCCCATCGTAATCATCGTTGACGACGATGCAGCTGTTCGCGAGGCCTTGTCGGAGCTGATCCTTTCGGCAGGCCTGCAGCCAATGAGCTTCGCCTCGACCCGAGAAGTGCTTGAGGCTGACATACTGGACAGCCCCGGCTGCCTGATCCTTGACGTCCGCATGCCGGGGGCGAGCGGCCTTCACCTACAGCATCATCTGCTGGAAAGCGGTAATGCGAAGCCAATCATCTTCTTAACCGGGCATGGCGACATTCCGATGACCGTGCAGGCGATGAAAGCGGGTGCGGTTGACTTCCTGACCAAGCCAGTGCGCGACCAGACGCTGCTCGACGCCGTCATTGCCGGTATCGCGCTCGACGCGGCGCGACGGGCCAATGCTTTGGTCGTCAAGCGGAATATTGAGCGCCTGGTGACACTAACGCACCGCGAACGCGAAATCCTGCGCGAGGTGGCACGCGGTCGGCTCAACAAGCAAATCGCCTTCGACCTCGGGATAAGTGCGGTCACGGTCAAATTGCACCGCGCCAATGCCATGCGCAAAATGGGGGCCGGCTCCATCGGCGAGTTGATCAGGGCCTGGGAGACGCTGCCCGCCGCAATGCGTGAGGCCGGTGGCGCGACGCTCTAATAGGGGTCAATCCGGCCCGGGAGTGCCTTGTGCTCACATTGCCTCAATGGGTGGCGTCGCCTTAAGCTGGGACAGGTCGCGCGTCTGGCATGGTACCAGCCTTCACGCGTTGATTGACATGGTGATCTGCCGCCATGTTGCGATGGCGTAGAAACGAAGCTTTCGATGATCTGCGGCGGTGAGATGTTTGCGGTGAAGAAGGAAGAGATTGGCGATCTGGCCCTGATTAAATTGCCCACGGTTCGGCAGGCCGGTCAGCACGTCCATATACGTCAATCGCTGGCGCTCGCGCACTCGCTCGTCCCGCTCAATGGCGATAGCGCAAAGGTGCACGCTAGCGTCAACAATCTGTTGTTCAAGGTGGCTCGGACCTCGCTGTTCGTGAAAGTAGAAGGCAAATGTCGCAACAACACGGTCACCACTGAAGATTGGGGTCGACCAGCATGCCTTGAAGCCGAGTTGTAGGGCCAGATCTTTGAATTTCGCCCAGCGAGGATCGCGCGCGATATCTGTCACGGCAACAGCTTGCCGCCAATATACGGCGGCGCCACAGGAGCCCACTAACGGTCCAATGGTCAGATCATCAAGTGCGGCGGAATAAGATCCTGGGAGCGAGGGTCCCGCGAGAGGATGAAGGCGCGCTCCATCAACCGACAACACCGAGCAAACGATGCCCGGTACCAAGCGTTCCACCTCAAGGCACAAACGATCAATCGTTGTTTGCAAGGCTCGCCACGGGCGACCATTTCCAAAATGAGATTCTGCAGCTCCAGCGTCATGGCATTTCAATTCTATTCGGATGACATACTTCGGCAGCGTGACCTTGAGTTCGATTGGAGATTATGGCGCCAGCTAACGGCGATCACCTTCAATCGGTGTTGACCTGATATTACTGCGCGACCGGTTGAATGCACAAAAAACGCCCTGTCCGGGCATGTATCGACAATGTGACATTGCTGCGCTGGCGCGAGTTCGTCCGATAGCCACACACGACCTGTAAGCGTGCGACTTTTAATCGAGTTGCGTGTCACACATCCCATTGCAACGTCATCGAAGCAGTCAGTTCTTCGCGGTGTTCGAGCACCTGGAGGCCGGGCCGACCGTCGAGATTGTGCGCGTCCACAGGGTGAGAAACTGGTTCAAAACAGAAGAAGTCTACGTTCGAATTCGGTGAATAGACCAACGCGTAATCAAGGTTATCGGAGGCAAAGATCCTGAGTGATACCGCTCCTCCCCCTTGTGTGATTACAGCTTTTCTGTCCCACCCGCCGAAGACGTTGTTGATCCAACCCTCAGGCAAGACGCGCCCACTGTCAAAGTCCCAGTCTGGAACCTCGATAACCTTTCGTCGCCCGGCCGGCAGATGGCGCTCATCCTCCAGCCATATTTCTGAAGCGCGAAATCGCAGCCGGGTGCCAGCGTTTCTTGGAAACCAAGGATGAAAGCCGACACCGAAAGGCAATTTCTGCCCCGACAGGTTTTGAACGGTGAGATCAATCACCAGCTTATCTATTGCGAGTGTAACAATCTGTCTTGCCCGATAACGGAAGGGACCGATCTCCCCATCGCATTCCAGTTCGGCGATCTCGCCGCGTCGAGCAACCGTACGCCAGCGCCGCTGAAAGCCGTCGCCGTGAATAGGCAATGGCTCGCCGGGAAGATTGACGGGGATGAGATAGAATATGCCGTCTTGTTCGAAGCCGCCGCCGGAGATGCGATTGGAAAATGGGACAAGCACATTGGAGCCGAGCGAGAAGGCGTCCCCCTCCCTTCCGGTCCAGGGTCTTAGAGCCGGAAGAAAGGAGCCGCCTGGGATCCGAACATCAAGCCGCGCAATACCTCCTCCAAGCGCAGGCACGAGCTCGAGGCGCGCTTTTTCGTTGTCCAGAACGATCCGCTCGACCGCCATCTACCAACCGCCATCGATCGCAATGTTCTGGCCGGAGATCATATCGGATGCGGGTGAGACGAGGAAAAGAGCCAGCTCTGCTATATCTGTTGGCTGGATGCGCTTCTTCAGCGATTGGCTCTCGATGATCCAATCGTTGTATTGCTGCAGCCGGTCTCCAAAGATGCGCTGCTCGGCTTCAGAGACAACGGCGCCCGGCGAGATCGCATTGACCCGGATCCCATGCGGACCGAGTTCGCGGGCAAGCGATTTGGTCAGCCCGTACATGGCGCCCTTGGAAGCGACATAGGGCACATAGCCATCCCATCGTCCATTGAGTGTGATCGAGCAAAAATTGACGATCTTGCCGTACCCCTTCTGCTTCATGCTCGGCGTCACGGCGCGCGTCAGTGCAAAGGCTGCTGACGAATTCACCCGCAATTGGTCCTCATATTCTTCCAAAGAAAATTGCTCGAAGGGCTTATTGATTATCAATGCCGCATTGTTGATCAGTATATCGATACCACCATGGGTAGCTGCGAGTTCGGCTATTTTCTGCTCGCTCTCGGCGAGACGGTTCAGGTCCTGTCCGACATAGAGCGCGTTGCAAGCGGTTTCGGAGGTAATACTTGCTGCGAATTGCTCGCCATTCTCTGCTCCCGGCCGGTCGAGCAGGAGCACAGCCGCTCCCGATTGAGCCAGGACCTTTGCCTGCGCTCGGCCAAGCGTTCCGAGCGCTCCCGTGAGCAGCGCAGTTTTTCCTGAGAGAATTGCCATCTCAGCCTCACAAGAGTTCGTGGACTTCGTCGATCGAGGTGTCCGCGGTCGCTCGATCGAACACGATCTCACCGCGTGCCATTGCTACGATCCGGTCGCAAGATTGGAAGACATGCTGCATGTTATGCGAGATGAAGATGCCGGTCAGGCCCTGTGCCTTCAGGCCGCGCACGAAACCGATAACCTTGTTCGTTTCCTTGACCGACAGGTGGTTTGTGGGCTCGTCGAGGATCAGCACCTTCGATTTGAAATGCATTGCGCGAGCGATCGCCACACCCTGCCGCTGACCACCCGAAAGCTCGCCAACCAGTGCGTCCGGCGAACGCAAATGCAGATCGACATCGGCGATCGCCCTGACGCTCTCATCGCGCATACGCTTCTGATCCATGATCCCGAAATTGCCGACCTGCCATTTCATGGGCTCGCGACCGATGAACAGGTTACGGGCAATTGACATTGTCGGAACCATGGAATTGTACTGATAGATCGTCTCAAGCCCGTGATGCATGGCATCCTTGGGAGACCGAAAATTGACCTCCCTCCCCTCGATCAGAATCTGGCCATCATCCTGATGGTGCACTCCCGAGAGGATCTTGATCAGTGTTGATTTTCCCGCGCCATTGTCGCCCACCAAGCCGACGGATTCACCGGGATTGATTGTCAGCGACACATTTTTCAGCGCGTGCACACCGCTATACCATTTCTGAAGATTACGGCACTCGATGATTGCTTGTGTCATTTGTGCGCCTCCACCTTGATCTTGCGGGACATCTTGCCCATCCAGGCATTGGCGATGACGGCAAACATGGTGAGCATGCCGATCGCGAATTTGAACCAGTTGGCATCGACCCGCGAGAGGACGAGACCATTGTCGATAGTGCGGATGAGCAGCGTGCCGATGATCGCACCGAATACCGTGCCGATACCGCCGGCCAGCGCCGTGCCGCCGATGACGGCAGCGGCAACCGCCTGCAACTCCAGCCCCTCGCCGATCGACGGCAGCGGTGAACCCAGACGCAGCACCTGCAACAGGCCGGCAAAACCCGCCAGCATCGAGCAGAGCATGAAGCAGACGATCTTCACGCGCCTGACCGGTATGCCCATAGATGCCGCGGCCTCGTTGAAGCCGCCGACGGCGCGGATCCAATTGCCGAAATTGGTCAGAGACAGGAATGCAGCAGCAAGGACCGCAATCAGCGCGAACCAGAGGAAAGACATACGCAGGATCGCTCCCGGCCAGATATAGTCGGTGAAAAGCCACGTAGGCAGATCGTCGGGCAGAAGTGGCGGAAAGCCGCCCGAGATGACGATCGTCAGCGACCGCGCCATGAACAGCATGCCGAGCGTGGTGATGAAGCTTGGAATGGAGAACTGCAGCGTAATATAGCCGTTGATCAAGCCGATAAACGCACTGAGTACTAACCCCAGCAGCAGGGCCACACTGAACGGAATACCATCGTTCAGCATGACAGCCATCGACATCGGCATCAAAGCAAAGACAGAGCCGACCGAAAGGTCGAATTCACCGCAGATCATCAATACGGTGACGCCGATGGCCACTAACGCCATTTCCGGCAGGAGACCCATGATGCCACGAATATTCTCGAACGACAGCAGAACGCCGCTCGACTTGAGCTGGAAGACAATAATCAAAATAGCAAGCAAGGCTGCGCCTGCGAGTTCTGGCTTGTCGAGGTAGATTTTTAGAAACCGTTTCATAGGCCCACGCCGGATTTTTGCGGCGCTACATCACCCAGACATAGCGCCGCTCGGTTTATAGGAGTTGGATCAACGCAATCCTTGTTTGGACATTTCCATGATGGTCGGAACATCCTTGGGTGTGACGATACCCTGTCCGGTGTCGATGTCCGATGGAGCAAGGCCGGCCTTCTTCCACAGATAGGTCTCCATGACAGGCATGAAGCCCTGCATGTAAGGCTGCTGGTCGACCTGCACCTGCACATAGCCGGCCTTCATCTGCTGCAGCACCTCGGGCACGAGATCGAAACCGCCGAGCAGAACCTTGCCTGGCGCAATACCGCGATCCTTCAGCACCTTTGCGACGCCTGCACCCCAGAAGCCAGTATCGAAATAGGCCGTCGTGTTTGGGTTGGCGTTGAGATAGGCGCCGATGCGGTCCGCCGTCAAAGCTAGATCGGTTGCAGCATCAACGCGGGTGATGTTGATCACGCGATCCTTGTGCTCGGCCTTGTATTCCTCGAGAAATTTGGTCACGCCGGCTGCGCGCTGTTCGGACCATGTCTGGCCGGGCGCATTGACGCCGACAAGCAGGTTGAGCGGGCCGTCCTTCGGGAAATTCAGCGACTGCGCCTTGGCAAGCGAATAGCCTGCCGCGACAAAGCCCTGGCCGATAAAGGCCTTGCGGGCGTTGCCCTTGGCGCCTTGGCTGTCATCGACATTGACGGCAAGCACGAGGATGCCGGCGTCGATCGCTTCCTTGATCGCCGCGTCATAGGCCTTGTCGTCGACGATGGCGACGAAGATCGCATCCGGCTTCGTGGCGATTGCCGCCTGGAGATTGGCGACCGCCTGCTCGACTGAGCCCTCAGTCTGCGTGAGCACAAGCTGGCATTTGGCGTCGACGCGGGCGCAAGCATCGTCAAAGCCTTTTTTGACCGACTGCCAGAAAGTGTTGGATGCCGAGGAGTGGCTGATGAATGTGATATTCAGTCCTGCGGCAGAAGCACCGGATGCCATCAACGATAGTCCGAGCGCCGTACCGGCGATCAATTTCTTAAGCATGCTTTCCTCCCTGTGTTGCTGGTGATTTACTCTGTAGGTGCCGTATCGTCGAACAGCTCAGCGCGGAAACGGGCGATTTCCGTCAGAGACGTCAGTATCTCGCGCAAGTGCAACCGGATCGCTTGCTCGGCTGCCGCCTTGTCGCCGGCCGCGATGCCGTCGACGATTCTCTCATGCTGCTCGATCAACTTTCCGACATGCATGTCGTCGACGGAGAGGAAGCGGACGCGGTCCATCTGCGCCTTGACACTTTCGATTACGCTCCAGGCATAGACCTTGCCGGCCGCTGCTGCGAGCGTGCGATGAAAGAGTTCGTCGAGCTTTAGGAAAGCCGCGCGATCGTCGTGTGGCACCTTGCTCTGTTCGTGCAGCTGCCGACGCAGTTCGGCGATCGTCTCAGGCGCGTGACTTTCGGCAACGTGCCTGACGATATCGGCCTCGATCGCCTCACGTACGAAACGCACATCCATGACCGAAGCCACGGAAATCTTGGTGACGAAGGTGCCGCGCTGCGGCAATACCTGCACCAAGCCTTCCTCCGAGAGCTTGATGAAGGCCTCGCGTACCGGCTGCCGACTGACCGACAAGGATTTGGCCGCATCCGACTCCGATAGCCGCTCCCCCGGCAAAAGTTCAGCCTGAATGATCCGCTCACGCAGGATGCGATAGACCTGCGGTCCGACTGCTTCACCCATCACGAAGACGTTTGAGGATTGCACTGTACGCATGTGGTGGCTCTTCTCCCGATGTCTTCCTCAATGCGGACCGTACTAACCTACTACCATACAAGTCAAGTATTTTTTGCGGACCTCAGGCTTCGGCCTTGGCTATTCGGCGGGAAACGCTGAACTTTTTCTCGAGATCGTCGGCCAATTCGACCCCGTGGCCCGGCCCCGGCGGAATAGTGATCATGCCGTTGGCAACAGTCGGCAATTGCGTAGTGAGATCCGCATACCAAGTACGGTAGTAAGCTCGCACGCTCTCCTGCACGAGTGCATTCGGTGCATTGAGCGACAGATGCGTCGACGCCGATAATACCACCGGTCCCGTGCAGTCATGCGGCGCGACCGGCAGATGCCAGGCCTCAGCCATCGTTGCGATTTTCTTTGCCTCGGAAATGCCGCCACACCACGAAAGATCGAGCATGACGACCCCGGCGCTTTCGGTCTCCAGCAGATCACGAAAGGCCCAGCGCGTCGCAAGTGTCTCAGAGGCACATAAAGGCGCGCGGCTCGCCGCCGCATAGCGCTTCAAGCTGGAGAGCGAATCCATCTTGATCGGATCCTCGTGCCAGAACGTGGCATAGGGTTCGAGCGCACGGGCAATCTGGATGGCTGGAGTGAGCTGCCACATCGAGTGAAACTCGACCATGATGTCCATCTTGTCGCCGACCCGCTTGCGGATCTTCTCGAACGGCTCCAGCGCCTTGCGCAGTGCAGGTCCAGAAATATATTGGCCGCTGCTCGCCTCCGCGGCGATATCGAAGGGCCAGATCTTCATGGCCGAGATGCCTTCGGATAGTAAGTCCTCGGCCAGTTCGTCGGCACGGTCGAGAAAGCCATTGAGGTCGTCATAGTCGCGCCTCGGGCCACCGATGCCGTAATTCCCGGTCTGTTGGCCGCTGGCGTCACGCATATAGGTGTTGCCGGCGCAGGTGTTGTATGTGCGGATTTCGCGGCGCGAGAAGCCGCCGAGCAACTGCGCGATCGGCATGTCCGTCGCCCTCCCGAACAGATCCCATAGGCCGATATCGACAGCCGAATTGCCGCGCATTTCGACCCCTGTGGAACGGAAGCCAAGATAGCCGGTCAGATCCTTGGAAATTTTATCGATTTCCAGGGGATCTCTGCCGAGGAGCTTTGGCGCCACGACTTCGTGGATATAGGCCTCGACGGTCTCTGCCATGAAGAATGTCTCACCGAGCCCGACGAGACCCTCATCCGTGTGGATTCTCACCCAGAGAATGTTTGGAAATTCCTTGACGCGAATGGTTTCGAATGCGGTGATCTTCATCAGTATACTCCAGCCGCCAAAAGTGCCTTTACGGTCAGGTCGAAATGCTCGACCATTGCCGCCTCACCCCCGGCCGGATCGCCATTGGCAATCGCCTGGGCGATTGCGAAATGGCCGTCGATGCTTTCCTGCCTGGTTTCATTACTGCCGCGGCTTGCCCAGCCGATCGGCCAGGTGTGACGCGTCACGACATGGAAGGAGCCGACAATCAAGGAAAACATCGGGTTCTTCGAAGCAACGCCGATCGCCTCGTGAAAAGCGATGTCATGCTCCATGACCTTCTGCGGATCGTCGAAATCGCGCTGCATGGCTTCGGCCAGCGCATAAATGTCCCCCGCCTCGCGATCGGTCCGACGCAGCGCGGCAAGCGACACCGTGCGTCGCTCGATGGTTCGCCGCACGTCGAAGATCTGCTGGATCGTCGCCTGGTTGGTATGAACAGCATGATCGGTGATCATTGCCAGCACGTCTGCCCTTGGTGCCGCCACCCTGGCCCGCCGTCCATTGCCGATATCGATCAGCGTCAGCGCCGCAAGCGAACGGTAGGCTTCGCGAACGATCGTTCGCGACGTGCCGGTCAGTTCTGCAAAAGCGCCCTCGCTCGGCAACTCATCGCCAACCTGAAGCCCATTGTCGCGAATGAAGGCTTTCACCGAGCGCATCACGCCGCCGAGGAGGCCTTCATTCGCTCCCTGCCGATCCCCTGCCTCCTTTATCCCCGACACGATCTCTATCAAGCTCCGCCCTTGCCTATCATATAGGTTTCATTTAAGCTTGATGTAGATCCTAGTTTACCTATTGTCAATTGGAAGTTTTGGAAACGGTTAGGAGCGCCAATGAAGGCCAGTGTTATTTTCGAGGCGCAGGATATCGTCGGTGAAAGCATTCTATGGGTGCATGACGAGTGCGCACTCTATTGGGTCGACATCGGCGGCAAGCGCATTCATCGTCTGGAGGTAAAGACTGGCCGGCACAATACATGGCCGACACCTGATTTCCCCACCTCGATCGGCATGTGCAAGAACGGCGGCTTCATTGTTGGGCTGGCGCGCGAGGTCTGTTTCTGGCGACCCGGTGAGAAATTCGAAACCTTCGCCGTGCCGGAGCCGGACATGCCCGACAATAGACTGAACGAAGGCCGTGTTGCGCCGGACGGCTCGTTCTGGGTCTCGACGATGCAGAACAATCTCAATCAGGACGGCACACCCAAGGATATGACCGCCAACACCGGTGCGGTCTACCGCATCGATGCGTCGGGCACGATCATGCGGCTTACTCCCAACGAGTATGGCATCACCAACACCATGGGCTGGACGCGCGACAACCGCTTTCTCTTTGCCGACACGCTTGCAAATGAAATCTACTCCTTCGCCTACGACCCCGCGACAAAAGCCATCGCCAACCGCCGCACGATTGTCAGCGGTTTTGAGCGCGGGCTGCCGGATGGCTCCTGTCTCGATGCGGACGATCATCTTTGGAATTGTCGCGTGGTCGGCGGCGCGGCTGTCGCGCGCTTTAGCAACGATGGCACACTCAAGGGCCTTATCGAATTGCCGATCTCTTGGCCAACGAGTTGCACATTCGGCGGCGCGGATCTTTCGACCCTCTACGTCACCTCGGCCCGTTTCACCATGACGGACGAACATCTCGACGCCCATCCGCTCGAAGGCAGCCTGCTCGCGATCAAGACGGAGTTTCGTGGTGTAGAGGAACCTAAATTCGACTATTGACATACTGGTATGGTAGAATGTTATTAACTTCATCGGGTGGAGGAGCGCCGAAAATGGAATTCGACGGCAAGAGCGTCATCGTAACCGGCGGCAGCTTGGGCATGGGCCGCGCTTGCGCTGAGCGGTTCGCCAGGGCGGGAGCACGGGTCCTGATTGTCTCCAACGACAAAGATTCGGTTGAGAAGGCCGTGATGGAGATTGGCGGCAAAACAACCGGCTTTGTTGGCGACGTCCGAAATTCCGGACATATGTGTAGCGCCGTCGACGAAGCTGTCGTGAGGAATGGCGGTGTCGACATCCTCACCTGTTGCGCCGGCATCCAGCGCTATGGCACCGTCGTAAACACGCCGGAGGACGTCTGGGACGACGTGCTCGATATCAATTTAAAAGGCGTTTATCTCGCTGCGAAATTTGTCATTCCGGAAATGAAGAAGCGGGGCGGTGGCGCGATTGTCGCGATTTCGTCGATACAATCCTATGCCTCTCAAGCAAATGTCGCTGCCTATACGGCGAGCAAGGGCGCAATTAACGCGCTGGTGCGCGCTATGGCTCTCGATCATGCCGCCGACAACATCACCGTGAATGCCGTCTGTCCAGCCTCGATCGATACGCCAATGCTTCGTTGGGCCGCTGATCTCTTCAAGGGTGATATGACCCAGGACGAGATGATCGCTCAATGGGGTAAGGGTCATCCGATCGGCCGTGTCGGCAAGCAGGAAGAAGTCGCGGATCTGGTTGCCTTTCTCGCCAGTGACAAGGCTCGCTTCATTACCGGCGCTGACATGAAAATCGACGGCGGCACTATGGCCAAGCTCGGCATCGCGCTGCCTGAATAACTAATTCTATTCAATTGAACGGAGACCTGCATGAAGCGGCCCAAGATCACCGACATCCGAGCGACAACCGTGACCGTGCCACTGGAAGCGCCGCTACGGCACTCCAATGGCGCGCATTGGGGGCGCTTCGTGCGCACGATCATTGAGGTCGAAACGGATGTCGGCATTATCGGTCTCGGCGAGATGGGGGGCGGAGGCGAGAGCGCCGAGGCAGCGTTCCGCGCCCTCAAGACCTATCTTGTCGGACATGACCCGTTTGAACTCGAGCAGTTGCGTTTCAAGATCTGCAATCCGACCGCCAGCCTCTACAACAACCGGACGCAGATGCACGCGGCAATCGAATTTGCCTGCATCGATATCATCGGTAAGTTCCTGGGTGTTCCGGCCTATGACGTCCTTGGCGGCAAGATGCGCGATGAGGTCGGTTTCGCGAGTTATCTTTTCTTTCGCCTACCCAACAAGGATACCGGCAAGGGTGAAATCCGCACTGCTGATCAGCTGATCGAACAGGCACTGGAGCTCAAGCGCAGTCATGGCTTCAAGGCGCACAAACTCAAAAGTGGGGTCTTTCCGCCAGATTACGAGCTCGAGGTCTTCCGCGCACTTGCAAAGGCTGTTGGCAGCGATTCCGTTCGATATGATCCTAATGCCGCCTTCAGCGTCGAGGAGGCCATCCGTTTTGCAAAGGGTATCGAGGATCTCAATAATGACTACTACGAGGATCCGACCTGGGGGCTGAATGGCATGCGGCGCGTGCGCGAAAACACCCATATGCCGCTTGCCACAAACACCATCGTCATCAACTTCGAACAGCTTGCGACCAATGTGCTAAATCCAGCCGTCGACGTCATCCTGCTCGATACTACCTTCTGGGGCGGCATCCGGCCTTGTATCAAGGCGGCAGGCGTATGCGAGACATTCCAGCTTGGCATTGCCGTGCACTCTTCCGGCGAACTAGGCATTCAGCTTGCCACCATGCTGCATCTCGGCGCGGTGCTGCCGAATCTCGTCTACACCGCCGATGCGCATTATCATCAGCTGACCGACGATATCATCGTCGGAGGCCCGATGAGATATGCCAACGGCGCAATTAAAGTGCCCGATGGTCCCGGGCTCGGCGTGGAACTCGACCGCGAGAAGCTCGGCCGATATTCGGAGCTGTTCAAGTCGTTGGGTGGCTATCTTTACGATCGCGATCCAGCTCGCCCGGGCTGGTTTTCGACCGTGCCCAACACCCGCTGGGCTGATCCGACCGACGATCGGGTAATATCTTACTAAAGGATCCGCAGGCGTTGTCCAGCAACAAAACAGAACGATTAAATAGAATAGGCGTTGAGGCTTCTCATATAGCGGAGCGTTCTTTCAGCCGACGCAACACAGTACTGGATACCGCCAAAGGGGTCGTCCTCTTGGAAGAGAGTGAGCGATTGGGTTGGCCGACGTTGCATGCGGCCATTGTCGAGAAGGAGCCCATCGAAAGGCAGCATGTGGCGAGCTGCCTTTGGATTGATATGAGCCTTTCAGAAACCGACTGCGAATTTCGCTTCGACGGGCGCAAGGAGAAGCACAAAATGCCTGCGGGCATGATTAGTTTGCTTCCGCCGGGAATGCCTCTTTCGACACGGCTTTCGGTTCCTACTCGAGCTTTGGACGTATCTATTGAGGCAAATCTGCTGGGCGAGGTGGCTGGGGAACTATTTGACTGTTCAGCCGATATCGAGATCATTCCACAATTTGGTGCGATCTGTCCTAGTCTCGCCTCGTTGATGTATGCTGTGAAATGGACATTGCGCGAGCCGGTCTATCATTCCATTCTTAAAATTGAATATCTGACTCGCGCGTTAGCCGCGGATGTGTTGGCTAAGCACGCGGTCGAAAGAAAAAGACCGTTCGTTGCGGATTGTGGAAGCAAGCTCAGCTGTCGGCAATTGCAACGGGTTTTGGAATATATTGAACAGAATTTATCTCGCGATCTCTCGCTGAATGAACTGGCGACGATAGCGGGAGTTAGCAAAACGATCTTTGTTTACCGGTTCAAGAATTCAATGAAGGAGACCCCTCACCGCTATCTTATCCGCGCTCGCGTGCGTCGGGGGCAAGAACTGTTGGTGCGTTCCAAAATGCCCATCGCGGACATCGCTGTCATTTGCGGCTTTGCGGATCACGCACATTTCACGAGTGTCTTCAAGAGAATAATGGGCAACACGCCTTCAGCGTATCGCAAGATTTGCGGCTAATGGTGCCTCTATGCATTGGATACGTCGATGCAACCGATATCGCATCCTTCGCATGCGATCTATTTTCCGGTACACCTGCTGCTGAGTAAAGCATCGAATAATGGCTCCATTGTCGCTGCCTGGCTTTGCTCTCGCGTCACCGCGGACACTATCGAGCATCAAGGAATGCAAACGGCGTCCAATAGCAAGGTCTCTATCTGATGGTCGTCCCCTTGATGCAATTTCGACGAAAGTTCAGCTCCATACGCATTGACAACGATGCAAAGCGCTTTCTTGGGTGAGCGGTGCTTTGCCAAAACGAGACAACTAAACATTCCGGCCGGCGATATCTCTGGATGCCTCAAGGTCAATGCGGTTGAGCACGCGATCGATGCTGCTATCGATGGCAAGAAGCACCAAAGCCCCTAGGGTGGCATCACTATCAGATCCGCGACTGTTGCCTTTCGTTGACAAAGACCGGGAACGTTAGAAACAAGGATCGGCAAATTTCGGTCTGAGAACACTTATGGATCGGTAAGCCACGAGCTTTTGGAATTAACTTGCGGCCTATCCGCATAGCTCTCCGCGGAGCGCGAGGACGTATATGTGGCAGCTTATAACCTGGAAAATGATTGATTTCGATAGCCGCTGATCGATTCTCAAAGAATAGGTCGGGCGTCGTTGCTATTCTTGGACAAGAATGGGTTGTCGGATGATAGTGCATATTTTCCGGTATCATCTGGCAATATCGAGACCATGATTACTTCCGATGGCGCGGGCATTTGATCAATTTCGGACAGCGGTACTCGCGACTTGCCAGACTTGCAGGCCGTAGCTGTCGTCGGCAGTCGAGCGCTCTGCCATAAGGCGTTCGCCTATTTTTGCCTGAGTCAAACGCGACGGTGGCCCATGGGATCGAGGGATGTTGTTAGCGGTTCTAATTTGAGCAGCCATTTCGCGAGGCCTTAGGTCACGGGAAGCTTAAAACAGGGCAACGAATGATCACATCTATGAAGGCTTTTGAGCAATATATTCGTGGCTTTGAAGATTGTTCTTGCCACGCAATGATCCGCGATCTTAGTGCTCTGGAGCCGGAATGGCGATGGGAGACCCCGTCCCAAAGAGCTGGCGGACCTTACGTTTTTTTTAAATTTGATAAGCACCCCCTCCGTTCAATATCCATCGTCAACGCGGAACATTCCCGCGGCATTGTAGGCATTGCGAAGCGCGACGTGACTTGTGTGAATATCATTTTCGTGCTGGCGGGAGAGGTACAAACCTACGATCGGCATAGCCGCGAGATAGTTCGCGTCCCAGTCAATCATGTCGCGACTATCAGCGGCAAGCGGGGAGAAAGATTACAGATCGGCGCCGATAGTTCCTGGCTGCTGCTCCAGATTCCGTCATCGGTGCTGCGGGGATATTTCGAGGAGCTTACCGGTATGCCATATGGGCAGAGATTCATATTGCCTCCTGCTCTCTTTCAGCAACACGATGTAGATGGGCTATATGCGGCGCTTCGGCAGGCGGAGAGGGATCTTAGCACTGCCACGCAGCACGAGAAAACGATGCTCGCGAAAGCCTATGAACAATTGGCCTTGGTCAAGCTTTTCGTGAGGTTGCCACACAATATGGTTGAAGCCTTCAATCATGGCGCGGTAGGAGATATGCCAAGGCAGCTTCTCAGGGCGGAAGCCTTTATGCGCGATAATCTCTATAATAAAATCAATCTGAACGACGTGGCTAAGGCAGCTGGCTGTAGTCGACGAGCACTCCAGCGCATGTTCCACACATATCGGAGAGAGACGCCAACGGCGATTTTGTGTAGCTATCGCCTTGCTGCCGCTCATGGCGCGATCAGGGCCGGCCAAGCGGAAAGCGTAATTGATCTCGCGCTAAGCCTGAATTTCTCCAATCCAGGACGATTTGCCCTTCTTTACAAAAACGCGTATGGCTCCAGCCCTTCGTTTAACCTTCGTTTTAACCGCGAAAGTCGCAACGAGAGCAAAGGAACGTGATATGTCGCCGCGTATGCCGAATATAAGAATAATGCTACTTGAAGCATAGGAGATGTGTGCCCGCGGAACCCGCGCGAATTGGACTCACGCGACATCAAAAACGTATAGGAATAAGCAGTTCGATGCCGGACGTCCGGTTTGACAATGCGTGCTTCGCTACCGACTCCCCCGTTAGATTGTCAATCGCCGCCAGCCCTGCGCAAGGGGCGCTGATCTCAACCTTCGACCGTCATATTAGCGGCGTTAAACGTCTTAGAGGCTCGAGCCGGCTCGTCAGCGGCTTCAACTTGCCAATCGGCTTCGACGAGAGCGTCAGATGTTTGACCTAACTGTTGGGAAGCTCTTTCGCGCGTTTATCTTCAACCTTCAACTCTGAGATAGCAACGCCGTAGGCCGGCGCCTTGTCTATGTTGATGATGGTCGGATCGGCTTCTCCCACTCCTTCGGACCATTGAGGGCCTTGTTCGAAAAGCGTTTTGCAACTCTGGCACCACGCGTCGTGGATAGATGAAAGTCTATCGCCTCGCCGAATTTGTCGACCGCTCTCTCCAAATTGTGGATTGGCCGCGGGCCGTCACCTAGGTTTCATTGCCACACCAGCTCGCCGACTGTGGCCGATGCCAGCGCCGGCACAGCCGCTTTCGATCTCCCGCGCCCTTTTCGACGGCAGTGCGGTTTTTGAAGCAAAGACCTTTCAAAAGCCATCAGAGCCGTAGGGGCTTGCCGGAACTCGCAGCGACGCCAAAGGGACGCGATGCGTCCGCACAGACGGGATACAGGAGGAATCCGACTAAAGCATATTTTGGGGTAAGTGCGGCGTGTAACTTGCGTCCAGTTAGAGGCGGCCGACATCGACAGCGTATGGATTGCAAGAAGGTTATCCATTGACCGCTGCCAGGTGAGGTTTCCCTGTCGTTCCGACTTCGCAGCCCAGCCAGCAAATGATGATTATGCGGCAAAAAATGGTCGATTTTAAAAGAGGAACACCGATTTCAAAAGCATGGACGGAGGATCTATGTCACCTAGAAGGCTCGATGTGGGCAAGACCATCCTGCTGTCAGCTTCTGAACTTGAGCGGTTTCGCCCGTTACGTCAATTAACACGCGTCGCGGAAACGCAGAGGACGGGAGTTATTTTCGCGCCGCTTGGTTGCGCGTCAGTTAATGGGCAGGACTATCCATAGGTCATGCCACATTGGCAAAGCGGTCAGTTTGAAATGGTCGCGCAGGTTTTCATGCGCGGCGGGCGGCAAGGCGAGGAATAACAAAACCACAGACCGAACCAGCTAGACAATATGCCACCGAGGTTCCCACAATCATTGCTGGCTCCAGCGTCATTGAATCTATCGGCGAATAATGTCTGTGATATGGAAAGTATCTTTAGATGCTATATATCGAGAATAACAGCATTGATGATACAGTGTTCAACGCTATACAAAGCGGATTTGTCGGTTTTTCGCTGCAGGAAATTTGCGATATTAGCAATTCAAACGCTATATTGTACCACGAATGTTTAGCCAAGCTAAAGATGCCGGACGGGAAAGTAAGGGTAGCCGGAGATTTCATACCGGCCCTTGAGGCGTCCGGCATGATTG
The DNA here is from genome assembly GCF_014193605.1 of Rhizobium sp. BK312. Classification (NCBI taxonomy): domain Bacteria; kingdom Pseudomonadati; phylum Pseudomonadota; class Alphaproteobacteria; order Hyphomicrobiales; family Rhizobiaceae; genus Rhizobium; species Rhizobium sp. BK312. Next base: position 579,897 of record NZ_JACHZP010000002.1, on the reverse strand, counting down.
CAGCGTTCGACAGGCATATGCTGGAACTGGCTTTTGATTGGCTCTCGGAAAACCCCGCTGGATCGATAGGCTGTAATATTTCTCCCCGCAGCTTCTGGGAATGCGAAACCTGGAGTCGATTATACGAAGTAATCGTCCGACATTACTCCCTGGCGCCACGTATGATTCTTGAGATAACGGAGAGCCTGCCGATTGGGACAATTGACGAGACTGCGGCGAGGCTGGAATCCCTCAGGTCACTGGGCTGTCAAATCGCCATCGACGACTTCGGGACCGGCTACTCCACCGTGGAGGCTCTCGTGTCCATTCCAGTGGATATTGTCAAGATCGACGCCATGTTCGTCAAGCCACGGCAACCAGCGATGGATGAGCGGATCTTGGAATGTATGGTCACCTTGGCATCGTGCGTGGCGCCGACAGTCGTCGTTGAAGGTATTGAAACCCTCGCCGAACTCAACGCGGCAAGATCCGCCGGCGCGTCGCATGTGCAGGGCTATCTTTTCTGCAATCCCACTTTGAAGCCGGCGCATTGGGGCCTTCCCCGCTCATATGGGCATGGCACCAGTATATGGACCATATGACATATATGGTGAAATCACCACTGAGAGCAATTCCCTGCTTCGAGCCGCACGGTGCCGTTTTAGAGCCGCAGCCCGCCATCACCGCTTCTTCAAAGAACACGATCTGGAACAAGACCCATTCGTATGGCAAGCCAACCCCTTATGACATCATCGCAGTGGTTAAACGAGAAAACCGACTACTGAGATCAATGTGTGGGCCGCCTACATCCCATCGATTGAAGCCTTTTCTGAACATTGAGGATTACGCCAAAAGGTTCTCGGCGAAAGCGGGAGATTAGGTATCGCACCGACACGATCGGTCGGCGAGTGCTTAAGAACAACGCCGACAACGGCGCCGCCGCCCACATATTCAGTTTGGAAAGTTGAATTCCGATCATCGCAATCATCCGCTGCGCCGACCTTTAAAAAGCAGGCGTCGTGGTTCCACGAGCGCACGCTTTCACCGAGAGCTCGCCGCCAGAATATAGGAGCGACGCGTTCATCGCCCAGGAGAAGATTCGTGCCGAGATAGTACTGAAAGAAACTCTTGATGACGCGAACTGAAACTATTGCACCGCGGGTAAATTTCGCCCGCCCTCGCAGTTCGCATCGGGCCGAGCCGACGAACGACATGGAAGTCGCTGGGCGAGGAAGGATTGGGCGTCGTGCCTTCATCCTGCCAGCCGTTTATCGACTGAGGCTTGGACCCTTCTGAAACAAAATTCGGTGGAACAGCGTAGCGCTTTGGTCGCGCATGTTCGCCGTCCGCGCCCCTGGATTGCAACAATGCAAATATACAATCTCAAGGATTCCGCGGCTTACGTAATGAGGAAGGCTTAATGCGCAGAAAAGATTACCTTATTTCATCGAGTTCCGCGATCGCTATCGCTATCTTAATTCCCTCAGCAGCATCGCTGATCCCTTCCGACGCGCAGGCCGCTTGCACGACGAACGGCTCCAGAACGACATGCGATACCGCTGCTCCCAATCCCTGGACAAGCCGGGTCGGAACTGGACGAAATTATAACAACGCGACGGTAGAAGTCTCTCCCGGTTCAACGATCGGCGTCGGCAACACGAACGCGATCAGCGTCGGTGACGGCGCGACGATCAATGTGCGAAGCGGGGCAACCGTTACGAACAGCACGACGACGAATGGCAACGGATTGTTTGGAACAGGTCCGAACACGATCGAATTGGGTAGCAACGGCAAAATCCTGGTCGAAGCTGGAGGTCGCGTCGTTGAAACAGGGACCAGCCGAACCGCGGAGGCGATCAACCTCCATGGTTTTGGTAACAGCCTGACGAATTATGGTCTGATACAGGGAAAGAGCAGTGCCGCCATCTGGTTTCAAGATCAAGTGACCGGCACTAAGAATACCATCGACAATTACGGAATCATCGAGAAGCTGGGCGGCGGCAGCGTTATCGGCACAAGCGGCGGCGCTGGCATCAACTTCATCAATCGCACCAACGCCCGCGTCATCGGGGATCTCAGTTTCGCAGGCGGCAACGATAATCTGACCTTTGAGCCGGGTTCGCTTGTTACAGGCAAGATCAATGGAGGCAGCGGTACCAACAGCCTTTTCCTGCAAGGCACATCAGGTTCCAGCGACACGCTTGCGGGAGCGATCAGCAACTTTACGACCTTGACCAAGGATGGCCAAGGGCTTTGGACGGTCTCAGGCAGTTTGTCCGGATTCACGACCGTAACTGTAAGAGACGGCACACTGGCCTTAACCGGCGACAACGTCAACTATACTGGCAATGTCATCGTACAGGCGAACGGTACTCTTGCGGCCCGGGCCCAGAGCCTTCCGACCAGGACAAATCCGGCCAACAACCTCAATAACGTCCAAAACGATGGCCTCGTCCGTTTCGTGCAGCCAGATAATGGCGAGTATAATGGCCAGATTGTCGGCCGCGGAGCTGTCGAGAAGACTGGCGCGGGCGTACTCACGCTCAATCCTTATGCGATCGCCGGCAACACTTATTCGGGCGGGACTACGATCGGTGGTGGCACGATTGCGATCAGCGCCGACAACGCGCTTGGCAGCGCCAACGGCGGCCTAACCTTCAGCGGCGGTGCGCTACGCTTCGACAGATCGTTCGATCTGACACAAACCCGCGCCATAACTTTGGATGCCGGTGGCGGCACTCTCGACACCAACGGCAATACCACCACGGTCAGCCAAGCCATTACAGGCGCCGGAGGCTTGACGAAAACCGGGACCGGCGTTCTCAATCTCGAGGGCGCCAATAGCTACGCGGGGCAAACGACGGTCACTAACGGCGGGCTCTACGTCAATGGCGATCAATTTGCCGCAACTGGCGCAACGACAGTTCAGAATGGCGGCACGATTGGCGGTGTCGGAGTGATAGGCGGCGACGTGACTATTCAGGACGGCGCAATTCTCGCGCCCGGCCGCGCTGGAACCGCGCCCGGTACGTTAACAATCAACGGCGATCTTAACCTAAGCGACGGTTCTAGTCTCGACTATAGCTTTGGTCAGGCTAATGTGGTCGGCGGTCCGCTGAACGACCATACGATCGTCAAGGGTAATCTTGTTCTCGACGGTACGATCAATGTCGCGACGCCGCTAGGTGGTTCGTTCGACCCCGGTATTTATCGCGTTATCAGCTATGATGGCAGTCTGACCAACAACGGACTTGATATCGGGACAATTCCGGCCACGGGCTATTATGTTCAGACCTCCGTGGACAAGCAGGTCAATCTCATCAATACGAGTGGGCTGAACCTTAACTTCTGGGACGTCGGGCCACAGTTCAATGGCCAGGTCAATGGCGGCACTGGTGTTTGGCAAAGCTCTGCGTCCGGCAGCGCAAACACCAACTGGACAGAGCAGACCGGCGCTCTGAACGCGCCTTACCAGGACGGTGCCTTCGCTATCTTCATGGCCACCGCGGGCACGGTGACGGTTGACGACAGACTTGGCGCGGTCAAGGCGTCCGGTATGCAGTTTGCCAGCAACGGATATGTTGTTCAGGGTGATGTGATTACTCTCGTCGGCTCACCCTCCTCTATCATTCGTGTGGGCGACGGCACAACCGAGGGGGCGGCTTTTACAGCAACGATCGACTCCGAACTAACCGGCAATTCGAAGCTCGTCAAAACCGATCTGGGGACTTTGATACTCAATGGCGACAATACCTATACGGGTGGCACAGGCGTCAATGGCGGCACGCTCCAGATTTCCAATAATCGCAATCTTGGCGATGCGGCTGGCGGCATATCGTTCAATGGCGGCACTTTGCGCACGACCGATAGTTTCACCATTGATCGCGCCACGGAACTGCAGGACCTTGGCGGCACATTGGAAACGGTGGCTGGAACGACCCTCAACTATACGGGCGTCTTCCGCGGCGCGGGCAGTCTGACCAAGACGGGGGCAGGCACGACCCTGCTCAATGCACAAAACAACTACTCCGGTTCAACCTTTGTAAAGGCTGGAACGCTGGCCGCGGGCGGAGAAAATGATCTCAGCGCCTCGTCCGACGTCAACGTCTACCAGAGCGGCACGCTGGCTCTCAACGATTTCAACCAATCTGTGAAGTCGCTCACGAATGGCGGTGTCATCGATTTTGGACAGAAGGCCGGCACCACGCTCACCACCATTGGAAACTACATCGGCGATGGCGGTATGTTGGCCGTCACCACAGTTCTCGGCGGCGATAATTCGGTGACCGACAAACTGGCCATCAATGGCGACACGTCCGGGAACAGCGTTTTGAAGGTTACGAACGCCGGAGGCACCGGCGCACAGACGATGGAAGGCATCAAGATCGTCGATGTTGCGGGCGCATCAGGCGGTAACTTCACGCTACTTGGCGATTATATCTTTCATGGAGATCAGGCGGTCGTGGGGGGCGCCTATGCCTATCGGCTTTATAAGAACGGTGTCACCACGCCGACGGACGGCGACTGGTATTTGCGCTCGTCGCTGGTCGATCCAACCGCCGCAGCCAATCCAGGAGACGCGGCAAATCCAGGTGGGGCAGCCGATCCGGGCGGCACGGCAAATCCACTCGATAAGACCGACCCGGGCGCTTCGAAACCACTCTATCAGCCCGGCGTGCCTATCTATGAAGCCTATGCACAGACTCTGCTTGGCTTGAACGGCCTGCCCACGCTGCGGCAGCGCGTTGGGGATCGCTCGTGGGCTCCCAGCGGCAGCGGCGCGACCACGGGCGATGGCGTCTGGGCACGCATCGATACCGGCCGGACCAACATCGATGCCGGAACCTCGACCAGCGGGACGAGTTACGACTATTCGACGTGGCAGTTCCAGGCCGGCGTCGATGGGGAAGTCTTCGAGAACGACTCAGGATCGCTTATCGCCGGGGTTACCGGCCGTTATGGCACGAACGCCGCCGATATCTTCTCGATCTACGGCGACGGCAAGGTCCACACTGCGGGCTACGGCTTTGGCGGCACTCTGACCTGGTACGACGTCAGCGGTCTCTACGTCGATGGGCAGGCGCAGGCGACATGGTATGATAGCGATCTTTCCTCGAGCAGCGTCAACCGCAGCCTTACAAAGGGTAATGACGGCTTCGGCTACGCCTTCGGCCTGGAGATGGGTAAGCGCATCGATATTGCGCCCGCGTGGTCCCTGACTCCGCAGGCGCAGCTTGTTTACTCGCGGGTGACATTCGACGGCTTTACCGACCCCTTCGCCGCAGGCGTCTCGCTAAACGACGGAGAAAGTTTGAAGGCACGCCTCGGTCTCTCGATCGACTATTGTGACAGTTGGCGCGACGCGAGCGGCCAGCCGGCAAGCGTCAACGTCTATGGTATTACCAATCTCTACAACGAGTTCCTCAGCGGGACAAAGGCCACCGTCTCCGATGCCGCCTTTGCCAACGCCCAGGACCGACTCTGGGGTGGCCTCGGGGTCGGCGGCAGCTACGACTGGGGCAATGGCAAATACTCCCTCTATGGCGAAGGCTCGATTAATACAAGCCTTGCCAACATCGGTGACAACTATGCTTACAAGGGAACAGTCGGATTCCGTATGAGGTGGTGACGGGCATCGTAAGTTAGCTGCCGAGAGTAAGAGCAAGATGGGGCGGCAAACCCAATTTTCTCGCAAGTGCACCAACGGATTTGCTGATCTGTTTCGTTCAAGCATTGACGGTACAACGATCAATTTTTTCAAAAGGAGAAGTACACACGAAAAAACTCACTTTACTCGCCTTAGCGGCCGCAACTTGCTTTGTTGCTACCTCACCAGCTGAAGCCCGCGACGGATGCAGTCGCGGCTTTCATCGCCCCCTCCCTATCGTTGTCGCCCGAACGGCCCGAATTATAGGCCCGTTTTTGTCGTGCCGGTCGGTCCAGCAGTTGGCATCTTCTATCCCGACCGTGGCTTCTGGGACGGACGCCGTTATTGGGTACATCGTGAGCGGTGGCATGATGGCTGGCGCTATCGCTGAGATTAAATATTTGACCCGGTCACCGGGTACTCTTGATCGATTGGCGGACATTGCGCCATTCGGTTGGTAAAAGCGGACCGCCGAGGTTTCTCGGCAAACTTCGGAAGAAAGGATGATATCTCAATGAAATTACTTGCTGCTTCTGCTTCTGCCTTTGCTTTGGCTATGAGCCTTGCAACGATCACCACCTCGCAGGCAATGCCGATCGCTCCGCTCAATCAGACCCAGGCAGCCTCGGGCGAGGTGATCCGCGTTGCCGACGGCTGTGGCCGCGGCTTTCATCGTGGTCCCTATGGCTACTGCCGTCCCCTCTACAGCTGCCCGCGAGGTTGGCACCCTGGTCCTTACGGCCGCCGCTGCTTCCGCAATTAGCATTATGGCTGGACGAGAAGCATGGAGCCAAGTCCCGTCGGCGATGGCGAAACCTGCATCTGGCGCTGGATGACAACGGCGAGTTCATCGCTCACCTCATGGCCGACCAGGGTGCCGGCGACACGTTGCTCGGAATCGAGATCACGATTGATGACGAGGGCCTGCGAATCCCAGAGAACGAAGTCGTGTATGTATTCGAACCGCTCTATCGACTGGAAAGCTCACGGAATCGGGAAACCGGGGAATGGGACTGGGGCTCGCGATCGCGCTGTCGATCATTGGAGCTCACAGGGGGCGGCTCACGCTATCAAATCGAGCGGAAGGCGGGCTTCGAGCGTTGGTATGCTTCCCCAAGACGCAAGATTGGCGCGGCCCACAAAAGACCGAGAAATAACGCTTGCGGTGTGCCATTTGCTGACGGTCCGGACGGCCGCCGGACTGAAGCCGGGTCGCTTCCCGGTGGCCGTCGGAGACTGGAAGGTTATGGGTTGTCGTCAGATCCAAGGCCGGGTTAGGGTTCCATCCGCGTTGGACTCTAGGGCTTATCCTGTCTCGCGTGGTAGCATGGCAGGATAGAGCGCGAAGAGTACAAGATCGACAATGTGGTACCGCTGCCGCTCCGAGTGGCGCGTCACGATCTGCGCCGCGCCTCGTTGGGTTCAAGGATGAAGTGCGACTTGCGAATGATACCAATGGGTTATCAGTCGCAAGGAAAACGCGCTGAGACGCACCTACTCGCAGATTGGATTGGACGAACGCCGTAAGATTGCTCGCTGGAGAACGGCTGGCCTCAGCATCGAGGTCATCGCCGAGAAGCTTGGACGACATCGTTCGACGATCTTTCGCGAAGTCAGACGCAACATGTTCGTCGACAAGCAGATACCTGATCTCAGCGGCTACTATTGCGTGACGGCGCATGAGATGGCTTGCGAACGTCGTGCGAAGCTGCGGAAGCTCGCGCGCTTCTCTGATGTCCGTCAATCCGTGATCGACCGGATCGTACACGGTTGGTCACCACAGCAGATCGCCGGCCGCATGCGCCTGGAACGCCATCCGATCTCCGTGAGCCACGAGACGATCTATAAGTTCGCATATTCGGCTGACGGGCACGCTATCAAGCTGTGGCGGCATCTGCCGGAGCACCGTGCGCGACGTCGGCCACGACATGCCAGACGCAAGCACGGTCAACGGTTTAGCCCGGAACTGAACATCCTGCGTCGTCCAGACGTCGTTGCCGATCGCAAGCAGTTCGGCCATTGGGAATGCGACCTGATCCAGTTCCGCAAGAAGTTCGGAAAGGCCAACGTGACATCGCTTGTCGAGCGGGTTAGCCGCTTCGCGATCTTTCTGCGCAACAATGATCGGCAGTCCCGACCCGTGATGGATGGCCTTATCCAAGCCCTGCAGTCCCTGCCCCATCTCGCCCGCCGTTCAATAACCTTCGACCGCGGGACGGAATTCACCGACTGGCCGTACCTCCAGGCCAGCATCGGCACGCACACTTGGTTCTGCGATCCACAATCACCCTGGCAGAAAGGCACGGTCGAAAACACCAACGGTCGGGTACGGAAATGGCTTTCGAGAGAGGTCGATCCACTGTCGGTCACAGACGCAGATCTGATCGAGATCTGCAACCACCTCAACGCAACGCCGCGCAAATGCCTGGGCTATCGAACGCCCGCCGAAGTCTTCCGCAAAAAGCTGCTCGCTCAAATGCGGAATGCGGGATAGCTTGAGACGGCCCGCAAGTCGCGGTTCAGCATGAACTCACACGGGTACATTCTATTTTCAAGTGCGACATGCCAGTGATTTCAATGGTTTCGCTTTGGAGATTTTGGCATGTCCCGATGCTATCAGCAATTGACCCTCGCCGATCGGCGCCGCCTTCATCATCTGGTCGAGCGCAAGGTTCCGATCAATGAGATGGCGCGTCTGCTCGGCCGTCACCGCTCGACCATCTATCGTGAGATCCGACGCAATACCTTTCGAGGTCACGAGCTTCCCGAATACAGTGGCTACTTCTCGACAGTTGCTGATGACATCGCCAAAGAGCGGCGCCGGCGCTTGAGAAAGCTCCGGCGCCATCCGCATCTGCGTCGTATGGTGATTGAGAGATTGAAAGCATACTGGTCACCGGAACAGATCGCTGGCCGTCTGCTGGCCGACAGCGTCAGCCTGGTTCGCATCTGCGCCGAGACCATCTACCGCTTCATCTACGGCAAGGAAGACTACGGGCTTGGCCTCTATCGATACCTGCCGGAGGCGCGCCGCAAACGCCGCCCGCGTGGATCGCGGAAGCCGCGAAATAGCGTATTTCCGGCCAGTCATCGGATATCACAACGACCCGATTTTATTGATGATCGGACGCAGTTTGGCCACTGGGAGGGCGACCTATTGATCTTCGAGCGAGACCTCGGCCATGCCAACCTCACCTCACTGGTCGAGCGCAAAAGCCGCTACACGGTGATGATCAAGAACCAAAGCCGGCACTCGCGTCCGATCGTGGATAAGATCATCGAGACATTCTCTCCTTTGCCAGGCTTCGCACGCCAGAGCTTCACCTTTGACCGCGGCACGGAGTTTGCCGGCTTCAGGGCTCTGGAAGATGGCATCGGCGCACGCAGCTGGTTCTGCGACCCCAGTGCACCCTGGCAGAAAGGTGCGGTCGAAAACGCCAACAAGTGCATTCGCCGCTTCATGCCAGGCGACACTGACCTGGCCGAAGTACCGCAATCAGCGCTGGTTCAACTCGCTCACCATCTGAACGACCTACCGATAAAGTGCCTGGGCTATAAGACACCGACCGAAGTGTTCATGGCATTTGCAAGAGGGAGGCTGATCCCCTACCCTCAAGATTGGCCATGATGCACTTGGATTAGGTTCTCCAAAAGCGTCGTTCGGCAGTTGACGGTCTGGATGACTGATTAAAAGATCACCCTACGATAATTTCGGCCGCCTTCCGGGCGTATCGGTCGGCTTGTTCGCTTTCCCCCATCGCTGCGAGCAAGAGAGAAAGATTCCGATACGTTTGAGGGTCAGCAGGACGCATTCTTATTACTGTTAGATAATGCGAGCGCGCATCCGAAAATGAGCCTTTCTCGTGAAGAAGCACCGCGAGATTATTGTGAGCTTCCGCGTATTCCGGTGCCGACCTTATGGCTGCACGATAGTGTGCCTCCGCCTCCTCTAGGTCTCGTCCTTCGAGCAGTATGGCGTAGTTATAGTGAGCTTCGGCGTAATTCGGCCTAGCCTGCAACGCCTGTATGTAGTGCGACTCAGCCTCGTCCGCATTGCCCAGGCTTTCGAGGAAGACCCCGAAATTGTTGTGCGCTTCGGCAAAACCAGGCCGGAGCCGCAGTGACTCTCGAAAGTGATGTTCTGCCTCATACCGATCACCCCTGGCGTCGAACAGACCGGCCAAACGCAGAAGGGCGTCCACATATTCGGGCCGCCACTTAAGAGCCTCCCGGTAATGCAATGCGGCCTCCTCAGGCCGAGCAGTTTCTTCGAGGAGGATCGCCAGGTTGTAATGAGCTTCTGGATATTGAGGCCAAGGGCGAACGGCATCTCTGTAGTGTTCTTCGCCCGCCACGAGGTCACCACCGCGTTTTAAGATGACGCCAAGGTTGTTGTGCGCTTCCGGATAGTCCGGTCGAAGCTCCAATGCTTTCTCGCAGCAATGCAGTTCTTCTGCTAGCGCCCTATCATCGGTACCGACGATCCCTGCCCCTTTCAAAAACCAATCCTCGGCCGTCATCTGCTCAACGGATCTGGCGGCAAGCGCAGTTTGATCGACAGACACGATGCGGTAGAGATGACGTCGCGGCAGATAGTCGCCCTTCAGCTCAAAGACCTTTACCTCGTGGAAGAGGTAGACCGGTAGGTCGATGAGATCCAGAACTGTCTGCGTGACGAAAAGCGTATCTGGGTCGGCACAGGATTCCACTCGCTTGGCGATGTTCAAGGCTCGGCCGATCCAGGCGTCGTCGTCGTGCATTCGAGAACACTCACCGAAGTGACAACCGACCCGGATTGGGAGGTCGTGAGCCGGGTCCGACATCAAGTGACGCCGTCGTTGTTTCCAGTATGCAATCAGCTTCAACGAGAAATGCACGGCGACATCAGCAGATTCGAATAGATAAAGATGCCCATCACCTGTAAAGTTCTCATGCCGCCGACCGTATTGGCTCGCAAGCGTCTGAGACAGGTATCGATATTCGGCGATTGTAGTTGTGATGGAATCGCGCGAAACCCTGTTCCAGACCGCTGAGTGTCGGACAAGATCTGTAAACACGGCGGCAAAGTAGATGTCCATTCGCAACTGCCGAAGTTTCAGGCGATCGGGCAGCAGGTTAAACGCATCCGCTGTCATCGCTCAACCAAAGGACAACCATCATGCCACAGTACATGGTCGAAAGACACCTGCCCGGCATCACTGCTGATCAACTGGGCGCTGCGGCCTCCCGCGCGAAGAACGTCACGGCGGAGATGACGAGCCATGGCAAACCCGTTCGCTATCTTCGGTCAACATTCGTTCCGTCCGAGGAACGATCTTTCTGCCTGTTTGACGCCGCATCGGAGCAAGATGTGAGGGAGGCAAACGAACGCGCGGAACTCCCGTTGATTCGGATTACCGAAGTGAAGCACATCTCTGCCGACGACGTAATTTAGCACCGCAGAATAAGAGCAAGAAACCAAACGGCTTCCGGAATATTCTTCCAGCTATGCCCGACCGCTCACCGTGCTTGTGGGGTCACTACCAACTGTGAAGTTTTCGCTGCTCCAGAAAGTCGTGAACGTCCGCGGCCGTTGAATAGCTGGTGTCTTCGGCCTCGTGCTACCTGTGCCGCGAACCCGGAGAATCCCGAATGCCTCACGACCCCTCGTCACCGGTTCCCGATGACGCCAAGACCGCTATCATTCTCGCCCATGAAGCGGGCGCAGCGACCGACACAAAATGGATGGACACCTTATGGTCCGCGATCGCCCGCGCCTTGCTGACGGTCTCGGGCTTGCCGGGACGACAGCACATACTTCGGCCGAATCGGGCCGGTAAGGCTCGAGTAACTGCCTGAGCTGGCCGGCGCGCAGTTCCTCCCCACCATCACGCATGTCTCGAGCGCAATGCCAAGCTGCCAACGATTTAAAAGTCTCCTTTCTTCGACGGCCGAGATGCACGGAGGCGTTGCTATCCGTGCACTGGGTCGAGCGACATGCTGCCGCCATCGGTCGCGATCGCCACGCCCCTATCACTACCCGGACTTTAATACCAACATCGGCTACGCGTTGTGCCTCTCGGGCCGGCTGCGCCAGGTCGAGCTAATTAAGCCGTTCACGATCGCATTATTAGCACTGCGCTTAAGCGCATACGAGGCAGAGCGCACCGGATTGCCGTAGCGCTGCGTTGCCACCGCCGGCGACTGTTTGAGACTTTACGCTGCCCTGATCTTCGTCTCTGCATCGCGGTCACGGTAAGCGATCAGATCCTCAATGGTGATAAGATGGAGGCCATGCCGCTCGGCGAACACTTCAAGGTCGGGAAGGCGCGCCATGGTGCCATCGTCTTTCGCGACCTCGCAGATGACTCCGGACGCGGAAAGGCCAGCAAGCCGGGCAAGATCGACAGCAGCCTCAGTGTGCCCCGGCCTTCCGAGTACACCTTCGGGATGAGCGCGCAACGGGAAGATATGGCCGGGTCGGGCGAAGTCCTCAGGACGCGCATCCTTCGTCACCAAGGCGCGGACGGTCGCAGCGCGGTCGGCCGCCGAGATGCCCGTTGTCGTCTCCGGGATATAGTCGACCGAAACGGTGAAGGCGGTCTTCAGCATCTCGGTGTTGTTAGGCACCATCAAGGGAATGTCGAGTTCGTCCAGCCGCTCGCCTTCCATCGGCACGCAGATCAGACCGCGCGCGTGGTTCATCATGAACGCTATGGCCTCCGGCGTGATCAATTCCGATGCGACGAGCAGATCCCCTTCATTTTCTCTGTCGCGGTCATCGACCACAACCACGATGTCACCACGGCCGATCGCGGCGATCGCATCTTCAATTCGGGAAATTGCCATTTCAATGCCTTTCAAGGGTTAACCGCTTTACCGGCCGCATGACCAATGACGGCCACAAATATCCCTTGGGCGAACAGGCGTAGGAACGTCGCAACCCGCGACGCCCGCTGCATGCTCTCTTCCATCCGGACTATACCGTCGGCCCCGGCCTCTCACCGGATCTGCTGACCTTCCATTCGCGGAAGCGCTCGCGGGCTCCGGGTTTCCCCGATACCGCCGGTGGGGAATTGCACCCCGCCCTGAGAACAAATCTAACATAAGGGACCGGACCTCATCTTTGCAAGAGGGCCACGCCACCTTCCAACTTCCGAACCTTGCGATGCGATCGAACACACCGTTCTGGAATATTGAATTACGACATGATCAGTCCGCCGTCGACGTTAATGGTCTGGCCGGTAATATAGGCAGCATCGTCGCTCGCAAGGAAGGTCACGAGACCGGCCACGTCTTCGCCGGAGCCTGCGCGCTTCATCGGAATGCCTTCGACCCATTCTTTCATCAGTTCGCCGGGGCCATAGTTGCCGAGCAGCTTGCCCCAAGCCTGGTCGTTATAGGCCCACATGTCGGTTTCGATGATGCCTGGGCAGAAAGCGTTTACAGTGATTTTCTGCGTGGCAACTTCCTTGGCGAGGCTCTGGGTGATGCCGACGACGCCCATTTTTGAAGCGGCATAGTGCGGCGTATAGATGAAGCCGTCGCGAGCCTGTCCGGACGCTGTATTGATGATGCGGCCACCGCGGCCATGCTTGCGCATCCGGGCGATCGCTTCCTGGGCGCAGAGAAATACGCCCTTCGTGTTGACGGCCATTACCTTGTCCCACTCCCCTTCGGTCATGTCCTCGATCTTGGCGATGGTGATGACACCGGCGTTCTGGATGGAAACGTCTACTGTGCCAAAGGCCTGTTCCGCTGCGTCGTAGAGCGCGATGACGCTTGACTTGTCGGTAACGTCGCCGACGAAGGAGATCGCCTTGCCGCCGTCTGCCTTGATCTGCTCGGCAACTGCATGAACGCTGTCTTCGTTGGCAGAGACAACGAGGTTCGCGTCCTCGCGGGCAAAGCGTTTGGCAATCGCGGCACCGATGCCACGACTTGCGCCGGTTATGACCACCGTCTTGTTTTCGAAGCGTTGCATTCTTTTTTCCTTCCAGGACGTGGCTGTACGCGCTCCTCAACCGGAGTGCCCGCTCAAATTCACGTGGCTGCCAGAACAATCTCGGCGAAGTCCGATGCATTCAACGAGGCGCCGCCGACCAGAGCGCCGCCCACATTGCGCAATCCGAAAATCGCCGCAGCATTGACACCTTTGACGGAGCCGCCATAGAGGATCCTAACGGCACCGCCATCGTGTCCGAAACGCTGCTCGAGCCCCTTGCGAATGGTGGCATGGACCTCTTCGATCTGTTCATGCGTCGGCACCAGACCGGTCCCGATCGCCCAGACGGGTTCGTAGGCGATGACGAGGTTGCGGCTGTCGGTTTCACCCGGGACGGACCCCGCCAGTTGCTCGTTTACCACTTCGATTGCCCGCCCTTCGTCGCGCTCGTGGCGCGTCTCGCCGATGCAGACGATGGTCGTCAGACCAGCGCGATGGGCGGCTCTTACCTTTGCAAGCACAATCTCGTCATCCTCGCCGTGAGAGACACGACGCTCGGAATGCCCGAGGATAATGTAGCGCGCGCCGCTGTCGGCGAGCATTTCAGCAGAAACATCGCCAGTGAAGGCTCCGTTCGCCTGCGCGTGGCAATCCTGCGCTCCGACCGAAAGGTGCGAGCCAACGGCCTGCCGAACAGCGCGGTCAATCAGCGTAAAGGGCGGGCAGACGACGATATCGCAGGCCGCGCTACCCGTTAGCCCCTTCAGCGCCTCGATCTCTGCCAGGGAGGAAACGAGACCGTTCATTTTCCAGTTGCCTGCAATCAGCTTTCGCATGGCATCACCAGCAGCAGAAGCCGCCGTCGACGAGCAGGTCGACGCCCGTCACGAAGCTTGCGGCCTCGGACAACAAGAAGACTGCCGGACCGACCATTTCATTGACGGATGCCATGCGCTGCATCGGAGTCTGCTCTTCGAAGAGCTTCGTCTGATGAATCATTTCAGGCCGCGTATTCATCGGTGTTGCCGTATAGCCGGGCGATATGGTGTTGACGCGGATGCCGCGGTCGACCCACTCCATGGCAAACGACTTCGACAGGTGGATCACACCTGCCTTGGACGCATTGTAATGCGCCTGGCTGAGCCCCCGGTTGACGATGACGCCGGACATGGAGGCGATGTTGACGATCGAGCCGCGGCCATTCTTCAGCATGGCGCGCGCTTCTGCCTGGCAAGACAGGAAGATGCCCTTCAGGTTGACGTCCATCAACGCCTGATATTGGTCTTCTTCCATTTCCTCGGCCGGGTTTGCGTTGGCGATGCCCGCCGCGTTCACAGCCAGCGAAAGAGGACCAAGCTCAGCTTCGGTTCGGGCCACCGCATTGGCGAGCGATCCCTTGTTCGTGACGTCGGCGGCAATTTCGATCGAGCGACGGCCGGCAGCCCTGATGTGGCCTGCGGTTGTCGCTAAGCCGTCATCGCTGCGACGATCGAGAAGTGCGACGTCGGCGCCGCATTGCGCAAGGCCGATGGCGATACGTTGGCCGATACCGCTGCCGGCGCCGGTAACGATAGCCACCTGGCCGCTGAGATCGAATAGTTTCGGTGCATTGAGAGTGACGTCCGACACCGCTCTTCCTTTCTGTCTTGTTTAGATTGTCGCCAGTTCCATGACGGAGACGTCATTGGCCTCGTCCCGGTTCAAAATGCCCGCTTGTTTGCCCTGCGCCAGAACGAGGATGCGGTTCGAAACGCCGAGGATCTCCTCGAGGTCCGAGCTGACGACGATGACCGCAACGCCCTGTTTAGCGAGGTTGACGATGATGTCGTAGATACCGGCGCGAGCGCCGACGTCGATGCCGCGTGTCGGCTCGTCCAGTACGACAACCTTGGGATCGCGCATCAGCCACTTGGCGATGACGACCTTCTGCTGGTTGCCGCCGGACAGATCCGAGGCAAACTGCTCGGCGCGACCCTTGACGCCAAACTTGGCGACCGCCTTATCGGCGAAGGCACGCTTGACTGCGGACGTAATCCACCGCCCGCCCAGCTTGTCGAGATTGGCGTAGATGATGTTTTCGCCGATCCTGTGCGAAACGACGAGGCCTTGTTCCTTGCGGTCTTCGGGGACCATGACGATGCCGCGGGCAATCGCGTCTGCAGGACCGCGCAGCTTCAGGGCTTCGCCCTCCAGCCTGATCGTGCCGGAACTGACGGGATCGGCACCCGATATCGCCCGCACGAGCTCGGTGCGTCCGGCGCCGACGAGACCGGCGATGCCAAGGATCTCACCCGCATGAACGTCGAAGCTGACGTCACGGAAGGACTTTTCCGGCGACGATAGGCCGGAAACCTGAAGCACCGGCCGGTCAGTCGGTACTGGAAGTGTTGGGAATAAACGATCGAGAGAGCGCCCAACCATGCTTTCGACGATCGTACGCACCTGCGTCGAGCTGTCGGCAAATTCGTGAACCCGCTCGCCGTCACGCAAAACAACGATACGGTCGGTGATCTTCTTGATCTCTTCCATGCGGTGCGAAATGTAGATGATGCCGACGCCCTCGGCGCGAAGCTTGCGCACCTGCTCAAAGAGAGCTTCCGTCTCGGCCCCGCCAAGGGCCGCTGTCGGCTCATCGAGGATCAGCAGCTTCGCGTTCAGCGCGAGAGCCTTGGCGATCTCGATGAGCTGCTGGTTGGCGGTCGACAGGCCCGCGACCTTGCGCGTCGCCGGAATGTGCAGGTTGAGCCGGGCGAGCTGTTCCTGAGCACGGCGAACCATCTCCTTGCGATCGACCACGCCATTCTTCATCGGCCAGCGGCCGATGAAGACGTTCTCGGCGATCGAAAGATGCGGCAGAAGCTGGAGTTCCTGGTGGATCAGCACCAAACCCTTGTCGATCGCCTCGCGTGGGGTGGCCGGGGCATAGGGCTGCCCCAGCCAGGTCATCGTGCCCTCGGAGGGTGTCCGCGATCCGGCAATGATGCCCGATAGCGTCGATTTGCCGGCGCCGTTTTCTCCGAGAAGCGCAACCACTTCGCCGGGATATACGTCCAGGTCCACGTTTTTGAGAACCTGAAGCACTCCGTAGCGCTTGGATATGCCCCTGAGGGAAAGAACCGGCTCGGTCACGACACTACCTCCTCTGGATATCGACTGATCACGGATGGTTGGCGATGAAGCCAGCCACGTTTTCCTTGGTCGTCAGGGTCGCGTCGAGAAGCTGTACCGGCGGTACCTTTTCGCCGGCAACGAGCTTAACGGCATTTGCGACCGCATCGCGGCCCATCTTCTGCGTCTGCTGCGTAGCCGTCACGTCGAACACGCCCTTGCTCAGCGCTTCGAGCGCCGCGGTGTCGCCGTCAAACCCGCCGACGACGATTTTCTGGGAGGGATTGCCGACCTTGATCGCCTGGGCGGCGCCGAGCGCCAGAGCGTCGGCCTGTGCGAAGACGATGGAGATGTCCGGATTGGCCTGTAGCATGTTCTGCATGATCTGGAAGCCTTCGTCCTGGAACCAGTTGTTGGAATACTGTTCGGCGACGACCTTCACGTCCGGATTGGCCTTCAGTGAATCCGCGCATCCCTTCGAGCGGTCGAGCTCGGGCGTCGTGCCCTTCTGGCCATGGATGATGACCATCTTGCCCTTGCCGCCAGCTTCCTTGAGGATGTAGTCGCAAACGGCCTTCGCGGATGCAACCGAGTCCGTTGCAAGGAAGGTGTCGCCCGGCGCGCCGTCAGCGTTGCGGTCCACGTTGACAACCGGGATGCCTGCCTGCTTGGCGAGCTTCACCGGGACGGTTGCGGCTGCCGCACCTGCCGGAATGTAGATGAGGGCGTCAATCTTCTGCGTCAGAAGGTCCTGTACCTGGTTGATCTGTGTCGGGCCATCGCCCTTCGCATCGACCGTTACAACCTGAATGCCGCGCGCCTTGGCTTCGGCCTCGACGGCTTGCTTGATCTGATTGAAGAAGTTTGCCTGCAGGTTGGCGACGGCGAGACCGATCTTCTTGGCTTCCTTGGCCTGAACCGAGCCGAGCGAGACGGCCAGAACGGCGGCCGAGGTCAAAAGAATACGCGCAAGTTTCATTTTCTTTCCTCCATTTTGATGAACCCCTGGGTACCTCCCCATCGGGTCGTAGTCCGCTCCAACCTTTCGGAGAGGAATATGCTTGGCCCGCACGGCTCCCGGGCCGAAATCTCAAGCAGCCCGACGTCTGCGAATTGTCTCTGCGCCGACCGCCAGAACGATGACGATGCCGATGACGACCTGTTGCAGGAATGGGGAGACGTTGAGCAGGTTCAGGCCGTTGCGAAGGACACCGATGATGAGAACGCCAATCAGCGTGCCGCCAATGCCGCCGGTGCCGCCCGAGAGCGACGTCCCGCCAATGACCACAGCAGCGATCGTGTCCAGTTCATAGCCGAAACCGCTGGACGGCTGCGCGGAGTCGAGGCGAGCCGCAAGGACGATGCCAGCGATGCCAGCCAGGATCGCGCTCAGTACATAGACGAGAATCGTGACGATCTGCACGTTTATGCCGGCAAGGCGCGCAACCTCGGGATTGCCGCCCACGGCATAAAGCATGCGGCCTTCCGACCGGAAATGCAGAAACAGCCAAGCGATGAGCGCAACGGCGAGCATCAGAAAGACAGTTGCCGTCAACACACCGAAATGGCGGTCGATCGCCAGCATCATGAACCAGTCTGGAAAGCCGACGATCTGCTGCCCGTCGGTGATCATGTTGGCAACACCGCGCGCCGCCGACATCATCGCAAGTGTCGCGATAAATGCGGGCACCCGGAAGAGCGTGATGACCAGACCGACGATGAGCCCGCTGGTCGCCGAGGCCAGCAATCCAAGTGCGATACCGGCGCCGAGCGGCAGGCCGGCGGTATTGGCCGTCCAGCCCATCACCATCATCGAAAGCGCAAGAACCGACCCGACCGACAGGTCGATCCCGCCGATCAGGATCACGAAGGTCATGCCGACGGCCATGATGCCGAGCACGGTGATCTGGTCGAGAATGTTCAAGCCATTGCGCAGCGACAGGAATGCGTCGGTGGTGAATGTCAGGAACAGGCAAAGAAGAAAAAGGCCGACAAGCGGCCCCGTGGCTCCAGTGAGCTTGCTGCGCCATGTCCCAGACGAATGAGCCCGGTCTTGGATATCTACCGCCACCATCGTTCCTCCTGCAATTGCGACGTTACCGTGATATTCGTTCATATAAGAATAAATATTCATGCATGGTGGAAAATTCGTAACAACTTGACGAAAGCCTGTCAACTGCCGTTATCAAGCCGCATCAATTATTGAAACGCCGCAATGGGGCTTGACTAAACCGATCGCTGTGCAAAAATATCAATATATGAATAATTATGCACTGTGAGGGAATGTCATGGAGATTACCGACCTTGAGCGCATTGCTCGACAGATCCGTTTGCGCGACCTACAGGCCGTCTACGAAGCCGGCGCCGGTCATATCGGCGGAGAAATGTCGGTGATCGATCTTCTGGCAGCACTCTATTTTCGAGTGCTGCGGGTTTGGCCGGATAATCCGAAGAACCCCGATCGCGATCGCTTCGTCCTTTCCAAGGGTCATACGGCCTGCGCGCTCTATGTCGTGCTGGCAAAGCGCGGCTTCATCCCCGAAGAGGAAATCTCGTCCTTCCTCAAGCCGCATTCGCGGCTGAACGGCCACCCCAACTGCAACAAGGTTCCCGGCGTCGAGACCAATACGGGGCCGCTCGGACACGGGCTGCCTGTCGCTGTCGGGATGGCCAAAGCCGCAAAGCTTTCAGGTGCGCGCTACCACACCTATGTCATCACCGGCGACGGCGAGATGCAGGAAGGTTCGAACTGGGAAGCGATCATGGCGGCCGCCCAGTTCGGCCTCGACAATCTCACGCTTGTCGTCGATCACAATCGTTTCCAGCAGGGCGCGTCCCTCTCCGACACGAACGATATCGCCCCTCTACGCCCAAAGCTCGAGGCTTTCGGCTGGGACGTCACCGAGATCGATGGCAACTCTATGGCTGAAGTCGTTCCCGCGCTCGAGCGCCACGGATCGCGCCCGCATTGCATCGTCGCCCACACGAACAAGGGGCACGGCATCTCGTTCATGCAGGACACAGTCGACTGGCACCACAAGGTTCCGAGCAAGGAACAATATGAAATCGCATTGGCAGAACTGTCGGAGGCAATTTGATGAACGCGCCCTTAAACACACCGAAGCTTCACGACTGCCGCGATGCCTTCGCCGCGACGCTTGAACGCCTGGCGGCCGAAAACGAAACGATCGTCGCCGTCTGCAACGACTCCGTCGGCTCCTCCAAGCTTGGTGGTTTTAAGTCCAAGTTTCCCGAACGCCTCGTCAACGTCGGCATCGCGGAGCAGAACATGGTCGGCGTTGGCGCCGGCCTCGCAAACGGCGGGCGGCTGCCCTACGTCTGCGGTGCCTCGCCATTTCTGACCGGCCGCTCGCTGGAACAGATCAAGGCCGACATTTCCTACTCCAATGCCAACGTCAAGCTCGTCGGAATCTCCTCGGGCATGGCTTACGGCGAACTCGGGCCGACCCATCATTCGATCGAGGATTTCGCCTGGACCCGCGTGCTGCCGAACCTTCCGGTGATCGCCCCCTGCGATCGCATCGAGACGGCTGCCGCCGTCGAATGGGCCGCAGGCTACAACGGTCCCTGTTTCCTGCGCCTGTCACGGGTCGGCGTTCCGGATCTGCTGCCCGAAGGTCACAAGTTCGAAGTCGGCAAGGCGAACCTTCTGCGCGAAGGCTCCGATGTCACGCTGATTGCCAACGGGACGCTGACCCACCGGATGATGAAGGCCGCCGAGATCCTGGCCGAGCGCGGATTCCAGGCTCGCGTCCTGAACATGGCAACTGTCCGCCCGATCGACGAGGCGGCAATCATCGCTGCAGCCAACGAGACGGGCGCAATCGTGACGGCCGAAGAGCATTCGATCTTCGGCGGTCTCGGCTCGGCCGTAGCCGAAGTCGTCGTCGACAATGCACCCGTGCCGATGAAGCGCCTCGGCGTTCCCGGTATCTACGCCCCGACGGGCTCGGCCGAATTCCTCCTCGACGAATTCGGCATGGCGCCCATAGCAATTGCCGATGCCGCAGGCGCGCTGCTCAAGCGCAAATAATCTGGTAGCAGATTGTATAAGCCGGGGCGCGCATCCGCCCCGGCCCTATATGTGAGGAGACGACGATGCGGGCAATTCTGGCAATCGACCAGGGTACCACCAATTCCAAGGCCGTATTGGTTTCCGAAGCTGGAGAGATCCTTGCCAGAGGCTCGGCCGCGGTTGGAATTTCCTATCCGCAGCCGGGCTGGGTGGAGCAAGATCCACGCAGAATTTTCGCTTCCGTCTGCGAAGCGATCGAGGCCTGCCTGCCGAAGGCTGGCGAGGTCACCGTCGAGGCGGTCGCTATCTCCAATCAACGCGAATCCGTCACCGTCTGGGACGCCGAAACCGGCGAAGCGCTCGGCCCGGTGCTCAGCTGGCAGTGCCGGCGAACCGCTAGCGATTGCGAGCGCCTGATAGCCGAGGGCCATCTGTCGCGCGTGGAAGCGCTGACCGGCCTGCCGCTCGATCCGATGTTTCCTGGCGCGAAGTTCCGCTGGCTTCTCGACCGTGCTCCAGCCGGCCGGCGGCTTAGGCTTGGGACCATCGACAGCTGGCTCATTCATTGCCTGAGCGGTGGCAGCCGGCATGTCTGCGATGCGTCCAACGCCGCGCGTAGCCAGTTGTTCGACCTCAAACATCAGAAATGGAGCGAGGAACTCGGGGAGATCTTCGGCATCGATGTCGGGCTCCTACCCGAGGTGCTCGACAGTTCAGCCGATTTCGGATCCACGCAAGGGCTGCCCGGCATTGCCGATGGCACGCCGATCCGCGCCGCTATCGGTGATAGTCATGCGGCGCTATTCGGCCACGGCGCCTTTAAACCGGGCGACGGAAAGGTGACCTTCGGTACCGGGTCTTCTGTCATGAAGACGCTGCCCACATTTATCGCACCGCGCAACGGCATCACGACGACCGTTGCCTGGCGGATCGGCGGAACGCCAACCTTCGCTTTCGAAGGCAACATCCTCGTTTCCGCCGCTAGCCTGCCGTGGATGGCGGAGATCCTCGGGCTCGCCGACGTTGCGGCATTGGTCGAACTCGCCGCAACCGCAGAACCGGGCTGCCCAGGCTTCGTCCCGGCTTTCGTCGGCCTCGGAGCACCCTATTGGAACTCGGAGGCGCGGGCTCTTTTTTCGCAGATCAACTTTTCCACGACGAGAGCGCAGATGGCGCGCGCCGTCACGGACTCGATCGCCTGCCAAGTGCATGACGTGATCGCCGCGATGCGCGCCCAAAGCGGAGGCGAGCTCGGCGCGCTCTACGTCGACGGCGGGCCAAGCCAGAACCGCTTCCTGATGCAAAGCGTCTCAAACCTTATCGAGCATGCCGTCATCCAGTGCGAAGCGCCGGAGGCATCGGCGCTTGGTGCCGCTTATCTTGCCGGGCTCTCGTTGGGTCTCTGGAAGGATCTCGACACAATCGCGTCCCTTCCCCGGGCCGTTCGGGCAATCACTCCCGAGGCTCGGGACCGTGCCGGTTTATTGAATACGTGGAATGATGCGCTCGCGCGCTCGACGGCGCGCCCGACACCGGCTAAGTGTGAATAAACATTCAAGCCGGAATTGCCCATGTCCCGCCTCAACGAACTCCGCCTGATTTCGAGAGTGGCCCAGATGTATCACATCGAGGGGCGACGACAGGCGGAAATCGCCCAGCATCTGAGACTGTCGCAAGCGACCGTCTCACGAATGCTGAAACGGGCGGAGGCCGAAGACATCGTGCGCACGAGCGTCATCCCTCCGGTCGGGACTTATAGCGAACTCGAGAGCGGGCTACGCGAAAAATACGGCCTGCCGGAAGCGATCGTCGTCGAATGCACGGAAGATCGCGATGGCGCGATCATGGCGCGCATCGGCGAGGCGGCAGCCCATCTGCTCGAATTAACGCTGTCCCCCGGAGAGATCATCGGGGTCTCGAGCTGGAGCCAGACGATCTTCAAGATGGTCGAAAACATCCATCCGCAGAAGAGCGCTCGGGCAAAATACGTCGTGCAGACGCTCGGCGGGATGGGCGACCCTTCCGTCCAGACGCATGCGACGCAGTTGACGACGCGTTTGGCCCGCCTAACAGGTGCCGAGCCCAAACTTCTTCCTGTTCAAGGCGTGACCTCCTCGCGCGAGGCGAAGCTCCTCATGCAAGCCGATCCCTTCGTTCGCGAGACGATGGACCTGTTTGGCAGCATTACGCTGGCGATCGTCGGTATTGGCGCAGTCGAACCATCGGAGCTGCTCAGCCGATCCGGAAACATCTTCTCGTCACGCGAGCTAGCCGATCTCGCCGAGGCCGGCGCCGTTGGCGACATCTCGCTTCGCTTTTTCGACAAAGACGGAAAGTCTGTGAAAACCCCGCTCGACGACCGGGTCATCGGCCTTCCGCTCGAAGACCTCCACGGCGTCGACCGCGTTATTGCATTGGCCGGCGGCGCGAAGAAGAGCGCGGCAATCGCCGGCGCGTTGCGAGTGGGCGTGATCGACACGCTGGTGACAGACAAATTCACGGCACAGCGGCTAATCGGCCAGGCTGACCAATACCAACCATAGTGTCCGCGGACGTCCGTCCTACCGCTGATTAAATTAGCCGCATTGATGGGATCAGAACCCACAACCCGCCGGTCGAACCTCATCACAGTTTTTCATCGGAATCGGGACGTTCGCGGAATTCTGCTCCTACCTTATATCGACGTAGGGAGACATAACGAAATGTAAGGGGGCATCATGGCGACGCTTTATTTATCTCGCCTGCGCGCCAACCAATCCAGGAAGATCTGAACGTTCAAGGAGATCGCTGGACGGCATACCTGGTCGCCAGAACCTCGGCGCGTGCGTTACTCGGCAAAGGATAGATGGACGCCATGGCCTGAGAGAACCAACTCGACCCGTATGTCGCTGATGTTCGTGATAACTAGACAGACGCGGAGGGCTGGCGTTAAGCTCTGGCTTTGTAACGGCGATACCAGAACCATGAACATGATTGGATCCCCCGGGAAATCGGGAGAAGACAACGAGGAAAAGATACTGACCAATCCGGCGCGGCTTGGAGGCCGTCTGAGGCTTGCCAGGCAAACCCGGGGCTTGACACTCAAGGCTCTCGCCCTGGCTGCGGATTGCTCTGAAAGCCTGCTATCGAAAATTGAAAACGGCAAGGCTTCGCCCTCGTTGCCTATGTTGCATAGACTTGTCGGTGTTCTGGGTACGAATATTGGCTGGATGTTCGAGGAGGCCGACGGTGAAGAGGGCATTGTCTTCCGTTCCGGGACGAGGCCATTGATTGGACTCGACCCTTTGCGTAGAGGGGAAGGCATCTCTCTCGAACGGATAATCCCCTATTCGCAAGGTCATCTGCTTCAATGCAACATCCACCATATCGAGGCTGGTGGCCAAAGCGCCGGGCCGATCCAGCATGTCGGCGAGGAGGTTGGATACGTTCTTGCAGGCGAAATCGAACTTATGGTCGGCGAACGGACATTCCGGCTTTCCGTCGGCGACAGCTTCGTCTTCAACTCCGAACTGCCCCATTGGTATCGCAATGTGGGAGCGGAGCGCGCAAGCATTTTCTGGGTCAATACGCCGGCGACCTTCTAGCGCCGCCACTGTCCTGAAAACGAACTCGCGATCATCTTCAAAACCACCAATTCAAGTTGCTTGACAATTATTCAAGTTACTTGAATACTCCCCTTGCAATCCAAAAACATGGGGAACGATCATGCATCTCAAGAAATACCTGTTCGGCTGCGCGATTGGCGCAACCGTCGCAATTGCCTGCAGTGCCGGCGCCGCGATGGCGAATACGCTGGCTCTCGTGACGATCAACCAGCAGGCTCTCTTCTTCAACCAGATCAATGACGGCGCCAAGGAGGCGGCAAAGAAAGCCGGCGCCGATCTCGTCATATTCAACGCCAACAACGTGCCCAGCGCGCAAAATGACGCCATCGAAAACTACATCACCCAGAAAGTCGACGGCATCATATTGGTCGCCATCGACGTAAACGGCGTGAAGCCTGCAATCACCGCCGCCAAGAAGGCCGGCATTCCGGTCATCGCTATCGATGCACAGATTCCGAACGGCGACAACATCGCCTTCGTAGGTGTCGACAATACCAAGGCGGGGGAGGAGATCGGCAAGTTCTATTCCGATTACGTTAAGGACAAGATGGGCGGCAGCGCCAAAGTCGGCGTCGTTGGCGCACTCAATTCCTTCATCCAGAATCAGCGTCTTGATGGTTTCAAGGCGGCGGTAAAGGCCGGCGGCCAGAAGGTCGACTTCCTCGATACCGTGGACGGTCAGAACGTCCAGGACGTCGCGCTCAGTGCGGCGGAAAATCTCATTACCGCCAATCCCGATATGACGACGCTGTATGCGACCGGCGAGCCGGCACTCCTCGGCGCCGTTGCGGCCGTCACCAGCCAGGGTAAAACAGGCAATGTGAAGGTCTTCGGCTGGGATCTGACCAAGCAGGCGATCGAAGGGATCGATCAGGGTTGGGTGACAGCCGTTATCCAGCAGGATCCGGCCGGCGAAGGCAAGGCGGCCGTCGAAGCGCTCGTCAAGGTGAAAAAGGGCGAGAAGATCGATCCGATCATCAATGTGCCGGTATCCATCGTCACCAAGGAAAATGTCGACAAGTTCCGGGGCATGTTCAAATAGCCCCCGCATCTCGTCACGTCATGGTCGATCGGATCGCATCGACCGTGACGTTGTGGCATCATGGCCGAGGCCATTTCCGCAAGGCAGCACTGATATGACAACCGTTGATACCTACCGCGTCAGGATGACCGGTATTTCCAAACGCTATGGCACGATGCAGTCATTGGACAATGTATCGTTGACCCTGAAGCCGGGCGAGGTTCTTGGTCTCGTCGGCGACAACGGCGCCGGCAAATCGACCTTGAGCAAGGTTCTTTCGGGCGCGGTGATCCCGGATTCGGGAACGATCGAGATCGACGGAAAACCAGTTTCCTTTGCCTCGCCCGCCGATGCGCGCGCCGCGCATCTCGAGATGGTCTACCAAGATCTATCCCTTTGCGACACCGTCGATGTGGCAGGAAATCTCTTTCTGGGGCGTGAGCCGAAATGGAAGCTTGCGGGCGTTCCAATCCTCGACAAGAAGACCATGCATGAACGGGCGCGCCATATGCTGGACGGGCTCGGGATCGTCATTCCGGACACGCATCTGAAGGTCGAGAATCTCTCAGGCGGCCAACGCCAATCCATCGCGATCGGACGTGCGGCGTCATTCAATCCTTCGGTCCTGATCATGGACGAGCCGACGGCTGCCTTGGCAGTTGCTGAGGTCGAGGCGGTGCTGGAGCTCATCCGCACGGTCAGCGGCCGCGGCGTCAGCGTCATTCTGATTACGCATCGGCTGCAGGATCTCTTTCTCGTCTGCGATCGCATCCAGGTGATGTATGAGGGTCAGAACGTCGCCGAGCGCCTCATCGCCGAAACGAATATCGAAGAAGTCGTCAACCTGATCGTCGGTCGCAAGTTCTCCGCGCGCTCGGCCGGCCAGCATACCGAGCGAGGCGCTTCCATATGACCATGACATCCTCTCACGCCCAAACCAGCCCGTCGTCCCGGCTGCGCAAGGCTCGCCTTTATGACAAGGCGATAGCCAATGGCGGCATCGTTTCGATCGCCCTGTTTTTCATCGCGGTCTGTATTTTCTTCTCCGTCTTTACAAACGTTTTTCTGACGGCTCCCAATCTCTTGAACGTGGTCAGACAGTCCGCCCCCTTGTTGATCGTGGCGGCGGCCATGACTTTCGTCATCACGACAGGCGGTATCGATCTTTCGGTCGGATCCGTATTGGCCCTTGCCGCAACGCTTTCGGCCGCCTGCCTTCAGGCTGGAATCGCGTGGCCGATTGTCGTCGTTCTGATGATGCTTCTTGGGGCGGCGACCGGATTAATCCAGGGATATTTCATCGCCTATGAGCGGATCCCCGCCTTCATCGTCACGCTGGCTGGACTATCGGTCATCAGGGGCCTGGCACTGCTTATCACCGGTGGCTACTCGATTCCGGTCGATCCGCAGAGCCCGTTCACCGCGATCGGCCAAGCCTGGTTCGTTGGCATTCCTGCCCCCGCGATCATCGCGATCGTTGCCCTCTTCGCGGCCTATATCGCCTTCAACGAAACGCCCTTCGGCCGCTATGTCACCGGTATCGGTGCCAATGCCGAGGCGGTGCGCCGCGCCGGGGTCAACACGCGGCGCGTCACCCTATTCGTCTATGTGATATCGGGTGTCGCAGCCTCCATCGCCGGCATCATCCTTGCCGCGCGCCTGGGTTCCGGCTCCTCAAATGCCGGGCAAGGCTTCGAGCTTGATGTCATTGCCGCGGTTGTCCTGGGCGGTACGAGCCTGTTCGGCGGGCGCGGTTCGGTCGTCGGAACGGTGCTCGGCGCTTTGACCGTTGCCGTTATCGCCAACGGCCTGATCCTTTCGCACATGTCGCCCTTCTTCACGCCGATCGTAACCGGGGTGATCATCCTCGTGGCGATCTGGTTGAACTTCCGCCTTTTCAAGGGCGCGGCAAGGGGCCGCTGAGCATGATGGATCATCTCTTTGCCGAGGGGGCCAGACCGCGTCATGCCATTGGCGTTCACACCGGATGCGCAATGACCGTGCTCGGCCCCATTGCGGTCGCCGATATGGGCGTGACGCTCATGCATGAGCACATCTTCCTGGATGGAGCGATCTCATGGAAATGTCCTTGCCATCCTGACGAAAAGGCGATCGCCGAACAGCCGGTTGGAATAGAGATCATCGGCGAGTTGCGGATGAACCCCTATATAAACCGCGACAACGTCTCGCTGGACGATCAGGATCTCGCCCTTGCCGAGCTTTCTCGCTTCCAGAAGCTTGGTGGCCATACCGTTGTGGAAACCACCAACTTTGGCATAGGGCGCAATCCTGAACAGTTGCGCCGTATCGCCCGCATGTCCGGCCTTAAGATCATCATGGGAACCGGCTTCTATCTCGAGCATACGCATCCCCTGTGGCTGAAGGACATGGATCTGGACGAGGTCACCGCCTTCATCGTCAACGACGTCGGTGGTGGCGAAACCCAGCCAGACATCATGGCAGGCATCATCGGTGAGGTCGGCGTCAGCAAGGACTTTACGGCCCAGGAGCAAAAATCCCTGAGGGCATCGGCGCGAGCCTCGCGGTTGACCGGCCTGCCATTATCCATCCATTTGCCGGGATGGGAGCGCCTTGCCCATCGGGTGCTGGATGTGGTCGAGGAAGAAGGCGCGGATCTTCGTCACACCGTGCTCTGCCACATGAACCCCAGTCATAACGATCTTCAATATCAAAAGAGCCTGGCGCAACGCGGTGCTTTCCTGGAATATGACATGATCGGCATGGATTATTATTACGCCGATCAGGATGCTCAATCGCCATCGGACGAGGAGAACGCAAGGGCGATCAGAGCGCTCGTGGAGCTGGGCTTTGCCGATCGGCTGCTTCTGTCTCAGGACGTCTTTCTCAAGATCATGCTGACCCGTTACGGCGGCTTCGGCTATGGCTATATTCTCAAGCATTTCCTGCCGCGACTGAAGCGCCACGGTGTCGATCAGCAGGCAATCGACCAAATGCTGATCACCAATCCCCAATCGGTATTTTCCGCCTCGGCCTGAAGGTCGGGTGCATTCAAGGAGCAGACATGAGCAAGAAAAAGGTTCTTCTGGCGGGTGAATCATGGGTTTCGACCGCCACCCATATCAAGGGTTTCGATCAGTTTCCAACGGTGACCTATCATACCGGCGCCGACGAATTGCTGAAGGCATTGAAGGACAGTGCCTTTGACGTCACCTTCATGCCGGCCCATGAGGCGCAGCGCGATTTTCCGCTGACAGCCGAAGCACTCGCAGACTATGACGCGATCGTACTGTCCGATATCGGCGCAAACACGCTGCTATTGCATCCCGATACCTGGATTCATTCCAGGAGGACCCCCAACCGGCTGAAGCTGCTGCGCGATTACGTGACAAATGGCGGCGCGTTGCTGATGTTCGGCGGCTATTACAGCTTCCAAGGCATCAATGGCGGCGCGCGCTATCATAAGACGCCGGTGGAGGACGTGCTGCCGGTAACCTGCCTTGCCATCGATGACCGCGTTGAAGTTCCCGAGGGATTTTCGCCCATCGTAACGGGCAATGACACCCACCCGGTTCTCAAGGGCCTCGGAAAAGATTGGCCCTACCTTCTCGGTTTCAACGAGGTGAAGGTGAAACAAGGAGCTGAAACGCTTGCGACGGTTTCGAGCGAATATGGTTCGCAGCCACTTTTGGTAACCGGCACCTATGGCGCCGGAAAGACACTCGTTTGGACCTCGGATGTCGGTCCACACTGGCTGCCGCCGGAGTTCATTGCCTGGAACGGCTACAAGACGCTCTTCGAGCAGATGCTGGCCTGGGCAACGCTCAAGGACTGACGCCCATGCGCCTCCATGTCGTCGGCAATGTCTGCGTCGATACGAGCTTTCGCCTGCAGCGACTTCCGCGTCAGGGGGAAACGCTCAACGCGACCTCGATCGTTGAAGGCGTCGGAGGCAAGGGTGCCAATCAAGCCGTCGCGGCGGCGCGAAGCGGGGCAGTTCTGTGCTTCTGGAGCGCGCTTGGCGACGACGATATGGCGTGTGGCGTGAGCGAGATGCTGAAGAGCGACCTTGAGGTCGATCGACTGATCCGCCTGCCTCTTTCCACGGACCGTTCGACGATCCTGTTGGAAGAAGACGGCGAAAACGCCATCGTCAGCGCCGTCGCCTGTGCGCGAGCCTTCGATCCGATGCGGCAATCGGCCCTGACGCAGACCTGGCGCGAGGGCGACATCCTTCTGATGCAGGGCAACCTGTCCAGGGAGGTCACCGCCGCCTGTCTGGAACTTGCCGGCAGGTCAGGTCTCAAGACGGTGCTCAATGCCAGTCCGCTGTCGGACATGACGGTCGAGGATCTTGCCGATGTGGATCTTGTCATCGTCAATCAAGGCGAAGCCTCGGCGCTGACGGGCATCGAAAACCCAACGGCAGCGGCAAACCTGCTTTTCGACAACGGAGCGAGAAGCGTCGTCGTGACGCTGGGAAGCCAAGGCAGCATCGTATGGGATCGGGCGGATCACGCACCTGCTATCCTCGCAGCTGCCAAGAGCGCGGTCGTTGATACCAGCGGTGCCGGTGACTGCTTTGCGGGCGTCCTCGTCGGCCTGCTCGCGCAGGGAAAAACCCTGATCGCAGCTGCAAAGTTGGCGACCAAGGCCGCCGCCATCTCCGTCGCCCGTCTTGGAACGCTCGCCTCCTATCCCTCGCGGATGGAAATTTCGGAAATCATCAAGAGATCAGAACTGGAAAACACATGAGTGGGACAATGAAGCCCATCGGGCAGGTAGCTGGAAACGCGCTCATCGATCTTTTCGGGCGCGACAAGGCGATCATCGGTGTCGTTCACCTGGCGCCGCTTCCCGGTGCGCCGCGCTACTCCAGCGAGGAGATTGAGACTGTCTACCAACGTGGACTTGACGATGCCCGCGCCTACCTTGCAGGCGGCTGCGACGCCGTGATTATCGAGAACCATGGCGATATTCCTTTTTCCAAGCCCGATGATATCGGCCCGGAAACCTCGGCCTACATGGCCGTCATCTCCGATCGCATTCGCCGCGAACTCGGCGGCCCGATCGGCATCAATGTTCTTGCCAATGCCGCCATTCCGGCGCTTGCAATCGCCAGTGCGGCAGGTGCGGGCTTCGTGCGCGTCAATCAATGGGCAAACGCCTATGTCGCCAATGAAGGCTTCATCGAGGGAGAAGCCGCACGCGCAATGCGCTATCGCGCACGGCTCAATGCCCATGGCATCCGCATCTTCGCCGATGCCCATGTCAAACATGGAGCGCATGCCATCGTTGCGGACCGACCGGTCGAGGAACAGGTCAAGGATCTCGTCTTCTTTGACGCGGATGTAATTATCGCCACAGGGCAAAGGACAGGGCATGCAGCCGATCTCGATTACATCAGAATGATCAAGCAGGCGGCGGGCCTGCCGACGCTCGTCGGCAGCGGTGTGACGCCGGAAAATGGTAACGACATTCTGTCGGTAGCCGATGGCGTGATCATAGCAAGCTCACTGAAATATGATGGCGTCTGGTGGAACCCGGTCGATCCGCAACGGGTAAAAGACTTCGTGACAGGCATCCATCGATGACGTCATACCCAAAAATCAATGCGCGGCGTCTGTTGCAGCGCATTGCCGATTTTGCAACGATAGGAGCAACGCCAGCGGGAGGGGTGAACCGGCAAGCGTTGAGCATCGGGGATAGGACGGCCCGGCGCCGACTTGCGGAACTGGCCGTTGCCCGCGGTTTCAACGTCCACCAGGATGCGATTGCCAATCTGTTCATCCGGCGTGAGGGACGTGATCCTTCATCGCCACCCGTCTTGATCGGCAGCCATCTTGACAGTCAGCCCACGGGAGGCAGGTTTGACGGTGCGCTTGGCACGCTGTCCGCCTTCGAGGTATTGGAAGCCCTTGAGGATACCGGAGTCGATACAGAACGATCCGTCGAAGTTGTGTCTTGGACCAACGAGGAAGGTAGCCGCTTCTCTCCCGGCTGCATGGGATCCATGGCCTTTATTGGTGCGGGAGACATCGCCGGATGGCAGGATACGCGCGGCACCGACGGGGCAAGACTTGGCGATGAATTGGCGGCGACATTGAAGGCACTGCCGGAAGCAAGGATGCGGCCGGTCGGCCATGCCGTGTCTGCCTTCGTTGAGGTGCATATCGAGCAGGGACCCGTGCTCGAGCGCGCGGGCATCCCGATCGGCCTCGTCACCGGCGTACAGGGAACTAGGTGGCTCGTGGTTTCCTTCAGCGGCGAGGCGGCCCATGCTGGCACGACGCCGCTGGAATTCCGTAAAGATCCCATGGCGGCCGCCGTCGCGGCGATTGCGCAACTGCAGCTGGTCGTCATGCCAGCCGATCCGATGGCGAGGCTGACCGTTGGCCGAATGAGTGTCGAACCCAGTTCCGTCAACGTCATTCCGAGCAGGGTTACATTCACGATCGATATCCGACACCCGCAGGAAGACGTACTTTCTTCCATCGAGGCTCAGATCGATGCAGAATGCCGCGCGTCGGCGACGCATCATATGGTGGAAGTGCATATCGAAAAACACTTCGACTTGGCACCCGGAAAGTTTGACGTGGCAATTGTCGATGTGATCGACAACGCATGCGAAAGGCTAGGCGTTTCCAACATGAAATTGGTCTCAGGCGCTTTTCACGATGCACTTTTCGTCAGCAAAGTTGCACCGACTGCGATGATCTTCGTTCCATGCCGAGACGGTATCAGTCACAACGAAGCTGAATTCGTCACCTCAGAGCATATCGAGATAGGCGCAAAGATCCTGCTCGAGACTGCTCTATCTCTAGCTCGGGGACCAACCCTCGACGCCCCTTAAAGGTGGCCGAAGATAGCAACACGACAAGAATAAAACTGAGAGATGCGAACACGTGCCCGGGTTAGCCGCCACGATTTGAACTACCTCGCTGCATCGCCTTGAAGAGTACCGAACCCGGGCTCAGCGGGAACTCCGAATTATCAAGGCTTAAGCGTTCTAATTTGCTCCTGTTCACATTGCTTTGCCATGAATCTACGGGAGGTCTCTCGCGCCGCGGCGGCGCGAGAGACCTCTTTGGATCGTCAACTCCACGCATGCAGCGGAGGATTTTCGCCGTTCAGGAAGTATCTTCCGAGAATGGCGTACTTCCATCGCACAGGGTCATGGAGCGTGTGCGTGCGGGCATTGCGCCAATGGCGGTCGAGATTATGTTCGGCAAGCGTCGAGCGGGTGCCCGCCAGCTCGAACAGCTTGTTGGTGGCCGCGATCGCGATTTCGGTCGACAGCACCTTGGCTTCCGCCGTCGCGATCTGCGCCTCGGCGACGGTATCAGCAGTCGGGTTCAGCACCGCCCGGTCGATTGCGTAGCCGGCCTTTTCCAGAAGCGCTTGCGCCGCATGCAACCGCAGCGTCAGATCGCCGACCGCCTGGATCGTATAGGGATCGTCCCAGGCGTTGTCGACGCTGCTATCCACCCAGGCGCGGCTCTTGGTGCGCACGAAGGAAACCGTCTCATCGATAGCTGCCTGTGCGATGCCGGTATCGACCGCGACCTGGATGATCTGGAAGATCGCGCCATCGGCCGTCGGCACCTCATAGCCCTTGTATCCCGGCACGAGATGGGTCTTCGGCACCTTGACGTTATCAAGCAGCACGGTGCCGGAGAGCGTCGTGCGTTGGCCGAAGGAAGACCAGTCGTCGATGACGGTAAGGCCGGGCGCGGCGCGCGGCGCAATCGCATACCAGGCCCGCCCCTCGCCATCGAGTGCAACGATCGGCACCAGATGCGCGAGCAATGCGCCGGAGGAGTAGAACTTGCGCCCATTGACGACGACATGGTCGCCGGCATCGGTGAAGCGCGTCTCGAAATCGACCGCCCGCTTTGAGCCGAACTCCGAGAAGGCATTGCCGAAGCGCGTGCCTTTCAGAACCTCGGCGAAAAGCAGCTTTTGCTGCTCCGCGTCCGACACGGTGCGGATCGCAGCCACCACGCCCAGATGATTCTGGGCGATCTGGCCGATCGAGGAATCCGCCGCCGATATGATTTCGATGACCTTGGCAAGTGTTGCGTAGGAAACCTCCGGGCCGCCGAACGCCTTCGGCACGTTGATGGACCAGAGGCCGCTTTGAGAGAAAGCATCCAGCTCGGCAACCGGCCAGATCCGCTCGCGGTCGCGTTTGGCCGATTCCTTGACGAACTCGGCGGCAAGCCCCCTGGCAACGGCAATCGCCTCGGCATCATCCTTGATGACATGGGCAGGTGCGGTCGGACGAGGTATGGCCGGTACGGCCTGAACGGCGTTTTCTGTATTAACCTGTGAGAGCGTCATGCTGATTTCTCCTCATTGAAGATGGACGGGTCAGGCGGATGGAAGGCTTGCTGGCGTCAGGGCAGGCGCGGGAGCCGATTTCTGGCCGAGATAAAACGCCTTGACGTCATCGCGCTGGCGCAGCTCGGCTGCCTCTCCGGAAAGCACGGCGACGCCGTTTTCGAGGACGGTCGCCCTGTCGGCATAGCGCAGCGCAATCGCTGAATTCTGCTCCGCGACCAGAATGGAAAGGCCGGTTTCAACGTTCAGCCGCCGCAGCGTCTTGAAAATGTCCTGTACGACGATCGGCGCGAGGCCCATGGATGGCTCGTCGAGGACCAGGAGGGCCGGACGCGACATCAGCGCGCGGCCGATAGCCGTCATCTGCTGTTCGCCGCCGGAGGTCAGGCCCGCCAGAGCGCGGCGTTTTTCCTTTAGCCGGGGGAAAAGCGCGTAGATTTTCTCCAGGTCGAAGGCGATTTCGGCGCGCGAACCGCTGCGGCCGAGGCCACCGGAAACGAGGTTTTCCTCGACGGTCAGATTGCGGAAGCAATGCCGGCCTTCCAGCACCTGTACGAGACCGGCGCGCACGAGTTGGGCCGGTGTTGCCGTCGTGACATCACGGCCTTCGTAATGGATGCCGCCGGCGGTGATTTCACCACGTTCGGCGGGCAGCAGGTTCGAAATAGCTTTGAGCGTGGTCGTCTTACCAGCGCCATTGGCGCCGAGCAAAGCAAGGATCTCACCGCGATGCAACGTGAAGCTCACACCATGGAGCGCGGTGATCGCCCCATTATAGGTCGCCTTGATACCATCGACGCTTAGCAGAACGTCTTTTGCAGCCATGGTCCACCCGATCTCTGTGTGGTTTGCGGGGCAGCCGAGCACAGACAAGAGACGGAAGAACCCGCCTCTTGCCGATACCCGGCCACTGGGCTCAGTTCGTCACAGTGGCCTGAGCATCCTCAGCCGTGCGCAACTTGATGCCCTTTTCCTTGGCATAGGCCTCGGAGGACTTTTCGATGATCGGCCGCAGCAGCGCCCAGTCCGGCGCGATCCAATCGGAGACGACGTTCCATTTCTTGCCGTCCCACTGCTGGAAGGTCACGTATCCGTTGCCCTCGTGATCGTCCCAGGTGACGTTGATCGAGTGGAAGAGACCCTTGGCGCCAAGCGCTTCGACGCGGGCCGGATCAAGCTGCAGATGTTCGAAGCCCCAACGGACTTCATCGCCGGTCAGCGTACGATGGCCAAATTTCCCCTGAGCGATACGGATCGCCTCGACGTTCAGGATGCCGTTGACGATGCCGAGATTGTGGTAGACCGAGCCGATGCGCTTCTTGTCCTCGAGATTGCCCTTGCCGTTGTCATAGAGGGTCTTCACGATCTCCTGGACGATCGGATATTCGGTGCCGGAGGCCTGCGTCGTAATCGCGGTATATCCCTTGGCCGCATCGCCCGCCGGGATCACGTCTTCTTCCGAGTTCGACCAGACATTGCCGATGATGTGGTCAGCCGGGAAGCCGGTCTTCGCGGCGGTTTTCAGGGCAACCGGGTTCATGACGCCCCAACCGCGCAACACGACGTAATCCGGCTTGGCGCGACGGATCGTCAGCCATTGCGCCTGCTGCTCGTTACCGGGATGCGGCACTTCGATCTGCTGCAGGTCGAAGCCGTATTTCTGCGACAGCAGCTCGTAGATCGGAATGGTCTCCTTGCCATAAGGCGAGCCGTGATAGAGCACGACGATCTTCTTGCCCTTCAGTTTATCGACACCGCCGAGCTTCGAGGCGATGTAGTTCACGATGCCCGAAGTCTCGCTATAGGGATTGAGGAGCAGCGGAAAGACATAGGGAAAGACGCGGCCATCGGTGGAATCCGTGCGGCCGTGGTTGATGGTGATCAGCGGCACCTTGTCCTGGGTAATGCGGTCGATCATGGCATAGGCGATGCCGACGGAAAGCGGGTTCCAGGCGGCGATGTTCGGATTGCTCTTCAGGCGCTCATAGGCCTCGACGCCGCGCTCGACTTCATACTGGGTTTCCGCTTCCGACCAAGTGAGCTTGACGCCGTTGACACCGCCGTCACGCGTGTTGATGAGGTTGAGATAGTCGATGAAACCGCCGAAGAAGCCGGTACCGCCGGCCGCATAGGGTCCGACGCGGTAGCTCTGCAGCGGGAAATATTGTTCGTCTGCATGCGCCGCCGGTATGGCGGCCGAGACGGCCAGGCCGGCCGCGATGACAGCGGCTTTGAGTTTCGCAATCATAGTCATGTCTGGATACACCCCTGGTGTTGTCCGGCGCGAAGACCGGATCTGGTTTGAATGAATGATGCGTTTGTTGGTCTTGGGAGCTTGCGCTCCAGCTTGACTCAGGCGGCGCTGCTGACGGCAGAGCCGAGCCGTTTTCGGATCTTGCCCCAGAGCGAGGAAAGCCCGTCCGGTTCGAGGATCAGAAACAGGATGATCAGGGCGCCGAGTACGATGCGCTGACTCATATCGAGCACACCGGAATCGAATAGGTCGCCAAGCAGGAATGAGCCCAGGCGGGACAGGACGAGCGGGAAGATGACGATCAGCGCCGCGCCGAAAAAAGCGCCGCGGGTCGAGGCGAGCCCACCGATGATGATGATGAACAGGATCTGGAACGACCGGTCGAGATTGAAGCCAGCCGGCTCCACGGTCCTCAGATAGGCGAAGGCCCAGAGAACGCCCGCGACAGCAATGATGAAGGAGGAAATGGCAAAGGCGAGCAGCTTGGTCTTCAGCACCGGCACGCCGATGATCCGCGCCGCCGTCTCATTGTCTCTAACTGCGATGAAGTTGCGGCCGGTCTGTGAGGTCGCAAGCCGATGGGCAAGGAAGGTCAGCACCACGACGACCGTGAGCGAAAATAGATAACGGCCGACAGGACCTGTGAACTCCACGCCCGCCAGCGTCAGCGGCGGTGCATCAATCACACCGGAGGCAGAGTCGTTGGAAAGCCAACTGAACTTGGTCAGCGCCCATTGCACGAAGAATTGCGCGGCGAGGGTCGAGACGGCGAGATAGAAGCCTTTCAACCGGAGACTCGGAAGGCCGAAAACGATACCGACCGCCGCCGCGCAGAGACCGGCCAGCAGAATGCTGACGATCAGCGGTAGGCCATCAACGCGCAGATTGAAATTATAAGCGGCGAATGCGCCGACAGCCATGAAGGCGGCGCTCCCGAGCGACACCTGGCCGGCATAGCCCGTGAGCAGGTTCAAGCCGACACCCGCCAGACTAAGCGCTAGGAACGGCACGAGGATCGCCTCATAGAGATAGGTCGAGCCGATGATTGGAATGACCAGATAGGCAAAAGCAATCAGGGCTGCCGGCGCCAGCCAGCGATAGGATGGCTGCGTGGAGTGAAGATCGGTGGTGACGACGGCCATGGTTAGACCCTTTCCACGAGCTTTTGTCCAAAAAGACCGGACGGACGGATGAGCAGGAAGGCGAGCGCCACGACATAGGCAAACCAGCTTTCGATACCGCCGCCGAAATAGTCGCCGATATAGACTTCCGCGAGCTTCTCGGTCGCGCCGATCAGCAGGCCGCCGACAATCGCGCCCAGAATGGAATCGAAGCCGCCGAGCACGAGGACGGGAAGCGCTTTCAACACGACCAGTGACAGCGAGAACTGCACGCCGAGGCGCGCGCCCCACAGCAGACCCGCAACGAGCGCCACGATGCCGGCGGCAGCCCAGACCGTCGCCCAGATCCAGGGCAGTTTCAGTCCGACGGCAAGGGCCGCAAACTGATCGTCCGCCACGGCTCTGAATGCCAGGCCGATCCGTGTGTAGCGGAAGAAGATTGACAACAGCAGCACCATCCCGGCCGCAACCGCGGCGGCGAAAATGTCGAACTGGCTGACAAGCACGCCGCCGAAATCGAGGGGAAGATCCTCGATACCGAGGTCAAGCCCATGGACCTGCGTGCCCCAGATCAATTGCGCCGCGCCCTCGATGATATAGGAGAGCCCGAGCGTCGCCATGAACAGCGTGATCGGCGGCTTGTTGGTCAGCGGGCGCAGCACGGTGCGTTCGATGGCGACCCCGATCAGCACCATCACCGCGAAAGTGATGACGAAGGCCAATGCGAAGGGTACACCGCGTTCGACAAGGCTGACGAAGGTCAGCGCTGCAAACAGCAGCATCGACCCTTGAGCGAAATTGAGTACGCCCGAGGTTTTGTAGATCAGCACGAAGCCGATCGCGACGAGCGAATACATGACGCCGGACAGCAAGCCACCGACCAGCACCTCAATGAAAAACGACCAGTCGAAATCCGCCATCAGATGCCCTCCCCGTCTTCGTTTTCCGGCGCAACGCCGAGATAGGCATCGATGACGCGCTGGTCCGTGCGGATCTCGTCCGGCGTCCCGTCGGCGATCTTGCGGCCGTAATCGAGCACGGCGATCCGGTCCGAGAGCTGCATGACCACGCCGATATCGTGCTCGATAAGGATCACCGTCGTCTCGTATTGATCGCGCGCGGCTCGGATGGAGTCCGCCATGTCGTTCTTCTCCGTCGCCGTCATCCCCGCCATAGGCTCGTCCAGAAGTAGGATTTTCGGCTGGGCCACGAGAGCACGGGCAAGCTCGACGCGCTTTTGCAAACCATAGGGCAACGTCCCCGCCAACCGGTCGCCGACATGGTCAAGATGCAGGAATTCAAGGATGTCGATTGCACGCTCGCGCATATCCGCATTTTCGCGTCGCGCGCGAGGAAAGCCCAGAACCTGCTCGGCAAAGGTCGAGCGCACCCTATGCGCCAGGCCAGCGACAACATTGTCGATGACGCTCAAGCCCTTGAACAAGGCCAGGTTCTGGAAGGTTCGGCTGACGCCGAGGAATGCCAGTCTTTCGGTCGGGACATGCCGATACGAGGTGGAGCCAATGCGAACATGCCCCCTGTCGGAGCGATAGACACCGCTGATGACGTTGATCAGCGAACTCTTGCCGGCCCCGTTCGGCCCGATGACCGCGCGAATCTCGCCCGGCTTGACCGACAGATCGACGTCAAGCAGAGCCGCAACGCCGCCAAACGAAAGGCTGATCCCGTGCAACGCGAGGCCACCGGTATCCTCTGACGCGTTCAGCACACTCTTTTCATCCAGTGAAGGCGAAGAGCTGCGGTCGATCTGTTCGACCGCATCCTGCGACGAAGCGCCGGTTGACGGCAGGTCGAAGGAATAACTTGCGGCGGGCATTCGCTGTCCTCCATACGACTCTCAGGGGCCGCGCAAACGCGGCGCACACTTCCCCGCTGCATGGACCGTTTCCGGTCCACGCTCTCATGATCGGTCTCTTGCGAGAAATAAGGGGCTGGCTGGCCTTATTCGGCCGCCACCGCCTGCGCGCTAGCGGCTTCTTCGAGTTCACGAACCAGCGGGATCACGTGCTTGCCGAAATATTCGACCTCTTCCTGGAAGTGCAGGAAGCCGAGCAAGATCAGGTCCGCCCCCGCCCGCTTCAGCTCGACGACCCTCTCCGCGACCTGTTGCGGTGTGCCGATAAGGTTTGAGCGGAAGCCGTCATTGTACTGAACGAGATCCTCGAAGGAGGATTTTGCCCAGTTGCCCTCGCCTTCCGGCGAGGACTTGCCGGCATTCTTCACCTCATGACCGAAGGCTTTCACCGCATCCGGGTTGGCTTTCTCGATGATCTCGGCAAGAACAGCCTTGGCTTCCTCTTCCGTCTCGCGGACGATGGCGAAAGCATTGACGCCGACGCGAACGGAATGGCCATTTTCCCTCGCCTTCGAGTTGAGGTCGTCAACCTGCTTGCGGATCTCGGCCGGCGTATTGCCGTTGGTGAAGTACCAGTCGGAGACACGCGCCGCCATGTCGCGGGCCGCCCGTGAAGAACCGCCCTGGAAAATCTCCGGCTGCGGGTCGATCGGTTTCGGCTTCAGCGAATATTCGTTGAAGCGATAGAAGTCGCCGCGGAAGGTGAAGTTGTCTTCGGTCCAGATGCCGCGAAGCGCGCGGATGAATTCTTCCGATCGGCGATAGCGCTCGTCGTGATCGAGCCAATGCTCGCCGATTGCCGCGAACTCACCGCGAAACCAGCCGCTGACGATATTGACGGCAACGCGCCCGTTGCTCAGGTGATTGATGGTCGCGATCTGCTTTGCCGCAAGGGCCGGGTTCCAAGGGCCTGGCAGGATCGCCGCTATCACCTTCAATGTCGTTGTCGATTCGAGCAAAGCGTGACTGAACGAGACGGACTCATGCTGAAACTCCGCCCCATAACCTGCCGTGAAACGGATCTGGCTCAGGGCATATTCGAAGCCACTGGCTTCCGCGATCTGCGCGAGCTTTCTGTTATACTCGATGGTCCAGCTCGTGCGCTGCTCAATGTTCGAGATCACCAGGCCACCCGAAACATTCGGCACCCAATAAGCGAATTTGACCGGCCCGTTCGAGGCGTTTGAAAAAGGCATGTGAGGCTCCCTCTTGAATTTCGTTCTATGGACTAAGCGGCTAATCCGCTGCGCTTCTCAGGGGCAGCGAGCGCTCCTGTGTCGAGCGCCGGCGTGATAGCCGCAACCTCGTCGATTGCTCTATCAATGCGCTCGAGGACCGCAGGATTCCTGAGTTCGTGATCAGTAAAGTCGGCCTCTAGCGCATAAATCGCGGTCGGAACGGTCATCGCATTGAAGAAGCCGAAGAGCGGTCGCAATTGGTGCTCAAGCATCAGGCCGTGTAACGGCGTGCCGCCGGTTGCGGCTAAGACGACGCGCTTGCCCGTCAGCGCTCGATAATCGACAAGGTCAAACAGATGCTTCAGCGCGCCGCTAAAGGACGCGCGATAGACGGGCGATCCTACGATGATGATATCGGCGCCTTCCACCGCGGCAACGATCACCTTGCCCTCGACATCGAGCTGATCCGCTCTGAGCGCCCGAAAGAGCACGGGCGCTGCGTCGACGAGCTCGATGGACTGTACATGGCCACCAATGCGCCTTCGCAGGCGATCAGCGGCGAGGTTCACCAAAGACGCCGTCCTCGACGGTGTTTTGACATTTCCACTCAGCGCGAGGATGTTCATGACGACAACGTGCCCAGTTGATTAGATAATTTACACTATATTTTTAGTAGATTTTAGACAGGCAAAGATGTTCTAATCTTCAAAGAAAATTGGATTGAATTGCTGTTTCCAGCAGCGAATCATCGGAATAATTTTCTCTGGCGCTAAGTGTCATCCATAGCAGCCGGGCGCTAGGCCGCAGCGAAATCCGGAGCAGATTGTTATGCGAGAACCTGGAAAGCTCAAACTCGGATGTCGAATTGCGAGACTTCGATCAGAACACTGACGGGTGCTGTCACGTTGATTTCGGTTTAATGGTTGGCCGTTAGGTCGGGCAGGATGAGCTTGCCGACCGTCAATGATAAGCACTACCGTTTTTCGTCACAGGTCATCGCTCGGGCAGTTTGGCTGTATTTCCGGTTCCCACTGAGCCTGCGATTGGTGGAGGAGATGCTGTTGGAACGCGGCGTCGTCATTTCCTATGAAATCAGCCGCCGATGGGGCCGGAAATTCGGCCCCGCCTATGCGCGGCAAGAAACCGTCGCATCGTGACATCTGGCATCTGGATGAGGTCATGATAGCCATTGGCGGGCGAACACCTTGGCTTTGGCGCGCGGTTGACCAGGATGGTTATGGTCTCGATGAGATCGTTCAAACCCGCAGGAACACAAAGGCGGCCAAGCGGTTGCTGATCCGGCCGCTGAAGAAACAAGGTCTCGCACCCAAGCGCATCATCACCGACAAACTGCGCTCATATGGTGCGGCCAAGCGCGACGTCATTCCAGCCGTCGAACACCGATCCCACAAGGGATTGAACAATCGAGCGGAGAACTCGCATCTACCTTTGCGAAAACGAGAGCGAATGATGCAGGGCTTGCGATCGCCTGGAGGTCCGCAGCGGTTCATCGGCATATTCTCGACGCTGCGAAATCTCTTCATCCCACCCAGCTCCAAAAACTCGGCGCTGGCCATCCATATCCACCGCCTCAAGGCCATGGCGGAATGCAAAGCCGTGACCGGAATGTGGGCGTAAATCAGGTCACGCTGCTCAATGCTGACCTTTTCAAACAACGTGACAGCACCTACCGGGAGTTTGACGCTACACCTTATGCTGTGCCGATATGGGCTCCCGGATACCAGTCAGCCCAGGCCACGAAGCAGAAATGCGAACATGATCGTCGAGATCGGTTCCGCGTCACGAGGTAGCGAATTTCACGGTCACCCCGCGTTGACGAAAATAGGCCTGCATGAGCTTCCTGCCTGAACGATTGTTCTGCACCAGTTTAGCCGGGTCGAATACGGCGTCCTTCAAACCCGCCCGCGCCAAGGCTGCCTTGAGGGTCACGATATGCAAGTCGATGTCGGCATTGTCTGCCTGGAGCGATTCATAAATGCGGTTGATTGCGTCTGATACGGTCAGTTCGGTCACTCGGATGCTCCTGTTGTGGCTTCGCTCGTTCTTACCAAATTTCTCGGCGCGACCTTATTGTGGTGAAGTACGTCCTCGTCAATGAGTAGCGACGGATTAAAAACGCCGCATACGCTGTTCGAGATGAGCCAGACAAGCCGACCAGCATACCGGCCCCGGGCTTTTCACGCTCCTGACAATCAGAAGCGGTCCTAATCTCGATTATTGAAAAGCCACAAGGAAAGTTTTAGTTTCTAAGTGAATTCCCAATCCATGCTCAGGAGATGGCGAAGGGTGGTCAATAGATACTCTCGCACCAGAGATATGTCCCTGGATTCCGAGGCGCTCGATACCTGTCAACACGTATTTGACGCCATCCTTGCCGAACTAAGCATTAATCGCGAAGCCGAAAAGGCTGAGGACATTGCCGCCTTTGTCATCAAGCTTTATCAGCAGGGCGTCCACGATGAGAAAAAGCTCTTCGAGCTTGGTATGAGCGCCGCCGATCATCTCGGAGACTAAGCAGTGCAGGCCTCATGTCCATGCCTATATCTCGCGTGATCCTGATGATGAGAAGATTTTCGTGTCGGCAGCCGAGTACTCCACGTTGAGGAGCTTTGCCATATCCTCGGCGAGACGTTCGCTGAGACCGGCAAGAATAACGTTGTTGTAAGCCGCAACCCGACCTGTGCTTGCGTCGAGGACAGACCAAGACCAAGCGGTGTCGCGCACGGCGCAATATCTTGCAGGCCCCATCTTAGACCTCCGAAATTCATACCGCTTAAACCCCTCCCGGTGGTCTGAGGTTCCCACGTGGGACGCGGGCAACGACCTATCATTTCGTCGGCTGAGACCTCGCGGTCAGCTTGTTTCCGTCAAGATCGCGAAGATATGCGACGAATGCTCCATTTGGGCGCTCCGCGGGCGGGCTCTTAAATGCCGCACCACCATGTGCGACACCGGCGGCATGCCACGCCAGA
The DNA here is from genome assembly GCF_014193605.1 of Rhizobium sp. BK312. NCBI lineage: Bacteria > Pseudomonadati > Pseudomonadota > Alphaproteobacteria > Hyphomicrobiales > Rhizobiaceae > Rhizobium > Rhizobium sp. BK312. The sequence continues at coordinate 536,833 of NZ_JACHZP010000002.1, read as the reverse complement.
ACATGGCCGGGGCTTGCGGCGGCGATACCGATCGCCCCACCGTTGGCAGCGGTCGCGGGCTTACCGTCGATCAGTTTCGTGATCATCAGCCGATGGGACCAGAATATCTTGGCCGGCATGAACAAGTCCGAAATTGGCGTTAGCGATTGCGGAACGCTTCTCCTTGTCCATATCATGGTCGGATCAAGCAGTGGGATACATTTTTACGGGGCGGCACCGGCGACCCGAAGACTACGCCTGAAGGCGTTTCAGGCAGGGGGGTGCCGAAGCGGGTTCGCCCCTGCGGAGCGCAGCGGCATACTCTATCGTGCTGAGTAGATCGGTGGCGAAGACGGGCTTAACCAGAGCCCCGATGGCGTGAGGATCAGCAGCGACGATTTCCGGATTGGCGGTTGCGAATATGACGGTAACACCATGCGCTTGGCTTAGGTACCCGGCCAATGAGGGACCCGTCTGACCATCACTGAGATGAACATCGACGATGGCGATATCGGCGCCAATTCCCAACTCGGTAGCATCCTCGCTATTGCCGACTGGCCCTGCAACGTCATAGCCGGCTGAGCGCAGTACAGATTCCACATCAAGGGCAATCAGAACTTCATCTTCAACAACCAGGATTCGCATGAATGCCTCGTCAAGATCCTTATGCGATTTGTCGGATCGCTGGCCCGGCCGGAGGGTAAATAGCGCCGGATCGGCAGCTGTCCACCTTCGTCAGGAAGTCCGGCAAGCGGCGGCGCATTTGGGTCATTCCAACATCACGCCAATAGAAATGTTCCCAAAGCCACCCAGCGCGATTGAACTTTCCGGGCGAATAGTCGCCACTTGAGCCGGAGACCCTGCTGATGCCGCTAGAGACATCATTAACTTTGAAACTTCTCGGCTTGGCATCCATTATACAGGGCATAGATTAAATGCGGTTACTCGGATCGATCCGGGCAGCTGAGAGGCAGTCTATTGCGCCTCCAAGAGGCGACACGACGAATTGATTCTCGCAATCTGTGACAGCGTAAGAGACAGGAGAAACAAGTGTCACACGCACGCAATGATGCCCATTCGGCGGCCCTCCCCCTATCGGCTGACGCCTGGCTTGCTGCAATCGTCGAAAGTTCAGAAGATGCCATTATCAGCAAATCCGTCAACGGCATCATCACGAGCTGGAACAAAAGCGCAGAGCGTCTCTTCGGTTTCTCAGCTGCCGAAGCAATCGGACAGCCCATCACCATTATCGTGCCGCCCAATCTTTTGGATGAGGAGGCAACCATAATCGCCTCCATTCGGGCAGGCCGGCGGATTGAGCATTATGAGACGGTGAGGTGTCGCAAAGATGGGACGCTGGTCGATATTTCGCTGACGGTTTCCCCTGTGACGGACAAGGATGGCGAGATCGTCGGCGCTTCCAAGATCGTACGCGACATTTCCGAGCGGAAGCGGTTGATCGAGAGGCAAGATCTTCTACTGCAAGAGATGAGCCACCGGGTGAAGAACCTGTTTGCCGTCATGAATTCGCTTGTCTCGGTGAGCGAACGAACAACAACGAGCGCCCGCGGCCTTGCCGACGACTTGCGCGCGCGCATCCGCGCCCTTTCTGCCGCACACAATCTCGTTTTGGGTCACACCGGCGGAAACTCCCAATCCGGCGATTCCGCGAGCCTTTTTGCCCTCATTCAAGCAATTTTTGCAGCGCACCAGGATCAGAAGGGTGAGCGCATCGCCGTCCAAGGCAATGACATTGCAGTCGGTGCTGTTGCGCTTACATCGATCGCGTTGCTCCTTCATGAGCTGGTCACCAATTCGATCAAATATGGTGCGCTGTCGGCATCCGGTGGCCATATCGACGTCGAAGTTCGAGACCAGGATGGAGTTGAGTTGCATTGGGCCGAGGTCGGCGGGCCCTCAATTGACGCGCCAAGCGGAGCGGTTGGTTTCGGCTCTCGATTGGAGCAACTCGCATTGGACGCTCTCAAGGGCTCGATCACCCGAAATTGGAGATCGGACGGCTTGCGCATCAGTCTGAGGATCCCGCTACAGTCGCTTGGTGGATAATCCCTCCAGCAGACCCGAAATATGCCAGCGAACAAGGCATGCGATCGTGGAGTTAAACCATTTAACTGTACCATCTGGCGACCATTGGAGGCATCGCGCTTCAAATTTTCCGGCTCAATCAGCTTCTGCACCTAACGCCGCGGAAGCTGATCAGGGATTTCAACGAGGATACGCACCCCATCAGGACGCCATTCGCGACGGAGAGATCCCCTTAACGATGCGATTGTCATGCGTTCAAGCTCTGATCCGAAGCCCGCGGCTCCTTCGGGGACCCGTGCGGGAGGTCCATCGACTTCCGTCCACGTTAGCGCGAGTCCATTATTACGAGACACCTCGATTTCGACCCGACCGCCGTTTACCGAAAGAGAGCCATATTTTATCGCGTTCGTTGCGAATTCGTGCAAAAGCAGAGCTAGCGACGTCAGCACGGCATTGTTCACGCTAACGTCCTCTCCGCTAACGACGATGCGGGCGCCATTCTTGTCCTGGTGAGCCGACAAAATCGCGTCAATGAGACCAAAAAGGCTTGTTGAAGCATGCCCATCGGAGCCGCCTTCTGATTCCTTCAGGACAAAGTCCTGGGCAGCGGCCAGCGCTCTGACGCGCGCGCGCAAGTCCTCGGCAAATGATGTGCCCACCATCGGAGCGGACCGTTCACTGACGGAAATCAATGCGCTGACGATGGCGAACAGATTTTTGATGCGATGGTGCATTTCCCGCAGCATCAGCCGCTGTCGCTCCACCATCCGCTTTCGCTCAGAAATATCGCGAGCGATCTTCGACGCGCCGACAATTTCGCCATTCTTATCCCGGACGGGGGAAATCGTCAGCGAAATGTCGAGGAGCGTTCCATCCTTATGCTGCCTTATCGTCTCGAAATGTTCGATCCTCCTGCCATTGCGAATGTGATTGATAATTGTATCTTCTTCATGCAGGCGATCGTCAGGGATGATGATACTGATGTGCCGCCCCACCGCCTCGGCGGCGGAAAATCCGAAAAGTCGCTCGGCGCTTCTGTTCCAGCTGGTAATAATGCCGTTGACGGTCTTACTGACGATCGCATCGTCGGAATTTTCGACGATGGCGGCGAGCCAGGCTTCGGCAGACAGGCCGGAAATCCCAAAATGTTCCGCGATCGGGTTATTGATCAATAAATCCGGGGACACCTTGTTCCGCTCGTAAGCAGTGAAGGACGAACCTGTGGGTTCATTTGCATTTCGGACCATATTCACGCTCCTCCATCGCCAGCAGCCTTGTCTCGAAGGCCACTTGCCGAACGTCGACGAGTTTTGGTCAGAAGCAGGTTGGGGTTTAAACACCGGACAGCGCATAGCCATGAGGCTATGAGGGAGACATGAGGATTGCCAATCCTTCCTCCAGCTGGACCACGAGCATTGCTCTATTGTCTAAAAATGTGTCGCTATGCGATTTTTTCAAGCACAAGCGTCTAGCCGCGCCGTGGAGCACCTCGTCAATTCGCGCATCGGCTTCCTTTAAGGCAAGGAAGAAGCTCGATAATCTTCACGTCGGAAGGTTCGAATTGACAAAGATTGCGAGCACCTAGTGCTATAGAGTGCGGAAGGTGAAGGCCACGGCTCAAAGCATGGCGCATTCGCTCGAACCAATACAAATGAAACGCGTTGTCTCCATCGTCAAACCTGGTGAGCGGAAAGTATCCTTTCTGCCAACAGCTTTGTACAAATCTGTGCATTAGACTCATATCGCCGGGCCGCATGCTGGTACGAGGTCCGGCGATATCGAGGTTGTCGGAGAGGTCGCCTTCAGATTAGGCGAGCCAAAAGACTAAGCCGTTAAATAGACATCCTTGCTGGGATAGGAGGCATGTTGGCACTCCTCGACAACGTCATACGGCAGATATGCGTGCGTTTAGCGCAGCGCTATAAGTCTGCCTTGCTCGATCGCGACGCAAAAGCCATGGTGAACCGCACATTGCGTCTATCTGGTTCCGCGATGTTGGAGCGCTGATACGTAGCCCAATCGCTCGCCCAGGCCGTGCGTGCTCTTTCACAATATTTCGCGCTGTGGGGAACTTTCAGTCTCGCCAGCGATTTTGCTGAGCTACGCGAGGAGATGACGCAATATGGAAACGCAACGGCCTTTGGAGCGGCGCCGACTGGTAAGGGGCAACCCCTATTCGCTGGAGGATTTCCAAAAGAAATATGGTCTCGATGATGCCATGGCCGAAAACCTTTTCCTTCGTTTCGGCCCATCATCGATTGAGCTCGATTTGCTCATGGCTGCGAAACGTCGGTCTCCGTCATTTAGCGAACTGACGAATGACTTTCCGATAAAAACCAGGAGGAACTTCCGTGGCCAATCACGAAGACAAAAACTCGGATAAGCGTCGTGAGCGTGCCTACAGAATCTGGGAGGAAGAGGGACGACCGGAGGGACGGCACCTTGATCATTGGCAACGCGCCGAAGAACAGCACGAGCGAACCGAGCAAGAAACCGACAAGTCAGAGGACCTGAAAAGCAATGGTTCGGGACCGCATGACCGAAAGAGAAAAAAACCACTCGTGCCAAAAGCCCGCGACCCGTTCGTGAATGACCTGTTTCCAGGGTCGTCGGCCCGCAAAGACTACCGGGCTCCATCCGACGACGGAGCAGCGGCCCGAAATCTCGTGAATTCTCTTGCAGGGCGCAGCCAGTAGGCAGTTCCCTGATGGAGACAAGTCTATATCGTAACAATCATTTCCGCCCGTACTGGCCCTTGCGAGACCGACGCTCGCACTCGAATGGTCCGCCTACTCACGCAAATCGACGACGCTAAAGTTCAGGCGGGACATACGAGCGCCAAAGAGACAATCACACCTGTATTCAACTGTTATCAGGAACTTTCTCAAAGGCGCGCGGTTCTATAACCGGAAGGGTTCCCCGCCTTCCTTTCGGTTCTCCTGCCGAAGAGCCGATAGCTGCCGACGAGCAGCTATCGGCGTTCGTGCGCAGCCGAGATGCGGATTGCGACAGTCGATTGGAAATCCTGTGCATTTCCAAGAACCTCCCTGCTCGACATAGCTTGCGCGCCGCTCATCCGCATTGACTGCATGGGCCTGAAGGATCGATCGAGCTCGCACTACGCGATCATCGTCCAGGGGGCGGCGACCAGGGACCCGCCGCGGCGAATTCCCTCGCCATATAAATTCGCCTCCTCCTCCGGCACACCTTCGTCGATCATCGCGCCGACGAGGCCCGAGCAAACGACGCCGTTGCGAAAACCGCCGCACTGAAGGTGATGGGCGCAAGCTTTTTCGTCATCAAGCCCTTCGTTGATATGTATGTGCCAACCATACGAAGGGCCGCATGTTCCCGGAATCTCGCTAGAGTATGAATTTGGAGGACAAATAAGGACAGCAATCCCTTTATCGACATATCCCTGCCATGGCCGAGATGATCCACTAGGCATCAGCCTGATCGCGCCGGGAACCGAAATCACTCCTTGAGGTTATATTCATAGGAAAGGAGACGCTGTCATGATCCGCAAACTGAAGTCAGGCGAATATCGCCTTTACTCGCGCAAGCTCGATCCCAAGACGCACAGGCGTAAAAACCTCGGGACTTTCAAAACCCGTGAGGCGGCAGAAAAGCACGAGCGCGAAGTGCAATATTTCAAGCACCATTAGAAACAAGAACGCTGGGCCGCGCATCGCACCGAGTGTCCGGGCTGACTGCCGCTGTGCTGGAAATGGAGGCCTGGGAGAGGAGGCATGCGCCTTTCCTTCTCAGGTTCTTTCGCTGATCGTTTGCCCTCGCCAACCCTCATCCGACCCTCAGGTTCCCTGCACGACGAAGAGTCCTCACGCCAATGGAACCTGCGAGGCTCCAGGTGGTTCTGAGCCTTCGACGTTCCAAGGATTTCGGATCGCCGAATTCAACAGAGGAAGCAATGCGTCACGCCAAAGGTCGGCAGAGTGGCCCTGCCTAAGCTGCCGTCAACGGCTGGGCAGTCTTGGCAGGCATCGATCACGACAGGCAACATGGAGGCGATGCCATGCATCACAAGAAAATCGATCTTCAAAACGGGCAGAAGACCTATGTCGTGGTTCTCGACGCGAATGAGGAAGCATTCGCGACGCTTGCCGCATTCGCAACCGAACAGGGGTTGACCGCAGCTTCAATCACCGCAATCGGCGCCTTTGAACATGCGACCGTCGGCTGGTTCGATTTCGCCGACTGCAGCTATCGCAAGATTCTCGTTGCCGAACAGTGCGAGGTGCTGAGCCTGATCGGTGATATTGCGACGGGCGACGACGGCAAGGCGAGCCTCCATCTTCATGCCGTCTTGGGTCTCAGGGATGGCTCGACGCGCGGCGGTCATTTCCTTGAAGGTGTCGTGCATCCGACCTTGGAAGCGACCATCATCGAAACGCCGGTAGCGCTGCATCGTCGCCATCGGAAGGATCTCGGCATCGCACTGATCGAGCTTTGAGATCGTCGGATACCAATCTCAAATCAAGCGGAACATTGCCGATCGAAAGAGGTTCGGTCTGCAGTTCCGACGGCAGAAGGAGGACATCATGGCGACAGACACACCCTTCGAAACTTCCCGCGGCGAAGGCGGCGAGACACACCAGCACATCCCCGAGAGTGGCCCTCATGGGGGCGCCGATCATCTGACGACCAACCAGGGCATTCGGGTTTCCGACAATCAGAACAGCCTCAAATCCGGTGTCCGAGGCCCGACCCTGCTAGAAGACTTTGTCCTGCGTGAAAAGATCTTCCATTTCGACCACGAGCGTATTCCCGAAAGGATCGTGCATGCCCGCGGATCGGCTGCGCACGGCTTCTTTGAGCTTTATGAGCCGCTTTCGGACATCACGAGCGCCGATCTTTTTCAGCGCAAAGGCGAGAAAACGCCGGTTTTCGTCCGCTTCTCAACCGTCGCCGGCGGCGCCGGCTCGGTGGACACACCGCGCGATGTTCGCGGCTTCGCGGTAAAGTTCTATACCAAGCAAGGCAATTGGGACCTAGTCGGCAACAACATCCCTGTGTTCTTCATCCAGGACGCGATGAAGTTTCCAGACCTCGTTCATGCCGTTAAAATGGAAGCTGACCGGGGCTATCCGCAGGCCGCCACCGCCCATGACACCTTCTGGGACTGGGCATCGCTGATGCCGGAATCCACACATATGCTGATATGGGCAATGTCGGATCGCGCCATTCCCCGATCGTTCCGCATGATGCAAGGGTTCGGCGTTCACACCTTCCGCCTCGTCAACGATGCGGGCAAATCGACATTCGTGAAGTTTCACTGGAGACCGAAGCTTGGCGTGCAATCGCTGGTCTGGGATGAGGCATTGAAACTACAGGCGGCCGATAACGACTATCATCGCCGCGATCTTTTCGAAGCGATCGCCGCCGGGCACTTTCCGGAATGGGAGTTCGGATTGCAGCTGTTCGACGAGGCCCTTGCAGAGAGCCTTCCCTACGACATCCTCGACCCCACCAAGATCATCCCGGAAGAAGTCCTGCCGCTGAAGATCGTCGGACGCCTCGTCCTCGATCGCAACCCGGACAATTTCTTTGCCGAAACCGAACAGGTGGCGTTCTGCCCGGCCAACATCGTACCGGGTGTCGATTTCACCAACGATCCCCTGCTCCAAGGTCGTCTCTTCAGCTATCTCGACACGCAGAAATCCCGTCTCGGGACGGCCAATTTCCATCAATTGCCAATCAACGCGCCGAAATGTCCCGTCATGAATTTCCAGCGCGACGGGCAAATGCAAATGGAGATTCCGAAGGGCCGCGCCAATTACGAACCGAACAGTTTGAGTGAGAATAGCGAAGCCGGAGGCCCCCGCGAATGTCCTGTAACCGGCTTCCACACCTATGAGCATGCGTCGGCTCCTGGTGAACAAGGCGACAAGCGGCGTGTGCGTGCCGAACTTTTTGCCGACCACTACAGCCAGGCGCGTCTCTTCTGGAAATCCCAGACGCCGTCAGAACAGGCCCACATTGCTTCCGCCTTCGTCTTCGAGCTATCAAAAGTGCAACTGCCGCATGTGCCTCCGCGCATGGTCGGCAATCTCTTGAACGTCGATGCAGGTCTCGCCAATCGCGTTGCCGCCGGGCTGGGTCTTGTTAACCCGACCAGGAACTCGCCGGCGCGCGAACCGATCGAGCTCGATGCGTCCGCCGCTCTTTCCATTCAGAAAAACATGAAAGAAACGCTGGAAGGACGGCAGATCGGCATATTGATCGCTGGCGGAAGCGACGCCAAGACTATCTCCGATCTCATCGGCGCCTTGAACAACGCCAAGGCGAGGCCCTTTATCGTCGCACCCAAGGTCGGGGAGACGAAGCTTTCCGACGGAAATACGATCCGTGCCGACGGACAGCTCCTTGGTTCACCTTCGCAGCTTTTCGACGCGATCGCCGTCATTCTTTCAAACGAGGGAGCAACGTCTTTGATACACGAGGGAGCGGCGGTTCAGTGGGTCATGGATGCATTCGGACACTTGAAAGCCATCGGTCATGACGCAGCCGCCAAGGCGCTGCTCGACAAAGCGGGTATTCAACCCGATGCCGGCGTCGTAGATCTCGGCTCCTTCATAGAGGCCGCTTCCAAGCGATATTGGGATCGCGAGCCCAAAATACGCATGCTCGCCTGAACAGCCGACGACCCATGCCGCCACTCATGGATTGGAATCGCGTCGAAGGCAACTGGAAGCAGTTTAAAGGCAAGGTCAAAGAACAATGGGGTAAGCTTACCGACGACGACCTCGATCAAATCGCCGGAAAGTGGGATCAGCTCGAAGGTAAAATCCGGGAGCGGTACGGATTTGCGAAGGACCGCGCCAAATCTGATGTTGACGATTGGTATGGCCGCCAGACTTGGTAAGGATGTCGGAGGACCGGCTTGGCGTAAATCGGATTGAGGCGTTTAGGCCGAGTTTCGAAATGTCGCGGCCATCTAACTATGCGAACGGATCTGCCCCAACCAGCTGTTCGCATTCGAGGTTGATTGCTTAGCCTCACAGCCCTGCCTCGGAACCACGAGGCAGCTCTATTTGCCGATAGACAACGGCCCATTCACTTCACTACATCGGCTCTTTCTCGGGGACGGACGAGGCCATCACCGCGAAGGCCTTGCTCAGGCGACAATTCGTTCTCATCGAACGCGTGCCGGCGCAAAAGCTTGAAAATCGCTTCGTTTATGTCGCGTCCGTCGAGGAGGCTGGGATCGTCGCACAACACATCGATCGTCCGCCGAGCCACACGTTTTGCGACCATCTCGGACCTGACAAGCTTTCGAGCCCACAGCAATAACGCTTCGCGGAAATTGGGATCATTTGGAATAGATGCGTATTTCCGAAAGGGCATAATGCCGCTTCCTCGGTCTTGCAGGCGGGAGCACGTATAAGCCCTCAGTCGCCACCGCCTACTTATTCGCTTGGCGGCGATACCTCATCTTACGCTTTGAGAAGCCGGAGTCCATCCGTTCCTACGCCAACAAACCGAGCTTTCATGAGCTCTGAGGCCTAAGTCCTTGCTTGGCCGGGACTTTGGTCCGTATCCACGAGCAGCGCTCATGGCATACTAGGCCTAAGGCGCAGGTTAGCGCGCCGCCGCCCTATGTAGATTGGAATGGAAAGACATGAAAAGGATTGTAATCGCAGCACTGGCGCTCGCCGCGACCTTGGCTGCATCGCCGGCATTCTCTCAGGTCTACTTTGAATATGGAGTTGGACCTCGCTACGACTATGATGCGCCGCCACGCTATTATCGCGATCGGCCGGCCTACGCAGATGATGGATACTATGACGCTCCGCGCTATAGGTATCATCGCCGGTGCTGGACGGAGAGGCGCTATGGCTACCGCCATCATCATCGGGTCGTCGTGCGTGAAACCGTTTGCGAATAGTCGGTGCGGGAACGTAATTCTGGTTCCGCATGTCCATTCCTAGATGCGAATGGTGGCATTCACAAAACTGTCACACAATTATAGATTGAGGTGCGCAAGTTACTGAACTCCAGTTCCCTCCACTCGCGCAAATACTGCTACGCAGCCGCCCTGCCTGGCCCCACCCGGCAGGGCAATTTCTTTGAGGTAATCGGAACGTTAGAGCGGTTCATTGCGTATCGAAATCGGAGTGCATTCCCAAATCATCAGAATTGTGATTCATGATGGATGCTGGAATGGAGGCTAGGATCTTTGACGCGACCCTATCCTAGCTTCCACATTCCTAAGACCTGGATGTGCATCGTCTTTTCTCCCACGCTTGTTTCAGGCTGGCCGCAAAAGCGAGAGGCTGCGGGCTTCAAGTTTCAAGAATTTCTTGTCGACCATGCCTCGATCCGGCTCATCTGGATCGGATGTCGACAGTTCCGGCGCCCAGCGTTTGTCATCTGGCAAGGTAAAGTCGACATCTCCATCGCGAGGGTTGAACAGGATCAGAACATCATCCCAGCCCTCTTCGAATGGCTGCTCGCGCAATAGGCGCAAACCGATCGCCGTATTCGCTTCATCGTCCCATTGCTCATCCGTCCGCTCACCACCACCCGGATTGAGCCAGGTGACAATCAGACCATCGCGCCAATTTTCTCGTCTGAGAATGGAATGTGCCTGACGCAAGGCGATCAGGCGTTTGACGAAAGTATAAAGCGCTTCGGCGCTGCCATATCGATCGTCCCAATGCAGCCAGCTAAGTTCGTTGTCCTGACAGTAGCCATTGTTGTTGCCCATCTGGCTTCGGCCGGATTCATCACCCGCCAGCAGCATCGGGGTACCATGCGAAAGAAAGAGGGTCGCGAGAAAATTGCGCTTTTGGCGCTCCCGAACGGTATTGATGGCTTCATCGTCCGTCGGACCTTCAGCGCCGTAATTGTAGCTACGGTTGTCGTTGTGGCCATCATTGTTATCTTCGCCATTCGCCTCATTATGCTTCTCGTTATAGGAGACGAGATCATTGAGCGTGAAGCCATCATGGGCGGCGATGAAATTGACGCTCGCCCATGGGCGGCGGCCGCGAAGATCATAAACATCGCCTGACCCTAAAATGCGGGCGGCAAAATCCCTTGTCATGCCGGGTGTGCCCTTCCAGTAATCCCGTACCGTGTCGCGATATTTGTCATTCCATTCCGCCCAGCCCGGCGGAAATCCCCCCACTTGATAACCGCCCGGGCCGATGTCCCACGGCTCGCCGACAAGTTTGACTTTAGCAAGCACCGGATCCTGGCCGACTGCATCGAAGAAGCCGCTCCGTTGGTCGAACCCCTGGGGTTCACGGCCAAGAATGGTCCCGAGATCGAAACGAAAGCCATCGACCTGCATTTCTTCGACCCAATAGCGTAGCGAGTCCGTCACCATTTGCAGCACGCGCGGATGCGACGTGTTGATCGTGTTACCGGTGCCGGTGTCGTTAATATAGTAACGGGGCTGATCCGGCAGGGTCCGGTAATAGGAGAAATTGTCGATGCCTTTGAATGAAAGGGTCGGACCGAGTTCATTGCCCTCCGCGGTGTGATTGTAGACGACATCGAGGATGACCTCGATACCGGCATCGTGAAAGGCACGCACCATGTCGCGAACGCCTTCGAGGCCTTTCGGCCCGTAATAACGCGTTGCCGGCGCGAAGAAGGCAAGGCTGTTGTAGCCCCAATAGTTGCGCAGACCCTTGTCGAGCAGATGACTGTCATCGGGAAAGAAATGGATGGGAAGGAGCTCGATCGAGGTAATGCCGAGGCTCTTGATGTAATCGACGACTGCTGCGTGCCCAAAGCCGTCAAACGTGCCACGCAACGGCTCCGGAATTGCCGGATGCAGCATCGTCATCCCCTTGACGTGCGCCTCATAGAAAATGGTGTCAGGCCATGCGACAGTCGGCCTTTTATCGGGCGCTTCATTTTTCAGGTCGACGACACGGCATTTTGGCATCTGTCCGGCGCTATCGGTCTCGTCGAAGGAAAGATCCTTTTGCTCGTCGTCCAGAACATAGGCGAACTGGGCTTGCGACCATTCTATGTTGCCTACAAGCTCGCGCGCGTAGGGATCGACAAGCAATTTGTTCGCATTGAAACGATGGCCTTTTGACGGATCGAACGGGCCATGCACGCGGTAACCATATAAGGCGCCAGGCTTCAATCCAGGAACATAGCCATGCCAGATCTCATGGGTATATTCCGGCAGAGCGATCCGTTCGATCTCCTGCTTTCCGCTTTCGTCGAAAAGGCAAAGCTCCGCCTTTTCCGCATAGGCGCTGAAAAGCGCAAAATTGACACCCTTCCCGTCATAATCTGCTCCCAGGCGCGTGTAATCGCCAGGCTCAATCGCATGCCTCCCGCCGCCTTGCGTCATGGAATCCTCGTGATTGTTGCTGCGCAGCATAAACACCAATTGAAGTGCTTTGTTCCGGCCTTGCGGTTGGAGTACGCATGAATCGATGCCGGGATCGTCACCTATCTCCCACGAAAAGAGCGACAGGATGATCGGCAAACAGCTGCGCTGCGAGAAGGTTGTCGGCTGAGACCGGCCGATCCGTGAGGAGATCATAGAGCGGCCCCTTGAACTCTCGCGGCATCACGACGGCGGTATCCTTCCAGAAATCCGATGAAGGCATGCGGACCAGACGCGGCACGATGGTAACCGCTATTTCCCGCTCGTGAACGCGCGCGAAGGCCACGAGATTGGTCGCTCGTGGCCCGCTGGTTTCCAGGGGCACATATTTGCCCTCAAGAAAAAGAAGAGGGTGCTGATTGCGATAACGCAGCACCTTGCGAAGGATGTGCCGTTTCAAGGACGCGGCATCCGACGCGAGAGAGTGGGCTACTCGCGTGTCGGCCCACAGATGGTCGACCGGTCTTCGATTGTCCGGATCGACCAGGCTGAAATCCAGACTCTCGGTACCCTGATAGATATCGGGAATGCCTGGAGCCGTGAGCTTGATCAGCAACTGCGACAGGCTGTTGCGAAAGCCAAACTCCATGAAAGGGCGCAGCGTTCGGTCAAAGTCGCGGATGAACTCCCGATTGTCCTTCGAAAACAAGGCGGCAGCAAAGGCCTGAACCGCATGCTCGTAGGTAGGATTTTCATTCATCCAATCCGTCCGGAGCTTGGCCTCTCGGATCGCTTTCAAGACATAGGCGCAAAACCGCTCCTGCTGCACATTCCAATCGGCTCCTTCGATATCCTGCGGCCAGATGCCTGCAAGCGCCTGGTAAAGCATCCATTCGATATTGGGCTCAGGCGCAGTTCCATCGGCAAGGCTGGAACGAAAAGGAGAATTCATGTTGCGCCACCGCTCGGCACCGGCGATCCACGCATCAGGATCCTGCGTCAGGCTGTAGAGGCGGGCGCGGGCGTCTTCTCCCCGCTTGGTATCATGCGTCGATGTCCCGGAAAGGCCGCGAGGTTGCCACCGAAATCGATCAGTCATGAATTGGTGAAAGGCCGCTAGCGAGCCCGGCGGCACATGGGGCTCGCCTCCGACCTCATTCAATGCGATGAGGCGGTTGTACCGATAAAACAGCGTGTCCTCGACCGCCTTTGCCATGATCGGACCGCTGAGCTGCTGGAATCTGGCCCGAAACTCCAGAGCTTCGGCTGCAGAAACCTCCCCTTTCAAAAGACGGCCGAGCGCATCGAGGACATCAATGGCCGGTAATCGGCTTCGTGCATTCTCGCAGGCACTCTCGATGACCGCCGCTCCATCAGACCATGCAGCGCCCCGATAGCCGTAGGTACGATAAACCGGGAAGGCAACCAGCAGCTCGCGAAGTGCCAACGATATTTCTCCCGCGTCGAAATCGGGAAAAATCAAACATGCCAGCCTCGTCAGGCGCCTCATCTCGCCGGCAAAATTGCGCTCGACCATCAGCAGCTTCGCCTTGCGCAAACCTGCGGCAAAGTCGGCATCTTCCGCGCTGACGGACCTGTAAGCGGCGTCCAGCTTGCGTAATCCCTCCTCGTTCACGAAGAGATCGGCCATGGCGGCAATGAACTCGTAGCCGGTCGTTCCTGATACCGGCCAATCCGCCGGCAGCGTCTCGCTGCGGGCAAGGATTTTTTCGACTACGATGAAAGTGTCCGGGCCGATGGCCTGCCGCAAATGCTCCAGATAGCTCTTGGGATCGGCCAGTCCGTCGATATGGTCGATGCGTAATCCTTGGACCTGTCCGGCGCGAACCATTTCGACGATCAGCCGATGCGTGTCGTTGAAGACCCGCGCGTCCTCCACTCGCATCCCGACCAGGCCTGCCACCTCGAAGAAACGCCTGTAGCTGAGATTTTCGGCGGCGTCTTTCCAATGGAGCAATTGCCAATGCTGTTCCGCGAGAAGTTCTCTCATCGCGGCCGCATCGTTCGAAAATGCGCGCAACCGCTCCGCATCCGTTCCTATGTCCGCCGTCAGCCGCTTGGCACTTTCGATCGAGAGCGGAAGCAGATCGTCGAAATAGACCAAATAGATGCTCCCATTCGCACGCTCGTAGCGAAGATCAAAATCGGCTGCGGCCAGACTTTCTTCGAACGACCGCCCGAGCAGCGGCAAGGTGAGCTTGCGGCGCCAGTCAATATCGAAATGACTGGCATAGGCACTGCTCGATCCACGCTGCAACACGTCATGCCACCACGGGTTTTCGACGGAGGCGGCCATATGGTTGGGCACAATGTCGAGGATCAGGCCCAGCTTCGCATGTTGCAAGGCCGTGCAGAAAGCATCGAAACCCGCGCGGCCGCCAAGCACCGGGTCGATCTCGTTCGCATCCGTGACATCATATCCATGCGTCGATCCCTTCTTGGCTGCAAAGATCGGCGAGGCATAGACATGGCTGATGCCGAGATCCTTCAGATAGGGAACCAACTCCGTTGCTCTGTCGAAGGTGACATCTCCGCGAAACTGCAGGCGATAGGTAGAGGTTAAGACAGTCATAGCTTCCTCGCTGCGTCGGGCCGCCTTAACGAACGGGACTGAAAGAGATCTGTTCCCACCTCAGGAACCGTTCCCAGCAAGATGCGTTGGAATGCAGGAAAATTTCAGCGTCATCGACGAACGGGGATGTCATGCAGCACAACTTCGCATTTGGACCGCAACTCAACGAGAATGCCGTCCTGTTCCGCCTGTGGGCGCCCTTGGCGAAGCGCGTGCTCATCCGCATCGAGCAGCGTGGGGAATGGACCATGCGGCGGAGGCAGGACGGGTGGCATATCGTCGAAGTCAAGGATGCGCGGATCGGCGATCGCTATAAATTCGTGCTGGGCGACGGGTTTGCCGTGCCGGATCCTGCCTCGCGCTTTCAACCCGAAGACGTCCACGGCCCGAGCGAGCTAATCGATCCATTGTTCGAATGGCAAACGCAGGGATGGAAGGGACGCCGCTGGGAAGAAATCGTCATCTACGAACTGCATGTCGGCGCCTTCACCGAAGCTGGCACGTTTCTAGCGGCCATCGAAAAGCTCGACCATTTGCAGCGCCTTGGAATAACGGCCATTCAACTCATGCCGCTTTCGGATTTTCGCGGTCGATATGGGTGGGGTTACGACGGTGTTTTACCCTATGCGCCGGATAGCAGCTATGGTCGCCCCGAACATCTCAGAATGCTCGTCGATGCAGCCCACGAGCGCGGCATCTGCGTCTTTCTCGATGTGGTCTATAATCATTTCGGACCGGATGGGAACTATCTGCCACGCTACGCGCCGATCTTTGGCGACCGGCACGAAAGCGTCTGGGGCAAGGGGCTGAATTACGATGGCGACGGCAGCCGTTTCGTCCGCGATTTCGTCATCGAAAACGCAATCTATTGGCTGAACGAGTTTCGGATGGATGGTTTGCGGCTCGATGCCGTTCACGCGATGAAGGACGATAGCGATCCGCATATCCTTCTCGAACTTGCCGAGCGCGTCAGGAGCGCATTTCCCCAACGCCAAATCCATCTGATCGTCGAGAACGAGGATAATGACTCGGCTCTCCTCGCTCGCGCCGAAGACGGCAAGCCGCGCCATTTTACGGCACAATGGAATGATGACATCCACCACGCTCTTCATGTGGCGGCCACGGGCGAGACCTTCGGCTACTATCAAGATTATGTCGATTGGGGACCACCTTTGAGCCGTGCGCTTGCCGAAGGCTTCGCGTTTCAAGGAGAGCGCATGGAGTATCGAGGCCGGCCAAGGGGATCGCCGAGCGCTGGCTTGCCGCCATCGGCCTTTATCTCCTTCATCCAGAACCATGACCAGATTGGCAATCGGGCATGCGGCGATCGCATGATTTCCTCCCACCCGATCGAGGCGATAAAGGCCATTGCAGCCATCTATCTTCTCTCGCCGCAGATCCCCATGCTGTTCATGGGTGAGGAATGGGGCGCTGCCGATCCCTTTCCCTTCTTTTGCGACTTCGATGAGGAGCTCAACGCCAAGGTAAGACTTGGCCGCAAGGAGGAACTGAAGCGCCTGCCCGGCTTCGAAGCAGAGGATGCCTCCGACCCGACGGCCGAAGCCACCTTCCGCAGCGCCAAATTACGTTGGGACAAAATGAATGAGAATCCGACAATTGGCGACTATTACGAGCAGTTGTTAAAGCTCAGACATCAGGTGATCGTGCCGCTCCTTGGCGACGCACGTAGTTGTGTGGCAACCTACGATCCAGACGCCTCGCCCCTTCGAGTGCGCTGGCCAATGGGGTCCTCAAACCTTCATCTGACAGCCAATCTGTCGAACACGCCTGTTGTTTTGAAAAGCCCCATTGAGGGGCAGATATTTTTTTCGTCGGACGGCATGGCAAACAACGCGATCGGATCGTGGAGCATTGTTTGGAGCCTGTCATAAGCCACATTGTGAAGCTGAATGACGAGCTTGCGCCGCTCTTCGAAAGACTTCCAACCCCGCCAGGCTTAACCTTGTAGGCGCTGTGCCTTTTCCAAGGCATCGATAATCATTTTGTCGGTAAATGGTTTGTCGATTACTCCGACTGCTCCTTCGAGGCCGTATCCAACCCGCTCTGGGCTGCCGGTCACAAAGATCACTTTTATCCTGAACCGATCCGTCAATCGGCGAGCGAGCCCCGCTCCGCTATGGCCGTCGGCCAAGCCGAGATCCACGAAAGCCACCTGTGCCTTGGACGCATAGGCGAGCGCCTGCTCTGCCGTCATGAAGGAGCCAACGACTTCATGACCGGCTTCGGTAGCGATACGCTCCAATTCGAGTGCCACCAAGGGCTCATCCTCGACAATCATAATCTTCATCACAACCTCCTCATGCAATAAGAGATAGATCGAATTGAAAGAAAGACGATGTTCGCTACCGGACGGTTCTGTCGAATGCGCAGCCACGATAGTATCGTCTACTTCCAAGACGGCAGGCCTTCAGGGTCACTCACCTCCGTCATCGCTTCTCCATCCTCAAAGAGAAACATCGCCGTTGAAAGAGGGGCAAGATCGAGGAGAAGAGACTGGCGGCGCTCATGCGCAGAAAGATCGTCGGTAAGACGATCGCCAGAGCCCAAGCCTGCTCCGCCGTAAACAGAGTCATCGGTATCGAGTATCCGCCGCCAGAGGCCGGGAAAAGGGACGCCTACCCTATATCCGCCTCGGAAAATCGGAGTGAAATTCGAGATGACCAGAATGGCCAACCGTCGCCCCGCATCGAAGCGCAGCATTCCGAAAACCGACTGTTCGGCATCATCGGCAACCGCCCATTCAAAGCCGTCGGGCACCGTATCGCCATGCTGTAGGCAGGGAAAATGCCTGTAGATCCGGTTGAGATCGCGCACCAGCCGTTGCAGGCCGGCATGAGACGGTTCATCCAAGAGATCCCATTCCACGGAACTGTCGTGGCTCCATTCCGACCACTGACCGATCTCATCGCCCATAAAGAGAAGCTTCTTACCCGGGTGCCCCCACATGAAGCCGAAAAGAGCGCGGAGATTGGCCATCCTCTGCGAGGGATTGCCGGGCATCTTGGCGAGCGTGGAACCCTTTCCATGCACGACTTCGTCATGCGAAAACGGCAGGATGAAGCGCTCGCTATAGGCATAGATCATGCCGAAGGTCATCGAGCCATGATGATACTTTCGATAGACCGGATCGTCGGACATGTAATGGAGCGTGTCATGCATCCATCCCATATTCCACTTCATGTCGAAGCCGAGCCCGCCTTCCGCAGCGGGTTTTGTGATGCTTGGAAAAGCGGTCGATTCCTCGGCGATCATCAGCGCATACGGAAAGCGGTCGTGAACGATGCTGTTCAGATGCTTGAAGAATTCGATGGCTTCCAGATTTTCGCGCCCGCCGTAGCGGTTCGGGATCCACTCTCCTTCCGGGCGGCTATAGTCGCGATAGAGCATGGAGGCGACGGCATCGACGCGCAGTCCGTCCACATGATAGCGGTCAAGCCATTCGAGCGCGCTCGCAATCAGAAAGCCCTTGACCTCGTTGCGGCCAAGATTATAGATCAGCGTGTTCCAGTCGCGATGGAAACCCTCCCGCGGATCCTCATGCTCATAAAGCGCAGTGCCGTCAAAACGCGCCAATCCCCACACATCCGTTGGAAAATGCGCCGGCACCCAATCCAGAATGACACCGAGCCTCCCCTGGTGGCAGCGATCGACGAAATATGCGAAATCTTCAGGCGTGCCGTGGCGCCCGGTCGGCGCAAACAGACCAAGTGGCTGATAGCCCCACGATCCCCCAAAAGGATGCTCCATGATTGGCAGCAGTTCGATATGGGTGAAACCCATTTCGCTGACATAGGGAATGAGCCGCTGCGAGAGTTCGATCCAATCCAGCGCGCGGCCGCCATCTTCCATGTCGCGCAGCCAGGAGCCGGCATGAACCTCGTAAATCGAAAGCGCCTTGGCGAAATGATCGGCGTTTCGGCAATTGTCCATCCAGGTATGATCGTTCCAGCGGAAAGGTTCGGACGACGCCACTACTGACGCCGTCGATGGCGCCGGCTCCGCTGCCCGGGCGACCGGATCGGCCTTCTGCGGAAGCAGGTTGCCGACCCGGTCGACAATCTCGAACTTATAGCGTTCGCCGACCGTGATATGCGGAAGGAATATCTCCCAGACACCTGCCTGTGGCCGGAGCCTCATCGGATGGCGGCGTCCGTCCCAGGCGTTGAAGTCGCCGACCACGGACACCCTGCTTGCATTCGGCGCCCACACCGCAAAGCGCACGCCCGTGACATCGTCAATCGTCATGGGGTTGGCGCCGAGAGCCTTGCTCAGGTTGTAATGTGTCCCTTGCGAGATCAGGTGGAGATCAAGATCGCCGAGCAACGGCGCAAAGCTGTAGGGATCGGCCGTCACCTGAACTGCATCGGGCCATTGAATTCTCAGATAATAGGCGTTGCGTTCGGCAAGTGTGGCGCCGAACAGGCCGGCGGGATGGATAAGATCGGCCGACGCCAGAGCGCGATCACTGTCTCGATCGAGGATTTCGACGCGCAAAGCCCCCGGCAGATAGGCTCTGACGCTGTAGCGGCCGTCCACACCTTGGTGCATGCCGAGAATGGAAAAGGGATCCCCATGCCGCCCCTCCACCAAGGCCTGCATGGAACCCGCATCCATTCCGCTGCGAATGTCGGCAACATCGCTCATGAGCGGCTCTCCGAAAGGCGAGCTATGATGGCGGCAAGTCCGTTTAGCGGGATCGGAAGCCACTTCGGACGGTTTCGTGCCTCGTAGGCGATCTCATAGGCCGCCTTTTCCAGAAGAAAGATATCGATGATCCGCCGAACTTCCGCAGACTCCTTGGGCAAATCGGGCGAAACCGCCAGTGCCTCGATATAGGACGTTAGAAAAATGCGTTCCGCATTTTCCGCGAAGCGCCGGATCACCTCGCGGCGGCGGGCATCGTGATGATCAGAAATGGCATCGTTTTCGAGCATGGCGGTAGCTGAGAGATAGTCGAGCGACCGCAGCAGGCCGGCAGCGTCGCGCAACGGGCTCGTTTTGGCGCGGCGTTCGGCAAGATTGCGCGCCGGCTCGCCTTCGAAATCGATGATAACGGCATCGCCTTCCGTGACTAGGATCTGGCCAAGATGGAAATCGCCATGGGCACGCGTCAACAACGTGCCTTTCGCTTCGCCCGCCACCGCGCTGGCAAGCGCGATGATCCTGTCGCGTTCGGCAAGCAGCAAGGACATGCGCCCCGCGATCTCAGGCTCGACATTATCTTCAAGGTCGGTCAGCTTGGAAAAGGCATAGGTAATTTCGCCTGTTACGGTTTCGCGAATGGCGGCGACATCGCGTGCATCCGCGCGACGTGGCGCGAAGGCTTCGTTGTCGGTCGGCTGAGCCAGCAAGACGTGCAGTTCTCCGAGGCGTTCGCCGACCATGGAAATAAAATGCAGAAGCGGACGCAGCTGTTCGTCGGCCGCCTCGATTGGAGATTCGGTGATAACGACCTCGTCAGCAGCGCGGCGCAGGTTCGACAGCATCCAATTCCAAGCATCGCCCTGATTGCGGATCGCTCCTTGCACGATGATCAGCGTCGAACGGCGACCTTCGCCGTCGGTTCGGGCGACCTCGCCCAGGAGAGGGGCGGTATGCTCATAACCATGCTCCGTCAAATAGCGCGTCATCTCGACTTCCGGATGAACTCCGACGAAGACATGACGGATTAGCTTGATCATCGCCAAGTCTCCGACGAGCAAGGAGCTGTTGGATTGTTCAGCCGAAAGCCAGCGGATCGGCATATCCTCGGTCAACGCCAGGCAATCGAGCCGATCGGTGCCGATGAATTCGATCATGCCGGTGCGCCCGCTGACCGTCGAGCGATCGCACAGGCCTTGAAGGATGCCGCGCGCCATCATCTCTACGGCAAATCCGTCAGTCAGGAATCCAACCCGCCTGCCCTGGCGGATGCGGGCGAGGGAAAGCTGCTGGGCGAGCACGTTGGGCGCCGTATCATCCCACTCGGCTGCAAGCGGCAATTGATAGCTCTCCACATGATCCGACAGCACAACCTCGATCTCGCCGAGGACGATACCGTCGGCAAAGGGTATCGGTGTAGCGGAAACGAGTCTCGCTTCCTGCAGGACCTGGTCCTTGGCGCCGAACCAGCGGCGCTTCGAAAGGTAGGCCGGCAGGATATCCCTACTCAGCACCGCAGTATGATGCGGTAGTTCGGCAAGCTCCGTCAGGCTGCGCCTGATAACGATGGTCAACAGATCGACGAGTTGCTCCGGCGGAGCCGTGCGCCAGGTTGGTCCGTCGGCCTCGACATTGAGCTGGAACCAGAAGAAACCATAGGGAGGCAGCGTGAGCAGGTAAGTGAGCTGCCCAATCGGCGGGAACGGCGACATGCCGGTCAACTCCACAGGAACCCGCCCTTCGAACTGCTGCAGATCGAGTTCTACCGCCTGGGGAACGCGCGACAGGTTTGCAACGCATAAGATGACTTCGTCATCATATTCCCGCAAATAGGCGAGAATCCGCCGGTTGGCCGGTGTGAGAAAACGCAACGATCCTCGGCCGAAGGCACTATGGCGACCGCGCAACGCCAGCATTCGCCGTGTCCAATTCAACAGCGAATGGGCATCCGACACCTGTGCCTCGACGTTCAACGCCTCATAGCCGTAGAGGGGATCGGCAACCGGTGGCAATACGAGGCGCGCCGGATCTACGCGCGAAAAGCCGCCATTGCGATCGGGGGACCATTGCATCGGGGTGCGTACCCCGTCCCGGTCGCCGAGATAAATATTGTCTCCCATGCCGATCTCGTCACCGTAATAGACGATCGGTGTTCCTGGCATGGACAGCAGCAACGCATTCATGAGCTCGATACGGCGGCGGTCGCGTTCCATCAATGGTGCCAACCTGCGGCGGATGCCAAGGTTGATGCGGGCGCGCTTATCGGAGGCATAGGTCTCCCACAGATAATCGCGTTCAGCGTCGGTGACCATTTCCAGCGTCAATTCGTCGTGATTTCTGAGGAAGATCGCCCATTGGCAGATTTCGGGGATATCAGGCGTTTGACGTATAATGTCAGTGATCGGGAAGCGGTCCTCCTTGGCAATCGCCATGTACATGCGCGGCATCAGCGGAAAATGGAACGCCATATGGCATTCGTCGCCGTCGCCAAAATATTCGCGCGTGTCCTCTGGCCACTGGTTTGCCTCGGCAAGGAGCAGCACGCCGGAATGTGTCGCATCAAGCGCCGCACGGATCTGTTTGAGGATCAGATGGGTTTCCGGCAGATTTTCATTGTTGGTGCCCTCGCGCTCGACAAGATAGGGGATCGCATCGAGCCGGAAGCCATCGATCCCGGTCTCAAGCCAGAAGCGCATGACATCGATAATCTCCTTCATCACCAGCGGATTATCGAAATTGAGATCTGGCTGGTGCGAATAGAAGCGATGCCAGTAATAGGCGCCCGCCACGGGATCGAATGTCCAGTTCGATTTTTCCGTATCGAGAAAAATGATGCGGGTCTCGGGAAATTTCAGATCGGTATCCGACCAGACGTAGAAGTCTCGCTCAGGGCTGCCGGCAGGCGATTGCCGCGCGCGCTGGAACCAGGGATGCTGGTCCGACGTGTGATTGATGACAAGCTCGATAATGACGCGGATATTGCGTTCATGCGCCGCCGCCACGAACTTCCGGAAATCCTCGAGCGTCCCGTAGTCCGGGCTGACGTTACGATAGTCGGCGATGTCATAGCCGTCATCGCGCCGGGGTGAGGGAAAGAACGGCAGGAGCCAAATGGCATTCACGCCAAGCGCAGCTATATAATCGAGCTTCTGGTAGAGGCCTTCGAAGTCGCCGATGCCATCGCCATTGGCATCGTAGAAGGACTTGATGTGCAGCTGATAGATGATCGCATCCTTATACCATAGCGGATCGTCGGCCAGTTTATCGCTCTCGGCCATGTGAACAGTGTCCATCTCAGACCTCCCCTGCCCTGACGCGCCAGATGGCAAAAGGCAAATAAGCCGGATCGAGGCGGATCATCTGCCACTTCCCCGCACGAGTGAATCTTTGGCCACTGACGAGATCCTCGAAAGCCAGTGTTCCTTCGTCTGCCAGGCCGAACCGCCAGAGCGGAAATTCGATATTGCTTTCCTCTGTCGCGTGGGGATTGAGCGTCACGGCGACAAACAGAACATTGTGGCGTCCGACGCTTGCCTTCTCGAAAAACATGACGTTGGGGTTCGATGAGGGCAGAAAGGTCAGGCCAAGATGTGAATGCAGGGCTGAATTATTCTTGCGAATGCGGTTGAGCATCGAGATTTCCGCCTTGATGTTGCCCGGTCGATCGTAGTCCCAGGCGCGGATCTCGTATTTTTCACTATCGGCATATTCCTTGCGCTTAGCATCCGGCCGTCCCTCGCAAAGTTCGAAGCCGTTATAAACGCCCCAAAGGCCGGACAGCGTGGCAGCCAGTGCGGCCCGGATCAAATAGGCAGAGCGCGGCGCGTTCTGCAGGAAGTCCGGATTGATATCATGGGTGTTGACGAAGAAATGCGGACGAAAGAATTCGGTGACCTCACCTTGAGTAAGCTCGGTCAGATATTCCTCCAGCTCCGCCCTTGTGTTGCGCCATGTAAAGTAGGTGTAGGACTGGGAAAAGCCGACCTTTGCCAGCCGGTACATCACCTTCGGCCTTGTGAAGGCTTCCGAAAGAAACACGACCTTCGGATGACGCGCGCGGATATCGCCGATCAGCCACTCCCAGAAGGGAAAAGGCTTGGTATGGGGATTGTCGACCCGGAAGATTTCTACGCCTTCCTCGATCCACATTTCGACGATGTCGCGCAGTTCGGCCCAAAGTGCGGGGACTGCCTCCGGTGCGTAGAAATCGACATTGACGATATCTTCGTACTTCTTCGGTGGATTTTCTGCATAGCGGATCGTGCCGTCCGGGCGCCAATCGAACCAGCCCGGATGTTCCTTTAGCCACGGGTGGTCGGGAGAGGCTTGTATCGCCAGGTCGAGCGCAATCTCCAATCCGAACCGCTTTGCTTCCGAAATCAGATGCTCGAAGTCATCGAATTGTCCAAGGAGGGGGTGGATTGCCTCATGGCCACCGGCTTCCGAACCAATCGCGTAGGGACTGCCCGGATCAGTTGGAGCGGCGATGAGAGAATTGTTGCGGCCCTTGCGGTTGGTGTGGCCGATCGGGTGGATCGGCGGGAAGTAGAGCGCGTCGAAGCCCATATCCCGGATGGCCGGCAAGCGGGCGATGACATCCTCGAAAGTGCCGTGGCGATTGGGGTCACCACTCTGTGAACGGGGAAAGATCTGGTACCAGCTCGCAAAGGCCGCCTCACGGCGTTCGGCTTCCACACCATAGGTCCGCGAGTGCGAGACAAAGGGACGGCGGTCGGCGAGCGCCATGAGTTCGTTTGTGCGTGTGGCAAGCAGCAATTCAAGCTTGCCCGGCCCGTCGCGCCTTTCGAGCTCGGCAAGCAGCGTCGCAAACTCCGCCCTGTCCTCATCCCTCATCGGTATGCCGCCATCAGCCGCGGCATCGCGGATCAACTCTTCGCCTTCGATCAATTCCAGCCGCAGATCGAGCCGCGCCTCGCTCTTCTTGAGAAGCTCGTAGCGGAAGATGGCGAAGGGATTTTTCCAGGCTTCGACCATGAAATCGAAGCGTCCCACGCGATCGAGAAGGAAGGCGCCCCGCCAACGATCGTTTTCGGAAAGGACCATTTTGGTTTGACGCCAATCCTGCGCATCGCGGGTGCGGTAAAGGAGAGCGGCCGACAGTAGATCATGGCCGTCGGCAAAGATGTCCGCCTCGACGACCACGGTATCGCCGACGATGCGCTT
Organism: Rhizobium sp. BK312; assembly: GCF_014193605.1. Lineage (NCBI taxonomy): Bacteria > Pseudomonadati > Pseudomonadota > Alphaproteobacteria > Hyphomicrobiales > Rhizobiaceae > Rhizobium > Rhizobium sp. BK312. The sequence continues at coordinate 512,051 of NZ_JACHZP010000002.1, read as the reverse complement.
GACTGCAAAACGTCCGTCGTCGACCTGCGGCGTGACATGCTCGATGGCGATGCGCGGAGAGGCCGTCGCCTCCGTGAGAGACAGCTGCCCTTCATCAGCCGTGACGAGAGGACGGGCCTCGGTTGTGACAACACGCACCTCGCCCGGAGCGATCCTGCGGCTGTTAGGCACCACCTCGATAGGCATGAAAGGCGAAGCCAAGCGATGCATGATGTCGTCAGGCAGTTCCGCGGCACGACGCAGATCTCTGTTGACAGCGAGAAGCCGCGCCTGCGTTGCACCCCGTAATGCGGGCCGATCAGCCTGGGCGATCACTGTCACTTGGCTCGTTGTTTCACACTGAAGAAGCATCCATTGAGTGGGCGCGCGTGAAGCAGAATTCAGGTCGCGTATATCGGCAGAGATATCGTAGGCTCCCTCCGCTTTGAGGACACGCAGACCCTGTCCATGACCATATGTCGGATCGAGCGGCAGGGTGGCGCCAAATTCGAAACCCATTGGCACCAGCAATCCGTGGCCGAGTTCGGCCGCAAGATGGAGGGCGCGGCGTGATTTTCGCTCGCGGATTTCCCTACTTTCGGTACCATGTGCCAAGCGCCTTCCAAACGGCACCTCCGGAAAGGCGATCTGTGGTCCGAAAGGAAGCTGCAGGCGATATTCCTCAAGGAACCAGCTTTCGCGCAGATCCCACCAGCCAGCCGAGGAAAAGGCGCCATCGAAGCCGCAGTCCTGTAATGCGGAGCGCAGAGCGAAATCGGTTCCTGGCGTGTACGCAAAAAACCTGGTTCCCGGTCGTGCCGTTTTCGCGCTGGTCATCAAGCGTCGCCAGCTATCGGCAGGCACGCCGGCAAGCCCAAGGACCCGATAACCGGCGATCCCACAGGACGCAAACTCCGTCAGCCGCGCTTCCCACTCGTCGATTACCGCGGCCGGCGATAGTGCCGCAGGCTTAGTTGAAGAGAGTGGCGACCTCCGTGGGTCAAGCGGGGTAAAGTCGGCTGTAGTCCCCGCATCATGCGCGGTAACCACAAGGTCCAGCATGAGTTCGATCCCCGATGCTCGCGCCTCCTGCGCCAGCATGGAAAGAGCCTCTTTTGCATCTCCTTCTAGCTCGAGCGCCGTATCCAGATGCTCGTAATTGTCCGTAGAAAAAAGACCAGCGTCTGCCTTTTTGCGAAAGGGCGGAGCCGAGAGCACGATGTCGAAACCCAGCGCACTCGCGTGATCAAATACCTCGCTCCATCGATCTCTCCCCCCCAGCAGCAATGGATTCACATAGTAGATCCGCGGATGGTTGAATGCGGCGTCTGACTGAACGGCGAGTGGCATCAGATAATTCTCCACGCGTCACGCGGCAGTGAATTATTGTTTCGATAATCACGAAGCCTAACCTGCAGGCAGCTTGGTTGTTCCAATGCGAGCTGGAGCGCTTTAACCGTCGTAAGCGGTGCGTTACCGGCAAGTGGCATATGGACGAGACATACATCAAGGTCCGCGGCGAATGGATGTAGTTCTACCGCGCCATCGACAGCGCGGCGACACGGTCGAGTTTCTCTTCAGCGAAAGCCGTGACCTGCCAGCGGCCAAGCGCTTCCTTCGCAGGGCGTTGGATCGTCATGGCCGGCCGGATTGCATCGTCATCGACGGCAGCCTGACCAATCACCAAGCGGTCATTTCCAGCGATGCCGAAGACCGCCGGCGCGACCGATCGCGGCGTTCACTGAACCCGATCCGCGTCCGCAGGAGCAAATATTTCAACAACCGGATCGAGCAGGACCATCGACGCATCAAGCGCCGCATTCGGTCCGTGCTCGGCTTCAAATCGACGGCAAGCGCTGAAGTCATTCTCTCCGGTATCGAGATGGTCCGTATGATGCGCAAACGGCAGGCGAGGTTCGCCGACAATCCAGGCCCGTCAATCGCCGAGCAATTCGAACTTATTGCCGCCTGAGCCCCAGTGCATAGCTCCACATCCGTGACCTCGATATCGTTTTGCGATAGAACCCGCCGACCTGCTTGCGTTCCTTCGCGGCTGATGGCGTGCGAAAGGCCGGGGCTGGTCATAGCCACGCCCCGGCCTTTGCGTGGGGTCGTACACTCCGCGTCTCGCCACATGGCTATCCAGGGTGCCTGTTTAACTTGGAGTTTGCGACAGAGCCGATACGCGGGGCAGCACGATGGACGCGCGCGATCAATGGCCACCCGCGCCTCCGCCTGCTTGCGGCTTGCGCGTAAAGAGCAGCGCGAGCGCAGCAAGGGAAAGAACGATGCCGATGACGGCGAAGGTATCGCCGAAGCCGAGAATGAGAGCCTGCCGCCGGACAATTTGGCCAAGTGCAACGACCGCTTTATGGGTCGCAACAGTGGGATCGGCAACACCATGCTGAATAAAGTAGCCGGTCAGCGTCGTAATGCGATCACGAACTTCATCGCGAGCAAGAGTGACCGACTGCCCGATGATGTTTGAGTGAAACTGCTCGCGTTTGGTCAGGATCGTGCCAAGAGAGGCCGTTCCGACGGCGCCCCCCAGGTTTCGCAGCATGTTGGTGAGGCCGGAGGCGGCAGCCGCGTCGGCAGCCGCGATACCGGCTGTCGTAATGGCGGTGATCGGTGTCAAGACGAGAGCCTGGCCGATGGCGCGCACGATATTGGGTACCCAGAATTGGTCGCCGGCATTGTCGGCCGAAAGCATGACATTCATGAAGCAACTGATGGCGAAGATCGAGATACCGAGAAAGCCGATATAGCGGGCATCGAAGCGCTTCATCAGGACTGGCACCAGCGGGATAAGCAAGAGTTGCGGTAAACCGGTCCAGGCAAGCACATTGCCGATCTGCTCGGCGTTGTAGCGCTGCACTTGTCCAAGATATTGCGGGAGGATGTAGACAGTGCCGAAGAGTGCGACGCCGACCAGGACGTTGACGAGCACACCGATGCCAAAATTGCGCTGCGTCAGCAACCGCAGCTTCACGAGCGGCTTCTTCACCCTGAGCTCGATAAAGATGAATGCGGCCAGGAAAACAAAGGCGACAATGCTGAGCTTGACGATGAAGGGGGAGGAGAACCAGTCATCCTTGTTGCCTTCCTCCAGCACGGTCTGCAGAGCCGACAGGCCAACCGCCATCGTCACGATGCCGGCCCAGTCTCCTTCCTTCAGGAGGCTGAGTTGCATTGGTTGCTTTTCGAGCGTCAGGGCGAGAGCAATCGCCATGATTATGCTTGGGATGGTGTTGATGAAGAAGATGGTTTGCCAGCCGTAATTTTCGGTCAGATAGCCACCAATCGTCGGTCCGATCGCCGGGGCAAAGGTGACCGAAAGAGCAAAGATGGCAAGACCCAGCGGCTGCTGGTTTTTTGGCAGCTTGGTCAGAACCATGGTGAAGGCCATCGGGATCAGGACGCCACCTGCAAAACCCTGCAGGCCGCGAAGCAGGATCATCGTTCCGAGATCATGCGCGAAGGCGCAGGCCATGGAAAAGAGGGGAAAGAGAACGGAGTTGACGAGAATATAGCGGCGGAAGGAAAAGACGTTGCTGAAGTAGGCCGTCAAAGGAATGACGACGATCTCGCCAATGAGATAGGATGTCGAAATCCAGGCGCCGTTGTCGACGCCTGTGCCTATGCCACCCTCAATGTCGAGAAGGGAGGCATTGGTGATCTGAATATTCAGGATCGCCATGAAGGCGCCGATCATTCCGGCGAGAACGGCAATCCATTCCTTGGTGCTGGCGCGCGGTTGCTGGGCGTGGCCGGCTGTTGTCGTGATGGCGGACATGACACGATCTCCTGCATTCGCACCTAGTGACTGATGGCATCGGCCTTGGTGTCGATGCTGGGCTGGACGGACATTCCCGGACGCAGGTCAGCTGTGTCGGCGGCCCTTCCGTCGAGGACGATCTTGACGGGGATACGTTGAACGATCTTCGTGAAATTGCCAGTGGCGTTGTCGGGCGGCAGGAGCGCGAATTCCTGACCGCTTGCCGGAGCTATACTGTCGACGTGGCCGCGATATGTGCGGCCGGGAAACATATCGACATCGATGTCGACCGGTTGACCGGCATGGACATCGGTGAGCTGCGTTTCCTTATAGTTGGCGATGATGTAGGCCGCCGTCGTCGGAACGACCGACATCAGCTGGGTGCCGGCCTGGACATATTGTCCAACGCGCAACGTCCTGTTGCCGACGGTTCCGTCTACGGGCGCGACAATAGTCGCATAAGAGAGGTTGAGCTCCGCCTGATGCGCGACCGCCTGATCATGCGCCAACGTCGCCTTGGCCTGAGTGAGTTCGGCGTTCAAGAGGTCGACCTGCTTTATCGCCGCATCGAGCGCGGCGGTGTCTCGAACAATTGTCGCCTGGGCTGCAGCAATCGCCGAAGCGGTCTGTTGAGCTGTTTGGACTGGCGCGTAGCCATTGGTGGCCAGATTGGTGTAGCGCTTGTTGTTCTGCTCGGCGAAGGTTTCGTTGGCTTTATCGACATCGAGCGTTGCTCGGGCGGCAGCGATTGTGGACTGCTGAATGCCGATCGACGCCTGCTTGGCATTGACCGTCGCCTCCGCAGCGGCGACATCTGCCGTCGCCTGATCGAGCGCCGTACGGAAATCCCGATCATCGATACGGGCGAGTGGTTGGCCAGCCTTGACCACTTCATTGTCGCTGACGAGAACCTCGGACAGATAGCCGGAAACCTTCGGTGCGACGGTCGTGCTGTCCGCCTTGACATAGGCGTCATCGGTCGAAACCTCGAAGCGGCCCTCCGTCCAATAATTGTGCCCATAATAGGCAACGGCTGTTATCGCCCCCAGCGCGACTGCGGCGAACAAGGCATTCTTGATGCGGGAGCGTCGGATATCGGCTCTAACCGAGGGCGCTGGGATGGCGGCTTCCGCGATAGGTTGCTGTTTCGCTTCGGCCGTGTCGGCGACGCCGTCAGGGGTCCCAAGTTTGCGGTCGATCTTGCTGGTGATGCCAACTACATTCTCGTCCATTTCAGTAGCTCCGGTTCAGTCCGGCGACACAGGTCGGACAATTAGGAAAAGTTTCGTTTTCCAAAATATGCTTGTTTGGAGTCTTGTCAATATATTTTGGAAAATATCAGATTTTCTAATTGATCGAATTCCGGAAGTCCTTAGTTGCCACGGGCTGAGGTTGATGTCCCGAGTAACCGAACCGCTGAAAAGATGCCGATATTTGGGGTATCCAAACCGGGGCGAGACGGCGCTCTAGAACACGAGCACTTTGGGAATTAAGGAAACTTGATATTTTCCTTAATGCCTGTATCGTGGAGAAAATGAAGGCAAAAATCTTATGCAAAAAGAAAGTGAAAAGCGCTGTCGCGGTAGGCCACAGATCAGATCAGATGAAGAGACCAGGGAGCTTATCCTCGATGTCGCGGATGATCAGTTCAAGAAGGCGGGCTACGCTGCTGCAAGCATCAGTATGATCGCCCAGACCGCCGGTGTCTCCACAAAGACGCTCTATCGCCTGTTCCCAGCGAAGGCCGATCTTTTTTCGAGCGTCATATCCAAGAAGATCAAAAATTACATCCTGGCGTTGGATACGGAAGGCGCTGCCGAGACACCACTGCAGGAAAGTCTCGAAAAGCTCTTAATATCCTATGGCAGGCTTACCCTCTCTGAAGAGACGATCGCGATGACACGGCTGGTTCTGAGTGAATCGGATCGCTTTCCGGAGATCGCAGCTATCTTTTATGAGCAGGCGATCCGCAAGACGAGCAAAGCGATCGAAAATTGGCTGAAGAAGCGAATGAGCTCGGGTCAGATAGAGCTGGACGATCCGGGTGCCGCAACCGGTATGCTCCGGGGAATGATGGCAATGGAGCCTCAGCGCGCCGTGATGCTCGGCCAGTTGGCCAATATTCCCGATGCAGAAATTATCTCACGGGCACAAACCTGCACGAAGCTCTTCCTTCAGGGTTGCAAAAGACAGTAGCTTTGCATTTGCTCTGTGAAAATCGATGGTTTCGGTTTTAAGCATCATCTACGCAAATTCGGAGACGACGCATCGGAATGCTCATGCGGCGAATCCCCGAATGCCGTTCCAAGGCAACTCCATTGCGGTGATGACCAACAAAGCATAGCAAGCGCGGCAAATCTGACGCTGGTCAAGTGCGCCATTGAGCACGTTCGACTGCGGAACAACCATGAATCAGAGAGGTGCTGCTGCTATCCAAGCCTAGCTCCAGAAGGTCGGGATTCCGCGACCAGAAAAGAACCTCTTGATTCATACTACAGTCCCCGTAGCTCACCGCCAAATCAACGATCCGAGATTTTGATGCATCAAAAATAGAGGTAAAATCGCCGAATTTCATAAATTCCCAATGGATTTCACACGAAATTGGCTAATTTTCGCATTTTCGTCATGAAAGACTAGTATGCTTCTCCAATTTTGATGCAACATTTTTGTTGCTTTTCCTGTGCGCTTGGCGCAACCTATGGATATGAAACGCAAGCTCCGCTATGCCTGTCCTATGTCCGTGAAAGAGCCGCCATTGTTCATGAAGTCCAGCATCGACCATCTTCCGCCGCTCAAACAGCGCGAGCTCGCGCGGGTCGTCGAGGTGCTGCATGAGGAGTTTGAAGACGCGCTTAAGGGTGGCTCAGCCGATTTCAAGAAGCGCGGCCGCATTTTGAAAATCATTCTGTTCGGATCCTATGCCCGTGGTAGCTGGGTCGATGAGCCGCATACGAAGAAGGGCTACCGCTCGGACTTCGATCTGCTGATTGTCGTCAATAACCGCAAACTCACCGATTTCTCAGCCTATTGGCAGAAGGCGGCGGACCGGCTCATGCATCTCGATGAAATCAAAACACCGGTCAATTTCATTGTGCATTCGCTTCGTGAGGTAAACACTCTGCTTAAGCAAGGCCGGTATTTTTTCGTCGACCTCCGCCGAGACGGCATTGTGCTATATGAACTTGATAACACACCGTTGGCCAATCCCAATCTCCTTCACCCCGCGGACGCATATAAATTCGCAATAGAGTATTTCGAAGACCGGCTTCCTCACGCGCGAGTGTTTGCCAAAACCGCTGCATTTTGCATCAGTGAGGCTAATTTCAAGGAAGCTGCGTTCCTGTTGCATCAATCAATTGAACAGGCTTATGCAGCATTGCTACTCGTGCTAACCAATTACAGCCCAGCTTCCCACAACCTCAAGCATTTGCGTGGTCTCGCTGAAAGTCAGGCGCAGCAGTTGGCTGACGCTTGGCCCCGCGATCAGCAGCGCTTTGTCGCTTGGTTCAACATTCTCAACGAAGCATATGTGAAGGCGCGCTATTCAAAGCACTATGAGATAAGCCGAGAGGCGCTCGCATGGCTCTTGAACCGCACCACGGATTTAATCGATCGGGTGGAAGCAGTCTGTCAGGGTCGTCTTGAAGCGCTGAGGATGGAAGTAGAACAAAGTGAACGCCGCTCAAGTGGACGAGCGTAGGCGCAGAGTTAGAATTTTGTCGGATTTCTTGGACAATCCGGCTTTCGGTGTGACACGCTTGTCACAAGCAAAATGCCAGGGACGATAGATAGGCCGACGATACCGGCCTCCGCGGCTCCATTGTGAGCTCCCAACGTCCGGCTTCAAAATCAGCTCCCTGCGCCGGACGCAGGAGGTGTTTGCTTGTCCCGAAATTCAACGACACGTGCACGTGTGGCACGCAACCGCTTCAACGGCAAATCCGATGGCGCTTGCGATTATCATCAAATAGTCCATGACATGATCGCGCTTTATGGCGACTGTGCGCCAACGGCCGTCGCATGGTGCGCATTCGAGGCGTGGTGCGAATGCGAAGAAGAAGAATATCAATTTTGGTTGGGCATTTTTCACCGCCTGCGCAACTAGTTAGAAAGAGCTTGGCCCTCATTGATTGAGATGGAAAAAGCGGTCACCGTGTTTGGGTCCGAGGATATATGATACGCGGAACGATGCCGGCGAGCGTCGCGGGGAGTTGGCGGAGACAGGCCGCAGGGGCTCCGACCAAGCTGGCAAGTTGGCCGAAACTCCAGTGCACCGACATGATCGCCCGCCGCCGTCGGCCCGATATTTGATGATGAATGTCTTGACGCCGGTGGGAGCGATGCGAAGACCGAAGCCGGAAAGCTCGCTATCGCAAACGTGGTAGGGTTCATGACCGGGTCGAGCCGCATCAACGATACGCTTGGTCAAAAGCACGGTGCTGCGCTTGCCCATTTAGCGCCCTCCAAGACTTTGAACAGGACACCACAGGGATACCATCGTGGCCGAAAACCGCAGGATATTGGTAGCGCCCAATCGCAGAACGTGTCAAGCTAACCAATTGATATAGTAGTGCTATTTAGTGGAATTTGATATAATGGAGTTACCCGTCTTTATCCTCCGAGCGGATATAAACCTGCAGCGTATAGCCGATATGCTCGGTCATCAGAGCGCGTGCACGCTCGATATCGCGGTCGAGGGCGGCGTCCATCAGGGCCGTATGATGCTCGATCGCCATGGCATCCTGCAGGGCGGCGGCAGCTTCTTCGTAGCCGATGGAGAGGCCGGCGGCCCCGCGCTGCGTCGGTGCCAGACCGAGAAAACGATGGTGGCGGCGAAGCTGATCCGCGATAGTGGACCGGAAGCGCTGAAGCCAGTTCGATGTCGCAGCACTGACAAGTGCTGCATGAAAGGCATTGTGCTTCTCGTCCCATTCGTCCGCCATTTCGTCGGAGGGGGACCCGAGCACGATCTTGCAGCGTGACAGACGGTAATGCGCCGTCACAACAGCCGATTCCCAATCCGGCCCGCCCTTCTCGATCGATTCCATGAAAAGCGGCAGCTCCACGATCATACGTGCCCGCGTCAAATCCTCCAGTTCGGCGCGCGATACGGGGGCGACCGCGAAGCCGCGGTTGCTGACCGCGGTAACCAGCTTTTCAGCTTCCAGCCGCGACAGCGCCTCGCGCAGCGGCGTCCAGCCGACGCCGTAGGTGTCCCGAAGCATGCTCAACCTTAACGATGCACCCGGCCTTAACCTGGTATTGAGGATGTCGCGCCGCAACAGCCAGTAAGCCGCCTCCGTCTTGCTTAGGGCATCCGTGTCTTGCATGATCCTTGTCCCAGTCCCCTCAGGCTCGGATTATATATAAAATCATCTGCTGCCAAAATTATATATAAAACCTCTCTATCGTGAATATCATATATCGTAAATTGACAGTCTTGCGGCAGTCGCTATGATCCCTCGTCAAGAGAGCCGATGGAACACGGCTCCTTGTCTATCCGGGAGGAAAATATGCTGAGATCTACATCTAAATGGCTCTCCGGCCTCGTCGTTGCCGGCGCGTTCGTTGCCAGTGTTGCGACGGCATCGGCCGAACCGATCAAGATCGCAATCGCCAATTTCGGCGAACATCCGCAGCTCAATGCTTCGATCGCCGGCTTCAAGAAGGCACTCGCCGACAACGGCTTCGTCGAAGGCAAGGATGTCGTCTACTCCGAGAGCAATACGAGCTTCGACGCCTCGCTCGTTCCGCAAATGATCGCCAAGCTGCAGTCCGAACATCCGAAGCTGATATACACGGTCACGACGCCGGTGTCGCAGATCGCCAAGAAGGCGCTCGCCGGCTCCGGCATTCCGATCGTCTTTACTGCGGTCACCGATCCCGTCGCCGCCAAGCTCGTGCCGTCCTGGGACGCAGGCGACGTCGGCATCACCGGCTCAAGCGATCTGCAGGACATCTCCGCGATCCTGACCTTTACCAAGAAGCTGCTTCCGAATGCCAAGCGTATCGGCATTCCCTACAATCCGGGCGAAGCCAACGACGTGGCGCTGCTCGACAAGGTCAAGGCGGCCGCTCCGGCAGCCGGCTTCGAAGTGGTTCCCGTCGGCGTCGACAATGTCAATGACATCCAGCAGCGCATCGCATCGCTCGCGGGCAAGGCGGATGTCATCTACACGCCCGCTTCCAACCTGTTGCAGCCAGCAATCCCCGCCGTTGCCGCGGCCGCCCACCAGGCACAGATCCCCATCGTCAACTCCGACGACGCGGCTGTTCGCAACGGCGTCGTTCCGGCAAGCTTTGCCGTCAACTACGAGCAGGTTGGCGAAAACGCCGGCAAGATCGCGGCGCAAATCTTGAAGGGTGCCGATCCGAAGACGATCAAGCCCTCCGTTCCTGCCTATAAAGACCACGCGCCGCTGATCAACAAGACTGTGTTGAAAGCCTTCGGTGCCGAGGTTCCGGCTTCGCTTGCCGATTGCAATTGCTTCACGAAGTAATAGGCGGCATCCTCTACTGCATAATTCCTTTCCATGGCGGCGTCAGGGATGCCGCCATTTCATAACCCTATACCGCAGGGGAGGCACGGATGCTGGATGTCAAATCCGCGCGCAAGGTTTTCTATAAAGGCCAGCCCGACGAGAAGGTCGCGCTCAATGGCCTGACGCTCTCCCTCAAGACAGGCGAATTCGGCGTCGTGATCGGCTCGAACGGCGCCGGCAAGAGCAGCATGCTGAATGCGATTTCCGGCGCTCTCAGCCTCGATTCCGGTCAGATTCTCATCAACGGCAACGACGTCACCGGCATGCCGGTCCACAAGCGCGCCGCGCGGCTTGCGCGCGTGTTCCAGGACCCGATGAAGGGCACCGCCGCCAGCATGACGGTCGGCGAAAACATGCTTCTCGCGGAACTGCGCGGCAAGAGCAGAGGATTTCGTCCCGGCCTGAATGCCGCCCGCCTCGCCGCCTACAAGGAGCGCCTGGCCGTGCTTGGTCTCGGCCTCGAAAACCGGCTGGATACCAAGGTCGAGCTGCTTTCGGGCGGCCAGCGCCAATCGCTATCCCTCATCATGGCAGTCGGCGGTTCGCCCGACGTGCTTTTGCTGGATGAACATACGGCAGCACTCGATCCGCGCACCGCCGATATCGTCATGCAGGCAACGGTGCGCACGGTCGAGGCGCTCAAGCTGACGACATTGATGGTGACGCACAACATGCAGCACGCCGTCGATTTCGGCGACAGCATCATCATGCTCGATGCCGGCCGCGTCCATCTCGAAATTACCGGGGATGGCAAGCGGCGCATCACCGTACCCGAGCTGATCGGCCACTTTGCCGTCAAGACCGACCGCATGCTGCTGGTGAGCTGAGATCATGATGGACTTTATTCAGACAACCGTTTCGAGCTTCGTCTCGCTCATCCCGGTCACGCTGGCCCAGAGCTTCATCCTGAGCTTCGTCGTCCTCGGCATCATGATCCCCTTCCGGATGCTGAGCTTTCCGGATCTGACCAGTGAAGGCGCGTTTCCGCTCGGCGGCTGCGTCTGCGGCATTCTGCTTGCCGCCGGCGTCGCACCGCCGCTGGCGATCGCCGTCGCCTTCGTCGTCGGCCTTGCCGCCGGCTGCTGCACGGCCTTCATTCACCTGCGCTTCCGCATTCATACGCTGCTCGCCGGCATCCTGATGTCGACGATGCTTTATAGCGTCAATCTCGGCATCATGGGCAAATCGAACCTCTCCGTCTTCGGCTCGCCGACTGTGTTCGACTGGGTACCCTTCACGACGCCGGGCTTTCCCGCGAGCAAGATCGTCATCGCCGGCCTGCTGGCCGTCATCGTGTTGATCGCCCTCAATCTCTATTTCAAGACGGAAAAGGGCACAGCCATGCGCGCCGTCGGCTCCAATCCCGACATGGCCGAGGCGCAGGGCATCAATGTCTGGGCGGCCACCATCGGTGGCGTCGGCATCGCCAGCGCCTTTTCAGCCGCAAGCGGTGCACTGATGGTGCAGTCTCAGGGCTTTGCCGATGTCAACATGGGTATCGGCATCCTCATCAACGGTCTTGCCGCGCTCATGATCGGCGAAGCCTTTACCGGCAAGCAGACCGTGTTGCGTCAGCTACTGGCGCCATTCGTCGGCTCCATCATCTACTATCAGCTCGTGTCGCTGTGCCTTGCCGCCGGCATGCCGCCGCCGAACCTGAAGCTCGCAACCGGCCTGTTCGTGTTGATCATGCTGGCGCTGCCGAGTATCCGCCGCAGCCGCGGCGGAGCCGCCACCCGAGAAACCATTCGCGAATAGATTACGAGGCAACGACATCATGGATAGCCTTCCCGATCTCGCCGCCGTCGAGGCTATGGACGAGGCCGACCCGCTGCGCGCCTTCCGCAGCCGCTTTGCCCTGCCCGCCGGCGTCATCTATCTCGACGGCAATTCGCTCGGTGCAGCCTCGCACGAGGTCTTTGCCGAAGTGCGCCAGGCCGCCATGGAAGAATGGGGCAACGGCTTGATCCGTAGCTGGAACAGCGCCGGATGGTTTCATCTGCCGCTGGAGCTCGGCGACCGCGTCGGCCGGCTGATCGGCGCCGCCGAAGGCCAGACCGTGGTCACCGACTCCACATCGATCAACATCTACAAGACGCTTCATGCGGCGCTCGCCATGCGACCGGGCCGCAACGTTATCGTGGCAGAGGGCGACAGTTTCCCGACCGATATCTACATGGCCGAAGGCGTCCTTTCGACGCGCCCCGGCATCACGCTCCGCCTTGAAGGCCGTGATGCCGGCACCATCGAGGAGCTGATCGACGACAGCGTCGCCGTCGTCCTCGTCAATCACGTCAACTACAAGAGCGGCGAGCTGCGCGACATGGCGGCGATGACGAAGCGCATCCAGGCGGCGGGTGCGCTCGTCATCTGGGATCTGTGCCATAGCGCCGGCGCCCTGCCTGTCGATCTCGACGGTGCGGATGCCGATTTTGCCGTCGGCTGCACCTACAAATATCTGAATGGCGGCCCCGGAGCGCCGGCCTTCATCTATGCGGCAAAGCGCCATCACGCATCGATCGTTCAGCCGCTCAGCGGTTGGTGGAGCCACGCCCGCCCCTTTGCCTTCGAACAGAGCTTCGATGGCGATGCTGGTATCAAGCGTTTCCTCTGCGGCACCCAGCCAATCCTGTCGCTTCGAGCTCTGAAAGGGGCGCTCTCCATTTGGGACGAGGTGGACATGGAAGCCTTGCGCCGGAAGAGCATAGCGCTGACCGATCTCTTCATCCGCTTGGTCGAAACCAAATGCGGCCAATATGGTGTCGAGCTCGAGACGACGCGGGACAGCGAAAAGCGCGGCAGCCAGGTCTCCTTCATCCATAGCAACGCCTATGAAGTCATGCAGGCGCTGATCGAGCGCGGCGTTATCGGCGACTTCCGCGCCCCGTCGACATTGCGCTTCGGCTTCACGCCGCTCTACGTCTCATATCGCGACGTATGGCGTGCTGTGACGGTGCTCGAGGAAATCCTGAGCAGCGGATCATGGAAGGACGCACGCTTTGCGGTGCGCGCGGCCGTGACCTGATCTACAGGCGCCGTTAGCTGGAGAGAGGAAGCTGAACATGAGCTATTTCCGGGTCACCGATTGGGACGCCGCCTATACCAACGGCGCTTATATCGTCGACGGCGATCAATGGCCGGCCGCCTGGGTCGAGCCGGCTAAGTCTTTCCGCGACAGGCTAACAACCGCGGGACGCGCAAAACTCGATCTGGCCTATGGTCCTGCGGAGCGCAATCGCTTCGATCTCTTTCTGCCCGAAGGCCAACCGCAGGGATTGGTGGTCTTTGTCCATGGCGGTTACTGGCTGCAACTGGACAAAAGCTACTGGTCGCACCTGGCGGCCGGCTCGATTGCCAGAGGATACGCGGTCGCGATCCCGTCCTACACGCTTTGCCCGGAAAATCGCATCGCCGGGATCGGCAAGGAGATTTCAGCCGCGATCACGAAAGCAGCCGAACTCGTCGGTGGCCCTATCGTTTTGACTGGCCACTCGGCCGGCGGTCAGCTCGTTGCGCGCATGATGACGACGACATCGCCACTCAACGAGGCGATCCGGGAGCGCATTCGGCATGTGCTTGCCATTTCCGGCCTTCACGACCTGCGGCCGATCATGAGGCGCAGCATGAACGAGCAGCTTCGTATCGATGATGCCGAGGCAAAGGCCGAAAGCCCGGCGCTTCTGGAGCCGGTCGAAACCGTCCGCCTCACCTGCTGGGTTGGAGGTGCCGAACGCGCCGAATTCGTCCGCCAGAATGCGCTGCTTGCCAATATCTGGACAGGACTTGGCGCTGCCACTGAGGTGGTGGTGGAGCCCGACAAGCATCACTATTCAATTCTGGATGGCCTGATGGAGGCCGAACGTCCGCTGACGCAGGCATTGCTAGCCGAATAACGTCTTCGCAGCCGGACAAAAGAGGTGCCTCGGCGCTATCCGCACCGAGGGCATTCCGTCAACCGCGATTGAGATAGTGTCAGTTATTGACAGGCGCATTCATTGCCCAGGCGACGCCGAACGGGTCGCGGAGCTGGCCCCAACGATCGCCCCAGAACATCACCTGCGGCTCGACGACCACTTCGGCGCCGGCATCGACGGCACGCTTCCACCAGAAATCGAGGTCATCGACGACGAGCTGCATGGTGAAGGACTGCGGCTTTTCCAGCGCATGGCCATATTCCGGAAAAGCGTCGCCGAGCATGACCGAACTGCCGTTGATATAGAGATGGATGTGCATGGTCCGGCCCTTTTCATCGACCGGATACATGAAGGCCTGTTCGGCACCGAAAGCGCGCTTGTAGAATTCGGCGGCCTTCACAGCGCCGTCGACGGTCAGATAGGCTACGACGCCGCCGCGAACCGGCACGCGTGGCTGCTGGGACTGCGTCTGATCTGCTGCATCGGTCATGTTCGTCTCCTTGGGAACGGTTCTAGGTGTCGTGCCCTTTCAATGGGCTGTTCCAAGGACGTTGGCCGATCATCCTTCCCGACAACCGGCGCCGAATTTTTTCGATTATTCTCGCGCGCCCGTTCCAGACCTCGGCGGCCATCCATGCGCTGGCATTCAGGCGCGCATAAGCCGGGCGGGGCGGGCTTCGCTTAGAATTCGCGCCAGGGCATCCTCGCGTGACATTGGTCGCCCGAGCAGGAAACCCTGCACTTCGTGATAGCCTTCGGCCCGCAATTTCGCCAATTGCGCCTCCGTCTCGATGCCTTCGGCCAAGGTCACCGCATTGAAGCCGGAGGCAATACCGACAACAGCCCGCACGATGGCAAGATTGCCGGGATCGGCATCCATGCCGGCGACGAAACTGCGGTCGAGCTTGATCTTGTCGAAAGAGAAGGAGCGCAGATAGCTGAGCGAGGAATAGCCCGTGCCGAAATCGTCGATCGCGATGCGAATGCCAAGCTCCTTGAGGGCACGCAGCAGCGACAGGCTTTGCTCGACCTCGGAAAGCAGGATGGATTCCGTGACCTCGATCTCCAGGCGTCCGGGGCAGAGACCCGTCTCGCTCAGTGCAGAAACGACCGTGGCCAGCAGGCTCGCATGCCGGAACTGATAGACGGACAGGTTGATGGCCACTTTCAGATGTTCCGGCCACTCCATGGCGGTCCGGCAAGCTTCCCGCAGCACCCAGTCGCCGATCGGAACGATCATCCCCGTTTCCTCGGCGACGGGGATGAATTCCGCCGGCGCGATGAGCCCACGCTTGGGATGGCGCCAGCGGATCAGAGCTTCGAAGCCGGAAAGAGCGTCTCCGTCCAGTCGGATGATCGGCTGGTAATGGAGCTCGAATTCGTCGTTCTGCAACGCCTCACGAAGCTCCAGCGTGAGCTGATGGCGCCGTTCAGCTTCAAGCCGCATATCCGTCTGGTAGAAGCGATAGGTTGAGCGGCCGCTTGCCTTGGCTGCATAGAGCGCCAGATCCGCGTCTCGCATCAGCACATCGGCGTCGCTGCCATGTTCAGGCGCCATCGCAATGCCGATGCTGCAGGTCACGTGTTCCCGGACGCCATCGAGATCGAAGGGTGCCGAGAGCGATTGCAACAGCAGATCGGCGAAGCGCCGGGCTCGCCCGGCATCCGTCATCCGCAAAACCAGCGCGAACTCGTCGCCGCCCAGGCGCGCGACCAGATCGCTCCTCTCGGCAAGCTGCTGGAGGCGTTCGGCAACCTGGCGCAGGAGCATGTCACCGGCGGCATGGCCCTTGCTGTCGTTGATATGCTTGAAATGATCGACATCGATGTAGAGCAGCGCGATTGGCTTTTCCGGCCTCGCAGCCGCCACCTGCCGTACGATGCTCTCGGAAAAGAATGCTCTGTTCGGAAGGCCGGTCAGGGAATCATGCATGGCAAGATGCGCAAGCCGTGCCTCGACGCTGCGCTCCTCGGTCACATCCTGGGAAATGCCGAGAACATAGCGCGGCGCTTGCCCTGACGGGGCGGGAAGCGCCCGCTTCGCTGTCTTCAGAATACGCAACATGCCATCCACAGTGTGAATGGTTTCCTCGAAGTAGACGGTTTCGGCGGTTTCGAAGGCAAGCTTGTCCTGCTCCCGGAAAAGCGCCGTCTGTTCATCAGAGAATATCGCCCGATCCGACTTGCCGATCACATCTTGTGCTGCGTGCCCAGCGATAGCGCCGCACGCCTCATTGAAGAGAATATAACGGCCGTCCCGCTCCATATCCTTGACGAAGACGCCGACGGGGAGATTGTCGACGATGCTGTCGAGCAGCGACTGGGTGGCATCGACCTGCCGCCGTGCCGCATTAACCTCGGTACGATCCTGCACAATCGCCAGGATTGCTATCTTGCCGTCGAAGCGGATCTCCCGCCCATAGGTCAGGACCTCGAATGTATCGCCATCCGCCTTCAGATGCGTCCAGCGCTGCGCCGTCTCGATGTCGGTGCGGTGGTACACGGCATCCAGCATCCGCTCGCGCTCCATAGATGGCCTGATATCGAGCACGGTCATGACCGCGAAATCCGCGTCGCCATAGCCATAGAGGTCGCGGGCCGCATCGTTGACGATCAGAAACTTCAACGTCTGCGGATCATAGACCCACATCGGCGACGGATGTGTCTTGAAAAGCGACCGAAAATCGTCGTTCGGGGCGTCGGGCCAAACGGAATTCATAGGAAGGTCGACCTTGCCAATTCGAGTTTGAAGATTAGCGAATTGGACATTGATAGATGAAAAAACTAAATAAAATCAAAATAGTAACGAGATTAAACTTTAGGCAAAAGCCTATCGAATATGCAACGACAGGCTTTATTCCCTTCGTCCCGTTTCATCGATGGGACCGCAAATGCCGTGAGGTTCAAAGCCCCGCCTTGTCGATCGCATGGATGACGCCGTGCAGCTCGCCAAGACCTTTCAGGCGGCCGATGAGGGAATAGCCGGGATTGGTCGGCTTATCGATATCATCGCCGATCAGATGTCCGTGGTCCGGCCGCATTGGGATCACATGATCTTCCCGGCCTTCTTTGCGACGGCGGGCCTCCTCGGCAAGCAATGTACGCAGGATGGCATAGATATCGCTGCGCCCCTCCAGATGCGAAGCCTCCACGAAGGAGCCATCCTCTTCGATCGCAACGTCGCGCAGATGCGCGAAATTGATGCGGGAGGCAAATTCGCGGGCGATCGCCAGCACATCATTGTCGGCACGAGAGCCGAGAGAACCGACGCAGAGCGTCAAACCATTGGCGGCATGATCGACATTGCCGAGGATGCGGCGCAGATCCGCTGCCGTTGAGACGACGCGCGGCAGACCGAAGAGCGAAATCGGCGGATCGTCGGGATGAATGGCGAGACGGGCGCCGAGTTCGGCTGCAACCGGCACAACCTCTTGCAGAAAAGCGTCGAGATTGGCCCGGAGATCTTCTGCCGTCATTCCGTTGAAGAGGGCGATGGCGGAACGGATGGCGTCGCGGCCATAGCTGTCCTCACCGCCGGGAAGACCGGCGATGATGTTATTCTCCAGCCGTTGCACGGCCTCCGGCGAGAGCCCCTTCAGCCGCTCCTCTGCACGCCGCAGCAGGTCCGGCGTATAATTTTCTTCCGCACCCTTCCTGCGCAGGACGAACGCGTCATAGGCAACGAACTCCGCCATGTCGAAACGCAATGCGAGCGCGGTGGTCGGCATCTCGAAGCGCAGATCCGTACGCGTCCAGTCAACGACAGGCATGAAATTGTAGCAGATGGTTTTGATGCCGGAGCGGGCGAGATTAACGAGGCTGTCCTTCCAGACACCGATCGCAGTTTTCGCCCCTACCCCGCCGAGCTTGATTGCGCTCGGAACGGGGATCGATTCACACACGCTCCAGCGCAGCCCCGCCGCCTCGACCAGCGCCTTTCGCGCTTCGATTTCGGTCGGCATCCAGACGCGCGAATGCGAGACTTCATGCAGCGCCGTGACGATGCCCGTCGCGCCTGCCTGGCGCGCATGCAAGAGCGGAACGAGATCCTTCGGGCCGAACCAACGCCAGCAGCTTTCCATATGACACCTCCCCATTTGTGGGTCAAAATATCCTTGAAAAGCGAAATGTCTACCCGTCGTATCACGGTTGACACCTCTTATTGACCAACAATATGGTCCGATAGCGGAGGAGAGATGGTGGCAGATACCGCTGACATCGAGGATAGGGGTTCGGCGGTCGATCAGGTGGTCGACGCGCTGCGACGGCTGATGCGCGAGCGCAATCTCGGTCTCGGAGACGCCCTACCCTCGGAAGCCGAACTCGCTTCCATGTTCAATGCCAGCCGCAATACAGTGCGCGAAGCGATCCGCATCCTGAAGGCCTATGGCATCGTCGAAAGCCGCCAGAAGGTCGGCGCGGTGATTACGGATCGCCGCCAGCAGGCGCTAATGGAGCTTTTCTCTTTCGCCATCGACATCTCGGCAGAAAGCTTTCTCGATATCCAGGGGTTCCGTCGCCTCATCGAGGTCAATCTCAGCGATCTTCTGTTCGAAACTCTCGACGAAACCGCCATCGACAGGCTGCGCTCCATCAACGACGCAATGAAGGCCGCATCGACATTGGCCGAGGCTGCCGAACTTGATTTCCGGTTTCACGCCGCCCTTGTCGGCTTCGCCGGCAATCAAACCTTGTCACAAGTCTATGGCATTCTGCAGCCATTGTTGCAGCGGCTGATGGAGGCCGGAAAGCGCTCACGCGAGGCTGTCGACAGCGCCTATCACGAGCATCGCGCCATCATCGAAGCGTTGGAACAACGGGATCGAATCGCCTACGCCTATCATATGAACCGCCACCTGCAGGCGGGCCTGCAGTTCATCGCGCCAAAGGCTGTTTGAGACATCCATTTCATCACGGACATATGACATGAAAAGACAGACGCTCGACACCGGCTGGACCATCTCGCGCCTTCGCGCGCCATCCAGTGCCCCGCCCCTGCCCAATTCGATCCCCGCGACCGTGCCGGGCAACGTTCATCTCGACCTGATGGCAGCGCAGCTGATTACCGATCCCTATCTCGACGTCAACGAGATCTCGCAGGATTGGATCGGTCGCGCCGCCTGGCGTTACCGGCTGGCTTTTGATTGGGATGGCGAGGACGCCGAGCGCATCGATCTTTCCTGCCTTGGCCTCGACACGGCAGCACGCCTGGAACTGAACGGCAGCTTGCTCGGCGAAACCCGGAACATGCATCGCAGCTACCGCTTCGACATAGGCGATCACCTGAAAAGCGGCCGCAACGAGTTGATCGTCGATTTCCAATCCGCCTATGAACATGGCGAGGAGGTCCGCAAACAGCTCGGCAGCGCCGCCGATATTCCCCAGAATTATCCCGGTCCGAGCAATCTCATCCGCAAGATGGCCTGCAATTTCGGCTGGGACTGGGGTCCGACGATCGTCACCGCGGGCATCTGGAAACCGATCGTTATCGAGAGCTGGTCGAAGGCCCGTCTCGGCAGCATCCGGCCAGAAATCACCCTGCAAGGCAGCCAGGGCGTCGCGCGCCTGCATGTCGAGATCGAATGGGCCGACAAGGGCACGGACAGCGTGGCACTCGTGCTCTCCATCGGCGGCAAGCGCGCGGAAGTGCGTGTCGCGCAAGGCGAGACCCACGCGCTGATCGAGTGCCGGATCGACAACCCGCAGGTCTGGTGGCCGCATGGCATGGGCGGTCAGCCGCTTTACGATCTCGACCTACAGCTGCTCGGCTCGGACGGTGCGGCGCTCGACGGCTGGAAGCGGCGCGTTGGCTTCCGCTCCGTACGGCTGGATACGACACCGGACGAGATCGGCTCTGCCTTCACGCTCGTCGTCAACGACGTGCCGGTCTTTGCGCGCGGCGCCAACTGGATCCCCGATGATTGCTTCCTGCCACGCGTGACGCGTGAACGCTACCGTGAGCGGATCGGCCAGGCTCGCGATGCCAATATGAACATGCTGCGGGTCTGGGGCGGCGGCATCTATGAAACCGATACGTTCTACGAGGAATGCGATGCCGCCGGCATCATGGTCTGGCAGGATTTCCTCTTTGCCTGCGCCACCTATCCCGAAGAAGAGCCGGTCTACAGCGAGATCGAGGCGGAAGCGCGCGAGGCGATCACGCGACTGATGCCCTATGCCTCGCTGGTCATCTGGAACGGCAATAACGAGAATATCTGGGGCTATTTCGACTGGGGCTGGCAAGACGTGCTCGGCAATCGCCCCTGGGGCGCCGGCTACTACCTCGACCTCCTGCCGAAGCTGGTGGCCGAGATCGATCCCACCCGACCCTATTGGCCGGGCAGCCCCTATTCCGGCTCCATGGAGATCGCGCCGAACGCGGACGAACATGGCTGCAAGCACATCTGGGACGTCTGGAACGAGGTGGGCTACGAGACCTACCGCAACTATATCCCGCGCTTCTGCTCCGAATTCGGCTGGCAAGCACCGCCGACATTCGCAACCCTTGCCCAATCCGTTCGCGAGAAGGATCGCGCCCCGGCCTCCCCCGCGGTCCTGCATCACCAGAAGGCAACCGGCGGCAACGACAAGCTTCTGCAGGGGTTGGAAGGCTGGTTTCCCCACCCGCAAAATTTCGACGACTGGCTCTTCGTCACCCAGCTGAACCAGGCGCGCGCGATCAGCTGCGGCATCGACCATATGCGCTCGCATCGGCCAACCTGTATGGGCACCATCGTCTGGCAGCTTAACGATTGCTGGCCGGTCACCTCCTGGGCGGCCGTCGATGGCGCCGGCCGGAAGAAACCGCTCTGGTATGCCTTGAAGCATAGCTATGCGACGCATCTGCTCACCATCCAGCCGCGCGATGATGGCTTGGCTGCGGTCGCCGTCAATGACGCAACGCTGTTCTGGCGCGTGCCCTTCACCGTCGAGCGCTTCGATTTCAACGGCAAGCTGCTTGCCCGTCACCATGTCTGGCGCATCCTGTGCGATCGCTTCGAGAATGCCGATATCGAGATTCCGGCCGAGGTCGCGACACCAAGCGATCCGCGCCGCGAATATCTACGCGCCCGCCTCGGCGATGCGGAAGCGTGGTGGTTCTTCGAGAAGGATATGAAGCTGCAATATCCGCAGCCGCGCTTTGACGTCGAGAGCGTCCAGACGGTGGACGGTGTTGCAGTCACCATCACGGCGCAGTCGTTCCTGCGGGATGTCTGCCTGTTCGTCGATCGCATCAATCCGAATGCCGAGGTCGACGACATGCTGGTCAATCTCGCGCCCGGGGAAAGCAGGACGTTCCAGACCAAAGGCATTTCTAAGGAGGCCTTCGACGATGCCGATCTTTCGGCAATCCTTCGCACGGCCAACCAGGTTGCGGAGCTTCCAAATCACTGAAACCGCGCCTCCGTACGCGAAAATATCCGGCGCGTTGCGCCGGATCTAGGCCTATATTTTCCGTATGCCGTCACAAAAGATTGCGCTGGTGAATGGCGAATTGCCTCCTATGATCGGACGGCGCCTTGTGATCTAGTGCCACTCATCCAATCCATGAATCAGCGAGATCACGCTTATGTCCTCGGACACCAATCGCAGCTTTCAGACGCCCCGCCGCGAAGAACTTGGCCTCATCACCCTCAGCAATACCGCCGGCCTTTCGGCTTCGGCCCTGCCGAACGGCACGTTGTTTTCGATCGACTTTGCCGACCAGCAGGGCGGCGTCATGATCAATCAGGTCCTCGGTTCGCCCGTCTATGGCGGTATCGGCCGGCTCTATCTGCGCATCGGCGGTGCGAAGCCGGCGACTGCGGAAATCGTCGGGCCAAAGGCTGCCGTGCAGTTCGGCCATGGCAGAAACGGCTTTTCGTGGAGCGGCGAGACGGCCGGTGTGAAGCATACGGTCAGCCTGCGGCTGCACCCGAACAAGACCGCATGGTTCTGGCAGGTTTCGCTGGAAAACAGCACCAATGCGACGCTTTCGGCCGACCTCGTTCTCGTTCAGGATGTCGGCCTCGGCGATCGCGGCTTCCTGATGAACAGCGAAGCCTATGCCTCGCAATATATCGATCACCACATTGCCGATCATAGCGCCTTCGGCCCTGTCATCATGGTCAGGCAGAACCTCAAGCAGGGTGGCGGGCGAAATCCGTGGCTGGCGCAGGGCTGCCTCGAAGGTGCGGCGGCCTACGCGACCGATGCAATCCAGCTTCTCGTGCCGTCCAAGGGCAATGATGGCGTCATGGTGCCGGACTTCGGCACCAGCCTGCCCAGCGCGCGCCGCCAGCACGAAGTCGCCTGCCCGACAATACAGTCGAAGCCGCTTTCCCTGGCAGCAGGTGCCGCCGCCGCGACGACCTTCTTCGGCCTCTTCGTTGCCGATCATCCGGCCGCTTCCAGTGACGCCGATCTTGCCAATCTCGATAGCCTGCCGGCGCTTCAAAGTGAGCTGGCAGCGGAGACGATATCCGTTGGACAACCAGTGCGCAGCCTCGTGCAGGACGCGCCGCTTGCCGAAAGCGACGATCTGGATCAAGCCGCGATCAATACGCTCTACCCCCAGCGTATGCTGGAAGAACACGCCGACGGGAAGCTGCTTTCCTTCTTCGTGCCCGACGGGCCGCATAACAGGCACATCGTGCTGCGCGAAAAGGAGCGGCAGGTAGCGCGCCGCCATGGCGCCATCGTCCGCAGCGGCCAGAACATGCTGCTCGATGACCAGACACTGGCCGCCACCTGCTGGATGCAGGGCATCTTCGCGGCGCAGCTGACCATCGGCAACACATCTTTCCACAAGCTGTTTTCGGTCTCGCGCGATCCCTACAATCTGACCCGGTCGAGCGGCCTGCGCATCCTCGTTGATCTCGGCGATGGCTGGCGCCTGCTTGGCGTGCCCGCCGCCTTCGAGATGGGGCTGAGCGATGTGCGTTGGATCTACCGCCTTCCCGGCCGAACCATCACTGTATCGGCAATCGCCTCCGGCGACGACCCGGCGATGCAATGGAGCGTTTCCGTAGAGGGCGCCGCCTGCCGCTTCCTCGTATTTGGCCATATCGTGCTTGGCGAACGTGATTACGAAGCCGTGACGAACATCGCAGTCGATACGGCGGGCAAGCGCATCTCTTTCCGGCCGCAGCCGTCCTGGCTGTGGGACCGGTATCCGAAGGCTGAATACCATCTCGTCACCTCAACCCCGGATGCGTTCGAAGCCGTTGGTGGCGATGAACTGCTCTATAGCGACGGCACCGCCCGCAATGGCTCATTCATCGCCCTGAAATCGCATCCGACGAAAGCACTGCGCTTTGCCGTCACGGGCTCGATGACCGATCCGGATACGGCCGAAGCCCTTGCTGCGCGCTACAGCGCCGGTGTCGAAAGCGAAGAGATGCTGGCGCCGGCGCGCCGCTTCTGGAGCCATGTGACGCGGGGCGCGCGCATCGAGGGTGATGGCCGAGATGTGGCGGCGCAGGCCGTGATGCTGCCCTGGATCGCGCATGACGCCATCATCCATCTGAGCGTGCCGCATGGGCTCGAACAATATACGGGGGCGGCCTGGGGCACGCGCGACGTCTGCCAGGGGCCAATCGAATTCCTGCTCGCCTACGAGCATGACGAAGAAGTCCGGCAAATTCTTTCGACGCTCTTTTCCGAGCAGTATCGAGATCGCGGCGACTGGCCACAATGGTTCATGCTGGAGCCCTACGCCAATATCCGCGCCGGCGAGGCGCATGGCGATATCGTCGTCTGGCCGCTGAAGGCGCTCTGCGATTACATCGAGGCGACCGGCGACTTCGCCTTCCTTGCCAAAACTGTGCCGTGGCGCGCCGACGACACCATGCAGCTGACTTCCGAACATGCAACGATATCCGATCACATCGAAAAGCTGCTGGACACCGTGCGCAGCCGCTTCGTGCCGGGCACGAGCCTGATCCGCTACGGCGAGGGCGACTGGAACGACAGCCTGCAGCCGGCCGATCCGCATTTGCGCGATTGGATGGTCAGCAGCTGGACCGTTTCACTTCTGTATGAACAGCTTGTGCGCTACGCCAACATCCTGACGCTCGCCAGCCGCAATGACGAAGCGCAGTCGCTTCAAGCAACGGCTGTTGCCATGCGCGCCGATTTCAACAGGCTCCTGATGCGGGACGGCATCGTCGCTGGCTATGGCGTCTTCGATCCGAGCCATGACGGCGTCGAATTGCTGCTGCATCCAGAGGATACCCGCACCGGGCTGCATTATTCGCTGATCGCGATGACGCAGCCGATGATCGGCGGGCTGTTCACGCCGGATCAGCGCCACGCCCACATGAAGATCATTCGCGAGAACCTGCTGTTCCCGGACGGCGTGCGGCTGATGGAAAAGCCGGCAACCTATTCCGGTGGTCCGGAGAAGCTGTTCCGGCGGGCCGAATCCTCGTCCTTCTTCGGTCGCGAAATCGGGCTCATGTATGTGCATGCGCATCTGCGCTACTGCGAGGCCTTGGCGCTCGAAGACGATGCGGAAGCGGTATGGGCGGCACTCGCGCTCGCCAATCCGATTGCCGTCAGCGGCAGGGTGGAACATGCGTCTCTGCGCCAGCGCAACACCTATTTCAGCAGCAGCGATGCGGCCTTCGACGACCGCTATCAAGCATCTGCGGAATGGGCGCGCGTCAAGGCGGGCGATATCGCCGTCGATGGCGGTTGGCGCATCTATTCGAGCGGCCCCGGCCTTTACACTAAGAGCCTGATCGGCAACGTCTTCGGCTTCAAGCGGCAATTCGGCGAGCGTATCCACAAGCCGTTATTGCCGGCATCCATCGGCGCCTGCGAGGTGAAGCTGGATTTCACGGCTTGACCAAGGTCAAATGAACAAGGCCGCTTTTGCGGCCTTTTTTCTCGCGCAGGCTACCGACGGTGCGTGCGGATCGCAAGAGTTCGATCAGCATGGCACAGGCTGATGATACCCGGCCGGCTTAGCGATCGGTTATCGAGCTGCCTCCACCACAACTGTTTTCACATGGTCATAGCGCGCACGAAAGGTCGATTCGACCTGAATTGATCGCGGTGGAAGCCGCGAATACGCGGCAAAGCTGAGCTCGACGAACCTCTCGAGGGAAATAAGTCGATACTCGTCCGGCAGCTTGAAAAGGTAGGAGCCCGGGGTTCCGAAAGCCTCGGCAATTTCGGGATAGACCGGATAGCACGCCCCGTTCAGGAAATCGTCAACGGGCTTGATACCACTGACAATAGGCTCGACCCCCAGCCGCTTCAAAAAGCTGCCGGCAATATCGTGAATGCAGCGGATCTTCGGATGATTCACCGAATACATAAAGGCTTCGCCTCGCGACCATTGTGCGAAGCAGGGCGCGATATCCAGACCATATTCGGCAAAATGCTTGAGGAGCCGCGCCCGCTCCCGTTCCCAGCGTGCGAAAAAGCCGCATCGTTCGAAAACGTCGCGCCGAAAGAGCTTCCGGGTCGTTTCTACACTTAACCCGTCTTCGTACGCCGCCAGGACGATCATGGAATGATAAAAGCCCATCGGGCCTTGGACAGAGCCGGGCGAGAAGGCATAGCAGATATCTGGATGATAGGCATCGAAGCTGATCGAGGGGATGAAATCGATATTCTGAGCGATACTGAAATCGAAATCCATACTGTAAAAGCGGGGGTGGAGAAGTACCCTGAAATAACGGGGTAATTCCTGCTTGTATTTCTCGATATTTTTCGTGAATGCCCATATGTCGATTGCATCGATATGGAAACGAGAGGAAAGAAGCTTCAGGGAGTTCGCAAGTTCGTAGGTTTGGCAATTCGACAGTACGAGCCAAGTCTCCATCAGGTAACCACCTCAACACGCCGCACACAACTTCCGCTATCAGATTGAAATTCCGACTGGTTATGTCGATAAAAGCTTCTCCGCGAGATCAAATATGGCAAGTAAGCCATTGTTTTATTGATGGGTTGGGCTCGTCTATATCGATGACGTCAGGGCTGCGCGAATTGCGGCGAGAATGGCGGTTGTCGGGCGCCGGCATAGGCATCCGGCGAATCGACCTCAGCGCCTTCGCTTTAACTTGGCTACCTATTGCCGCGTCTATCGACCGTCTGGTTAACCGAATCGGCTAATCTCGTGCGGATGTGCAAAGCCCGGAGGCGGATTTGGAAACGGCGCTCTATCTCCCGATCAAGTCATTTCTCGAAGCGGCCGGCTATGCGGTAAAAGGCGAGATCGGCGGCTGCGACCTTGTCGGCCTGACTGATGGCGAGCCGCCTGTCGTCGTCATCTGCGAACTGAAGATGACCTTCAACCTCGAACTCGTCCTGCAGGCGGTGGATCGCGCTGCTGCCAGCGACGAGGTCTGGATCGCCGCCCGCGTCTCGGCAAAGGGCAAGGGTCGGGAAGGCGATCGTCGGTTCCGCGACCTTTGCCGAAGGCTGGGCTTCGGCATGCTCACCGTCTCGGACAGCGATGTCGTCGACATCGTCGTCAGCCCCGTCGCGCCGATGCCGCGCAAGAATGCGCGGCGCAGGTCACGCCTTGTGGAAGAGCATCGCCGGCGCAAGGGGGATCCGGCCCTAGGCGGCAGCACGCGCAAGCCGATCATGACCGCCTATCGCCAACAGGCCCTTGCCTGCGCCGCTGCCATCGAAAACGGAGCGCAACGCCCGAAAGACATGCGCGAAGCAGCACCGAAGGCCCCGCAAATTCTGAGGGACAACGTTTACGGCTGGTTCGAGCGCATTGACCGAGGAATCTACGCTTTGACAGAGCTTGGAATAGAGGCCCTCAAGCGTTGGCCGGCAGCGCAGCTTTAAATATGGAAAATTTCCGGTCGCTCAACATTAAATTCATGTAATATCTTAACATTTTGCAATACAAACATGATCAATATTTAATTTGTAAAAGTTTCTTGGCGGATCATATTAACACCAAGCGCCAATTCAAATCTATACTTTGCTTCCTGCAGTAAAAACGGGAAACAAAGTCGCTCGCAAAATTGACGCGGAACCAATCACAGCTCGTCTCCGATATGGACGGGCCGCCAAACCGCCAACGATCTCGCAAGGGACTTTGCCATGCCTTCTCTTCTCCGCAAACATCGCACAGCCGCCATCGTCGGTGCCGCTATCATCGTCGGCGCCGGCGCATTGCCTTTTGCCTTCAGCACATCCGCAACCGTCGCCTCGGCCGCCGAACCGGCCGGCATCATCGCACCCGGCGGCTCCTTCGCTCCGATCGTCGATGCCGACAAGCCGGCCGTCGTCACCGTCACCACCACCATGAAGGCGACCGATACCGGCGCCGACGGCAGCAACTCGCCGATGGACGAGCAGTTCCGGCAATTCTTCGAAAACCAGGGTATCCCCTTCCCGAAGCAGATGCCGCGCCAACAACAGAACCAGCGCGCCATGGCGCTCGGCTCCGGCTTTATCATCAGCCCCGATGGCGTCATCGTCACCAACAATCACGTCATTCAGAATGCGGTCGACATCAAGGTGACGCTTGACGACGGCACCGAACTGCCTGCCAAGCTTTTGGGTGCCGATGCCAAGTCGGACCTTGCCGTCCTGAAGATCAACGCGCCGAAGCCGCTCGCCACCATCGCCTGGGGTGACTCCGACAAGCTGAAGCTTGGCGACCAGATTCTCGCCATAGGCAATCCCTTCGGCATCGGCACGACCGTCACAGCCGGCATCGTCTCCGCTCGCGGCCGCGACCTGCACAGCGGCCCTTATGACGATTTCATCCAGATCGATGCCCCCATCAATCACGGCAATTCCGGCGGGCCGCTGGTCGACCGCGAAGGCAATGTCGTCGGCATCAACACTGCCATCTACTCGCCGAACGGCGGCAGCGTCGGTGTCGGCTTTGCCATTCCCTCTGCCGAGGCCAAAGCGATTGTCGCCAAGCTGGAGAAGAACGGCTCGATCGATCACGGCTATCTCGGCGTCGCCATCCAGCCGGTGACCTCGGATATCGCCAATGCCATGGGCCTCTCGCAGACCCAGGGTGCGCTTGTCGCCAGCGTCAATGACGATACCCCGGCCGCCCGCGCCGGCATCAAGAGCGGCGACATCGTCACCGCCGTCGGCAACGAGAGCGTGAAGACGCCGAAGGATCTGTCGCGGCTGGTCGCCGATCTCTCTCCCGGTGACAAACGTTCCATCACCCTGTGGCGCGACGGCAAGAGCATGGACGTCAATGTCACCATCGGCGGCAATGACGACAGCAAGCAGGCCGCCAACGACGCTGGCGACGGCAAGGTCCAGCCCTCCAATCAACCGAGCATTGGCGTCGGCCTTGCCAACCTAACACCGGATGTGCGTGAGCAGTTGAACCTGCCGCATGGCGTCGAGGGCGCCGTCGTTGCCAGCGTCAATCCGGAGAAGCCCGCCGCTGCGGCTGGCATCCAAACCGGTGACATTATCGTCTCGGTCAATGATCAGCCGGTCCACAACGCCCATGAGGTGCAGACGGCCGTTGCCAAAGCCGGCAAGGATGGCCGCAAGTCCGTCCTGCTCCTGATCGAGCGAGACGGCAACAAGACCTTCGTCGCCGTGCCGTTCTCGGCCGCTTAGAAGATCTGAGGCATTGAATGATCGGCCCGCTTCCAGCAACGGAGCGGGCCGAATTTGTCTTGTTTCGCCGTCTCCACGTGGCCTATGTCCTGAACGCCACCTTTCCACAACAGAAACCTTTCCGTTTTTGACACCTGACTCTTTTTGTCCAAACTCTGCCTTTGTGATGGTACAAATAGCGCCGGAGCCGATTGAAACGATCGGGCGGGAAGTTTAAACCGCTCCGGCGATATCAGCGGCTGGGCCTTAAAACAGGAATAAGCGGCGGCAGGAGTTGGAGTGACTGATCCCTACGATATTCTCGGCGTTGCGCGCGATGCGGGCGAGGAGCAGATCAAGGCAGCTTATCGCAAGCGCGCGAAGGCAGCCCATCCGGATTCCGGCGGCGATACCGAGGCTTTCGCGCGGCTGCAAAAGGCCTACGAGCTTCTTCTCGACCCCGTACGCCGCAAGGTGTTCGACGATACCGGCTATGATGTCGAACTGACCGATGCCGTCGACCTGCAGGCGCTGGTCGCGATCGAGAAGCTGATTACAGAGGTCGTGCTTGACGAACGGGAACCTGGTACCTTCGATCCGGTCGCCAAGATGCGCGCGAGCCTTCTGGAAGAAATTCGCAAGGCGAATTTCAGCAAGAGCGAGCTCGAGCGACACTCCAATCGCATCGGCCTTCATTTAGAGCGGCTGGGCAAGCGTCCGGGCAAAGACGTAGTCGGCCACATGCTGCGCGCCCGCATCAAAGCGATCGCCACCGCCATCAGCGAAACGGAAGCAAAGATCGGCGCCACCGAACGCGCCTGCGACATGCTCGAAGGCTATCTTTACGAGATGAACGAGCCTCAGGAAGAAGCGGAAACAGCTGCCGAGATCGAATGGGACGAGCCAAGGGTCCGCTCGGCCGCGCAGTAGAAGCTCACTTTTTCACTGCTCGGAAGAGGCAAATTTCGCGTTTGCCTTGATCGCCACATCACTTTCAGCAACGCAATGTTGCAATGCAACAATTTTCCCTGGACAAATCGAGGGGCTGGCCTAGATCATGCATCCAGCACGCCGTCCTGCTTCATCGGGCGACGGCGAAGCGGCAATGGCGGGCGCCTGTTTCCGGCATTCGCCGAAGGTCTAAAAACGGCGAGGTATGCGTTTGCTGGCTTCCGAAACGGATGAAGTCGTCTTTGAACATCTGAGCGAGAACCGATCGCGGGCCGCATTGAGAGGCGCCTTCTGGTCGGCGCTGGACACGTTGATCCCAACGGCGCTCAACAGCCTGGTCTTCGTCGTCACCTCGCGTTTTCTTCTGCCCCAGGATTTCGGCCTGGTCGCACTCGCCTTCGCCATCGTCAGTTTCGCTTCCGGTTTCGGCCCGACGGCCTTCGGCGAGGCGTTGATCCAGCAGAAATCCATTCGGCGCAGCCACCTCGATACTGTCTTCTGGCTATCCTTCGCCTCCGCGGCGATCCTCTATGCCGCGCTGTTTCTGCTTTCCCCGTTTCTCGCCCATTGGGTCGGACATGACGACATCGTCAAGCTGCTGCTGATCATCGGCCTGAAAATCTTCTTCGACATGATGATCATCGTGCCAAACGCCCTGATCGGCCGCACGATGTCCTTCCATCTCGCAGCTGCCCGCACGGCGATCGCCACTACCGTTTCGGCGACCATCTGTCTTGCTCTGATCTTCGCCGGTTTCGGGCTATGGGCGCTTGCAATTGCCCAGATCGCCGCTCCCGCTGCTGCCTGCGTTGCCGCATTCTGGGGCGCAAGATGGCTGCCGGGTTTCCGGATCAAGCTCTCGAGCCTGCGCGAATTGCTGCATTACGGCATCTTCGCCTCGGGCAACCGCTTCCTCCAGACCATGAATCTCGACCAGCTGATCATCGGCACGCTGGTGAGCCCGGCCGCTCTCGGCATCTATAATTTCGCCCGGCGGCTCTACGAGATGCTCAACAATGTCGTTGCGGGTGGGCTGAATTCGGTCAGCCACGTGCTGCTCTCCTCGCTGCAGCATGATAAGGACAAGGTGCGCGAAGCCTTCCTCATGGCGACCTTCGGCTGCTCGCTGGTGTCTTTCCCGGCCTTCATGGGGCTTGCGGCGGTCGCCGACGATGCCATTCCGCTGATCTTCGGACCGCACTGGGCCGCCGCCATCTGGCCGGTTCGTTTCTTCTGCGTCATCGGCCTGATGGCCGGTATCGGCATCATCCAGGCCTCCCTGATCACCAGCCAGGGCAGATCCGACTGGTGGTTCTACTATCAGCTGGTGCGCAACGTCGTCTCGATCCTCACCGTGCTCATTCTTCACCAATACGGGGTGACAACCGTCGTATTTGGTCTCATGCTCGGAGTAGTGATGCTCTGGCCGGTGACGCTGTGGATGGTGTCGCGATTGATCGGTCTCAGCATCGCGGAATATTTCGGTCAGTTCCTGAGGCCCATCGCCGCTTATCTCGGCATGCTTGTCGCCGTGCTGGCAATCTCGTCGGCCCTGATCAACCAGCCCCTGGCAGAACGCCTTATCTGCGAAGTCCTGGTCGGTGGCCTCGCCTATTCAGCCCTCATCCTTCTCCTATGCAGAGAAAGGGTCCTCTTCCTCGTGCGAACGACGCTGCAAGGCCGTCGCGCGAAGGCACAGTAGCAGTCGTCGCGAACAAGGACGGAAAAGGCTCATTCCATCTCGCGATAGAATACCAAGTCGGAAAGGCGCCTCATGACACTGGTTACGTTCATCATTCCCGTTCGCCATCAGGCCAATTCCAATGATTGGCCGGCGCTGAAACGGCGGCTGTCGCAAACGATCGCATCGATCGCCGGGCAGTCCAACAAAAACTGGCGCGGCGTTGTCGTCGCCAATGAAGGCGCCGATCTGCCGGATCTGCCGCCGAATTTTACGGCAGAACGCGTGACCTTCCCGCCAAACCAGCTGCATGACATCAACGGCGCCGATCGCGAGAAGGTCTATGATGCATTCCGGCTGGACAAGGGCCGCCGCGTCCTGAGCGGCATGCTATCCGCGCGGGATACCCGTTTCTTCATGATCGTCGACGACGATGATTTCGTCAGCGCCAACATCGTGGATTTCGCGGCTGGAAATACCGATGCCAACGGCTGGAAAATCAACCGGGGCTATCTTTGGAACGAAGGCGGCAGGCTGCTTATGCATCACAACGACTTCGCCAATTATTGCGGTACGTCGCTGATCATTCGCTCCGATCTCTATCGCTTGCCGGCGACCTTCGAGGATGCGGAGATCGATTATATCAAATCCATGCTCGGCAGCCACGTGCGCATCGGCAAGCTGCTGGCCGACGCCGGCTCTCCGCTCGGCTCGCTGCCCTTCCGCGGCGCGATCTATCGGGTCGGCCATGCCGGCGCCCACAGCAAATCCTCCAATCTCATCAGGACCCATTTCCTCAACCGGTCGGTGCTGACAAGTCCGCGCCAGTTCCTGGGCAACCTTTCGCGGGTGCGCCCGCTCGATCGCAACCTTAGAAACGAGTTCTTCGGCGCGCGGGCCGCCGGATAGCTTAGGCGTAACCTTTCCCCCCCATGAGGTTTCGATCAATGCCGGCTGATGCAACGAGACACAGATATGCCGCCCTGGATGCGATGCGCGGTCTGGCGGCATTCGCCGTTGTCGTCTATCACCTCGACAGGCCTTATGCGCCTTCGGCCTATATCGCGGTCGATTTTTTCTTCGTGCTCAGCGGCTTCGTGATTGCCAGGGCCTATGGTGAAAAACTCGCGAGCGGCATGACCGTGCTGGCCTTCATGAAGGCTCGCTACGCGCGTCTCTATCCGCTCTTTCTCATCGGCAGCGTCTACGGCCTTGTGCAATTGCTGCTGCACTGGCAGGCATCCGGTGTCGGACGGGCCGATCTTGCCGCGAGCATCCTTACGACCATATTCATGCTGCCTTCGCCGAGTTTTCTGACGCGGTCGGCGGGCGACATCTTGGCGCTTTATCCGCTGAATGGCCCCGCCTGGTCGCTGTTTTGGGAGCTGCTGGCCAATCTCATATTCGCGCTCGTGCTGTTCAGATTGAAAACGCGGAGCCTGATCCTCATAGCCACTGCATCTCTGGCGCTGCTGATCGGCTCCGTCTTCCTGCACAAATCGCTCGATCTGGGCTGGGAATGGCACTCGGTGGACGGCGGCTTTGCCCGCGTCTTCTTTTCCTTCACGCTCGGAATGATCATCTACCGGCTTCGAAACAGCACCGCGATTGGCTGGACCATGAACAGCTATGCCGCCCTGCTGCCCATTGCGGTGATCTTAATCTTGCTGTTTCTCCCCACCTATTCGCTGAAATATGCGCTTGTTTTCTGCATCCTGATCTCGCCGCTCATCGTCCTTGCCGGCACGATGCTGGAACTGCCAGAGAGGCTGCAACGGCTCGCTATCTTTCTCGGCTATCTCTCCTATCCCATCTATATGTGCCATCGCGGCTTCACTGAGATTTACGGGCATCTGATGCGCGATACCCACTTGCCGCAGCCCGTCTACGTCGCGATCTATCTCGTCGCGATTTCCATCATCGCCCTCATCTCGGCCAAGCTGGCGGAAATCCTGGTTCGCTATATCGGCGCCTCGAAAGGCGCTCACAAAGGCATTGAAGCCAGCCAACGCGGCTGACTGTCTCCAGAAATCATGTGTGGACGGCGGCAAGTGCGATGGCATCGGCAACCTCGTCGCACCGCTCCGAAAGATTGGCCGTCGCGACGCGCAAATTGCTGCTGGGCAGGATCGAGAACTTGGCACCGGGATGCACCGCGATGCCTCGGGCAGCAAGCGTCACCATCGCGAAAGGCTCCGACGAGACCGGCACCCAGGCACATAATCCCTCTCCGTGCCACGCATCGACGCCGCGCTCGCGAAGCGCATCGATGAGCCCTGCGCGGCGTTCCCGATAGGTCCTGCGGGCATGATCCAGGCACGATGCCGTCGCCGGATCGCGCAGCAGCCAGGCAGCCGCCGCCTGCAGGATACGGCTGGTCCAGCCGGAACTAAAGCTGCGATAGGACTGGATCTGGTCGATGATCGCCCGTGAGCTCGACAATACGGCGAGGCGCAGGTCCGGCCCGTGCGTCTTCGAGTAAGACAGAATATGGATGACCCGATCCGGAAAGAGATGTCCCATCGAATGACGTGGTGCCGTCGAGATATCGGCAATGCCATCGTCCTCGACGATCAGCGTATCCTTGTCGCGAAGGATCTCCGTGAGGCTTGCCATGCGTGCCGGGCTCACGCTCTGGCCGGTGACGGAATGGATGCGCGGCTGGAAGATGAAAGCGACCGGGCGATATTTTAGCGCTTCCTCCAGCGAGGCCGGCAGCGGCCCCTCCTCGTCGCATTTCACCGGAATGATGCGGGCGCCCCGATCCTCGAGAATATCGAGAAGCCGCATGCCCGTCGGATCTTCGATCGCAACGGCAGCACCCGGCATGACGAGGGCGTTGATCAGGGTGTAGACGGCATTATAGCCGCCATTAGTCGCCAGGAACGCCTCCGGCTCATAGGGCCATGTCTTCCTGACCTCGCGCTCAAGCTCCGGCAGGATGCGGCTGCGCTCGTAGCTGTTGAGATTTTCGGCCGAGGCGCCATAGGCCATCGCCGCCTCCAGCTTTGGCAGCAGGCGAACATCGGGAACGGCTGCTGTCAGATTGAGGGCGTCGGAACCGTAATCGCCGACACTTGCTAACCGCGCCGGCTTGGCGACGAAGCGGTCGCCGCTGACCCATGTGCCATTCCTGCCGCGTCCGCTGATGATCTTCTGACGTCTGAGTTCGCTCCAGGCTTCCGACAGGGTCGCCGGGCTCACGCCAAGGACAAAGGCGAGGTCGCGGATCGGCGGCAGCTTGGTGCCAACAGGCAGGGCGCCAGCGCGAATGAGCGCGCTCGTTTCAAGCGCGATGCCACGTATGGTCCGATCGCTCAATTGTGAGGCAAACCATTTCGCATCCCGCTCTTCGCTCATTTCTGACACCATTTTTAATGTTCAATAACGTAATAACATTTGATCGACTTATATTGAACATTTACTCGTTGAGAAAACAAGTTTTCCCGCGAGTGAATTTCATGCCCCTTACTCTCCGCCTTGCCCTCCGCGACTGGGACTATATGACGCCTTTAGTCCTGGGCGATGTCTCCTCCCCGAAACTCGACATCAAGGTGGATCGGGTCGGCACGCTGGTCTCGCATGTTGGGAAGAGCGACGCCTATGACGCGGCGGAAACATCCTTCAGCCGCTACACGCAGATGCGCATCGACGGCGACGAGAGCGTGGTCGGCATACCGAACTTCATCATGCGCGGCTTCCGCCATCGCTGCGTCATCACGACCAAGGAAAGCCCGATCACGAGCTTCGCCCAATTGGCCGGCAAGCGTATCGGCGTCACCGGCTGGCGCGACTCCGGCAATACCTGGACGCGGGCAGCGCTACGCCGCGAAGGCGTCGGCGTCGAAGATGCCATATGGTATGCCGGCCGCCTCACTGAAGCCCATCCGATCACCGACCGCCTTGATGGCTTTGGCCGTCCCGGCCGCATAGAGGCGGCACCCGGCGAAAGGCCGATGGTGGACCTGCTGAAGGAAGGGCTGCTTGACGCGATCTTCACGCCCTTCATGCCGGACGGCTATTTCGCCGGCAACTCCGGCTTCCGCCAGCTTCTGCCCGATTTCCGCGCGGCCGAGCATCGCTATTTTGCCGATGTGGGCTATGTACCGGGGATGCACCTGATCGGCCTGAAGGCTGAGATCGTCGCCGAGCATCCCTGGGTCATTGCCGAATTGAGCAGGTTGATCGACGAATCGCAGCGCATGTGGCTCAGCAAGCGGCGCAAATATGCCGAAACCACGCCCTTCATGCTCGACGAACTGTTGAAATCGGCCACCGAGCTGCCCGAAGGGTGGGATGCGAGCGGCTTTGCCGCCAACCGCAAGATGATCGCCGATTTCGCCGAGGAGCTGCATGTGCAGGGCATCCTGCCGCGGCTGATGACGCCGGAGGAACTCTTCCCGTTCGACGTCGACGGCAGCCGGACAAGCGCTGCCTGACGACCACATCATATCAGAGACACAAAGCAAAAAGGGGAATGAACATGTCGCTGAAGAAAATGACCTACCTCGCCCTGGCAAGCCTGATGATGTCGGGCGCCGCCTTCGCCGAGGATGCGAGCCTGCCGAAACTTTCGGTCAACAAGGACCTGCAAGCCAAGCTGCCGGAAGCGATCCGCACATCGGGCAAAATGATCTCCGTCAACAACGGCTCTTTCCCTCCCTATGAAATCGTCACCGGCACCAAGCTGAGCGGCGCCAGCGCCGATCTGACCGACGCGATCGGCGAGGTGCTTGGCGTGAAGATCGAGCATGAAAGCGTCAGCGGTCTGCCCGCCATCCTCGCCGGCATCAATTCCGGCCGCTATCAATTTGCCTTCGGCCCGATCGGCGATTTCAAGAGCCGCGAGGAAGCCAATGATTTCGTCGACTGGGTGCAGGAATTCGTCGTCTTCGCCGTCCAGAAGGGCAATCCGAAGGGCATTACCTCGCTCGATAGCGCCTGCGGCCAGCGCATCGCCGTCATGGCCGGCGGATCGGCCGAAAAGGTGATCCAGGTGCAGGCCGAGAAGTGCAAGACTGATGGCAAGGGTGCAATCGAGGTTCAGTCCTTCACCGACCAGCCGAGCTCGATCCTCGCCGTCCGCTCCAAGCGCTCCGATGCCTTCTTCTCTTCGCAGGCGCCGCTCACCTATTTCGTCTCGCAGGCGAACGGCCAGCTCGAATTAACGGGCGTCGGCCAGAAAAACGGTTTCGAGGATCTCTATCAAGGTGCCGTCGTGCCGAAAGGCTCGCCGCTCGGTCCGATCCTCAAGGAGGCCGTCAAGGTTCTTATGGACAACGGCACCTATGCCGCCATTATGAAAAAATGGGGCCTTGAGAACAACATGATCAAGGAACCCGGTATCAATCTTGGCGGGACATTACCGAAATGAGTAGGAACGCCGGAAACATCGCATCGCCTTCAGGCGATGCGTCGGAACGGGATGTGGCAAATGCCCACACACCGTTCCCGAAGGGTCGTGTGGCAGCCTGGATCGTTACCCTTGCGATCGCGGCCTATTGGGCCTGGTCGGTCGCGCACAATGAAAACTTCGGCTGGCATGTCGTCGCCCAGTACTTCTTCGACCCCGTCGTCATCAGCGGCCTCTATGTCTCGCTCGGGCTGACCGTCGTCGCCATGGTGCTCGGCATCGTCTTCGGCCTGTTGCTGGCGATTGCCCGCATGTCGAAAGACACCCTGGCAAGCACGCTCGCCTCGCTGTTCATCTGGTTCTTCCGCGGCACGCCGCTGCTGGTGCAGCTGATCTTCTGGTATAATCTTTCGACGCTCTTCCCGACGCTATCGATCGGCATCCCCTTCGGCCCGACCTTCGTCAGCTGGGATACCAATTCCGTCATCAGCCCGATGACGGCGGCGATCGCCGGCCTTGCTCTGAACGAAGCCGCCTACATGGCCGAAATCATCCGTGGCGGCCTGCTTTCGGTCGATAGAGGCCAGTTCGAGACCGCCGAAGCCTTCGGCATGACGAGAAGCCGGGCTCTGCGCCGCATCATCATCCCGCAGGCCATGCGCTCCATCGTGCCGCCAACGGGTAATCAGTTGATCAGCATGATCAAGGCGACCTCGCTCGTCAGCGTCATCGCTATGGCCGATCTGCTTTATTCCGTGCAGTCGATTTATAACCGCACCTTTGAGGTCGTCCCGATGCTGCTCGTCGCCGTCATCTGGTATCTGCTGATTACGTCGGTGCTGAATATCGGCCAGAGCTATATCGAGCGCTACTATAGCCGCGCCGACCGCCGCACCAGCGGGACGAAGGTGGCAGCAGACGGCACGCCCGCGCTTGTGCCGGCACAGGAGGCAGGCCAATGAACGCTTCCGTGAACTCAATCGTCAACGCCAGTCCCCTGGTACAGGCGCGCAACGTCCACAAGTCCTTCGAACATCTTGAAGTCCTGAAAGGCATCGACCTCGATGTGACGCCCGGTGAAGTCGTCGTCATTCTCGGGCCGTCCGGTTCCGGCAAGTCGACTTTCCTACGCTGCATCAATCATCTGGAATCGATCAATCGCGGTTCGATCGAAGTCGATGGCGAGCAGATCGGCTATCGGCTGAACAAGGGTCGGCTGGTCAAGCTCTCCAACCATGCGATCGCGCTGCAGCGGCGCAAGATCGGCATGGTGTTCCAGCAGTTCAATCTCTATCCGCATATGACAGCGCTGCAGAATGTCATCGAGGCGCCAATCGGCATTCATGGCGAAAGCCACAAGCAGGCAACCGAGAATGCGCTGGCATTGCTCGACCGCGTTGGCTTGTCGGCCAAGGCTCACAACTACCCCCGGCAACTCTCCGGCGGCCAGCAGCAGCGCGTCGCGATTGCAAGAGCGCTGGCGATCAAGCCAAAGCTGATGCTCTTCGACGAACCGACTTCGGCGCTCGATCCGGAATTGGTCGGCGAAGTACTTGCCACCATGCGCGACCTTGCAAAACAGGGCCTCACGATGATCGTCGTCACCCACGAGATCGGCTTTGCCCGCGAAGCGGCCGACCGCGTCGTTTTCATGGATGGCGGCAAGATCGTGGAACAGGGCAAGCCGGAGGATGTGATTGGCAATCCGCAGCATCCCCGCACCAGAAGCTTCCTGTCGCGCTTCATCTAGCGCGACAGCTCCATCATCAGTGCAGCCTGCACGCTTTCTGGCGGAAAGCGGCTCAAGCGAACCATTGGAACAGCCATGACCCTCGACAACGATTTCGCCCGCCTCTCGGATTTCGAGCCGATGAAGGCCGAACTGGCCGGCATCCGCCAGCATCTGCACGCCAATCCCGAGCTATCCTTCGAAGAGGCGGAAACCGCGCGCTTCGTCGCCGAAAAGCTGGAAGCCTGGGGTTACGAGGTTACCCGTAATGTCGGCGGTCATGGCGTCGTCGCGCGCATGACTGTTGGGGCCGGCAAGAAGAGCATCGCGATCCGCGCCGATATGGACGCCCTGCCGATCACCGAGCAGACCGGCGCCGCCTATGCCAGCAAGACGCCGGGCAAGATGCATGCCTGCGGCCACGACGGCCACACCACCATATTGCTCGGAGCGGCCGAATATCTCGCTCGCACCCGCCGCTTCAACGGCACCGTGAACCTGATCTTCCAACCGGCTGAGGAGGCGGGCGCTGTCAGCGGCGCTCCCGCGATGATCAAGGATGGCCTGTTCGAACGCTTTCCCTTCGACGTCATTTACGGGCTGCACAATCATCCGGGTGCTGCGGAGGGCACCTGGCTATTGCGCTCCGGCCCGCTGATGGCGGCCGCCGACACAGTTGAGATTACCATCATAGGCAAAGGCGGCCATGCCTCACGCCCGCATCTGACTATCGACCCGGTGGTTGTCGCCTGCAACCTCGTCGTCAGTCTGCAGACAATTGTCGCCCGCAGCGTCGACCCGACCCAGACAGCGGTTGTCACCGTCGGCGCCATCCATGCCGGCGAAGTATCGAACGTCATTCCCGAAAGTGCGAAGATGCTGCTCACGGTTCGCTCCTTCGATCCGAAGGTGCGCGAGCTGCTTGAGGCGCGCATCCGCAAGCTGACAGCGTCCATTGCAGAGGGTTATGGCGCAAGTGTCGAGATCGACTACGTCTATGGCCATCCGGTGGTCGTCAACTCGGAGAAGGAAACGGAATTCGCGCGGATGATCGCCGAGGAACTTGTCGGCGCTGAGAAGGTCACCACCTGCGGCCTTATCCCCGGCAGCGAGGATTTCTCGCATTACCTGGAGCACAAGCCCGGCAGCTTCCTGCGCCTCGGCAACGGCGTGAACTCGGCCATCCTCCACAGCGCCAAGTATGATTTCGCCGATGAAAGCCTCACCGTCGGTGCCGCTATGTGGGCACGTCTGACCGAGCGTTATCTCGACGCCTGAACCGGTACCTGTCTGGATCGCAAGGCGGAGCTGGCGACGCCACGATAAACAGCAGCCCTGGCAACAAGCCGGGGCTGATCCGTTTTCTGGATGTCATGGAAAAAAGCGGAATTGCTCTAGACCCGCGAGCGCAGTACGATTCCTGCCTTTATAAATACTACTTATCGAATGATCCGAGACTATCGCCCGTTGCAGGCGCTGTATTTGCAGGCGTTTCAGTCCCCAGCCCGGCCTCCAGCTGCCCATTCTGAGTCTGCATTACCCGCCATTCATTTTCGAGGCGATCAATCACATACGTAGGAATTTCATTTCTTACGTTTTCAAACTCTTGCATCACGACCTCCATTGCCATGCGTTACTGGCATGACATGGAGGAGTTTCTTTGTAAATCAAGGCATTAAACTATTTAAACGATTAAAATATTTTCAATCGTTTGAAATATTGCCTTCTGTGGAAAGATTGGTGACAGATGAGGATGCGGGTTTGGATATCCAGTGGCGGCCTTCAATAGTGGTGGGATTGATCCCTTGCGATTTTGTGGATTCGTGCGACGGTCACCACCGGACAATCCGTCAAAGGTGGTCTTGAAAGCAGATCGCCGTCCGCATTGGCGTACCAATCCCAAACCCTGCCTCCAGCGTAACCGGACGTGACGTTTCGGTGTTCGGAACGATATTTTCAGCCGATCAGGCGCATCGGCCAGAGTATCAAGATCACGCGACGTTGGGCGGGACGAGGGACTCGACGCTCGCCCGCCGACCTGCAACATAAAGGCGATGAACCTCACATTGCCGAAATCGCGACCGAAGTTGTATTCGGCGCAGAAAATGCAGGCCCTTAACCGCATGAGGGCGAACCTCGCCCACCCACTTCGGCACTTGTGCTTTCAAGCCGATCCAGCGAAACGCCAAGGGTTACTC
This sequence comes from Rhizobium sp. BK312, assembly GCF_014193605.1. NCBI lineage: Bacteria > Pseudomonadati > Pseudomonadota > Alphaproteobacteria > Hyphomicrobiales > Rhizobiaceae > Rhizobium > Rhizobium sp. BK312. Next base: position 471,388 of record NZ_JACHZP010000002.1, on the reverse strand, counting down.
GACGACGTCTCTTTAGCGCCCCCGGCCGTCACCGGCGCGTTACGATGACGTTTTACTGACCGCCGACCATGTTGCCAACGACCCCACCGAGCAGGCCGCCGCCCACTGCGCCAGCAATCGTACCGGAGGTCTTGTGTTTCTTGCCCGAAAGCTTGTTGCCGGCGATGCCGCCTGCAATGGCACCGCCGACGGCGCCGATGTTCCGACCATTTAACAAGCCAGGGGTGCCGTCGTTGGCGATGCTGCCCGTAGCTTGCGGATCAATCCCTTGATCAGCTTGGATCGGCATTGCCTGTTGCATCGGTTGACCATATTGCGAATTCCGGTTGTCGACCATGTTGCCGACCATTCTGCCAGCAACCGCACCGCCGACGACACCGGCGATCGTCCCAAGTGTCTTGTGCTTCTTACCGCCGAGCTTGTTGCCGACGAGACCTCCGGCGACAGCGCCACCCACTGTACCAATATTCTGGCCGTTAAGCAGTGTCTGTTCCTGGGCATGGCTGGCGACGGGCAGCATCGCCATAGCGGCGATGGGAGCAAGCAATGTCAGGCGCAGACAAGTTTTACGAAAAGAGGAGCCGGAAGTTTCGGAATGCAACATTGCACATGCCTTTCAAGGAGAAGTCAGATCTCCCGAAACATGACTTGTTATCCATAAATTTTCGTAAGGAAACACGGTTAACAGGCTCTATCCGTCCCGATATGAGGGATCGCGTCAGCTTCCATCCGCGCGCACAACCCCATGCCAAGAGAGGCTACGCTATTCCCCTATGGGTTGCCCGCTCTCGCCCATCAAACTCCAGATCCTGCGCGCGTCCGATCGAATCATGTTGTTCGCGCATGGCGTCGGCCGCCTCGCGCACCACTTCGGAAATCTGCATGAGCTGTTTGGCGAGAGGGCTCGTCCTGCGCCAGATCATGCCGATGGTGCGCGAGGGTTGCGGGCTTTGGAAGCGCACGGTCGACACCGAGGCCGAGCGGGTTTCCACCGCCACAGCCATCTCCGGTATCAAAGTGACGCCGATGCCGGCGCTGACCATCTGCACGAGCGTCGACAGTGAGCTGCCGTCCATCAGTTCGCGCGGCAAGGCTGAATGGATGTTGCAGAAGGAAAGAGCCTGGTCGCGGAAACAATGCCCCTCTTCCAACAGCAGCAGCCGCATTTCGCGAAGCGCCTCGCGGTTGGGAACCGGCTTGCCTTCGTCCTCGCTCGGTCGCACCAACACGAAGTTTTCCGCAAACAGTGGCACTTCCGTCAGAGATGTCTCGGAGACGGGCAGAGCGACGATCGCGGTATCCAGCCTTCCCTCCTCCAGCTCTTCGACCAGCTTCGACGTCAGGGTCTCGCGCACATGGATATCCAGCCCGTCATAGATGCGGGAGAGATTGCCGATGATGCTCGGCAGGAGATAGGGCGCGACCGTGGGGATGATGCCGATGCGCAACCGGCCCACCGGCTGATCGCGCGACGCACGGGCAAGATCTCCCAGCTCGTCGACGGAGCGCAGGATGTCGCGGACGCGGATCGCGAAGGCCTCCCCGAAATTGGTCAACCGGACCTGTCTCGCGCCTCTTTCGAAGAGGTTCGTGCCGAGCTGCTCCTCCAGTTCCTTGATCTGCATCGACAAGGCGGGCTGAGAGATCGAGCATAGATCGGCGGCACGTCCGAAGTGGCCGAGCCGAGCCAGCGCTTCGAAATAGCGAAGCTGTTTGAGCGTGAAGTTTGCCATAAGCCTATCTTATCGCGCCAATCAGGAAATCCAACTTAAATTAATGGAAAGCCTTGGCTATAGTGCCGCAGCAAAGATGAGATGTGGCCGCCTGTCATACGAAGCTCATATTGAGAGCATTGACTGCGTTCAGTTCATCGATGCACGGACCGGTCGGAAGGCAGGGGACCCAAGCTTTGCCTGCTTCCACGTCTCCGTTTCACGCGAGGCCAGAATGACGAGAGATTCATGCGTCTGACATGTCGCTGCCATACCAGTTTTGGAACCGGGCCATTTCCCGGCGGGCTGGCAAAGCTCCTTCTCCGGTCGTCACAAATCAAATCATCGTAAGGGAGAGTATCATGGATACAAAAGTCGAGACTGCCGGCAAATGTCCGTTTCCGCATGGGAACACGAGCGTTTCCGCACGTTCGAACCGGGACTGGTGGCCGAATCAGCTGAACCTCAAGATCCTTCATCAGAACTCCGCGCTGTCCAGCCCGATGGGCGAGGCATTCAACTATGCCGAAGAGTTCAAGAAGCTCGATCTGGAGGCCCTGAAGAAGGACCTCACCGCCCTGATGACGGATTCGCAGGAGTGGTGGCCGGCCGACTTCGGTCACTACGGTCCGCTCTTCATCCGCATGGCCTGGCATAGCGCCGGTACCTACCGCACGGGCGACGGCCGCGGCGGCGCCTCCTCCGGCACGCAGCGTTTCGCACCGCTCAACAGCTGGCCGGATAACGTCAACCTCGACAAGGCTCGCCGTCTCCTTTGGCCGATCAAGCAGAAATACGGCAACAGCATCTCCTGGGCCGACCTGCTGGTCCTGACCGGTAACGTCGCGCTGGAATCCATGGGCTTCAAGACCTTCGGCTTCGGCGGTGGTCGCGAAGATGTCTGGGAGCCGGAAGAAGACATTTACTGGGGCGCGGAAGATACCTGGCTCGGCGACAAGCGCTACAGTGGCGATCGCGATCTGGAAAACCCGCTCGCAGCCGTGCAGATGGGTCTCATCTACGTCAATCCTGAGGGACCGAACGGCAATCCGGACCCGCTTGCAGCCGCTCGCGACATCCGCGAAACCTTCGCCCGCATGGCAATGAACGACGAAGAAACTGTCGCCCTCATTGCCGGCGGCCACACCTTCGGCAAGACCCATGGTGCCGGCGACGCGGCCCATGTCGGCCCCGAGCCGGAAGCAGCCGGCATCGAAGAACAGGGCCTCGGCTGGAGGAACAGCTTCGGCACTGGCAAGGGCGGCGACACGATCGGCAGCGGTCTCGAAGTCACCTGGACCTCGACGCCGACCAAGTGGAGCAACAACTTCTTCTGGAACCTGTTCGGCTATGAATGGGAACTGACGAAGAGCCCGGCGGGCGCGCATCAGTGGGTGCCGAAGCATGGCGCCGGCGCCGGCTCGATCCCGGACGCGCACGACAAGTCCAAGCGTCACGCTCCTGCCATGTTGACCACCGACCTCGCCCTGCGCTTCGATCCGGCTTATGAGAAGATTTCCCGCCGCTTTTTCGAAAATCCGGATGAGTTCGCCGATGCCTTTGCTCGCGCATGGTTCAAGCTGACCCATCGCGATATGGGCCCGCGCGTGCGCTATCTCGGCCCGGAAGTGCCGAGCGAAGAGCTCATCTGGCAGGATCCGATCCCGGCTGCCGGTCCCGTATCGATCGAGCCCAGCGATGTCGCCGCCCTCAAGGCCGAGATTGCTGCATCGGGTCTCACCATCCCGCAGTTGGTTTCGACCGCCTGGGCTTCGGCTTCGACCTTCCGCGGCTCAGACAAGCGCGGCGGTGCAAACGGCGCTCGCATCCGTCTTGCTCCACAGAAGGACTGGGAGGCCAACCAGCCGGCCCAGCTCGCTTCCGTGCTGGCGACGCTCGAAGGCATCCAGAAGAAGTTCAACGATGCCCAGACCGGCGGCAAGACTGTATCGATTGCCGATCTGATCGTTCTCGGCGGCTCGGTCGCTATCGAACAGGCTGCGAAGAAGGCCGGCCATGACGTGGTCGTGCCCTTCGCTCCGGGCCGCACCGATGCGACGCAGGAGCAGACCGATGTCGAGGCCTTCGCCGTTCTCGAGCCGATCGTCGACGGCTTCCGCAACTATCAGCGGCAGGCCTACACCGTCTCTTCCGAAGAGCTGCTGATCGACAAGGCACAGCTTCTGACGCTGGCGGCGCCGGAAATGACCGCCCTCATCGGTGGCCTGCGTGTGCTGAATGCCAATGTCGGCCAGAGCCAGCACGGCGTCTTCACCAAGCGTCCGGAAACCCTGACCAACGACTTCTTCGTGAATCTGCTCGACATGGGCACGGAGTGGAAGGCCGTTTCGGATGCCAAGGACGTCTTCGAAGGCCGCGACCGGGCAACCGGCGACGTGAAGTGGACCGCGACGCGCACCGATCTCGTTTTCGGCTCCAACTCGCAACTGCGCGCGATCGCCGAAGTCTACGGCCAGTCCGATGCCGAGAAGAAGTTCGTCCAGGACTTCGTTGCGGCATGGACCAAGGTTATGAACGCCGACCGCTTCGACATCGCTTGATGCTGAAAATATCGGGCGCGATCAAAGGTGATCGCGCCCTTTTTCAAGCGCTTTCAGAAACGGCATTTGGCCGTTTCCTTCTTTCGAACCACGCATTCAATCCAGTGCGTGCGGGCTGCTCGATTAGATAGTAGCTAAGCAACCCAAGGCATATGGCTATGAGCAGCGCAGGCAGTTCGGCCAAGCGACCTTGCCGAGCCAACACATAAAACGGCTGCTGCCATAGATAGATTGAGAACGACATCCGCCCAAGTCGCCGGATGACAGAGCCTTCAAATAAAATCCTGGAAAAGCGAGCGGCGCTCTCGATCGAACACACGCTGATCGCCAGCAACAGGGTTTTAACGCCGAAAAATAGCCAGGCGACATCGGCGAACAAGCGCGCAGCCAAGCCGCAGAAAAATATCAAAGGTACCAGCCATTCCAGGGGTAATCCGCGGCTTCGCTGCCCGATCAGCAGGAACAACCCAGCTGAAATCAAAATTGGCGCTGCCGCCACCTGGCTCGACCAAAAAACGATAAATGGATTTTGCCCGTAAACGTCATATTGCAAAATGCCGGTGGCAAGTGCGGTAAGACCAAGCAACAAGAGGGAAAACCCCACGAACCTGTTACCGGCACCACGCAATGAAAAGGCTAGCAGCCCAAGCAGGAGGTAGCTGTGCTCTTCGACGCATAATGACCAAATGTGATCGAATATCGAGACGAAGGTGTGACTGGTAATTATGAAGTAGTTTAACGTGAAAGAAAGGGCGGCGAGGACAGCCGCAAGGTCGGGCGCAAGCGACGTTGACGAGAAGATCGCCGTATTCACCAAAACAAATATAAACAAAGTTGGATAGACGCGGCTGAAACGCCGAAGGAAGAAAGTGCCCAAAGGCATCTCCCTGACGAAAAGGATCTCGGCCATAAGGCGTCCGGAGAGCACGAAAAATAGATCCACACCGGCGGATCCAAGACCGGGCAGGTACTTGTCGCCGCCGAAATGGCCCATCAATACCAGAAAGACGGCGAGTCCACGCCATCCATCAAGGGCCGGAATATAGGTCGGTCTTCCTGCTTCTGACATCGGTAACCATCGGCTGCACTATCGAACCGCTACCGTAAGGCGTCAATATTAATGAAATTACTTTGAGTACTATCGAAAATAAGCACAGCACCAACATTTGAAGTAATGGATTTCATTACGATTACGTCTCAAACATGCACTCGTGAAATTGAATCATGATCGTGTGGCAATCGGCAACGCTTCTAACGGCCATTCCTTCGCAGATCGAATCGTCCTCTTGGTCCGGTGCCATGCTTGCGGGCACAATTGGAAGCATCGAACACCGGCTGCAATGCATCGCTTGCAGGCTGCAGCTCAATCGACGCAGCACAGGGGCGCGGCGTTGTGCAACGGCAGCGGCAGGGTCATGACGGGATTGGGAATCGTAAGCGCATCCAGTGTCGCCGTCTGCTCGGGCGAGAGCTGGACATCGAGTGCGCCGATATCCTCATTGAGTTGTTCCAGCGTATGAACGCCGATAATCGTCGAAGATACGCCAAGGCGTCCCATTGCCCAGGCAAGAGCGACGCGTGCGGTCGTCGTACCGAGCTCGTCGGCGACGCGGAATAAGGCGTCCACGATTTCAAGATCCTGCTCATCGGGCCTTTGCGCCAATTGCGCCGCATGCCCCCGTCTCATGCCCGCATTATTGGCAGGCTTATATTTGCCGCTGATGAGACCGCCACTCAAGGGCGAATGCGAGACGACGCCAAGCCCCAATCCTGTTGCCAGCGGAATGAGCTCGTTTTCAAACAGCCTTGCTGCAAGCGAATATTCGATCTGCAGACCGATGAACCGGGCCCAGCCATTGGATTGCGCCAGGAGGTGCGCATGCGCCACCTTCCAGGCAGGGGCATCGGAAATGCCGAAGTAACGCAATTTTCCGGACTGAACGAGATCGTGGAGCGCCGCCAGTATGTCTTCCAGGGGCGCCTGGATATCCCAATTATCAAGCCAATAAAGGTCGAGATAATCGGTGCGCAGCCGTCGAAGGGCCTGCTCGAAACCGGCTATCACGGCCTTGCGGCCAGGTGTTTCACCATCCCATTCGACATTGAATTTGCCAGCAATGACAAGATCGTCACGTCTGATCGAGTTCTGGGCGATATAGGTGCCGACAACCGTCTGGCCGCCCGCTTTAACCGCTCCATTGCCAGTATCAAGGTAGTTGCCACCGAGTTCGAGATAGCGCGCCAGAACTGCAGCAGGCTGGTTTTCACGGGATGGCCAGGCGCCCCCCGTATCAAAAGTCATGGTTCCGAGCGCAAGCGGACTGACGCGCAACTCCGAGCGGCCGAGTGCGGCATAGTCTTCGAGATGCATGCATAATCCCCCAGCCGGTCTGCAGCCGCTACATAACTTTCCACATCATGTAAGTGCATCAAGCAAGGGAGATAAGCACCAATTTACAATTTTACAATTCGGAAATCCGGATAATCGGCGCGACACCGTTCAATTTTGCAACCGCATAGCACAAAAGGAATAATTCCTCCGCCGCCACGGTCTAGCGCTTGCGTATGAACTCGGTGCGGAGAACCAAACCCTTGATCCCGTCGTAACGGCAATCGACCTCTTCAGGATTGTCGGTCAGTCGAATGGACTTGATAACCGTACCCTGCTTCAAGGTCTGGTTGGCGCCTTTCACTTTCAAATCCTTGATGAGGGTAACCGAGTCGCCATCGGCAAGCACGTTACCGCTTGCATCAAGTACGATGAGGCCTATTGCGGCAGCTGCGGCAGCCATCTCTGCGGCGGGCCGCCACTCGCCGGTCACTTCGTCATAGACATATTCGTCATTTTGGCCGGTCATTCCAAACTCCACTTCACGTTTTTTTTAAATATCCGGAGCCGACAAATGCCTGGCTTCCATCTTAATCATGATCCGAAAATGCCGTCTATCCGAGACGATCAGCCCATGCAATACAGGCAGCCGCGCAAAGCGACAGCCCTGAGGCGGGCCTAACCTTCCAGTTTCACGCCGAGACCGACCAGGGATTGCGGCCCTCGCGAAGCCACGACAGCGTGTCGACCCAGAAGCTCTCCTTGTAGCTATCGTGAAACAGGCCGAAATGACCGGTCCTGTCGCGGCCAAGGTCAATAGGATGCAGACTTACCAGGATGGATTGCGCACCCGTATAATAGTTCAGCGTGCGGCGAACCGCCGGCACCGTGCCGAGTTCATCGTCCGAAACCGCAATCGCGAGGATCGGCGCCCGGACCGCGGCCATTCGCCGAAGAGCATCCTGCCTCTCTGCCGCTGGATGGCTGCGCTCGAACCGAGGGCCACGAAAGCTCCACTCATTTGCTACCCCCTTCGGCAGATCCTCCAGCCAGCCAAGCCGGCGACCGGGAAAATAGCCGCAGAGCGCAGTGATTGCGGGCATGGCGACATGCCATTTGAAAAAGAGGGCAGCGCGGCGGTGCGGCAGGTAATCGCCCCACCAGGCATATTGGGCGCCGACTGTCAGCATCCTGTCCATCATAGGAGCATGTTCGGCCAGTCCCGGCAGGAAACCGCCGACGCTATGGCCGACCACCATCAATGGGCCGCTGCGACGATAGCCAGCCAGCCATTGAAGTGCGGCATCGAAATCCCGCTCACCCCAATCCCGCCAGCGATAGCGGGATCCACGCAGCCGTTGCGGCCGCGATAGCCCGATACCGCGATAATCATAGGTCAGGACATCGAACCCATGCCGAGCCAGAAATTGCGCGTAGCGGTGATAGTAGCGCGCAAGCACGCCCGTGGCCGGGTTGATGATCACGCTGCCTTCCGGCTTGGCCGTCTCCGCCAGCCAGAGATGACCGCCGAGAACGACGCTGTCGGCACATGAAATGGAAATCGGCGTGCTGCGCGGCCCCGAGGATGATGGAATGTGTTGCTCGTTCATGGGACGGAGGATGAGGCCACCGCCGCATTGTGTATATTCACTACCCGGTATACATTGAGCCATGAAAGACAGCTCGCAGCCGACACGCGAACGCATACTTGAGGCCGCCGGAAAACTTTTCCATCGCGATGGCATCCGCGCGATCAGCGTCGATGCGATTGCCGAAAAAGCAGGCATCACCAAGCGTACCCTCTACTATCATTTCCGCAGCAAGGACGACCTGATCGCCGCCCATCTGCAGGTGCGGGACGAGCCGAACCTCGTCCTCTTCAAACGCTGGTTCGAGGAAACGAAAGGCGATACAGCCGAGAGGGTTGCCGGCATTTGTCGCCATCTGGCACAATCGGCGCACAGCGCCAAATGGAAGGGCTGCGGGTTCCTGCGCACCTCGGTCGAGCTCATCAACCTTCCCGGCCATCCGGCTCTGGTGGCTGCCCGCGCCCATAAGAAGCGCGTCGAGGATTGGCTTGCTTCAACCTTTATGGAAGCCGGAGCCGGCAATGATGCCCGGCCGCTCGCGCGCCAGATCATGCTGCTCCTCGACGGTTCATTTGCCGTGGTCCTGCTCCATCGCGATCCGAGCTATATGGAAACTGCAGCGGATGCGGCAGCCGAGCTCATCAAAAGTCGTCTGACGGCACCGCCAGAACTCGATTGCGCGACTGACAAACCATGTCAGTTGAACGAAAGCAGGCCGTAGAGATTGGCAGCAGCCGCATCGATCTGGATAGCCTGATCCGATCCGGCTCCACTCGCCTCGTCCTTTTCTTTCTTCGCCCGCCTTTCGAGGGCTTTCGTGACCTTGTCGTTGCTGTCGCCATCTTGAGCGCTCTCGATAACGTCTTCGATCGACAGGCCAAGCTTATCGAGGCCGAGCTGCCTTTCAAGCGCATGAAACACCGCCATGCCTCCAGCCTGCACCTTTATCTCGCCATAGACCTTTTTCATCGCTGCAACAAACTCGTCCATGGAGGAATAGTCGCTTCGTTCGACCCCCAGAGCCCTGCCTGTCCGTTCGATAAGATCAAGCTTCTGCTTCGCGATGCTGTCCTTGCTCATGCTGAACATGGCTTCCGAAACTTTCGATTGAGCTTGAGTGGGCTGCTTGGAAACGGCCACCTTATTCGTCAGGCCGGTCGCCACCGCAATAAGGCCATCGGCGGCGGATGGAGGTTGCTCCGATATTGTCGTGCCCTTATTCAATTGCTGGAGAATGGCCAGAGCCGCCGAAGGCACATTTGAAATCGATGTCATCGCTTATCCTCAAGCGCCACAGCCTCTCCCTCATGGAAGCCTGACGCAAAGCTCTATGCCTCATGCGATAGTCGATGATTCAATTACTACCGGAAGTTAGTTAAGGTTTGAATAACCCAGGGTGCTCCTCGCCACGAAACACTCCCTATAAGTTGTATGCCGCCATAAGAGTTATTGTCGACGCGACGGCCACCACGAAACCGGCCGTGCGACGATTTCCGGATGCCGCGCTGCCGCATCGATAGGATCAATGATACTTCAGACGCTCGCGGCCAAGAATGGCGGGCGCGTCGACGCCAGCGATCGGCTGGGAGAGATCGCTCGAAATGTCGCCGGCCAATTGCAGGTCGAGATAGCGTGCGCAGCAGACCCGCAGGAACGAGGTGAAATTGCCGAGATCATAGCCGGCATCGATCGATTCATGGTGCAGCTTGGTAATCAGCTGCACCACGTTCATGCCGTCGCGCCGGGCGATTTCCTCCAGCTTCGACCAGAAGAAGTTTTCCAGTCTGACGCTGGTCACCATACCGTCGATGCGGAGGGAGCGCGTGGTGCTTTCCCAGAGCCTGGCATCGGCCTTGATGAACAATTCGCACATGCACGCCTCCCCTTTCAGCTTCAAGCAGCGTTGGCTTCCGACAATGCGCTCGCATCGAGCACAGCCATGAATTGCCGCAACCATGCCGGATGCGCCGGCCAGGCCGGTGCGGTGACGAGATTACCGTCGGCAACCGCGTCATTGATGGCAATATCGGCATAGGTGCCGCCGGCAAGCTCCACCTCGGGACGGCAGGCGGGATAGGCCGAGCAGGTTCGTCCCTTGAGCACACCCGCAGCCGCCAGCAATTGCGCGCCATGGCAAATTGCGGCGACGGGCTTGTCTGCCCCGAAGAAATGCTGAACGGCCTTAATGACCTCTGGGTTCAGGCGCAGATATTCCGGCGCGCGACCGCCCGGAATGACAAGTGCGTCGTAATCCTCAGCCCGGATACTGGCGAAGGTCGCGTTCAATGCGAAATTGTGGCCGCGCTTCTCGGAATAGGTCTGATCGCCCTCGAAATCATGAATGGCCGTTGCCACGGTCTCGCCGGCATTCTTGCCAGGGCAGACGGCATGAACCGTATAGCCGCAGGCAAGCAGCGTCTGGAACGGCACCATGGTCTCGTAGTCCTCGGTGAAATCACCGGTGATCATCAAAATCTTTGCTGCTGGCATCGTCGTCCTCCCTCAAAAACCAACGGACGGCAGTCTAGCAAAGCGCCTGCGGTTGCGGGTATTAGGCCAATACTACACGCCGTTTATGACCCTGCCTATTGCGCCGGCGCACGGCTGATGTCCGGGACTGAGCAGGCTTCGCTACCGCCGAACAGGCGCGAGCGGGTTAGAAATCGCTTCTCCCGCCCATTGTCGAGCGAGAACATGCCGCCGCGCCCCGGCACGACGTCGATGATGAGCTGCGTATGCTTCCACGCCTCGAACTGGTTGCCGCTGATGTAGACCGGCACGCCGCCGATCTCGCCGAGTTTGACATCGTTGTCGCCGATCATGAATTCGCCTGCCGGATAGCACATCGGCGAAGAGCCGTCGCAGCAGCCACCCGACTGATGAAACAGGATATCGGGGTGGTCCTGCTGTATCTCGCGGATAAGCTCGAGCGCCTTATCGGTCGCCAGCACCCGCGGCTCCGATCCACTGTCGTCCATGATGATCCTCCATCACCCCCTGAAAATGCTGGAAGGCTCCCGGCCGCAGCCGGGAGCCTTGCTCGCTTGGTTGGGAGAACTCAGAAGAAGCCAAGCGCCTTCGGGCTGTAGCTGACCAGCATGTTCTTGGTCTGCTGGTAGTGATCGAGCATCATCTTGTGCGTCTCGCGTCCGATGCCCGATTGCTTGTAGCCACCGAAAGCGGCATGGGCCGGATAGGCGTGATAGCAATTCGTCCAGACGCGGCCAGCCTGGATCTCGCGGCCGAAGCGATAGGCGCGATTGCCGTCACGGGTCCATACGCCGGCGCCGAGGCCATAGAGCGTATCGTTGGCGATTTCGAGCGCTTCCTTCTCATCCTTGAAGGTCGTGACCGATACGACCGGGCCGAAGATCTCCTCCTGGAAGACCCGCATCTTGTTATGCCCCTTGAAGATGGTCGGCTTGATGTAATAGCCACTCGACAGCTCGCCGCCGAGATCGGCGCGCGCGCCGCCCGTCAGCACTTCGGCGCCTTCCTGTTTGCCGATATCGAGATAGGAGAGGATCTTCTCCATCTGCTCGCTCGATGCTTGGGCGCCGATCATGGTTGCGGCATCAAGCGGATTGCCCTGCTTGATGGCCTCCACGCGCTTGACGGCACGCTCCATGAAGCGGTCGTAGACCGATTCCTGGATCAGCGCTCGGCTCGGGCATGTGCAGACCTCGCCTTGGTTAAGCGCGAACATTGCAAAGCCTTCGAGCGCCTTGTCGAAGAAATCGTCGTCTTCGGCCGCGACATCGGCAAAGAAGATGTTCGGCGACTTGCCGCCGAGTTCGAGCGTGACGGGGATCAGGTTCTGGCTCGCATATTGCATGATCAGCCGGCCCGTCGTTGTCTCGCCGGTAAAGGCGATCTTGGCGATGCGCGGGCTGGTCGCCAGCGGCTTGCCGGCTTCGAGGCCGAAACCGTTGACGATGTTGAGCACGCCGGGCGGCAGAAGATCGCCGACGAGTTCGGCCCAGACCAGAAGCGAAGCCGGCGTCTGTTCTGCCGGCTTGATGACGACGCAATTGCCGGCGGCAAGCGCCGGCGCAAGCTTCCAGGCGGCCATCAGGATCGGGAAGTTCCAGGGAATGATCTGGCCGACGACGCCGAGCGGCTCATGGAAATGATAGGCGACGGTATCGTGGTCGATCTCGCCGATCGAGCCTTCCTGGGCGCGGATGCAGGAGGCGAAGTAGCGAAAGTGATCGATCGCGAGCGGAATGTCGGCCGCCATAGTCTCGCGGATCGGCTTGCCATTGTCCCAGCTTTCCGCCTGCGCCAGCACTTCCAGCTTGTCTTCCATGCGCTGGGCGATCTTCATCAGGATATTGGAGCGCTCGGTCGTGGAGGTCCGGCCCCATTTGTCTTTCGCCGCATGAGCGGCGTCGAGGGCCGCGTTGATGTCCTTTTCGTCGGAGCGCGGTATCTCGCAGATCTTGCCGCCGGTGATCGGCGTCAAGTTGTCGAAGTACCTTCCGGCAATCGGCTCGCGCCACTCGCCGCCAATATAGTTGCCATATTTCAGCTTGAACGGAGATTCCACGATCTTTTGATGCAGCATGCCATCCTCCCTTGGTCGGCAGGTTCGATGAGCGAACCGATGGGAGAAGTCTGCGGGCACATCGCGGCCGGCGATAGAGGTGGCTTGCCGTGCTGCAGCGCACAGTGTCGCAACTCTGCGACATCCGCCGGATCGAATGCGCGTTGACGGCACTTCAGTGCAGATTGAGCCGGTTCATCTTCCGATGCAGCGTCGAACGGCTCATGCCGAGTGCCGCGGCCGCCTGAGAGACATTGCCATTGGCACGCGAAAGAGCCCTGAGCAGCGCCGCGCGCTCTGCCTCAATCAGATCCTCGCCCGCGGCCCCTTGCTGCTCGCGAAGAACATCGGAGGCCGGAATGCCCACGGCAATGCGATGATCGTCGAGCTTCAATGCAAGGCGGGCCGCGCGGGTCGCACCGAGCACAAGGTCGTTGCGGTCGACCGCCAGCAGTGCCGAAGTGGATGCGATATCCGTCGGCACCATGACGAAGCGGGCACCGGCAAAGGCGCTGCGGAAAAGATTGAGCTCGATGCGCACTGCCGCGTCGCGCACGGTCTGCGACAGGATCGCCAGTGTCCCGTCGCTCACATCGTCGCGGCAGCTGGAAATGTCGAGCGCCCCGGCAAGCTGGCCGCGATGATCGCGGATCGGCGCCGTGGTGCAGCTGAGATTGATATTGGAGCTAAAGAAGTGCTGATCGCGAAAGATCGCGACGGCCCGCTCGTCGGCAAGCGCGGTTCCGATGCCATTGGTGCCGATACTCGCTTCTGTCCAGACGGAACCAGGCCACAGGCCGAGATCGTGGAACTCCTTATCGTCACCGACGGCGCCGCGGCGTTCCAGCGCGATACCGTTGCGGTCGGTCAGAAGCAGGCAACAGCCGGCCTTGCCCACCGCGAGAAACAGGCGATCCAACTCATTGGCAGCTTCGGCAACCAACCGTTCCGATCGCTCCAGTGCCGTTTGAAATTCCTGACTGGTCAAGCGCATCGGCAGACGCTTCTCCTCCGGCGCGAGGCGGTGCATGACCATGCACCGTCGCCAGGATGCAACAACCGAAGAACTCGCCGCCGCCGATTGCGCCGACGCGTAAACCTGATCCGCATGTGCGGAATAGTCGTGCATTTGGCTCCTCCCACCGAACGCTAACCCAATTGTCGCTAAAAATGGCCATTGAAGCAATCCTCCCGGCGACTTTCGTCCCGGATAGCGGAATCAGCGGCTACCTTGTCGACGGCACAGTCTTTTTCGGCACCGCCGTCCCTTCAGCTCATGACTGCACAATCCAACAATCGAAGCCGCCTGGTCGACGCCGTGATTTTGGTTTGCTGCCCACACAATCGAGATCTGACCCGCCAAGCGCAACCTTTCAGGCGGCTGTCAGCGTGTTGTTGTAGCAGCTTTTTCCAAGGGAAACGGAGCGGAAGGCGATTGGTGAGCCCAGCTCCACGAGCGGCTGTCTCGACAGTAATGGAAAGTCGGCTTTATGCAGGCATGGCAGCGAGGCCGAGAGGCCATAAAAGAAATGCTGGGGCGTTCCGCCGACACCGGTCGCAGACGAATGGCCGGCGGCCTTCGCTGCTTCTTCAACACACCGACCATCAAGCCCCCTGCAAATCGTGCTTTTCTCGAGCGCCCGATCGTCATCATCGCCATTTTCCTCGCGCTGTCATTGCTCGTCATGTGGACGGCCGATTATCCCTTGGGCATCTGGATGAAGTCTTTTCCCGCGCAGTTGCGAGGGACGGCGAGGTGGATCAGCAGCCTCGGCACCGGGCTTCTGGTGCTCTCATTCAGCGGAGCGCTGCTGATTTTTGCGATCCTCGCGCCTGCGCACAAACTGCGGAAATCCATGCGAACGGGGGCTGATCTCATCGCGACTGCGGCTGCCTTCGTCTTCCTTGCGGTCGCCGGCGGCGGCCTTGTCGATTCGCTCGCCAAGAACATCATCGGTCGCGCCAGGCCGGAACTCCTGGATACGAACGGCGCCTTCTCTTTCCGACCCTTTGCCTTTCAGGCCGACTTCGCCTCCTTTCCTTCCGGACACTCGGCAACGGCCGGCGCCATGGCGATGTCGCTGGCGCTGGTCTTCCCCCGCCTTCGCCCCCTCTTCATACCAGTCGGCGTCCTGATCTGCCTGTCGCGCCAATGGGTCGGCGCGCATTGGGCAAGCGACACGCTGATGGGATGGGGTGTCGGCGTGGCTTTTGCCTTGGGGCTGGCGCACGCATTCGCGCGACGGCGCCTCCTCTTCGCCTATGATGCGAATGGCCGCTTGTGTCCTGGGGAACAATACAAGGCAATTCTCGCCGTTCTGCGCGCTTTGATCCGGCGCATGCCCTTCATCGGCAAGAAAACCCTGCCTGCGGCAAAATCGTGCCCGGCTCAGGCTCGCCTTGCATCCCGAGCCTTTGAAATTCGATCCTGATCCCGCAGCGGGTGCAGCTCTCCTGCATCGCCTGTCCACTTCGGCGCCGCCGAAGCCACCAGCCTTTCGCATCCGAATGCAAAATCATCGCTATGTAGCGACGGATTTGCCGCTCGCCGCCGTTTAAGCGCTGAAGGGATAACAGCTTGAAGCTCTTCAAGGACGAATGAGGACATCATGAAAAAGATCATTTTGCTGACTTTCGCCGCAATCGCCTGCCTTGCCGCCATTTCACCGGCTGAGGCTCGTGACGGGTGCGGTATCGGCTGGCATCGCGGGCCGTACGGTTATTGCCGCCCGAATGGACGGCCTGTGGTCGTCGTGCCGGCGGTTCCGGCCTATGGCATCTTCTATCCTGGCCGTGGCTATTGGGATGGGCACCGCTATTGGGTGCATCGCGAGTGGTGGCATGGTGGCTGGCGTTATCGCTAAGCTACTCTTCCGTGATGCGCGCGGCCCGGTCTAGCAGATCGGGCCGCATGCCAACCGACAGATCGATCGGCCTGCTTTTTTCGATCCTTCCGCAGCCTAGCCCTGTGATATAAACCTCACGGTCGTGCCGGTTTGACATGGCAGCCCACAGAAACGTGCAATTGACGGCGGCGATGCAACTGGTCAAAGCTGTGGCGAGACCGGTTTACGGAAAAAGACGCCGCCAGCATGAACAAAAGCACCATCAGCGACTATCACGGGCCGATCATCGTCTTCGACGCCATGTGCGTCCTGTGTACCGCCAACGCCCAGTTCGTGCTTCGTCATGACCATCTTGGTCGTTTCCGTCTTGCCTCCATGCAGAATGAAACCGGCATCGCGCTCTATCGCCGCTGCGGCATGGATCCCGCCGATCCCGACAGCCTCATCATCGTCGACGGCGCAAAGGTATTGCGCGACAGCGACGCGGTGCTGGCCATTTATGCCGGCCTCGGCTGGCCCTGGAAGGCGATTTCCGTGCTGCGCATCATACCCCGCATGCTGCGCGATCCGATCTACCTCTGGCTTGCGCGCAATCGCTACCGCATCTTCGGCAAACGGGAGACATGCTGGCTTCCGACACCCGAGCAGGCGAGCCGCATCCTTTGAAAAGAATCCTCGTTCTCGGCGGCTATGGCGGATTCGGCGCGCGGCTGTCGAGGCGCCTTGCCAGCGACGGCTTCGAGGTTCTGGTCGCCGGACGCAATCTCGAAGCCGCGAAAGCGCTCGCCGCTCGATTGCCCCATGCGATTGGTCTGCAAGCCGATCGAAATGGCGATATCTCTGCGATACTCGGCGAGCACAGGCCCTTTCTGTTAATCGATGCGGCAGGTCCCTTCCAGCAAAGTGATGACAGAGTTCCGCGAGCCTGCGTGGAGGCCGGTATCCACTACATCGATCTTGCCGACGCGCGCGATTTCGTCGGCGCGATCAGATGCCTCGATGAACGGGCAAAGGCTGCCGGCGTAACCGTCATCTCGGGCGCGTCGAGCGTGCCGGCGCTCTCCGGTGCCGTGGTCGCGGACCTTGCCAAGGACATGGAGGAAGTTCGTTCGATAGAAATGTCGATCAGTGCCTCCAATCGGGCGACCGCCGGCGCCTCGGTCGCATCGGCAATCCTGAGTTATGTCGGCAGGCCGGTGCGGCTCTGGCGCGGCCGGCGCTGGCAAGATGCGATGGGCTGGCACATGCTGAAGCGCGAAACCTATGCCATTGCCAGCCGCCGCCCCCTGCATCGGTTGGTGGCGCTGGCCGACGTGCCGGATCACGATCTGCTGGTCGAAAGCTTTGCCGAGCGGCCCAGTGTCATCTTCCGGGCGGGGCCGGAATTCGCCTTTCAGACTTTGGCACTCTGGCTGCTGTCCTGGCCGGTTGCCTGGGGCTGGTTGACATCGCTCAAGAAGATCAGTCGCTTTCTGCTGCCGCTGCAACGCCTGACAGCAAGACTTGGCACGGCGCGCTCGGCTATGACGATCGAGATCAAGGGCATTGAGCAAGGCGCCATGAAGGCTCGCCGCTGGACCCTGATTGCCGAAAATGGCGACGGCGTGGAAATTCCCACGCTTCCGGCGCAGTTGCTGGCGCGGGCCTTGCGCGACGGCCGTCTTCCACCCGGCGCCCGTCACGCCGGCGGGCTTCTGTCGCTTGAGGATTTTCGGACCTTGTTTCGCGATCTGGCAATCACCGAGGAAATGACGGAAGCACCCTATACGCCGCTCTATCAGCGTGTCATGGGTCCTGCTTTCGCGCATCTTTCCGAGCCGGTACGTGCGATGCACCATGTCTTCGGCGATGGCGGCGCCAAAGGAGAGGCAGTCGTCACCCGCGGGCGTTCTCCTCTTGCCCGGCTGGTCGCGAAAATATTCGGCTTTCCCACAGCCGGAAAGCACGCGCTGCATGTCTCCTTCGAGGAAAACAACGGCATCGAAGAATGGACGCGGGATTTTTCCGGCCGGCGCTTCCGCAGCCATTTGAGCGAAGAGAATGGCCACCTCGTCGAACGCTTCGGCCCCTTCCGCTTTGCATTCGATCTTCCCATCCGTGGCAACGGACTCAGCATGGAGATGCGACACTGGTCGTTCTTGCGCATTCCGCTACCGCTCTTTCTTGCGCCCCAAAGCGTCGCTCATGAATGGCCGGAGGACGGCCGCTTCCACTTCGATGTACCGATTACCCTATCGTTCATCGGCCCCGTCGTTCATTATCGAGGCTGGCTGAGGCGGATTGATTGATAATGCAAGACCGACTGACGAACCGGCCAGGAGACCGACTAAGGCTAGCTCTGCCGGTCGCCAGCCAAGCAGCCGAACATGCGGAAATCGTGGAAGGCTTCTTTGAACCGCGCCTTCTGGCGCAGCGTGCCCTCATATTGAAAGCCCGCTTTTTCCAGAACCCGGTCGGATGCGGCGTTTCCCGGCAGCGTCCAGGCTTCGATGCGATTGAGCGAAAAATCGTCGAAGCCGCATCGGACGATGGCACGCGCGGCTTCGCTCATCAGCCCCTTGCCCCAGGCGGAGGGATGCAGTTCATAGCCCAGTTCTGCGCATCTGGCATGTTTATCGAAGCTGTTGAAGCGAATGGCTCCGAGCAATTTGCCGGAAACCCGATCCTCGATGATCCATGAGCAACCCGTTCCCTTGGGAAAGATTTTGATCATCCATCGCAAAGAGCGCTCGATCTGCGCCATTTTCGGCGCATCAACCCAATTCGAGAACCGTGTGACCTCCGGAATTGAAATCAGCGCATGGAAATCGTCGCGATCACCCATGCTCGCTTCGCGCAGCCGCAGTCGCTCGGTGACAAGTGTGGGAAACTCGGCTTTTGAAGGCGCCATCTTCATGCTTTCAGCAGATTGGCAAGGATGATCTCGCGCCAGACGCGGGTGGGCGTAATCCAGGCATCCCAGGAATTATACTTGCCGGAATAGATGACAGCGGCGATACCCGCATCGGGCATCAGCCAGAGCCTTTGCCCGCCATTGCCGAAGCCGGCATACCATGGCCGCGGATTGTCAAACGCCGGCACCGGCGCATGGCCTGAGAACCACAATCTGCCATAGCTCAAACCGTCTCCCGTCGAAATTGCCGGCGCGAGGGATTGCACGATCCACTCTTCCGAGACGATCCTTTGGCCATTCCACACGCCCTTCTGGAGGAAAAGCGTGCCGATCTTCAGCAAATCGGGGGCAGTCAGGCGCAACCCGGATGCCGGCGACGCCACACCGTCACGCCCGGCGTTCCAATGGAATTTGGCAATCCCCAGCGGCTCAAAAAGAACCTCTCGCGCGAAATCGGGCAAGCGCTTGCCCGTGCCGCGCTCGATGATAGCACCCACAAGCGCGACGCTGCCGCCGGAATAAATCCAGCGTGTTCCCGGCTCTGCGATCACCGGACGTTCCAGGACGAAACGATATCGGTCCGGCGCATTCTCCATCGCAATTTCGCTGTTCAGCGGATCGGTATAGGGACGATCTTCGTCCCACTCCATCCCCAGCGTCATCGTCAGCGCGTGGGCAATGGCGATCTTGGCGCGCGCAGGATCTTGGGCGAGATCGCCGTATTCCGGGAACTGCTCATAAAGCGATGCATTCGGCGGCGGCACCAATCCTCTATCGAGTGCAATGCCATAAAGAAGGCCGGCAATGCTCTTGGTGACCGAACGAAGATCGTGCAGCGTATCCGCGTCGAAGGCGACATCCCCGAGCGGATCTCCCCAATTTTCGTCGGAGCCGATGGCGTAATATTCCAGGCATACACGCCCGGAACGAGCGGCAAGCACGACATGCAGATCGCGCAGCAAGCCGGATTCGATGCCGGCTTCAAACTTGCGGCGGAGCTCGGGATCAAAACCCATGGCCTGCAAGGTTTCGCGATCAAGTGACGAGGATGAATTGCCCTGCGTGATGACCATGCAATCTCCACCCTTCGCTCAACGACCGTCAGGGAAAGCTACAATCAAAGCGCGCATGCGGCAAGGCGACGATGCAGCAATTTGGCATCCATATTGGCCGGTCTTTCGATCAGCCCTGCCCCATCTTCAGGTCTGTTTGCGTCTCATCGCAAATGTGGTGCCTTCCTTTTTCTGACGAGAATCCCGGTCGCGGCTGAACGCCGCTTCCGAGATTCCCGGCTGTCGTCAGGGGTGAGTACGACAGCCGGGTCAAGAAATCGATTTTCACACCGGCAATCCATAGGCGGACTGGAAGCTGGGAAACACAAGATTAAACTCCACAAGTGACTGCCCCATTTTGAGACATATTTCACGCAACGCTAAATTTGCCTCGCCCAGCATGGCCTCGTCGGCGGCAACTCTTTTCAGATCTCATACAAGCGCGATGATCTGAACGTTCCGACTTGCCCAATTTTCCTGAAGAGCTCCTTAGCTTCTGCACAAATTCTGCAAAGGCGGACGCCATCGTCGCGCCATGAACAACACGCCCGAGACAATCGCAATTCCACCCGCCCGCCTGCCACGCAGTCTTCTCAAGGAAGGTTGGTGGCTGGAGGACGATCGTCAGCCGCCAGCCGATCCGCCGGTTCAGGAAGCCAGGATCATACCCTTCGCCTTGGCCGAACATCCCTCACGGAGCCGATACCGATGAGCCTATCCGATACGCTTGCCCTTCCCGCAAACGCCACAAGCAGTCCCTATCGCAAACTCCTCACATTCATTTCCCTTATCGCCCTGGCCGACATTCTTCTCTTCGACGAGGCGCCGGGTGTTAATCTCTTTCTCTTCGCCAATGCCGTCGCCGCCGGTCTGATGATTTCCTCCAGAAGAAGGCAATCGATTCCAAAGATTGCAGCCTTTGTGATCCTTTGCCTCGTTGCGTCAGCGCCACTTGTCGAGACCGCATCCTGGATGGGCATCAGCACTAGCCTGCTTGGGCTTTGCTTGATATCGCTGGGTGTCGGCGGATTGCTCCCGCGGCAATCGACGCGCTTACCATCGGCGCTGCTCCGTTTCCTGCTGGATCTGCCGGTGCGGCCCTTCCGCCAGGCGAGCTATCGCTGGCTGCGGCGGCTGCAGAAGCCAGCGCCAGACGGTGTTCGACATCATCTGCGCGGCTGGATCATGCCGCTCGCGTTTGCCGCCGGCTTTCTTGCTCTTTTCGCTATGGCCAATCCGCTGATCGACAAGACGCTGCGCAGCATCGACCTCACTTTCCTGCTGCAACTTCTGAGCATGTGGCGCATCGGTTTCTGGCTCGTCGTTGCAGCCCTTTTATCGGTGTTGCTTCATCCACGCCTGAAGCGCCGCCGTCACCATCGCGAAGGGGGCGCAGCGATCACCACCAGGATTGAAGATGGACTGTTCGGCCATGCCGCATTGCTGCGCTCGCTTCTGGTCTTCAACGCGCTGTTTGCCGTGCAGACACTACTCGATCTCGCCTATCTCTGGGGCGGCGCCAGCCTGCCCGATGGCATGAGTCATGCCGAATACGCCCATCGCGGCGCCTATCCGTTAATACTCACCGCAATCCTCGCTGCCATCTTCGTGCTTGCCGCCATGCGGCGTGGCGGACCGGGCGACAGAAGTCCCCTGCTTCGCGGCCTGGTACTTCTCTGGATCGCGCAGAATATCCTGCTCTGCCTTTCCTCCATTCTGCGGCTCGATCTCTATGTCGAAGTCTATTCGCTGACGGAGCTGCGCGTTGCGGCCGGCATCTGGATGGGCTTGGTCGCAGCCGGCCTCTTCCTCATCCTCCTGCGCATCCTGCTTCGTCGCTCCAACGAGTGGCTGATCGCCTTAAGCTCCGCAATGCTGGTTCTCATACTCTATGCCGCCGCATTCGCCGACATTCCCGCCTTCATCGCCCGCTTCAACGTTGCCCATAGCCGCGAGATATCGGGCGAAGGCGTCGTTCTCGATCTCGATTATCTCTCGACGCTTGGCCCTGCCGCCATTCCGGCACTCGACACCTATCTGGCATCGCTGCCTGCCGACGTGAATGCTCGCAAGGTGCGCGAAGCACTATTATGGCAGTATGTCAGACGCTTGCACGCTTGGCGAAGCTGGACCTATCGCGATGCTCGTCTCGGTGCTTACCTCAAAAATGATGCGACCCTTGTCAGATGAGGCCGAAACGAAGACAAAGAGCAGAATAACCAGAACAGGCACTACATGGCACCGCGCATCCTCGTCGCCGACGACGAACCGAATATTCGCGACGTGATCTGCTTCGCGCTC
This sequence comes from Rhizobium sp. BK312, assembly GCF_014193605.1. Taxonomy (NCBI): domain Bacteria; kingdom Pseudomonadati; phylum Pseudomonadota; class Alphaproteobacteria; order Hyphomicrobiales; family Rhizobiaceae; genus Rhizobium; species Rhizobium sp. BK312. Next base: position 449,559 of record NZ_JACHZP010000002.1, on the reverse strand, counting down.
GACCGCGCCGGCATGAAGACGACGACCGCGCGCAACGGCACAGAGGCCATGATGGCCTTTCACAAAGGCGGTCTCGATCTGATCGTCCTCGATGTTGGCATGCCCGACATGGATGGGCTGGAAGTCTGCCGCCGCATTCGCAAGGCATCGAACCTTCCGATCCTCTTCCTGTCGGCGCGCGACGAAGAAATCGACAGGATTCTGGGTCTGGAGATCGGCGGCGACGATTATGTCACCAAACCCTTCAGTCCGCGCGAGCTGGTTGCCCGGGTCCGCACCATCTTGAAGCGAAGCGGCCATGGCTCGGAGCCGGATGCGGCCAATGGCTCCGTATCCGCGGGATCTCTGCGGCTCAATCGCGGTAGCCGCACCGCCAGTTTCGCCGATGTGCCGCTCGCCTTGACGGCGCTCGAATTCTCGATCCTCGAGACGCTGCTCTCGCGCCCCGAGATCGTCTTCAGCCGCGATCAACTGATGGAAGCGGCCTATGGCGCTGACATGCAGGTCGCCGACCGCACTATAGACAGCCATATCCGCAATCTCCGTGCCAAGCTTTCGGCCGTTGGCGGCAAGGGCATCATCGCCACGGTGCACGGCGTCGGCTTTAAACTGACATCGGCTACAGAAGGAAAGGCTTGATGCGTACGCCGCGGGTGAAGTCGAAATGGCGGCCGCCGCTCGCCCTCATCGTCTACGCGGTGCTTCTGACCGTGATGATGCTGCCGATGCTCACGATCATCTGGTTTCGCGTCGTGCGCGCCGCCTCCGGCGCAATGGCGCCGGCGGAGATCGCCACCCTCGCCGCCGTTCTGATCCTTACCCTCATCGTCGCCTACGTGCTGACGCGCACGCTGACTACGCCGATCAATGCCCTGATTGCCCGGACCGAGGAGATCGCCCGCGGCGGACGCTCCGCGATCCGGCCGCTCGAGATCTACGGCACGCGCGAGGTCGCAACGCTTTCGCAGAGCTTTCTCGATCTCGCCGGCAAGTTGGTCGACCATTCCGATTACGTCCGCTCCTTCGCCACCCATGTTTCCCATGAGCTGAAATCGCCCCTCACCTCGATCAGGGGAGCGGCAGAGCTGCTGCGTGACGATGACGATAGAAACCCGATGAGCCCGGAGCAACGCAACCGCTTCCTTACAAACATCATCGCCGACACCGAACGGCTGGATCGGCTATTGTCGCGACTGCGGGAGCTGGCAAAGGCCGAGCTTCCATCCCAACAGGGCTCCAGCAGCCTTCGCGATATCATTGCCCAGTTGGAGATGCAATTTCGCCAATTGACGACCATCTATGAAGGCAGCGCCGACGAGACGCTGGCTTTGCCCAGCGAGGCAGCCGGCATTATTTTCGCCAATCTGGCGGAAAATGCCGTTCAGAACGGCGCGACAGACCTTGCAATCAAGGCAAGCGGCGAAGGGCGGGGGATATCGATCCAAATTCGCGACAATGGTCGCGGCATTGCCGATGGCAATCGGGAGCGCATTTTCGAACCCTTCTTCTCGACGCGCCGGGACGATGGCGGCACGGGCATGGGGCTCGGCATCGTCAGAGCCATGCTCGCTTCCCACGGAGGCACTATCGAGTTGCTTGACAGCAGCGGGGACGGGACGACGTTTCAGATCATCCTTCCCGTTGCCGCCTGAACGGAGATGGCGCACTCGGCCATAAACTGGCGGCAACAGCGAACAGGCGGCCGAAGGCTGAAACCATCGGCCGCTCCACTATTTCGAGATGTGAGCCTACGCTGCCTCTGACTGCGCTTGAGCTTCCAAAGCCATCGCACGCGCGGTGACAAAATCGACCTTGCCGGAACCGAGGACTGGTACCTTGCCGACGGTCACTTCGGCGGGAACCATCATTTCTGTGGCGCCCTTCGATTTGGCGAAGGCCAGGAAATCGCTTCTAGTCGCACCCGGCGCATCGGTCAGGAGCACGAGGCGCTCGCCCTTCTTGGCATCGGGTACGGACGAGACAACGCTGAGGGCACTCGGCCAGAGCCGTGCCGCAAGTGTTTCTACAGCAGCAAGCGAGATCATCTCGCCGCCGATCTTGGCGAAGCGCTTGGCGCGGCCGCGGATCTTGATGAAACCGTCTTCGTCGATGGTGACGATGTCGCCGGTATCGTGCCAACCCTCCGGTAGCGGTTCGAGAACGCCGGGATTACCGGCGCGCAGGTAGCCGGCCATGACGTTGGCGCCACGGATGAGAAGGCGGCCGCCCTCATCGATGCCGGGAACCGGCTCGAGCTTCCATTCCATGCCCGGCATGATCTTGCCGACCGTTCCGGTGCGGTTGTACATCGGCGTGTTCAGCGAGATCACCGGGGAGGCTTCGGTGACGCCATAGCCTTCCAGGATGCGCAGGCCGAATTTCTCCATATAGACCTCGCGGGTCGATGCCTTCACCGGCTCGGCACCCGAGAAGATGTAGCGGATCGATCTCAGGTCATAGGGATGAGCGGTGCGGGCGTAGCCGTTCAGGAATGTATCCGTGCCGAAGACGATGGTGGCGTTTGAGACGTAGATCAGCTCCGGCACGATGCGATAGTGCAGTGGCGAGGGATAGAAAAACACCGGCACGCCCGAGACCAGCGGTAGGATCGTGCCTGCCGTCAGGCCGAAGGAGTGGAACATCGGCAGGACGTTAAACACCTTGTCGCCGGGGTGGAAGTCGATGCGCGAGGCGGCCTGGGCGGCATTCGAGAGGACATTACGGTGCGTCAGCACCACGCCCTTCGGCGCCCCTTCCGAACCGGAGGTGAAGAGGATGACGGCCGGATCGTCGGCATTGCGCCTCACCAACGGCCGATACTTGCGCATGAGGCCGACGATCTTGTCGAAGAAGGTGATCTGCGTGCGCAGTTCATCCAGCCAGACGAAGGCCACATGCTTTTCGAGCTCCTCGACCACCGGGCCGAGTTTGGCCTGCGTGATGAAAGCGCGCGAGCAGAGCACATGCTTGACCTCCGCCGCCCGGCAGGCGGAGAGGATATTCGCAGCACCCGCCGTGAAGTTCAGCATGGCCGGAACCTTGCCCGCCGACATGACACCGAGCACGGTTGCAGCCGTACCGTTGGCGTTCGGCAGCATCACGCCGAGCGTCTTCTCGTTCGGGAACATCTTCTTGAACTTCGCGCCCAGCACCGCGGCACCTGTCAGGAGCTTGGCATAGGAGAGCTTGCCGGCGATCGGGTCCTCGACGGCGAGCTTCTTGCCGCCATATTCATGGGCGCTGTCAATGACGCGGCCGAGGACTGTATTGTTGGTGTCGGCGGTGCGGAACATCAGCGTCGACATGATCTGGTAGAGCGCAGCGCCGGCGGCGATACGGCGCTTTCTGCCCTTGAGCTCGGCGGGAACATCGAGCTTGACCGGCTCGAGGATCGTCACCTTGACCTTGGGGAAGAGACGGCGGCGAACGTGGCTCGACGTCAGGTAGGAGGCGTAGCTCTTTTCCAGTCCGTCGATGCGGACGGGAACGATCATCGTGCCGGTCTTGTCGGCGACCATGGCAGCACCGTCATAGACCTTCATCAGCGTGCCGGTGACGGTCAGGCGCCCCTCGGGGAAGATGCCGACCGGGCTGCCGTCCTGAATGACCTTGATCAGCGAGCGCGTTGCCATCGGCTTGGTCGGGTCGAGCGGCAGGAACTTGCACATCTTCAAAAGCGGCCGCATCCACCATTTCCTCGCGAAGGCATAGTCGATGGCGAAGACAGGCTCTTCCTCGGTGATGGCAAGCGCGAGTGCGCCGTCCAGCAGGCTCACATGGTTGAGCGCGATGATCGGCGCGGGGCCTGCCTTGCGTATGTTTTCCAGACCTTCCACTTCAAGCCGCATGAAGGCGCGGAAGATGATGGAGATTAGATCGCGGAAGGCGTTGGTCGGCAGCATTTTCAGCATCAACCAGGCAATCGCGATATTGAGCACTGAGATGCTGAGAATGATGACCGGGATCGACAGACCCACGGCTTGAAGCACGGCGACAAGCGCCAAGCCCACAGCGATAAAGAGCGCGGAAAGCACATTCGATGCGCCAATGACGCGGGCGCGGCGATCCTCATTCGCCCAGCTCTGCATGGCCGAGAAGGTCGGAACGGCCAAGAAAGCACCGCCGATCGCCATGCCGGCCAGATCGATGGCGACACGGATCGTTTTCGGTCCGGCAAAGAAGGCAAGAATGGTTTCGGCATGGCTGGCTGATTGCAGACCCCAGAGGTTCCAGCCGAGATCGAGGCCGAAGAGAGCGACGATCAGCATGCCGATGGGCGCCGGCAAAAGCACGATGCGGCCGGCAGCCATCCATCCGGCAATGGCCGAGCCGATGGCAACCGATATGGCGAAGATCGCAAGATAAGCTGGAACCACGATTTCCGAGCCGCCGAGAATGTCCGTGACCATGACCGGCAGCATCGACATGATGAAGGCGCCCACGAACCAGAACCAGCAGTTCATCAGCGACGCCCGCCAGATGCGGCCATCGGTGCGAAGCTCGTTGACCAGCCTGTAGCTGGAGCGCATGACATTGGTGTCGACGACGAGATCGGGTGCCTTGGAGCCGGTCGCAGGAATCATGCGGGCGGCAAACCAGCAGAGGATCGAAAGCCCCATCATCATCGGCCCGAAGATCCAGACATTCTCGCCCTCGCGGAAGGCGACGGCCGCGACCATCGTGCCGGTGAGAATGGCGATGAAGGTGCCGCCCTCGATCCAGGCATTGGCCTTGGGGAGATCCCGGTTTGCCAGATGATCGGGCAGGATGCCGTATTTGATCGGCCCGAAGAGCGAGGAAATGACGCCGAAGCCGAAGAGGGCGAGCATCAGGATCCAGATCGAGGAGAAGGCGATGCCGACGACCGAGATCGCCGCCACCAGGAGTTCGCAGCGCTTCAAAAGCTCCGCCATTCTGGCCTTGTCGTATTTGTCGGCAAGCTCACCGGCAATCGCCGACAGGAGCAGGAACGGCACGATGAAGATGCCGCCGGCAAGTGTGACCAGCGCCGCGCCCTCCGTCGCCATCTGCGCGAGAATAACGAAAACCAGAGTCTGCTTTAAGAAGTTATCGTTGAAGGCAGTCAGGAATTGCGTCCAGAACAGCGGCGCGAACTTCCTCGATCTCATCAGGTGCGTTTGCATGGCGTATCCCTCATTCGGCCAACAGGACGCCACAGAGTTGTTACGCAAAGGTTGAGCGCGGATACAACTCTATGGCGTCGTTAATAAAGATTAGTCCTGACCGTCACGATTGAACTTAACCAGAAGCTTTTCCGTACGGGCATCTTCTACCTTGCGGATCAGCTTGTCAGCCTCGCTGTTGTCACGAACGGTCTTGGTGACGTTGACCGCCGTCTGCACCAGCATCAGAATGCCCATGGCGAGATAGCCTTTGCCCCAGAGATCGATCGGCATCATGTAAAGGCCGACGAGGAGCATGAAAGCGGCGGCGGCAAAAGAAATGTAGGAGAAGCTGACCCAAGCCTGGGAATGTTTCTGGAAGCTGTCATTCATGATCGTATCCTCTCAATTATCTGATTTGTTTGGTGTCTTCGTTTCAGGCTGCTGAATTCAAGCGTTGGCGCAGGCGGGCAAGCACGTCGTCGGCGGAAGGGCCGAGCGGTGCGCCGCAGCCGGCATTGGCGAGTTTTTCGATGATATGGGTCTGCCGGCTCGCGGCATCCATTTCCTTCATGGCCGAGGCTGCGATCTCGCAGCGGCTCTGGTAGGCTTGAAGACGGGCGAGCGTCTCCTCGGCGTCGTCGAGCGTCGCCAGGCCGCAATTGTCGTCGCAGGCGGCATTGAGCTTCTGTGTCTGCTCGGTAGCCCGCGCCAGGCGCTCGCCGCGCTGCAATTCCTGCAGCCGTGCTTCCGATGTGCGAACGGTTGCCTTGAGTTTGCCGATCGTCTGAGTGAATTGCGCCTGCGCCTTCTCGGAAGCATCCCGCTCGGCTTCGAGCTGGGCGATCGCCTCGGCCGCCTCCCGCGCAAGTTCGTCGCTTCCCTTCTGGAGGGCGGCAACGGCGCGCGTTTCCAGGTCCGCAATGCGGCCGATGATCGCTGCGTGCCGGTTCTTTTCCTGCTCATTCTGCGCGACGGCAATTGCCACGGCCCGCCGTGCCGACTGGATGGCGCTGGCCGCCTCGCGGATCTGCTGCGCCAGCAAGGGTACCGCATTGCGATCGATGAACGCCTGTTCCGCATCATAGGCCCGACCGCGAATGAGCGTCAGAATTGAATTGAACATTTGTCGTCTCCCGTTTATGAACGATGTTCATGAAACGATGTATGCCAGAACCATGAACGCTGTTCAAGAATAATTTTGAACAGCGTTCAAAAAATCGAATTGGAATAGTTAATGGCGAGAAAAACCCTGGAAAAGCGCGAGGATCTGAAGCAGCGGCTGATCGAGGCGGCGCGCAATCGCATCGCTGCCGACGGGCTCTCAAACCTGAGGGCGCGCGATGTCACCCAGGATGTAGGCTGCGCTCTCGGAGGTCTTTACACTGTCTTTGCCGATCTCGACGACCTCGTCATTCACGTCAATTCGGCAACGCTGAAGGCGCTTGAGGCATCGCTGGCGCTGACAGAGGTTCGGGACCATACGCCGGCCGACCGGCTTCGCAATCTCGCACGCGGTTATCTGCGCTTTGCAGTCACCCATCGCAATCTATGGAAGGCGCTCTTCGACCATCGGCCTCCGGATGACCGCCCCAGCCCCGAATGGCACCTGGAAGAGCATATGTTCCTGATGGGCGTTGTTGCCGAGCCGCTCGCGGAGTTGCAGCCGAACATGTCGGAGACGGCGCGCGCCATCCGCGCGAGAACCCTGTTCGGTGCCGTGCATGGCGTCGTCAGCATCAGCCTGGAGGGGCGTTTCGTCGGTCTGCCGATCGAAAGCCTGGAACAGGAACTCGACGACTTCATCCTGACGGTCGCAGCCGGAGCGACGGCACGACAAGGCTAGTCTGCGCTTTTACAGTTTCGAAGGCGCATAATTCCTGATGTCGCCGAAAGCGTAGCCACGATCCCGCAGCTTGCGGATCAGCGACTGCAGATTTTCGCGGCCGTTGAACTGGTCCTGAAACATCTCGTCATGCATGAGCAGGATCATCTTGCCCCGCTGCGTGAAACGACCGTACTGGAAAAGATGATCGATCTCATTGACGAGATGGTCCACCGATTGAACCGGCTTGCCGTCGTCGCTGTGCACCCACTCGAAATCCCAGCCGTAGAGATAGAATCCCGCTTCGGCGACGAGCTCGTAATCCAGCCATTCGCGCTCCCATTGGGCAACGTTGATGGAAAGATCCTCCCTCGATACGGTCGGAAGCCGGAAGACGTCCCTGCCCGGCAATCGCGCATTGACGATCGGCGTCAGACCAAGCACTTCATTGGCATGAAGCATGTCGGCGACAACGGCCTGGGTGTTGGAATAGTATCGTCTGTAGCGATTATTGGCGTGGCTGTAGCTGTGATTGCCGACGGTTACCAGCGGCATGGCCTTGGCCTCCGCCAGGAGATCGCGCCCTGCGGGCATGGTTTCGACATGCTGGCCGACCATGAACATGGCGGCGGGGACATTTTCCTGGCTCAGCACGGAAAGAATGTTCTTCGTTCCAGGCAAGGGCCCATCATCGAATGTCAGAAAGATCGTCCCGTCCGCCGCGCGAGCGGAGCCGGCGCAGGCCGCAGCCAGGATGCCGGCGAGCAGCCATCTCAAGACCGCGTTCCTTCGATGATTCAATCCGCCCAAGCCAGCCGCCTCCCCGTATCGTCGCCGCAAACTGGCACATCGCATGGAACAAGAAAAGCGCCGCGAGCACGACAAAAAGCAAAGGGCACTCTACCCATTTCTGGGGAGCGCCCTTGCTTTTTAACCCGGACAGCGAACGCCGGCTCGACACAGAAATGTCAGCGCGACAGGCCATCGATACAGGTGATGATCCGCAGATAATCGCGAATCGCACCCTTTGCAAGAGCCGGCTGCGAAAATTTTTGCTATTCTGCCACACGAGAGTTCCATGTGACAGAATTCGCACATTTGACGGGCGTTGATCCCTCGTCAGGCCGCCTTCAAGGTCGCATCACGCGGGATCTCCACGTCGATCTCCAGCATGGAGACATCCTTGTCGCGATCCATCTTCACCTGCACCTTGTCACGATCGACCTGCACATGCTTGGCGATGACGGCGAGGATTTCCTCTCTCAGCACGGATACGAGATCCGAGCCTACGGAGGCGCGTTCGTGGGCAAGAAGGATCTGCAGACGCTCACGCGCCATCGGTGCAGATCTCTGCTTGCGGAACAGTCCGAAAATGCTCATGCGGCCCTCCTTGCGAAGATTTTGCCGAAGATACCCCGCTTTTCGCCGGGGATGGTGATCGGCACCTGCTCGCCGGCAAGGCGGCGTGCGGCGTCGAAATAGGCAAGCGACGGTGCACAGCGCGCATCGGCAAGCGTGACCGGCGAGCCGAGGTTGGAGGCGCGCAGGACATCAGTGCTTTCCGGAATGATGCCGAGCAGCGGAATGGAGAGGATCTCCAGCACGTCGTCGACCTTCAGCATGTCGCCGCGTTCGGCGCGGCCGGCGTCGAAACGGGTCAGCAACAGATGCTTTTCCATGCGCTCGCCGCGCTCGGCCTTCAGCGTCTTGGAGTCCAGCAGGCCGATGATGCGGTCGGAATCGCGCACCGACGAAACTTCCGGATTGGTGACGACGACGGCGACGTCGGCATGGCGCATGGCAAGGGTGGCGCCGCGCTCGATACCGGCCGGGCTGTCGCAGATGACCCAATCGAAATAGTTCTTGAGCTCGTTGATGACGCGCTCGACACCTTCGGGCGTCAGATTGTCCTTGTCGCGGGTCTGCGAGGCCGGCAGGAGGAAGAGCGTCTCCAGCCGCTTATCGCGGATCAGCGCCTGCGGCAGCTTGGCGTCGCCATGAATGACGTTGACGAGGTCATAGACCACGCGGCGTTCCGCCCCCATGACCAGATCGAGATTGCGCAGACCGACATCGAAATCGACGACGACGACCTTTTCGTTTCTCTGTGCCAGAGCCGCCCCCAATGCGGCCGTCGAAGTCGTCTTTCCAACTCCGCCCTTGCCTGATGTGACGACGATTACCTTGCCCATCTTGCTCTCCTGTTTTGGCCGGCTTCGGCTCAGATTAGTTTTTCGGCCATGATCGTTTCACCATCCAGCCAGAGCTGGACGGCTTGTCCCCTGAGGCCGGGTGATATGTCTTCGGCCATCTTGTAAATGCCATCGATCGCCAAAAGCTCGGCCTCGAGCTTTCGGCAGAAGATTCGCGCCGAGGCGTTGCCGATCGAGCCCGCCATGGCGCGGCCGCGCAGGGCGCCGTAGATGTGGACCGATCCACCCGCGATGACTTCCGCGCCGGACGCCACGGAACCGATGACCGTGACATCGCCTTCTGGAAAGATCACCGACTGCCCCGAACGCACCGGCTCGCGGATGATCAGCGACTGCGTGACCGGCCGGACTTCCGGCGGCGGCGCCTTGGGCTCGCTGTTGCGGCGCTCCACGACCGGCTCGGCCTCGGAAACCTCGAAATCAGCAGCCGGGCGCCCACCCTTCAGGATCGGCGGCATGCCGGGGCCGGCGATCGACGGGCGACCGCCCTCGATACCCATGATGCTGACATTGCGGGCCGAAAGCTCAGCAATCAGCTCCTTGAGCTGCGCCTTGTCGATCGGCAGGTCGGTGATATCGAGCACGACCGGCCGCCCCAGAAAGAAGCCGGCCGAACGGGCTGCGAGGTCGTCAAGCCTGATCAACCACTGGTCCAGCGGAAGATCCGGCGAAAGCATGACCGCAAGAAAGGAGCGGCCCTTGATACGGATCGAACGAGCGTCTGTTAGCACTTTGGTCATCTATGTGAATAAATCGTTGATCCTGTGTACCGCTCATATGGTTAACAAGTGGTTAACGCGAGGCTCCATTCGAGCCCGAACCGCCCCATAAAACAGCGATGCTCGCGAGTGCCGAAGGCTCGTTGGAGCTGGGGTCGTAGACGCATGGAGCGGCGAAAATCGCAGCTCCTGCAAGGAGAAGAATGATGGGACGCATAGGATCCTCCATGCGCAAAGCAGAGGCTGCCTTGCTCGATGTCCAACGTGACAAAAATTAACGATTCGACGCGCCGCACCTTCCGGAGCGGCGCGCTAGATCGACGCTTGGGTGATTCTCAGGCGAGCTTCAGCTCGACATTGATGTTGCCGCGAGTGGCCTTCGAATAAGGGCAGGTCTGGTGGGCTTCTTCGACCAGCGTGCGGGCGAGCTCCGGCTCAATGCCGGGCATGCTGACGGTGAGCCGTGCCTGCAGGAAGTAAGCGCCTTCGGTCATGCCCAGGTCCACTTCGGCATCGACTGCAAGATCGGCCGGCAGCTTGATCTTGCGCTTGCCAGCAGCGAGGCCCATGGCGCCGATGAAGCAAGCTGACCAGCCGGCTGCAAAGAGCTGTTCGGGATTGGTGCCGGCATGGGCACTGCCGGGAGGCGAAAGCTTGACATCCAGCTGATTGTCATCGCTGCGGGCCGAGCCGTCACGGCCACCGATGGTGTGGGTCTTGGCGGTGTAGAGAACCTTGTCGATCTTGGTCATGGAACACTCCTTTGTTGCGTTGCCCGCTATGTTGTGGCGCGGGGCAACGTCTGTTGACGGAGTTGTTTTTGATGGATCGACGTATCCGGCATGTTTCCGGAAAAGCCGGAAGTGTTACAAAACGTAGGCCTTAACGGGCCGGATACAAATGCTTACAAAGATCCTGAAAATCGAAGTAGGGGCTAAATACTAGCGGCCAGAAAACTGAACATTCCGTTCGACGCTAATGATCATCCTTTTTCGGCTTTGGCCAGACTGAGCGGAGTGCCTCGAAAAATTGCCTTAAAATGATAACCCACTCTCCTCCCTTCAGAGCTCTCACCATGTCATCCACCGTTCCGGGTAGCTTTTCTTTCTGCTCGACCTTGCCATTTTCATCGTCCTCTTCCATCCTGAAGAACAAGCGCCGGTAGGGTGATCAAGAAATAACGACTTCTGCCGCCAGGCCACCGCCTTCGCGGTTATAGAGCCTGACGGAGCCGCCGAGCGTCTGGGCGAGCTGCTGGGCAATCGCAAGCCCAAGCCCGGTGCCGCCGGTGTTGCGGTTGCGCGATTGCTCCAGCCGGAAGAAGGGCTGCATGGCCGCCTCTATCTGGTCTTGCGGAATGCCGGGACCGCGATCGAGGACGGTGATCGCAATTTGTCCGGTATTCCGGCGCTCCACGGCGATTTCCGCGGCATCGGCGAATTTCAGGGCATTGTCGATGAAGTTGGTGAGAATGCGGCGAAGCGCATGCGGCTTCGTCGTTGCCGTCCCCTGGATGAGCCCAAGAATCTCGACGGATTTGCCGGTGTCCTGATAGTCGTAGCTGATGCTCTCGATAAAGGATGCAAGGTCGATGCGCGCGCTTTTCTCGCCGTTGCCATGGGCGCTGCGAGCATAGGCGATCCCGTCCTGAACCAAACGCTCAATCTCGCCGAGGTCCTGCAGCAACTTGGTTTTTTCCGGCGAATCATCAGCGATATCGGCGCGCAGGCGCATGCGGGTGATCGGCGTCTGCAGGTCGTGGGAGATCGCCGCAAGGATCTGCACGCGCTCTTCGAGATAATGCGCAATTCGATCCCGCATGGCATTGAAGGCTCTTGCAGCATGCGCCACTTCGCTCGGCCCTCGGTCGCTCAAGGCCGGGCTCTTCTTGTTGGGATCGAGCGCATCGGCCGCGGCGGCAAGCTCGGCGAGCGGACGCGTGGCCTGTCGGACGGCAAACCAGGTACAAAGGACGATCAACAGCATCTGGACAACGAAGACATAAGGTAGCCAGGCCGCGATCGGCATGACACCCTTTGGCGTAACATCGATCGTCAGCGGGCTGCCATCGCTCAGATTGAGATGTGCCTGCAGCCGCGAGATGGGTCCCGGTATTGCTTCCATGTGGATCGGAAACCGATGACCGACTGCATCCTCTATCTTGGCGGCGATCTCCGCGCCATGGGCGGAGGTATCGGGCACGCCGGGCAGGCCATTGCCTAATTCGAAGTTGTAATTGCCGCGGCTGAGCCAATCGACGAAATTCGCTCTCTCATCGGCCGGCAACCGGTCGAGCACCGCGATCGAGGTCGCGACGTCGTTTTCCAGCGTGCCGAGCATGACCGCCTTTGCCGACATGTAGCGCTCGATATAGAGCACGCTGAAAGACAGGCCGTAAGCGATCGCAAGCCCCGCCAGGAGGATCAGCGAAATGCGTGCACGCAGGGTGCTAGGCCACCATGACGGGCGACCTGAAAGGTCGATCACAGTCATGGACGAAGCTCCGCAATTTCCACCGGCACGGAGAAGACATAACCTTCGCTGCGCACCGTCTTGATATACATCGGCTCTCGCGCGTCATCCCCCAGTCGCTGGCGGAGACGGCTGACAAGCAGGTCGATGGAACGATCGAAGAGATCGGCATCGCGGCCTTGTGTCAGATTCAGAAGCTGATCACGATTGAGCACCCGCTGCGGGTGATCGATGAAGACGCGCAGCAGGCGGTATTCCGCGCCGCTGAGTGTGATCTCCGTGCCGTCCTTGTCCAGCAGATGACGCCCGACCGTGTCGAGCCGCCAGTCCCCAAAGACCAGCAATTGGCCGGCCTCGCTGATCTGCAGATTGGGCGGCAGCATACGGGTGCGGCGCAGAACCGCCTTGATGCGGGCAAGCAGCTCGCGGGCGGCGAAAGGCTTGGCCAGGTAATCGTCCGCGCCCATTTCGAGGCCGAGAATGCGGTCCATCTCGTCGCTGCGCGCCGTCAGCATGAGGATAGGCGTCGCCTTGTGCTTTCCGGCGCGAAGCTCGCGACACAGCACCAGCCCGTCGTCGCCCGGCATCATCACGTCGAGCACGATCAGATCGACCGAATTGGCCTCAAGGAAACTGCGCATCTGGCGGCCATCGGCAGCCGTCGTCGCTCTTAGCCCATTCTTCTTCAGGTAGCTCGACACCAGCTCCCGGATTTCCCGATCGTCATCAACGATCAGAATATGGTCGACATGATCCATCTTGATTTCCCACTCATCATCGTAAGCATCAAGCTACGAATATTCATCCCTTGTGGCGCCAACGGCTAAGGGCGACAGCTTACGCCGGCGCCCTCCCGCACGCTACCGCCGAACTAGAAACGATCAACATCTATCACAGCCTGGGCGAAGGCTTGCGGTGCTTCCTGGGGAAGATTGTGGCCGATGCCACCGGTGATCGTGCGATGCTCATACTTGCCCGAGAACTTGCCGCGATAGGCCGCGGGTTCCGGATGCGGCGCGCCGTTGGCGTCACCTTCCATGGTGATGGTCGGGATCGAAATCACCGGGCCGACGGCGAGCTTCTTTTCATAAGCATCGAACTTCGCCTCGCCTTCGACGAGACCGAGACGCCAGCGGTAATTGTGGATGACGATATCGACATGGTCGGGATTGTCGAACGCGGCAGCCGACCGATCGAAAGTGGTGTCATCAAAGGCCCATCGCGGCGAGGCGGTTTGCCAGATCAGCTTTGCGAAATCGTGCCGATTTTCCTGGTAGCCGAGACGGCCGCGCTCGGTGGCGAAATAGAACTGGTACCACCAGGCGAGCTCTGCCTTTGGCGGCAGCGGCTTGCGGTTGACCTCCTGGCTGCCGATGAGATAGCCGCTGACCGAAACCAGCGCCTTGCAGCGTTCCGGCCAGAGAGCCGCCATGATATCGGCGGTGCGGCCACCCCAGTCGTAACCGGCAACGACGACCTTTTCGATCTTCAGCGCATCAAGAAGCGCAATCATATCGACGGCAAGTGCTGCCTGCTGACCGTTGCGCGGCGTGTCCTTCGAAAGGAAACGAGTGGTTCCGTAGCCGCGAAGATAGGGAATGATGACGCGATAGCCGGCATCTGCCAAAAGCGGCGCGACATCGACGAAGCTGTAAATGTCATAGGGCCAGCCGTGCAACAGCAGCACGACGGGGCCGTTGGCCGGACCGGCTTCGGCGTAACCGACATTGAGCACACCGGCTTTGATCTGCTTCAGCGCGTCGAAAGAGGTGTGGGTGCCGGCCTTAACGACGGGGAGGGTCAATGTGGAAGCCTTTGTTTCCTGCGCACCGGCGATTGCAGGCAGACCGAATTCAGCGGCGGCAACGGCGATGGCCGCCATGCCAAAAAAACGGCGGCGGGTGTGGTTGATTTCCTCGGACATCTGTCTCTCCTGTAGATTGGATCGTGAGCCCAAGAAAGCCAGCCACATGTATCTCCGATGTGTCGCAGGCAGCAGCCTTTTGAATATCTGTGTAGCTTCAGGCCGCACAGATACAGTCTGATACAATCCAGGCCCCTTTCTCCGACCGCAGAGGCAAGCAGCTGCGCCACATGCGAAATCGCACCCAAATCGGCCAGTTTGTATCGCAATGTATCGAAACGGGGAACGTTGACGTTTCGGTACATTCTCCCATCCACTCAGACACATTCGAGATACGTCGCTGCCGACAGATAGCGTCACTGCTCAGCACGGCACGTCGCCGTTCGCGGCTAGCCGATCGTTTTTAAAGGAACAAGACGATGACGCTTCTCATCATTGCCTATCTCGGCGGTGCGCTGACGATCCTCAGTCCGTGCATCCTGCCCATCCTCCCCTTCGTCTTTGCCCGCGCCGGACAGCCCTTCGTCCGAAGCACGCTGCCCATGCTGGCTGGCATGGCGCTCACCTTTGCAGTTGTCGCGACCCTTGCCGCGGTCGGCGGCGCCTGGGCGATCCGTGCGAATGAATATGGTCGCCTCGCGGCAATCGTGCTGCTCGGCCTCTTCGGCCTGAGCCTGATTTCACCCCGCATAGCGACAGCGCTTTCGCGGCCAGCCGTCAATCTCGGCAACAACCTGCTGAACGCCGCCGACGCTCAACGCGCTACGTCGAGCGTCCGAAGCTCCTTCGTACTCGGCATTGCGACTGGACTGCTCTGGGCGCCGTGCGCCGGCCCGATCCTCGGGCTGGTCCTGACAGGCGCGGCCTTGAAGGGCGCCAATCTGCAGACGACCTTCCTGCTGCTTGCCTATGGCGCCGGTGCCGCGACCTCGCTTGCTATTGCTCTCTTTGCCGGCGGCAAGATTTTTGCCCGCATGAAGCAGTCCCTCGGCGTCAGCGAACGCATTCGCCAGGTCGCAGGCGCGGCTGTTCTGGCCGGCGTTGCCGCCATCGCGCTCGGCCTCGATACCGGCCTGCTCGCCCGCCTCTCCTATGCAAGCACCGGCTCCTTCGAACAGGCTTTGCTCGAGAAGCTGCACCCCAAGACCTCAGCCCCGGAGACCGAGGTTGCCAGCAACAGTGCCATGAAGATTGCCACAGACGCGGCACGTCCATTCCACAGCGATCTTCCGATCGAAGGCCCCGCCCCCTCGCTCGACGGCGCCGTCACATGGCTGAACTCTGAGCCACTGACGACGGCCGGACTTCGCGGCAAGGTCGTCCTCGTCGACTTCTGGACCTATTCCTGCATCAACTGCATCCGCACCATCCCCTATGTTCGTGCCTGGGCGGAAAAGTATAAGGATCAGGGTCTCGTCGTGATCGGCGTCCACGCTCCGGAATTCGCCTTCGAAAAGAACGTAGACAACGTCAAGAAGGCGATCGCCGACTTTAAGATCGGCTATCCGGTCGCAATCGACAACGACTATCGCATCTGGCGCGCCTTCGAGAACAATTACTGGCCGGCCCATTACCTGATCGATGCCAAGGGGCAGGTCCGCTACCAGCACTTCGGCGAAGGCAATTATCGCCAAACGGAACAGGCAATCCAGGACCTTCTTCGCGAAGCAGGCAGCAATATGGCCCAAAACGGCCCGGTCGTTCCGGATGCGAAGGGCGCGGAAGCAAGCCCCGACCTTGGCCATATCCGCTCCGGCGAAACCTATGTCGGCTACAACCAGGCAACAGGTTTCGTCTCCCCTGAAGGCCTTAAGGCCGACACCGCCGCCGACTATTCCGTTGCCAATCCCGGCCTCAACCAATGGGGACTGGCCGGCATCTGGACAGTCGGGTCCGAGCAGGCGACGCTCAACAAGGCAGGCGGCGGCATCAGCTATCGCTTCAGCGCCCGCGACCTGCATCTCGTCCTTGGTCCCTCGGCGGACGGAAAACCGATCCGTTTCCAGGTGACCGTGGACGGAAAGGCGCCCGGCGCTGACCACGGTTCCGATATCGATGCCGACGGCAACGGCACCGTGACTGCCACCAAGCTCTACCAACTCGTCCGCCAGTCCGGTGACGTCACCGCACACAACTTCGAGATCCGTTTCCTCGATCCCGGGGTGCAGGCCTACGCCTTCACCTTCGGCTGAAACTTCCCCTTTACCCCAAGCATGAACCTCAACACACAGGAGTTACATCATGAAGATCCGTTTTCTTTCCATCGCCGCGCTCGGGCTTGCCGCAAGCACTTTCGCCTTTGCGGTGCAGGCAGCCGAGATTAAGAATATCGTCATCGTCCACGGCGCGCTGGCCGATGGCTCGGGGTGGCGCAAGACCGCCGACATCCTTGAAAAGGACGGCTTTAACGTCACGGTCGTGCAGGAACCCATCACCTCGCTTGCCGACGATGTCGCCGCCACCAATCGCGTGCTCGACCTTCAGAACGGCCCGAGCCTGCTCGTCGGTCACAGCTATGGCGGCATGGTCATCACCGAAGCGGGCAATCGCCCGGATGTCGCGGGCCTCGTCTATGTCGCCGCATTTCAGCCGGACAAGGGCGAAAGCCTGATCAGCCTTGCGAGCTCGAAGCCTGCAGGCAGCATGAACATCCGCGAAACCAAAGACGGCCAATATCTTTATCTCGATCCCGCGACATTCGCCGCCGACTTTGCAGCCGACCTGCCGAAGGATGAAGCCAGCTTCCTGGCGAAATCGCAGGTCTTCGCGTCGAAGGCGGCTTTCACCACCAAGGTTGGCGACCCGGCATGGAAAACGAAGAAGAGCTGGGCCATCGTCGCAACCAATGACCGTTCCATCAATCCCGAGCTCGAGCGCGACATGGCAAAGCGCGCCGGCAGCGACGTGACCGAAATCAAGGCAAGTCATGTCGTCTTCGCCTCGCAGCCGGAAAAGGTGGCCGCCGTGATCGAGAAGGCGGCCAAGGACGCCGGCAAGTAAGGCAATCCGAGCGGCGGCTTCATGAACGAGGGGCCGCCGCCTATCCTTATGCGGGATCGCAGCGGCTGGCTTCGATGCCCGAGCCTAGAGGCAATAAAAGAGATCGAACCCTAGCTTTATATGAACAGGTAATGAAATTTCATTGCGGGAGGCACGTTCAGGTTCCCGTTAGAATCATGTCCTACCTTTAGAATAATTCCAATCTAAGGAGGCACGATGTCTGCAAGATCCGCCTATTCCGTTCCGCAACGCGTCCTTCATTGGCTCATGGCGCTGCTGATCTTCTTCAATCTCTTGTTTCCGGATGGGATGAATGCATGGCGGCGCCTTATTCGTCATGGCCAGGTGCCGACGCCAGCCGACATCTCCAGCGCCAATATTCACGCCTATGCCGGCATTGCTGTCCTGTTGCTCGCCGTCCTGCGCCTTGCAGTCAGATTTTCGTCCGACGTCCCCGCGACGCCGGATGGCCAGCCTGCCTTCCTGCACTACCTCGCGCAGCTGACACATGTCCTGCTCTATGTGCTGATCTTTGCAATGCCGCTGTCGGGTATCGCAGCCTACTATCTGGGGATCGATACGGCGGCATTCGTTCATGGCGGACCAATCAAGTCCCTGCTCTGGATCGTCGTCGTCCTTCACGTCCTCGGCGCACTCGTCCAACATTTCTATTTCCGATCGGACGTGCTGCGACGCATGACGATCGGTTGAATTGCGCGCGAGATTGGTGGCTATATTCCCAGACCGCCAAAATGCTTCTCGAAGGAAAACAAGGCGGTCGGAAACGCGCTTCCGCCTTCCAGCGCCAAATCCGCAAGGATTTCGCCGATCACGCTCGTAAACTTGAAGCCATGGCCGGAACAGGCCGACGAGACCACCACATTCGGCTGTCCGGGCACCCTATCGATGAGAAAATCCTCGCTCGGCAGCATGGTATAGCGGCAGGTGGTCGCCCGCCCGCGAAATGAGGCTGCATTCGGTAGCCGCTTGCGAGCAAAATTGTCGAGCAGATCGGTGTCGGTATCATTCACCGGCGGATTGGGAAGGGTCGGGTCAATCGGCTCACGGAAATGCGCATGGCGGCCGATCTTCACACCATCGACCCCGATGGCCGGGAAGCCGAAATAGGAACCTTCCGCTCCTTCATCGCGCAGGAAGCATGGCATGCGTTGCGGTTCGGCAACGAAGCCATCCCTCGGCTGATACCAGGCAACCACCTGCCGGATAGGCTGGGCATGCGCCTTCAGCTGCGGCACAAGCTCGGCAATCCACGCGCCGGTTGCGACGATCACCTTGCGGGCGCGATATCGCCCAGTTGAGGAAACGACGGTCACGCCCGTATCGTCTGGCTCGATCGCGATGACGCGCTCGCCGAAATGCAGGACGGCACCGTCTTCGGCTGCAAGCTTCAAATAGCCCATGATCGCTGTTTCAGGCCTGACATAGCCGCCCTGAGGATCGAGCAGGCCGACCTCCCCGTCGTCCAGCGCGAAAGCCGGAAAGCGGCGTTTCATGGCGTCGCGATCGAGTATCTCATTCGGCAGGTCGTGCATGTCGCAGGAAGCGCGCGTGCCGCTGACGATCTTGCTGTCGGGCGTGCCGATCTGCAGGACACCTGTCACCGTCAGGATTTCGGCCCGCAGCCTTGCCTCCAGCGAGCGCCAGTTTTGATAGGCACGCTTCAGCAAGGGAACATAGGACGGATCTTCGAAATAGCCGAGGCGGATCAGGCGGCTATCGCCATGCGAGGAGCTGAGGGAATGAGCGGGGAAATGCGCCTCGATCCCGATCGCCTTTGCACCGCGCGCCGCTGCGAAAGACAAGGCTGCACTTCCCATCGCGCCGAGGCCGACGACGGCAAGGTCGAATTCCGCAGTCATTTCATGCTCCAGTTTGGTTTTCCGCAGGCGGCGCGGTCTTGGCGATCATGGCCCGCAAGGCTTCCATATCCGCATTCAAGGGACGATCGTCGCCATAAACGGGCACGCATGAACGGACAGCTGCGTGGATGCGCTCCGTTCCTGGCGCTCTGGCACCCTTCGAAACGAGGAAATCATGTGCCTGCGCCGCCGCCATCAGCTCGATGGCCAGGATATATTCGGCATTGTCGAGGATCGCGAGCAGCTTGTTGGCCGCCGCGGTCGGATGGGCCAGGAAATCTTCCTGAAGGCCGGAGGTCAGGCCGCCGTCGAGCGATGCCGGTGCGGCGAGCCGCCGGTTGTCGTTGCTCAGCGCCGCTGCCGTGTATTGCGCGATCATGAAACCGGAATGGCTGCCGGCGTCGCTTGCAAGAAACGGCGGCAGGCCGCTGACCAGCGGATTGACAAGGCGATCCGTCCGGCGTTCGCTCATCGCGGCGATCTGTGCTACCGCGATTGCCAGACTATCGGCTGCCTGCCCAAGAGCGGGCGCCACAGCATGCGCCTCGGAAGAGACAACCGGCTGCTCCGGCGTGCCTGAAACAGCCGGATTATCCGTGACCGAAGCGAGTTCCTGATCGACGATATCGGCCGTCTGTTCGAAGACATCCCAGGCCGCGCCATGGGCGTGGGGGACCGACCTCAGGCTCAGCGCATCCTGCGTCCGCCGGCCGAGGGCAGCCGCAACGAGACCGCTGCCATGCAGGCGACTGCGCAAGCTGCGCCCGACCTTGGCGATGCCAGTCGATGGGCGCAGCGCCAGTACCTTCTCATCAAAAGCCGCCATCTGGCAGCCAACGGCTTCCAAGGTCAGCGCGGCGATGGCATCGGCCCAATCGAGCAGGTGCTCGGCACGGGAGACGGCAAGCGCCGACAATCCCGTGGCGCAGGCCGTGCCGTTGACGAGGCTCAAGCCCTCCTTGGCGCCGAGCACCAGGGGAGGCAGGCCAATCGCCGCGAGCGCCTCGGCACCGCTCATCGACTTGCCTTTCACGACAGCCCTGCCCTCGCCGATCAGGACGAGCGCGGTATGGGCATTGTGCGTGAGATAGCCGGCTGAGCCTTTAGACGGGACTTCCGGAATGCAGTTATGTTCGAGAAACGCGGCCAGATGCCTGATGATCTCGGGCCGCACACCGGAATAGCCATGGGCGAAATTGGCGATCTGCGCCGCAATAATCGAGCGCACCTCGCGCGCCGGCAAAAGCGGACCGACACCGCAGGCGTGGCTGAGAATGATATTGCGCGACAGCCGGCTCTGTGAATCGCGATCAACAACCGTATCGGAAAGCGCGCCGACGCCGGTATTGACGCCATAGGCGCGCACGCCCGTTTCCACGATACGCTCGACGATGCGGCTTGCCTGAGCAACGCGCTCCCAGGCAGCATCGGAAAGAGACAAGGGTTCACCGCCGCCGACGCGGGCGATGTCGCGCCAGGATAGCGGCCTATCGATCGTAACGGTCATTGTCCGTTTCCGAAATGACCGATGAACTGGCGAAAGGCCGGCGAGGCGCCGCCGCCGAACATCTCATCCGGCGTGCCGGTGCTTTCGACAAGCCCTTCCTTCATGAAGACGACGCGGTTGGAGACATTGCGGGCGAAGCTCATCTCGTGGGTGACGACCAGCATGGTCATGCCTTCCTCGGCAAGGGCGCGCATGACGCGCAGCACTTCGCCGACGAGTTCCGGATCAAGCGCCGAGGTCGGCTCGTCGAACAGCATAACCTTCGGCTTCATGGCCAACGCACGGGCAATTGCCGCGCGCTGCTGCTGGCCGCCGGAGAGATGCGCGGGATAGGCATGACGCTTGTCGGCAATGCCGACCTTCTCCAGAAGCGCTTCGGCCTCGGCAATGCATTCCGAGCGTGAGCGCTTCAGGACATGCACTGGCCCTTCGATGACATTCTGCAGGATCGTCATGTGGGACCAGAGATTGAAGCTCTGGAAGACCATGCCGAGTTCGGAGCGAATATGATCCACCTGCTTATGGCTTGCTGGGTAGCTCTTGCCATTCTTATGGATCATGCGGATCTGCTCGCCATCCACCCAGATCTCGCCATCCGTGGCGATTTCGAGGAGGTTGATGCAGCGAAGGAAAGTCGATTTGCCCGAGCCGGAAGCGCCGAGCAGCGAAATCACATCGCCATCCTGAGCATCGAGGGAAATGCCGCGCAAGACTTCATGAGTACCGAAGCTCTTGCGGATGTTGCGGACGGAAAGTCGGGTGACACCTGGCATGATTTGCCTGCTCCAGTAAGCTTTAGGCCTTCAGCGCCGGCGGTATCGCGCGGCGATGGCGGGATAGAGAATATTCCAGCAGGGCCATGGCCTGCAGAATGATGAAATTCAGCACGAGGTAGATGATCGCGGCACAGATGAAGACTTCCATCGTGCGATAGGTCTGCGAAATCAGCCGCTGGGCAACGCCCGTGACCTCCCAGACCGTGACGAGGCTTGCGAGCGCCGTCGACTTCATCATCAGCACGATCTCGGTCGAATAGGCCGGCAGCGCATGCCTAAAGGCGATCGGCGCTATGATACGGCGCACGAGCAGCAAGCCGGACATGCCGATCGAACGCGCGGCTTCGATCTCCTTCGGCGAAACGGCGCGGATGCCGCCGCGAAAGATCTCGGCCGAATAGCC
The DNA here is from genome assembly GCF_014193605.1 of Rhizobium sp. BK312. Taxonomy (NCBI): domain Bacteria; kingdom Pseudomonadati; phylum Pseudomonadota; class Alphaproteobacteria; order Hyphomicrobiales; family Rhizobiaceae; genus Rhizobium; species Rhizobium sp. BK312. The sequence continues at coordinate 427,777 of NZ_JACHZP010000002.1, read as the reverse complement.
GGCAGTGCAAAGCGCCAGCGACAGGATCGCGCAAACGACGGGCTCGCGCAGGAACGGCCAGAGGAACGAATAGCGGATGATGGAGAATTGCGCCAAGCCATAGAAGACCAGGAACATCTGGATCAACAGCGGCGAGCCGCGAAACACGAAAATGTAGCCCTTGGCGAACCCGGAGAGGATCGGATTGCCGCTGACGCGCATGGCAACGATGACGAGAGCGAGAAGGCCGCCACAGAGGATCGACAGGGAGAAGAGCAGCAGCGTCATCGGCACCGCCTTCAGCAGCGTGACCATCGTGCTCGAAAGAAAAACGAAATCCATGCCGTCCTCCTCAAGCCTGGCCAATCGTCGCAGCCGGCATGCTGCGATTGGCGTGACGTTCGGCCTTGTTGAAGATGCGGTCCGACAGACTGGTCAGGACCAGATAGAGAATGCCGCCGGCGATGAAGAAGAGGAAATATTGACGGGTAGAGCCGGCTGCAACCTGGCTGGTGCGCATCAGCTCCGCAAGGCCGGTCACCGAAATCAAAGCGGAATCCTTGAGGCTGAGCTGCCAGACATTGCCGAGCCCGGGAATGGCAAAGCGGAAGACTTGCGGAATGATGATGCGGCGCAGGCGCAGGCCGCGATGCATGCCTATGGCAGACGCGGCCTCAAGCTCGCCCTTGGAAATGGCAAGATAGGCGCCGCGGAACACCTCGGCCTGATAGGCGCCGGAAATGATGCCGACGGCAAGAGCACCCGCGGCAAAGGACGGCAGACCGAGAAAGCCTTCATAGCCCAGCCATTTGCCGATCGACGTTACCGCCGACGAGCCGCCGAAATAGATCAGATAGATGATCAGAAGCTCAGGAACGCCGCGAAAGACTGTCGTGTAGATATTGCCGAGCGTCTTCAGCACCAGGCTTCCGGAGAGTTTCGCGAAGGCTATGACCGCGCCCAGAACGGCGCCGATGGCCAAGGCGGTTGCCGTGACGGCAAGCGTCATCAAGGCGGCAACAAGCAGCAGCGCGCCCCATCCGTTCGAGCCGAAGCCCAGCAATTGCAAGCTTGCCATAGATCCAATCCCCGTCCGTGGCAGTTTCAGGCGTCAGGATATCATATGGTCTCCGGCCGCAAAGCCGGAGACCGATGAAAACGACCCAAGGCCGCGCTCATCAATTCGGGCTGACGTCGACCTTGAACCACTTCATCGACAGGGTCTTGATGGTACCGTCGGCAAGCGCGGACTTGATCGCCTCATTGAACTTGTCGCGCAGATCAGTATCGGCTTGGCGGATGCCGAGGCCTTCGCCCTCACCCCAGATGGAGCCGGCGATTTCCGGGCCGGTGAAGGCGAGCGAATCATTGGCGCTGGCGAAGGCGTTCGCGAAGTAGACGGCGTCATCGAAGCCGAGATCGATACGGCCGTTCTGCAGATCGAGATCGCGGTCCGCCCCGGTCTTGTATTCGCGGATCGTGGCGATCGAACCGAAATTGTCATAGACGAACTTGGCATAGACGGTTGCAGCCTGGATGCCGATCGTCTTGCCCTTGAAGGCTTCCTTCAACACGTCGATTTCTTTGACGCCGGTCTGGCCGGGGGTCATCTTGATCGTGGTGCCGGTGCCGGCGGCATTGGCAAGCGGGCTGTCCTTGGCGGTCGCAAAAGCAGCGGGCGTCGCGGCGTAAGGAATGGTGAAGCCGATGACCTGCTTGCGCTCGTCGGTGATCGACAGAGCATCCATGATGACGTCGAACTTGCCGGCGTTCAGCGCCGGGATCATGCCGTCCCAGTCGGAAGCAACGAGCTTGCAATCGATCTTGGCTCGTTCGCACAGAACCTTGGCAAGCTCCGGCTCGAACCCGCCGAGCGTGCCGTCGGCGTTCGTCATGTTCCACGGCGCGTAGGCACCTTCCAGGGTGATCGTTGCCGTCTTCCAGTCCTTGGCGAATGCAGGCGCGGCGAAAGCGGCGGCAGCTACGACGCCTGACAAGAGAAATGCACTGAATTTCATTGTGTTGAGCTCCTCTGAGGTTGAAACAGGCTTTGCAGCACTTCCTACCGATCTTCGCCGGCTTGCCCGCTTTCCCAATTAATTTTTAGGATTGATTGCGAGGTTGTATAGGGTACCATATGAGATAATTTATGATATGCAAGTAGGAAAGTTGTTTTCGAGGCAGATTCACGCGGTGCAAAGGGAATAGGCAATGAAGCGTTCCGGCGAGATGAAACGCGAACTGGCGGAAAATGATACCGCACCTCTCTATGCCGGCGTCAAGCAGATGATACTCGATCGCATTCATAGCGGTGAGTGGCCGCCGAAATATCGCGTTCCCTCCGAAAACGAATTGGTGGTCGAGCTTGGCGTCAGCAAGATGACGGCCAATCGTGCGCTGCGAGAACTAGCCAATGAAGGCGAGCTCGTCCGCATCCAGGGCGTCGGCTCCTTCGTCGCCGAGCGCAAGGGAGCCTCCGCCCTCTTCGAGGTCCGCAACATCGCCGAGGAGATCGCCGAACGCGGTCATTCCCATCAAGCAAGCGTAATCGTACTAGCCCAGGAGGCTGCCTCGCCCGACGTAGCCGATGCGCTGGAACTCGACATCGGATCGCCGGCTTTTCATTCGCTGATCGTGCATAGCGAGAACGGCGTGCCGGTACAGATCGAGGACCGGCATGTCCATCCGGACGCCGCGCCCGATTACCTGCAGCAGGATTTTACCGACATGACACCGAATGCCTACCTTTCGGCCGTTGCCCCACTCAGCGGCTCGGAACATGTCGTCGAAGCCGTCATGCCGCAAGCCTGGGAGTGCAAGCTGCTGACGATCCTGAAGACCGAACCCTGCCTGACGATCTGGAGGCGCACATGGTCGGCGCGCGGCATCGTGTCCACGGCGCGGCTGGTTTATCCGGGACATCGCTATCGGCTGGAGAGCCAAAGCGGCAAACCATCCGAGCGTTAGTTGTATATGGAACATAGACATTCGCGGGCTCTGAAATAGCGCTGAAGGGTGTACGAGGTTCGCTAAGTCTCGATGGAGCCGGGCAAGTTACGATGCCTGGAATAAGCACTCCACAAATGAGCCCACCTAGACCGTTCCCCGCGATCAGTGGCTTTGAACGCGAGCTATCATAGACTGCTCAGCAATAGGCTAGTCTCGCTGTTTGCGACGCCGTCGATCATCCGCACTTCGCGCAAGACCCGGTCGAAGTCCGACAGGCTTGTCGCGCGGATATTGGCGACGAGATCCCAATTGCCGTTCGTTGTATGCAGCGAATAGATTTCGGGAAGCCCTCGCAGCTTGCGGATGACCTGTGTCGTCGATTTCCCCACGACTTCGATCATCATGACGGCATGCACGGTCTGCTCCTCATAGTCTTCCCGGACCCTTACGGTGAAGCCGAGCAGCGTGCCGGTTTCTATCAGTCGATCCAGCCTGTTCTGCACCGTGCCGCGCGCGACGCCCAGAACATCAGACAGTTTGGAGAGCGAAGCCCGCCCGTCGGCACGCAGATGAGCGATGATACGCCGGTCGAGATCATCGGGAATATACTTGGCAAGCGTCATCGCAGATCCTGATCTTGTATAATCTGTCAAAAATCTTGGGCAATTTGTATAAACTCATACCAGAACTGACACAGTTTTGCGATTTCAGTCAATCGATCCGCTTGATACCCTAGGGAAATGATTTTTATCGAGGATACGAGAATGTCCGCACCGCTCCCATCGGAAAGAGCTTTCATTCCCTTCGTCAGCGTCGAGAACATGATGCGGCTCGTCCATCACATCGGCATCGAAACCGTGCTCATCGAACTCACGGACGCTATCGAAGCGGATTTCCGCCGCTGGGACCTCTTCGACAAGACGCCCCGCGTCGCTTCCCATTCGCATGACGGCGTCATCGAGTTGATGCCCACCTCGGATGGCGCCGTCTACAGCTTCAAATATGTCAACGGCCATCCGAAGAACATGGCGCAGGGACTGCAGACGGTGACCGCCTTCGGCCTGCTTGCAGAAGTCTCGACCGGATATCCGGTGCTTCTGACGGAAATGACGCTGCTGACGGCGCTGCGCACGGCGGCCACCTCGGCGATGGCGGCCAAACATCTGGCGCCGGCCAATTCGCGCCGCCTCACCCTGATCGGCAATGGCGCACAGGCGGAATTCCAGGCGCTGGCGATGAAGGCGGTCCTCGGCATCGAGGAAGTCCGCCTCTACGACATTGATCCGAGAGCAACCGAAAAGACCGTCCGCAATCTCGCCAGAACAGGCCTGCGTCTGGTGCCCTGCACCTCGGCTCAGGCTGCCATCGAAGCCGCCGATATCATCACGACGTGCACGGCCGACAAGCAATTCGCGACCATTCTGACAGACAATATGGTCGGCGCCGGCGTCCACATCAACGCCATTGGTGGCGATTGCCCGGGCAAGACGGAGCTCCACCGCGACATCCTGCTGCGCTCCGACACCTTCGTCGAATATCCGCCGCAGACACGCATCGAAGGCGAAATCCAGCAGATGGGCGCGGACTATCCGGTCACCGAACTCTGGCAGGTCGTCAGCGGCCGGGCACCGGGCCGTAGCAGCGACGGGCAGATCACGCTCTTCGACAGCGTCGGCTTCGCGATCGAGGATTTTTCCGCTCTGCGCTATGTCCGCGAAAAGCTGGCCGGCACGGACTATTTCCAGAAGCTCGATATCATCGCCGATCCAGACGATCCGCGCGACCTCTTCGGCATGCTGCTACGGGCGGCCTGAGGCAACTCAAAGAAAGAGCGCGAAAATGATCTGATCTCCCGCACTGAAAGGGAAGCTCATCCCGGGACATCAGATCAATACAATCCGCTCCCGCCATTGACTGCGCTTAGAGGTGGCGGAACAGCTGGCAAGCGACTTCGCCTTGGAGCGGCTGGCTGGCCGTAACCGTGTGTGCTCTGATAACCCCCACATATCCCCAGCAAGCCGTGCGTCCTGGCTCGCGAAAAAATGTGCCGAAACGCGTGCGCTCCCGAATTTCTGGTAGCCAACTCGAAGCGAGTGTCAATTGACGCCCCGCCAAGACGAGAGCTTATGGCGCTCCCTTTAAATACCCCAGATATTCGTAGCGGACATTCACTTATCTCACTTAAAATACATCGAAATTAGCAGTTTTCTCCCTGCACTTTTTGAGGGAGAATATGCTATGAATTAGCAAGCATCGGGTAGACCCGGCAATTCTTGGGAACTGCAGTCGCTAACGAGAGGATGCATTCTGAACATCGTGCCCGAACTGGCTAGACAAACGAACGAAATGGCTGACCTTATCTCCGGCTTCGATTGGGCAGCCACTGGTCTTGGGCCTAGGTCGGAATGGCCCGCATGCCTTAAAGCTGCCGTCGATATCATGCTCCCCGCCCAAGCTCAGATCGTTATGTTCTGGGGCGACGACTTTATTGCACTTTACAACGACGCCTATGCAACGACGATAGGCGACAAGCATCCTCGCGCACTCGGCCGGCCTGCGCGAGAAAATTGGGCCGAGCTCTGGAGCGACCTCGAACCGCTTCTTCGCTCCGTCCTTCACGATGGCGTGGCAGTCGTCGCCAAGGACCGGCCCTTCTACATCGAGCGCTACGGATATCCCGAAACGGTTTATTTCGACATTTCGTATTCGCCCGTCCGTGATGCGGACGGCCGGGCGCTCGGTGTCTTCTGCATCGTCAACGAAACGACGGAACGGGTTCGCACGGAGCAGGCGCTGCGTGAAAGTGAAGAGCTGTTTCGCGCCGTTATCTCGCAATCGACGACAGGGTTTGCCCAGTGCGAACTTGATGGCCGTTTCGTCCGGGTGAATGAGCGTTTCTGCGAAATTGTGGGCTACTCCGAGAACGAGCTTCTCGGCATGCGGACCTATGACATCACCTATGCAGACGATTTGCACGAGACTATCCGCCTGTTCGAAACGATGATGGCGACGGGAGAAAGCTTCGAGATTGAAAAGCGCTATGTTCGCAAGGATGGTAGCCTCGTCTGGGTTGCAAACTCCATTTCCGGCTTGAAAGACAGTTCGGGACGCATCCAGCGGGCCGCCGCGATCGTCACCGATATCAGTGAACGCAAGCGTGCACAGGAAGTGGAGCGGCAGCTGGCGGCTATTGTCGCCTCATCGGACGATGCCATCCTCAGCATCGATCTCAATATGATCATCACGAGCTGGAATAGCGGTGCGGAAAGGCTTTATGGACAATCGGCGGAAGAGGCCATCGGTCAGTCCGTGATGATGCTCGTTCCGGAGGACCGCAGTGACGAAGAGCCGGCGATTCTGGCGCGGATCCGTTCGGGCCAAAAGGTAGAGCCTTACGAAACCAAACGACGCAACAAGAACGGCGAGCTTGTCGATGTGCTCCTCAGCGTTTCGCCGATCTATGACGTCTATGGCAGGATCGTGGGGGCTTCGAAGACTGCTCATGACATCAGCGCTAAGAAGGAGGCCGAGCGCCTGCAGACGGTGCTGGTGGGCGAACTCAATCATCGTGTCAAGAATGTGCTCGCAACCGTCATGGCCATTGCACGCCAGACATTGGGAAGAGATGACGTCGACAAGACATCCGTCGAGACCTTCGAGGCAAGGCTCTCCTCAATGGCGCGTGCTCACGATTTGCTGATCCATGGCAAATGGGAGCAGGCCGAATTGACTGAAATCATAGCCCAGGCATTGTCGCCCTATCCGAAGGACCGGTTCGAAATCTCCGGCCCTGCCATCAAGCTTGCGCCGCGGGCTGTTGTTTCCATCTCGCTCGCCCTGCATGAACTTGCGACGAATGCGGCCAAGTATGGCGCGCTTTCGGTGCCTGATGGACGCATTGCCATTACTTGGTCGCTGGAAAGCGGCGGGGCCGAACGCCTCAAGTTGCGGTGGCAGGAAGCGGGAGGACCAACCGTAACACCTCCGACCCGGAGGGGTTTCGGCTCCCGCTTGATAGAAAGTCTGCTGGCGGCAGAATTGAACGGCAAGGTCCAAATCAGCTACGAACCGAGCGGCTTGATCTGCGAAGTGGATGCTGCAGCCGGCATCGGCTGGGATCAGGATCGCGGAACGGCGGAATAAGGTTCTTCCTGCGCCGAGCCGACATCGGCTCAACGCAGCCCCTTCGGCCGCGTCGCAAGCACGTTGCGGATCGAGAAGCTCGAATGGATTCGCAGCACTCCCGGCATGGTCGACAGGATATCCTTATGGATACGTTCGAAGTCGCCGGGATTGGCGACTTCGACACGCAGCAGATAGTCGGAGCCGCCCGTCATCAAAAAGCATTCCTTGATCTCGGGATGTTTGCGCACCGCCGCCTCGAAACGATCGAGATGCTCCTCCGTTTGCCGCTCGAGCGTGATGTTGATGATGACGGCGATCGATGCCTCCGCCTGCGACGTGTCCACCAGCGCAGTGTAGCCTCGGATCACGCCCGCCTGTTCCATCAATTTGATGCGCCGCAGGCAGGCCGATGGCGATAGTCCCACTTCGCTTGCCAGCTTCGCATTGCTGACACGAGCATCAAGTCGAAGCAGCCGGAGAATATTGCGGTCGATGGCGTCGAGAGCGGCCATGTGGATTCTTTCAAAAAATCGCAGGTCATTTCAATATCTGTGCAATTACACAATAATCAATCACTGTTTGGCGGACAATTTCACGATCCTTTCAATAATCTGCTTTGAAAGAAGCGAGGGCGGACATGGACGGCGGCATTGTGGATTCTCGGACGCCAAAATTGGCGATGAATAGTGGAGCATGTGGTTATCTGACGATCGATCTGGCCGCGCTGTGCCGGAACTACGACAAACTATCCGCCATCGTCGCGCCAGCAAAAACAGCTGCCGTCGTCAAGGCCGATTCCTATGGACTCGGTGCCAATCAAGTCTCGAAAGTGCTCTACGGGCGCGGGTGCCGGCATTTCTTCGTCGCCCATTTCATCGAGGCACTGCGGCTGCGCCCGCAACTCCCTAGCGATGCGACGATTTTTGTACTGAACGGCCTGTTGCCCGGTAACGAGGCTACCTGCGCCGATGGCGGCATAGTGCCTGTCATCAATTCGCTCGATCAGTTGCAGCAATGGTCGCAGACGGCACGCTCTCTTCAGCGCAGGCTCCCGGCGGTTCTGCAATTCGATACCGGCATGTCGCGGCTTGGCATACCGCCGGAAGACAGAAGCGCCGTCGCAACTCACCTGCAGGCGCCCGACGACATCGACATTCTCTTCATCATGAGTCACCTCGCCTCTGCGGACGAGGCGAGCAGCGGACAGAACGCCGATCAGCTTGCCGAAATGCGTCGCGTCGCAACGGAGTTTCCGCAGTACGATGTTTCGTTCGCAAACTCAGGCGGCATCTTTCTTGGCGGAGATTTCCATGGCGTACTGGCGCGCCCGGGGATTGCCCTTTATGGCGGCGCTCCGACCGGTGGCGTTGCCAACCCCATGGAAGCCGTCGTTCGGCTCGATGTCGCAGTCGTACAGACGCGAACCGTTCCGGAGGGCGCGCGGGTCGGCTATGGCGGCGTGCATGTGACGAAAGGCCGGACCCGGCTCGCGACGATCGCCGCCGGCTATGCCGATGGCCTGCCGCGCAGCCTCAGCGATCGCGGCGCGGTCTATTACAACGGCGTTCGCCTGCCGATCGTCGGCCGCGTCTCGATGGACAGCACGACAATCGATATCAGCGCCTTGCCCGAGGGTGCACTCTCTTTCGGCAGCATGGTGGAAGTTCTTGGAGATCATCAGACCGTGGATGATCTTGCGCGCGATGCCGGCTTGATTTCCTATGAAATCCTGACCAGTCTCGGCCATCGCTTCCACCGTCAATATCGCTGACCTCCCCATCTCTCAAGTCTCTGAGGACATCATGAAAGTCGTCGTTCTGGGTGCCGGCATCATCGGCGTGACGTCAGCCTATCAGCTAGCCAAGGCGGGCCACGAAGTCACGGTCATCGACCGCCAGCAGGGGCCAGCGTTGGAAACTAGCTTCGCCAATGCTGGGGAAGTCTCTTTCGGCTACTGCTCGCCCTGGGCGGCACCCGGCATCCCCATGAAGGCGATCAAGTGGCTGTTCATGCACCACGCGCCACTCATCCTGCGCCCGAAGGTCGATGGCGCCATGCTTTCATGGCTCGTCAAGATGCTGTCGAACTGCACCTCGGAACGCTATGCGGTCAACAAGAGCCGCATGCTGCGCCTGGCCGATTACAGCCGCATTTCGCTCGCTCAGCTTCGCGAAGAAACGGGCATTGCCTATGACGAACGCATGCAGGGCACGCTGCAGCTCTTCCGCACGCAAGCGCAGCTCGATGCATCCGCCAAGGACGTCAAGGCCCTGGCAGCCGATGGCATCCCCTATAAAGTGCTCGATCCCGACGGCTGCGTCAGCGTTGAACCGGCGCTCCGGCATGTCCGCGGCAAGATCGTCGGTGGCCTGCTGACGCCGAAGGACGAAACCGGCGACTGCTTCAAATTCACCAATGCGCTTGCGGCGAAGGCAATCGAGCTCGGCGTAAAGTTCCAGTACGGCACGACGATCAAGGGCCTCGACGTTCAGGGGGAGCAGGCGCGCGCCGTCATGACCGACCGTGGGCGCTTGAACGCCGATGCGATCGTTGTCGCGCTCGGCAGCTATTCGCCGCTTTTGCTGAAGCCGCTCGGCATCAGCCTCTCCGTCTATCCCGTCAAGGGCTATTCGCTGACGATCCCGATCACCGATGCGTCGCGCGCGCCGGAATCGACCGTCATGGACGAAACCTACAAGATCGCCATTACCCGCCTCGGCGATCGCATCCGCGTCGGCGGCATGGCAGAGATATCCGGCTATACCAACGATCTCGGCCTTGCCCGGCGCCAGACTCTCGAGCATTCCGTCACCGACCTCTTCCCCGGGGGCGATGTTGCCAAGGCTTCCTTCTGGTCGGGCCTGCGGCCGATGACGCCGGATGGCACGCCGGTCATCGGACCGACGAAAATCAAGGGACTATTTCTCAATACCGGCCACGGCACGCTCGGATGGACCATGAGTTCCGGCTCGGCGCGAGTCATCAGCGATCTCGTCAGCGGCCGCAAGCCTGATATCGACGCGACGGACCTCGCCGTCAGCCGCTACGCCTGACAAAGAGGTCTCAACGCGAGCGCTTAAGAATGGTGGCGGGCCAATTGCCCGCCGATCTCGATCAATGCCGTGGGATTCGCGGCAGGAAGATCGTGAACAGGCCGAGCAAGGGCAGATACGAGCAGAGCGTGTAGACGAAGGGAATGCCATGCGTGTCGGCAAAATCTCCGAGAGCCGCAGCCCCCAATCCACCCGCGCCGAAGGCGAAGCCGAAGAAGATGCCGCCGATCAGCCCGACGCGGCCGGGGATCAGCTCCTGAGCAAAGACCACGATCGCCGGGAAGGCAGAGGCCAGGACGAGGCCGATGACGACAGTCAGGACGCAGGTCCAGAACAGGTTCGCATAGGGCATCAAAAGCGCAAACGGGATGACGCCGAGAATCGAGAACCAGATCACGAAACGCGCGCCGAAGCGATCGCCCACCGGACCGCCCATGATCGTGCCGACGGCAACGGAGCCGAGGAAGAGGAACAGCATCAGCTGCGCGTCGCGGACATCGAGATGGAACTTGTCGATGACGTAGAAGGTGAAATAGCTGGATATGCTGGCCATGTAGACATTCTTCGTCGCCGTCAACAGGATCAGAATGGCAAGCGCCCACATCGCCTTGCTGCGTGCGATCGGCAAGGCGCGGCTCGGTGCTGGACGGGCGGACTGCTGGCGGCGATGATTGATGAACCAATTGCCGACCCAGCTCAGAACGATGAACCCGATCACCGCGAGCACCGAAAGCCAGGCGACGCTCTTCTGGCCGTGTTGCAGGACGAAGAAAGCGGCGATCAGCGGCCCGATCGCCGAACCGGCGTTGCCGCCGAGCTGGAACAGCGATTGCGCCAGGCCATGGCGCCCGCCCGACGCCAGCCGGGCGACGCGCGATGCCTCCGGATGGAAGACGGCCGAACCGAAGCCGATCAGGCTTGCAGCGATCAGGAGCACGCCGAAACTGCCGGCATAGCCAAGCAGCAGCAGTCCTGCAAAGGTGCTGACCATGCCGACCGGCAGCGAATAGGGCATCGGCCATTTGTCAGTGACGATACCGACCACCGGCTGCAGCAGCGATGCGGTGATCTGGAACATCATCGTCAGCAGGCCGATCTGCACGAAATCAAGCGCGTAATTCTCTCTGAACATCGGGTAGAGCGATGTCAAAAGCGACTGCATCGTATCGTTCAGCATATGACACGTGCTGACGGCCATGACGACCGACATCGTCGTCTTCTGATATCGGGCCTGCGTGCCCAAGACTTCCGCAACCATCGGGGTAATCCTTCCTGTGCCGGCAGATTTGCCAGGCATATGACTTGATCCGCCTTTAGCACGGCTTGCGTGTGTCCTTCTTTCGTGTTCTGGTCCAATAGTTTCTCGATTGGGCCAAAATGGAAAAGCTTTCGAAACAGTTGCTGGCAACCCTCGCCGACGATCATGTGCAGAACATGCGCTGGATGGAGGATTCGCTCGCGGATATCCTTGTCCATAGTGCCGAGCCGCCGCAGGGCTATACCGTTCCGTGGCACCGCCACCGCCGCACGCAGCTGCTGTGCATCTTCGCCGGCGTCGCCCTGATCATGACAGCGCGCGGCCGCTGGATGGTGCCGCCCGGCCATGCCCTTTTCATCCCCGTTGGGCTGGAACATTCGATCGAAATCCTGAGCGATGTCAGTATGAAATCCGTCTACGTGACGCCGCGCAGCCAGCCGCCGAAGGATGAGGCCCCGCGCGTCGTCGAAGTGACGGACCTCGCCCGCAGCCTGCTATTGGAGGCCATTCGGCTGCGGGAAGCGCCCCTCAGTCATCGAAAGGCAAGGCTGGTCCTGTCGCTTCTCGTCGAAGAGATCGCGACGCTGCCGGAACGGCCCCTCGGTCTCCCCTTCCCGTCCGACCGTCGGATGGCCGCGCTCTGCCGCGACTATCTGTCCACTCCATCGCCCAACGCCAGATTGGACGATTGGGCGGAGAAGCTTTCTGTGAGCCGCCGGACGTTCACACGGCAGTTCCGCAAGGAAACCGGCATCAGCTTCACCACATGGAGACAACAAGCGAGCGTTTTCGCCTGCCTGCCGCAGCTTGCCGAGGGCCAACCCGTTACCAATGTCGCACTCGAAGCAGGCTACGAAAGCGTGGCGGCATTCACCACCATGTTCCGCCGCATGCTCGGCACCTCGCCGCGCAGCTATATCGCCAACCGCTGGACCTTTGAGCGGCAATCGGCTTGAAGCTCCTCTTGAAATGACCGGACGCTTCCGGCAAACAGCGCCAGAGCGGCTCAGCCTTTCACGGAATCTCTGAGCCGCTCTATCTCTTTGTTTCCTTGCAATTCCGGACGGAAAACCGCTGCGCACTTTTCCTGGAATTGCACCAAGAGCGAGGGCAGGCATATGCGGCATATTTACATCGTCGGTATCGGCACGGGAAATCCGGAGCATCTGACCGTGCAGGCGATCAACGCACTGAACGCAGCCGATGTCATCCTCATTCCCAGCAAGGGCGCGGCCAAGACGGAACTCGCCGATGTCAGGCGCGACATCTGCCAGCGCTATGTCACCAATCCGGCCACGCGTTTCGTTGGTTATGACGTGCCCTCGCGCCAGATGGCGGACCGCAGCTATGTGCAGAGCGTCGACGAATGGCATGACGCAATTTCCGCGACTTATGAGCGGTTGTTTCTGGAACATCTGACGGAAAGAGAGAGTGCTGCCTTTCTCGTCTGGGGCGATCCGGGCCTTTACGACAGCACATTGCGCATTCTCGAGCGTGTCGTCGCTCGCGGTAAGATCGCTCTCGACTACAGCGTTGTTCCCGGCATCACCAGCATCCAGGCGCTGACGGCAAGCCATCGCATCCCACTTAACCTCGTCGGCAAGCCGGTGCAGATCACCACCGGTCGGCGGCTGGCCGAGAGCTTTCCGGGCACTGCCGAAACGGCCGTCGTCATGCTCGACGGCGAGCAGGCCTTCAGCAAGATCGATGATCCCGATGCCTATATCTATTGGGGCGCCTATCTCGGCACTCGGGATGAGATCACGATTGCCGGCAGGCTGGCTGACGTTTCCGAGCGCATTCTCGCGACCCGCGCCGAAGCCCGCGCCAGGCACGGATGGATCATGGATATCTACCTCATGCGCAAGGGGCAGGATTTCGACGATCTCGAATAAGCGCCGAATACCAAATCGTTTGCCCGCCGATCCGGTTTGTGCAAGGAAATGTCCCTTATGAAGGGCAGTTTTATGGTTGCGGCCGACACGCAGACAATGGAGGACCAGGCGTGCATCCCTCAGGGGGGAGCCGCCGAGGATGACATTGCGTCGCCCCTGCCCTCCATGGTTCGCGGTGCCTGCCCCTCCTTGAACGCGCCGATGCAGACGGGTGACGGGCTGCTCGTGCGCCTGCGGCCATTGACGCCAGGCCTCACGGTTGCGCAACTTCGCGCCTTGGCCGAGGCTACAGAAAAGCATGGCAACGGTCTGATCGAGATCACTGCGCGGGGCAATTTTCAGCTGCGCGGTATGACGCCGCAAAGCATGCCGGGACTGGCCGCCGATATCGACCGCGCCGGCATCGTCCCGGACAGCGGCGTTGCGATCGAAGTCCCGCCACTCAGCGATGTCGATCCGTCGGAGATCGCCGATGCGCGTGGGCTCGCTCAACGGCTACGAAACGCCATCGATTCCCTACATCCCAAGCCAGCGCTCGCCGCCAAGCTCGCCATCATCGTCGACGGCGGCGGCCGGGTGATCCTCGATGAAATTTCGGCGGATATTCGTTTGAAGGCCATCAATACCGCTGATGGCAGGCAACTGTGGTGGCTTGCGATTGCCGGAACACAGGCGACGGCCACGCCGCTTGCCAACTTGACCGACGAACAAGCGATTCCTGGCGTCATCACTCTCGTCAAAGCATTGACCGCAATCGGTCCTCGCGCTCGCGGCCGCGATCTGGACATTGCCTCTTTGCAAGCGCAACTTCCGGCCGCTCCCCGTTTCTCACCCGTCAAAAGCGCGACCCCGGCCTCTCCTGTCGGCCTCATCCCGCTCGGCAAGCAGCATTCGGCCTTCGGCCTGCGACCGGCCTTCGGTCGGATCCACGCCCGAGATCTCATCCGCTTTCTCGAAGTAGCCGAGGTCGCGGGGGTGCATGAAATTCGGACGGGGCCGGAACACAGCCTGCTGATGCTCGGGCCTCCTCGCGATCGCATTGAAGACATTCTCGCCGCCGCAGTTGATTGCGGCTTCCAGACGCGCGCTGACGATCCGGCCAATTATGCAATCCCATGCTCCGGCGCCGGCGCATGTGCCTCTGCGCATTATTCAACGAGGCAGGCGGCCGCAGATCTCATCAACTTAGGCCCCGACCTGCTTGACGGCTCGCTCCAAGTGCACCTATCCGGCTGCGCCAAAGGCTGCGCCCATCCGTCTCCGGCAATGCTGACCATCGTCGGTGCTGCAACGGGCTATGCTATTGTCGTAAATGGGTCATCATCATCAGAGCCCGTGGCTTACATCCACAAGGAAGACCTGAAATCGGCGCTGACTGCGCTCGGGAAACTGGTACGGAACAACAAGGCTGCTGGCGAATCGGCACAGCAGTGTCTTAAACGGCTCGGCCGGGACGCAATAGCGACGGCTTTACGACAGGGATAGAAATGCCTGACTATGACTATATCCGCGAGGGGGATGCGATCTATGAACGCTCCTTCGCGATCATCCGCAGCGAAGCCGATCTCCAGCGTTTTCCCGAAGCCGAGGCCGATGTCGCAGTCCGCATGATCCATGCCTGCGGATTGGTGGAAGCAGCAGAGCATTTTCTCTTCTCCCCCGATTTCGTCGCATCCGCCCGCAAGGCGCTCTCTGCCGGCGCACCGATTTTCTGCGACGCGGAGATGGTCGCCCGCGGTGTCACCCGCGCACGCCTGCCGGCCGCCAACGATGTCATCTGCACCTTGCAGGATCCTCGCACGACTGAGATCGCAAAGTCGATCGGCAATACACGCTCGGCTGCCGCTATGCATCTTTGGACCGACCGACTTGCCGGCTCCGTCGTTGCCGTCGGCAATGCACCGACCGCCCTCTTCCACCTTCTGGAAATGCTGCGTGACGGCGCTCCGAAGCCTGCCGCCATTATCGGCATGCCCGTCGGCTTTGTCGGCGCGGCAGAATCGAAGGATGCGCTTGCCGAGAACTCCTACGGCGTTCCTTTTGCCATCGTGCGCGGCCGGCTTGGCGGCAGTGCGATGACGGCAGCCGCGATCAACGCTCTCGCGAGGCCTGGCCTATGAGCGCGCCGTCCAATGGAAGCCTGATCGGCGTCGGCACCGGCCCCGGCGATCCCGAACTGCTGACGGTCAAGGCCGTCAAGGCTCTTGAGCGCGCCGATGTCGTCGCCTATTTCGCCAAGCAGGGCAGAGGCGGCAACGGCAAGGCCATCGTCAGCGAGTTTCTGAGAACAGGCGTAAAGCTGCTGCCGCTCTACTATCCGGTCACGACCGAGATCGACAAGGACGCGCCGGAATATCTCACTCAGATCACCGCTTTCTACGACGCTTCGGCCGAGATGGTGGCGGCGCATCTGCGGGAAGGCAAGACGGTTGCCGTGCTCAGCGAAGGCGATCCGCTGTTTTACGGTTCCTACATGCACCTGCATGTGCGCCTTGCCGATCGCTTCCCCACAGAGGTCATTCCGGGTGTGACGGCCATGTCCGGCTGCTGGTCGCTCGCGGGATTACCGATGGTGCAGGGAGACGACGTTCTCTCCGTGCTGCCGGGAACGATGGCAGAGGCTGAGCTTACCCGCCGCCTGGGCGATACGCAGGCCGCCGTCATCATGAAAGTCGGCCGCAACCTGCCAAAAATCCGCCGCGCGCTCGATGCCGCGGGCCGGCTGGGGGAAGCGATTTACGTCGAGCGCGGCACGATGGCCAACGGCGCCATGACGCCGCTTGCCAGCCGCGACGATGCCGAGGCGCCCTATTTCTCCCTTGTGCTGGTTCCTGGTTGGGAAAGCAGGCCATGAGCGGGCGTCTTTATGTGATTGGGACCGGCCCCGGCAATCCTGAGCAGACGACGCCGGAGGCGCTGGCTGCGGTCGCGGACGCTCATGAATTTTACGGTTACGGTCCTTATCTCGACCGCCTGACGCTGCGCGACGACCAGATCCGTCAGGCATCGGACAATCGCGAGGAATTGGATCGCGCCAAGGTGGCGCTGCAGCGGGCCTCAGCCGGCATCAATGTCTGCGTCGTCTCCGGCGGCGATCCCGGTGTTTTTGCCATGGCGGCCGCCGTTTGCGAGGCGATCGATCACGGCCCGGTTGAATGGCGGACGGTAGACCTTATCGTCGTGCCGGGTATCACGGCCATGCTTGCCGTTGCGGCCCGCATCGGCGCGCCGCTCGGACATGATTTCTGTGCGATCTCGCTTTCGGACAATCTGAAGCCCTGGCCGCTGATCGAGAGTCGTCTCCGCGCCGTCGCCGAAGCGGGCTTCGTGATCGCGCTCTACAATCCGATCAGCAAGGCTCGCCCCTGGCAACTCGGCAAGGCCTTCGAAATCCTGCGCGCCATACTGCCCGGTGAAACACCTGTCGTCTTCGGCCGGGCCGCCGGTCGTCCAGACGAGCGGATGACGATCGCTGGGCTCGCGAATGCCGAGACCTCGCAGGCAGATATGGCGACCTGCGTTATCATCGGCTCGGCCGAAACGCGCATCATCGCCCGCGAAGGCCGTCCAGATTTGGTCTATACGCCGCGTTTCATCAGGGAAGAGGCGAAATGATCGATCCTACCGAGCGCAGCGTCTACCGTTTCGACCACCGGCAGACCGGCGGCCTCAGCGCGCTCGACCATGATCACCTTGATGTCAAGCTGCCTTGCGGCCTCGATCTTCCCATAGGTCGCGTCACCGCCGCTGTTTTTGGCGACGACGACCTCGATCTGATGCTGTCGCAGCATGTCGAGTTCGTCGGCCAACCGGAACGGACCGCGACCATGGATGTAATTGACATACGGAACCGCCAGCGGCGGTTCGACGGGATCGACGCTGCGGACCCAATAATGGTGCTGCGGCGCGGCGTTCGCCTGATGCGCCTCCTGCCGGCCGGTCGCGAGGAAAACGCGCAGGGGCGCATCGCCGAGGGCGGCGATAGCCTGCGAGACGCTGTGCACGGAAAGCCAATCATCGCCTTCGACCGGCACCCACGCCGGACGGCGCAGCGCGAAAGCGGACACATGGCATTCAGCAGCCGCGGCTGCGGCATTGGCCGAGATGCGGGCTGCGAAGGGATGCGTGGCATCGATCAACAGGTCGATCTCTTCGTCACTGACATAGCGGGCAAGCCCCTCTGCGCCGCCGAAACCGCCGCTGCGCACCGGAACGGGCTGCGGGGCGGGATCGGCGGTTCGGCCGGCAAGCGACAGGACGACCTCGATATCGGCTCGCGAGGCAAGAGCTGCCGCCAGCGCTCGGGCCTCCGTCGTGCCGCCGAGGATCAGAATACGGGCCTTGCCCATGGCTGAGACACCTTCAATTCAACGCTGGCTCACTCTTATCGGCATCGGCGAAGACGGTCCAGCCGGTCTCGGCGACGAAGCCAAGCGGCTGATCGCCTCATCGCCGGTCGTCTTCGGCGGGACGCGCCATATCGAGTTGATGAGCTCGCTGATATCAGGCGAAACGCAAGCATGGCTTTCGCCATTCGAAAAATCCGTCGAGGCGGTGCTTGCCAGGCGCGGCAAGCCGACGGTGGTTCTCGCGTCAGGTGATCCCTTTTTCTACGGCGTCGGCGCGACACTTTCGCGGAGCATTCCGGCCGCTGAAATGATTGTTATCCCGGCGCCCTCCTCCTTCAGCCTCGCCGCATCGCGCCTCGGCTGGCCCCTGCAGGAGACGACGGTTCTGTCGCTGCACGGACGGCCGATCGATCTCATCCGTCCGCATCTGCATGCTGGCCGCAAAATCCTGGTGCTGACGTCCGACGGCAAAGGTCCTGCCGAATTGGCGGCCCTGCTGCAAAGCTCCGGCTTCGGCCCATCTGAGCTTACGGTTCTGGAAGCGCTGGGCGGCCCGCATGAAAAGACCTCTCGCCAGAGTGCGGCCGATTTTTCCCTATCCGGCATCAACGATCTGAACATCTGCGCAGTCGAGGTCAAGGCGGAAGCCGACGCGCGTATTTTACCGCTGAGCGCGGGTCTTCCCGACGAGCTTTTCGAACATGACGGCCAGATCACCAAGCGGGAGATTCGCGCGATGACGCTATCGGCGCTCGCCCCGCGCCATGGCGAACTGCTCTGGGATATCGGCGCCGGCTCCGGTTCGATCGGCATCGAATGGATGCTGGCCGATCCCTCGCTGCGCGCCATTGCCATCGAAGCGTCGCCCGAGCGTACGGCGCGTATCCGCCGTAATGCCGGCAATTTCGGCGTACCTGGCCTAGTGATTGTCGAAGGCGAGGCGCCGGCTGCTCTTTCTGACCTCGCTGCGCCCGATGCAATCTTCATTGGCGGCGGCGGCAGCGACGTCGGCGTGCTGGAAGCTGCAATCGGCCAACTGAAAAGCGGTGGTAGGCTGGTCGCCAATGCCGTCACGACGGAAATGGAAGCGCTTCTGCTGGCCGAGCACACGCGCCGGGGCGGCTCGCTGATCCGCATCGACATTGCGCGCGCCGCACCTGTCGGACGCATGACCGGCTGGCGGCCGGCCATGCCGGTAACGCAATGGTCGTGGACCAAGCCATAATGATGAATGAGGTAGAGCGATGACAGTGCATTTCATTGGCGCAGGCCCAGGAGCCGCCGACCTGATCACGGTGCGCGGCCGGGACCTGATCGGCAAATGCCCGGTCTGCCTCTATGCCGGCTCGATCGTTTCGCCGGAACTGCTGCAATATTGCCCGCCCGGCGCCCGCATCATCGACACGGCGCCGATGTCGCTCGACGAGATCGAGGCGGAATATCTGAAAGCAGCCGAAGCAGGCGAGGATGTTGCGCGTCTGCATTCCGGCGACCTCTCGGTCTGGAGCGCGGTCGCCGAACAGATCCGCAGGCTAGAACAGCATGGCATCGACTATACGCTGACCCCCGGCGTCCCGGCCTTTGCGGCTGCAGCTTCCGCGCTCGGCCGCGAGCTGACCATCCCGGCTATCGCTCAAAGTCTCGTCCTGACTCGTGTTTCAGGCCGTGCCTCGCCCATGCCGAACAACGAGACGCTAGAAAAATTTGGCGCGACCGGCGCCACGCTCGCGATCCATCTGGCAATCCACGCGCTCAAAGAGCTCGTCGAGGATCTGGCGCCGCTATACGGCGCGGACTGCCCGGTTGCGATCGTCGTCAAGGCATCCTGGCCCGACGAGCGGATCATTCGGGGCACGCTTGCGACGATCGAAGCGAAAGTGGCCGCCGATCCAATAGAACGCACGGCCCTGATCTTCGTCGGTCCGTCACTTGGCGCCAGCGATTTCCGCGAAAGCTCGCTCTACGACCCAACCTATCAGCGCCGTTTTCGCGGCCGGCAATAGCGCGGCACCGTTGCAAATCCGCTCGAAATTTCCTCTAGTCGATCGCGGCAAGCCACGGGGCAAAAGAGGATCGGGATATGCAGCGAATTACCATTACCATCGACGACGATCTTCTGGAGACGATTGACCAGATCAGCGCACAGCGCGGTTATGCCAGCCGTTCGGAAACCTTGCGCGATCTCGTTCGCGACGCTGTTACGCGCGCGCAGCCGACCGTGGATGGCGAAGCCAGATGCTACGCCGCCCTCGCCTATGTCTATGAACATGAAACCCGCGATTTGTCGCGCCGCCTGACGACAGCGCAGCACGATCACCATGATCTTTCGATCTCGACACTTCATGTTCACATCGATGGGCACGATTGCCTCGAAGTCTCCGTGCTGAAGGGCAAGACGGATGACATCAGGGCATTTGCCGACAGCGTGGTGACGCAGCGCGGCGTGCGCTTCGGAAACCTGCACATCATCCCATCGGACGACGGCGCGAAGCACTCCGACACGCATTCCCACGATTGAGCGGGCAGGCAGGCTCCCCCGCGGACTACTCGGTCAGAGCCGATCGGTGATATAAGCCATGCTTTCCTTGAGAGCCACAACCGGTTCCTTCAGGGCATGCACCGCCGGGGCAAAAGGTTCGAAAGACACCGGGCCGGCATAGCCAGCAGAGAGCAGCGCTCGGAGCTGACCGACATTATCGAGACGATCCCTCGCATCGACAAGAACACGATGCGGATCGCGCATGTCCCCAACGGAAACATCGGGATCGCTGACGCCGGAAATATGCACGAGACCCGTCAGTTCGGGGAAGGTTGCCGCCTCACCAGCGAGATGGTGATGGAATGTATCGTGCACGAGAAGGAAGGTGGATCTCGCACCGAGTTCCTCGATTGCGGCGGCCGCCTCGCTCTTTAGGCGCAGCGAGCAGATCTCGAAACCGAGCGGCTCTACCAGGCCGATGATGCCGGCCGCTTCCAGCATCGGCTTCAGGGCTGACAGCGCCTTGCGGAGATTGGCATGCCGCGCCTCCGGCTCGCGGCCGCTGCCGTCGTTGACCGGAACGAGGACGAGCGCCCTGGCGCCGCAATCGCGCGCGTAATCGATCAGCGCCGTCGCTTCCCGGGCACGCTCGTCGTTCCACTCATTGAAATGCTGCAGAGCGTTGATCGAAATGATCGTCAGCCCATGCCGCGCCGCTAGCTCCTTGACGGCCGCTGCCGGCGTACCATCCAGGATCGCGTTCCCGGCAAGGTCATTGCGGATCTCGACGCTATCGATGCCGAGCTCTTTTGCGGCGGCAAAGAACGATTCGAGCCTCAATGACGGCGCACACATATGATTGAGCGCGAAACGAATGGAACTCATGATGGGCACTCCTCCTCAAGGCGTCGGGCAGCAAGAGACATTCCAGATCCGCTGCGCCTGCTTTGCGAAGAACTAGCGACATTCCTGTCCTTCTTCCATCGGCATCGGCCATCATTCCTGATAGAATTCTTGAGATAATGATAGAATTACATCACCCTTGTCAGATGTTTTCCGAGACGAAAATTTCAAAGGGCAGGAAGCTTTGGCCGGGAACGGCAGCCTCATCGCTCTCGACGGACTTGATCATCAGATTTATCAGTTCCTTGCAAAGCGCCGGCAGCGGCGTGCCGATCGCCATGGCTACGACATCGTCGGCAAGCGCTGCCCTCGATTCCGGCGTCAACTCGTTGACGACGGCGATCAGCTTGCCGGATAAACGCTCCTCGCGTATGGCGGAAATCGCGCCCTCCATGCCGCCGCCGCAGACGTAGAAACCGATGAGATCGGGATGCTTCTGCAGGAGATCGAGCGTCGCCTCATGGGTAATCTCGGGCGTGTCGAGATTGATGAGCGTATCCAGCACCTCGAATTCCGGCGCATTTTCGCGGAAATAGGAGCGAAAGCCGATTTCGCGCAGCTCATGGCCGAGGAAGCGGTGGCTGCCGACAAAACAGGCGACCTTTCCCGGACGCCGTGCGGAGCGTGCGATGATCCAGGCAGCCGTGCGTCCGACCTTGCGGTTATCGACACCGATATAGCCCTGGCGTGCGGTGGTGGAAAAATCGGACAGGAGGGAAAAGACCGGAATGCCTTTTTCCTTCAACTCCTCGATTGCGGCGGTGACCGCCGGATAATCCGGTGCGACGAGCGCGACGGCCTGACTGCGTGATGCCACCGTCTTCAGCTTCTCGACGATCGCCGTCGGGGTCGAGGCTGCGACGAAATCGATCTGCGCGTTGATGCGCGCTGTCGTGACTGCCTGCGCTGCCGCCGCAATCTCCCTGGCAAATGCCTGGTAGAAAGCCTGAACCGGCTTCTGCAGGACGAAGCCCAATCGATATTGTGGCAAGTCCTCGAAGACACGCTGACGCAGAAGGCCCACGGCATGATAGCCGATTTCCTGCGCCGCCTCATAGACGCGGCGTGCCGTTTCTTCCCGTACGCGATGGCGCCCATTCAGCACGCGATCGATCGTCGCGACGCTGACGCCGGACGCCTTGGCAAGGTCCGCTATGGTGGGGCGACGCATGGCTACTCCTGAGATATGTCATCATTCATGACGTCAGAGTTTGACATGTTTTGATAGATTCCATCATTCATGCATTGAGGCAAGCGAAAAGTCGATCTATCGTTTTGGGCATCGAGGGCGGTGCGCTGTTGCACATCGCGGGAGGCAGGAATGACGACGATAATCAAGCGTGATTACGATCTGCT
This sequence comes from Rhizobium sp. BK312, assembly GCF_014193605.1. Classification (NCBI taxonomy): domain Bacteria; kingdom Pseudomonadati; phylum Pseudomonadota; class Alphaproteobacteria; order Hyphomicrobiales; family Rhizobiaceae; genus Rhizobium; species Rhizobium sp. BK312. The sequence goes on along the minus strand of NZ_JACHZP010000002.1, from coordinate 405,431 downwards.
CGGCGCAAGCGGCAGGCTGGCGGTGGAAACGGGGCTGGCGGCAGCCGAATGGTATCATACAGATGTGCCGCGCAAGGACATGAAGGCGCTGATGCAGCGTTCGGATGCGCCGGCGATCCGCGACACCATTATCTGGCTTGGCAGCATGGTGGTCTTCGCAGCACTTGGTGTCTACTTCTGGGGCTCCTGGATCTGTGTCCCCTTCTTCCTGGCCTATGGTGTGCTCTACGGTTCGGCCTCCGACAGCCGCTGGCATGAATGCGGCCATGGCACGGCGTTCAAGACACGCTGGATGAACGACGCGGTCTATCAGATCGCGTGCTTCATGATCATGCGCAATCCGGTCACCTGGCGCTGGAGCCATGCACGCCACCACACCGATACCGTCATTGTCGGCCGCGATCCGGAGATCGCCGTCATGCGGCCGCCGGACCTCTTCCGCCTCGTCCTCAATTTTTTCGGCATCCTCGATGTCTGGCATGCGATCGCCGACATGCTGCGCAATGCGGCCGGCGTCGTCAGTGCGGCAGAAAAAACCTTCATTCCCGAGATGGAGCAGCCGAAGGCCATTCGCATCGCCCGCATCTGGCTGGCCATTTATATCGCCACCATTGCGAGCGCGATCGCCATGGGCTCGATCCTACCGCTGATGTTGGTCGGCCTTCCCCGGCTCTACGGCGCCTGGCATCATGTTCTGACCGGCCTGCTGCAGCATGGCGGCCTTGCCGACAATGTCGTCGACCACCGGCTGAACAGCCGCACCGTCATGATGAATCCGATCAGCCGCTTCATCTATTGGAACATGAACTACCATGTCGAACATCACATGTTCCCGATGGTGCCCTACCACGCCCTGCCGAAGCTGCATGCGATGATCAAGCATGATCTGCCGGCGCCGAATCCGTCCATCTGGTCCGGCTATCGCGAGATGATTCCGGCATTCCTGCGGCAATTGCGCAACGAGGATTATTTCTTGAAGCGCGAGCTGCCGCCGACGGCGCGGCCTTACCGCGAGGAATTTCACGGCGAGTTGCCGGCCGCCGCCGCTCAATAAATCGGACATAAAAAGGGAGGAAACGATGAGCAATTGGATCGAAGTTTGCGCCGCTGATGCGATCGATGAAGAAGATGTCATTCGCTTCGACCATGATGGGCGGACCTTCGCGGTCTATCGCAGCCCTGAGGATGATTATTTCGCGACTGACGGCCTGTGCACCCATGAGAAGATCCATCTCGCCGACGGGCTGGTCATGGACAACATCATCGAATGTCCGAAGCATAATGGCCGCTTCGACTACCGCACTGGCGAAGCCAAGGGCGCGCCGGTCTGCGTCAACTTGCAGACCTATCCGGTTAAGGTTGAAAACGGCACCGTCTTCATCGGGCTCTGAGGAGGCAAGCGTGGCTCATTTCGTCATTATCGGAGCCGGAGAATGTGGCGCCCGCGCCGCCTTCGCACTTCGCGAAAAGGGATTTGAGGGTGGGATCACCCTCATCGGCGCCGAGCCGCTGGCGCCTTACGAACGGCCGCCACTGTCAAAAGGCAGCGCGGATCAAACGCGAGAGCCGAAATTCATCGCCACATTGGAGCGCTATGGGGAGCAATCGATCGATCTGAAGCTCAAGACGACCGTGATCGCACTCGATCCCGCGACGAAGACCCTCAGGCTCTCGGATAGGCAGACTCTCGCGTATGACAAGCTTCTGCTTGCAACCGGAGCCGCGGCGCGAGGGTTTCCAGGCGTTGACAGCACATCGCAGCGCATCCGCGTGCTGCGCACCCACGCCGATGCGGTGGCTTTGCATGCAGCCCTTCATCCCGGACGGCACATTGCCATCATCGGTGGCGGTTTCATCGGCCTTGAGCTGGCGGCAACGGCGCGTATCCGCGGTGCCGACGTCACCGTCATCGAAGGCCTGCCGCGCGTCCTGAAGCGCGGCGTGCCCGAAGAGATCGCTGAAGCGATTACCGAACGCCATTGCCAGGAAGGCGTGGATATTCGTTGCGACCAGACCATCGAAGCCTTGCAGGAAGAAACCGATAAGGTGGTCGTTCGTCTGGCGAGCGGCGAAGTCATCTCCGCGGACCTGTTGCTCGTCGGCATCGGGGCGCTGCCGAATGTCGCGCTGGCCGCAAAAGCGGGACTCGCGATCGACAATGGTATTGCCGTCAACGAGCGGCTGGAGAGCTCCCATGCGGATATCTTTGCGGCAGGCGATTGCTGCTCGTTTCCGCTGTCACTTTATGGCGGAAGACGCGTTCGCCTCGAATCCTGGCGCAATGCGCAGGAGCAGGCCAATCTGGCCGCCGCCAACATGCTGGGCGAACGTGCGGAAATATCCGCCGTCCCATGGTTCTGGTCCGATCAATATGATTTTACGCTGCAGATCGCAGGGCTGGCGGATGAAGCGGTCACTCATGTGCGGCGCGACCTCGATGACGGGGCATTCATTCTCTTCCATCTCGGCGCGGACGGAAGAGTGCTTGCCGCCAGCGGCATCGGGCGCGGCAATGCCATCGCGCGCGACATCCGTCTTGCCGAAATGCTGATCGCCGCCCGTGCACATCCGGATCACGCCGCTCTGGCGGCAAGCTCCGTCAAGCTGAAGTCGCTGCTTGCCGCATAATATCGCCGTCAGGCCTTGACGCAGCAGGCCGAAGCATAAATGTCTTCCCCTCACGGCAAATGGAGGAAGCAATGAAAATACTCGGCATATCGGGCAGCCTGCGCAAAGGCTCCTTCAACACGGCTCTGCTCCATGCCGCCGTCGAACTGGCACCAAGCGGTGTCGAACTGATCGCGCGCACCATCCATGGCGTGCCGCTCTATGACGCCGATCTCGAAGCCGCAGACGGCATTCCGGAAAAGGTGCGGGAGCTTAAGGATCTGGCCATCTCGGCCGACGGGCTGATCCTGTTTACGCCGGAATACAACAATTCGCTTCCTGGCGTCTTCAAGAACGCCATCGACTGGATGAGTCGCCCCTCCACTGACATCGCGCAGGTCTTCGGCGGCAAACCGATCGCGGTTCTAGGCGCGTCGCCGGGCAATTTCGGCACCATTCTCAGCCAGAATGCCTGGCTGGCGGTCTTGCGTACGCTCGGTGCCGAAGCATGGTTTGGCGGCCGGTTGATGGTGTCGCGCGCCGGCAGCGTCTTCGATGCAGACGGGGCGATCGTCGACGAGAAGGTGAAGCACAATCTCTCGGCTTTCCTCGAAGGCTTCACCGCTTTCGTCGCAGATCGCAGGAAAGGCTGATTAACGGCTTTCCGGTTGAACCGAAGGTAAGCCGGAAGTCTATGATTGGGTCAAGGAATAGCCTAATGTGAATCGAGGCGCCGGACCCGGCGTCTCCGGGGCCTTGCACATTCTCTTCCTTCGATAATCATGAAATCCAATAGTACCGGTTACATCTTCACGCTGTTGGCAATCAGCATATTCGCCATACAGGACGGCATTTCCAAGCACCTTGTCAGTGCCTACCCGCCGCTTCTGGTGGCGATGATCCGCTATTGGGCCTTTATGCTCTTCGCCGTCGCGATGGCCTCGCGCGCGCCAGGCGGATTGCGCCGCAACGCCCGGACCAAGCAGCCTATCCTGCAGATTGCCCGCGGCCTGCTGCTTGCCGCACAGATCGTCGTCGCAATCTCGTCCTTCGTGATCGTCGGCCTTGCCCATACGCAGGCGATCTTTTCATCCGGACCGTTGATGGTGGCCCTGCTCTCCATACCGATCCTCGGCGAGAAGGTCGGCTGGCGGCGGTGGCTGGCAATTTGCTTTGGCTTCGTCGGCGTGCTGCTGATCCTGAAGCCGGAGAGCGGTGTCTTCGATGCGCGCTTCCTGGTGCCGCTTTTCGGTGCGCTGCTATTTTCGCTCTATGTTGTGCTGACGCGTTATGTCAGCCGCGAGGATGGCGCGATGACCAGCTTTTTCTATACGGGTGTGGTGGGTGCCGTCGCCATGACCTGCATCGGGCCGTTCTTCTGGACGCCGCTTGCGCCGCATGACTGGGTCTTCATGGGCATTCTCTGCCTGACAGGCGTTTCGAGCCATTATTTCCTCATCCGCGCCTACGATATGCTCGACGCGGTGGTGATTCAGCCCCTGACCTATCTACAGCTCGTCTTCTCCGCCCTTATCGGCGTCACCATCTTCGGGGAAAAATTGAGCGCGCCCATGATTGTGGGCGCGCTCATCGTCGTTGCGGCAGGCATATTCACGATCTGGCGAGAACATACCCTGGCGAGAACCCGGCTCAGGGCCGGCAAGACACAGACGAGATAGAGCGGTTCGGTTTTTCACGGAATCTCCGAACCGCTCTATCTCTTTGCTGTCTCGCAATTCCGGACGGAAAACCGCTGCGCACTTTTCCCGGAGTTGCTCTAAGCGTCCACCTCGGCACGCGGCTGCGCCTCGGTGTAGTAGCTTACATATTTCTGCCGGTAACGCTCCGTTCCGCCGAAATCGCTGTAGCGCGGCAGTTCTGACATATCGGTCTTGTTGAGGATAACGCCCAGAATGCGCGAGTTGATCTGCGGCTCCTGTTCCAGGACATGGCGCACCAGATTGGTCGGGGTCGCACCCCATTCGGTCACCAGCAGGAAGGCATCCACCTGCGGCGCAAAAGCCTTCGCGTCGATGACGGGACCGAGCGGAGCAAGGTCGACGATGATATAGTCGAACATCTTGCGCGCATTCTCCATCAGATGCTGCATGCCCTGAGAGGATAGAAGCTCGCTGGTGTGCAGCAATTGATCGCGCACCACGACCGGCAGGATCGCAAGTTTAGTGCGCGGGTCAACCTTCACGGCATTCGTCCAAGGCACTTCGCCAAGCACGGCTTCGATCAGGCCGGCATGCGGCTGCGACTTCAGCGTCCGGCTGAGGCCCGGATTGCGCAAGTCGGCGTCGATCAACAGCGTACGTTTGCCGCTGCTGGCAAGCAACGCCGCGAAATTGGCTGCCGTCGTCGACTTGCCCTCACCGGGGAGTGCTGAGATGACGCCGATGACGCGGTCGGCGCGGCCCTGCAGCATCACGTCGCTTGCGAGTTTCGCGTTTCTCAGGGTCTCGGCAAAGATCGAGCGCGGCGCTTCGACGGATATGCGCATCATGCGCTCGAAAGCAACGCCGTTTTCCCCCTCTTCCGCCGTTGCCGGCTCCGGCCTTGCACCGACCCTGCGTAACTTCTTCTTGTTCTTGCCCTGCTGGCCGAGCAGAGGCAGATAGCCGAGGAACTTCAATCCGAGAGCAGCCCGCACATCGGCTTCGACGCGGAAGAAGCGATCGCGGAACTCCTGGAATGCCGCGACACCGCAGCCGACCATTAGTCCGAGAATGATCGACAGCGCCATGACGAGCGTCTTCTTCGGACTGGACGGCGCAGTCGGCACGCCGGCGAGTGATATGACGCGGGCCTTGGCGATGGGGAACGAGCGCTGTTGCGTCGCCTGCTCAAACCGGCCGAGATAGGATTCGTAAAGTGTCTTCAGCGCTGATGCCTTCTGGTTCAGCTCATTCAGGTGAACCAACGACTTGTTAGCCTCGGAATTCTTGCCGACGACCTTGTCGATGCTTTCGCGCAGCGATTCCGCCCGCGACTGTGCGACATCAAGCTCGTTCTTGTAGCTGGCAGTCAGCTGCTGAAGAACCTGATAGATCTGCCGGGTAATGTCCTTCCGCTCGGCCTTGAGCGCGACGGCTTGCGGGTGATCTGCGCCAAAATTCTGCGTGACATCCTGTTCGCGCTTTTCGACAGCGAGATAGCGTGTTTTCAAATCCTGCAGCACCGAGTTGTCGGTGGAGCTCGACGAGATGGTCGCGTTCTTGACGGCGTTGTCAGGGCCTTGGTCGACGATCGACTTATACTGATTGTAGCGGGCGGATGCGCTGGCCGTATCGGCTTGCGCGATGATCAACTGCTTGTTCAGGTCGGAAATCTGCTGTTCCGACATCAGCTCGCCGCCGGTCGAGGTCAGACCATTGTCGGCCTTGTATTTCTCGACTTCGAGCGAAGCCTCCTGCGCGCGCTGGCGCAGATCGTTCAGGCGTTCCTGCAACCAGACGGAGGCACGTTCCGTCGCGTCGAAATTGGCGTTCAGCTGGTCGGTAAGATAAGCGTCGGCATAGGCGCGCGTGATCTTGGCGGCGAGAAGCTTGTCCGTCGAGCTGAAGGAGACGGCAACGACCGAGCTTCGTGTGACGCGCTCGACCTTCAGATTGTCCTGAAGAACGGCAGCAACCTTCTGACGCTGGGCCTCGCGCTGCTGCTCAGGCGTCATCGGCGGCCGGCCGGGCGTGAAGACGCTGACGATCAGGCCGACGCCGGATTTGAGCAACGCCGCCGGAGACGCGGGCGGGTTGAGCAATGTGTTATTGTCCGCAAGGCCGGCAGTATCGACCACGCGCAGCGCCATCTCATTTGATTTGAGGATTTCGACCGCACTGGCAATCTCCATGTCCGCCTGCTGGCTGCTTGCTGCCGGCGGCTGATCCTCGGCATATTTCGTCATGCTTTCGTCGAGCAATATCTGCGTCATCGAGGTATAGCTCGCAGTGGCCGTCAACAAATAGACGACGGCCAGGATGACAAAGGCGGCCATGGCGAAAATGATGGTGCGGATGCGCCGGACCACGACGGCCATCAGCCGATCGAGATCGATAAAGCTATCCTGCGACTCCGCTTGCGGGAGAGCGCTGTGGAAAGTGAAGTTCTTCTGATGCATGGCGACCACCTTGTCGGAGAAGCCCGAATGAACAATTGCCATGGCCTGCGGCGTTCCCGGCCGCAGGCCACAATGTGACAGGCTTAAGCGGCGGTCATCTGCGCTTCGTGCGAGACGACCAGGTTGCGGATCGAGTCATAGACCAAACCGCCGATATCGGCGCGAGCGAGCGCGAAGGCAACGTTCGCTTCGATGAAGCCGTGCTTCGACCCGCAATCGAACGTACGCCCATTATAGACCTGGGCATGGAAGTATTGCGTCTCGGACAGGCGCAACATGCCGTCGGTCAGCTGGATCTCGTTACCGGCACCGCGCTCCTGGCGGGCCAGAATATCGAAGATTTCGGGCTGCAGAATATAACGGCCATTGAGGTAAAAGTTTGAAGGCGCCTCGGACGGATGAGGCTTCTCGACCATTTTGGTCACGGCGAAGCCATGGCGCACGGACTCGCCCTTGCCGATAATGCCGTATTTCGACGTCTCTTCCGGGGCGCATTCTTCGACGGCGACGATGTTACCGCCGGTCTCGTTATAGAGATCCATCAGGCCGGCCATGCAGCCACGCATACCGTAGCAGAGCATATCGGGCAAAAGCAGCGCAAAGGGCTCGTCGCCGATCAGGTCGCGAGCACACCAGACGGCGTGGCCGAGGCCAAGCGGCGCCTGCTGCCGGGTGAAGCTTACCGAGCCCGGACGCGGCAGAAGACGCTCCAACTCGCTGACCTGCTGGCTCTTGCCGGCCCGCTGCAGCGAGGAGATCAGCTCCGGCGTATCATCGAAATGATCTTCGATCGCCGACTTGTTGCGGCTGGTGACGAAGACGATGTGCTCGATACCGGCCTCGATGGCTTCATCAACGGCGTATTGAACGACGGGACGATCGACGATCGTCAGCATTTCCTTCGGCATCGCCTTGGTGGCGGGCAGGAAGCGCGTTCCGTTGCCGGCAACCGGGATCACTGCTTTTCTCACACGACGTTTGGGGTCCATGGCTCTATCCTTTGTTAGAGTGAGGGCCTGCGCCCATATTGGGCAGAGGGGAGGAAAGTTGAGAGGGCGTCGGCTGGCGGCTGCTCCGCAGCGACGCGGCCAACCGGCGAAAACGGGCAAAGACCGGCATGCTGAGATGACGTACGGCCCGCGGGTTGAGGCATGCGATCTTGAGCATCTCCTGCAGTTCGCGCTGCTTGATGCTGTCGACCAATTTAAGAAAGGCGATGACTTCCTTCAGATTGCGCGTGCGCCGCCGTTGTGCGGCAAGGGCAGCGGCGCCGAAGTGATGTTCGGCGAAGAACTTGGCGTCGGCAGCAAGCATGGCCTCGACATGGTCCTGCCGGAGAACACGCGAGATCGACCCATCGCGGATGTAGTAGAGATAACCGACGCTCGGCTCGACGACGCAGACGCCGCCGCGAGCGAGAGCCGAAGCGAGGAAAATATAATCCTCGCCGATCCGCAGGGTCTCCTCGAAGCGCAGGCGATGTTTCTCGATGAAGGCACGCTCGAAGACCGGCTTCATATAGCCGAAATTGTGCTCCGACTGGAAAATCATGTTCGAGGCGATGAACTTAGCCAACGTCAGTATCGGCATGCGCGCGAGCATCGGCTCGGGAAACATCGGCAGTATCGTGCCGACGTCCTCACGGATCACGTCGAGATTGTCGACCACGATCTGTGCCTCGGCTTTTTCCGCTCTGGCGATCAGGCGGGCCATCCGATCCGGACGTAGGGCATCATCGGAATCGAGCACGGCCACCCAGCGGCCCCGGGCCGCATCGAGCCCGGCATTGCGGGCAGCGCCCGGACCACCATTGCGGGCCATGGCAACGAGTCGTACACGCGGATCGGGATGGTTGCCGGCAATCTCACGCGTATTGTCCGTCGAGCAATCGTCGACCACGATCACTTCCATACTGACGGCACCTTGCGCCAGCGCGCTGTCGATGGCGCGCTCGAGCGTTTCCTCGGCGTTATAGGCAGCAATGACGAAGCTGACATCGGGGATGAAATCCGTCATTGCGGTGCCTTCTCCAGATTTCCGTATTGTTCGATTTCGCGGACTCCGAAGAGGCCACTGACCACGCCGGCATGCATGATGCCGCGCAGGCCATAGCGATGCCGCTTGATGGGCGATGCAAAGAGCAGCGCTGCGGTAACGAAGCAATAAGCGGATTTCGAGGCCGCCAGTGCAATCGCGCGCCAGCGCCCGAGGCCGCCTGCGGTCTCCAACAGCATGCGGCCATGGGTCTGGCCCATGCGATACCGGCGCTTCGAGAGCCAGGAGACGGTCGCCCTCCCTTCCGGGACGGGTTCGTAGACCAGCGCATCCGCCGCATAGGCGATCCTGCCGCCGGCCTTATGCATATGAGCGAAGAATTCGGTGTCCTCGCCGCCGCTGCGTCCGAGCGCGATATTGAAGCGCCGGCCAGCAAGCGAGGGTGCGCCGCGGCGCAGCAATACATTGCAGGTGTAACCGGTCAGGATTTCCCCGGCGACCCAGACAGGCAAAGTCGAATGAAAATCACCGCGCCGCATCCACCCCGGAGCTATATTCCCGTAGACGGCCTGAACGGGGCCAAGAACGGCGTCGGCGCCGGTCGTGTCGGCCATGATGAGCAATTCGCTCAGCCAGTCTTCCGAAGCGGTCTCGTCGTCATCAATGAAGGCGAGAAAATCGCCGCTTGCATGATCCAGGCAGGCATTGCGGGCAATCGAGATGTTCGATGCGGGGCAATGGACATAGACAATCTCGAACGGAACGGCCGAGCGCATGGCGTCTACGCGGTCCCGGGCACTCGGGGTCACATCGTTGTCGGCAACGATGATCCGGACGACGGCGCCTGTGGGGATACTCAGGACGGCAAGCGACAGCAGCGTCTGATCGAGTTCGGGCCGCCTATAGGTGCAGACCGCAATGTCGATCTTTATCGGGCGCCGATGAGCCTGTGTCATGACGCCACCCTGCGATTGCGGAAGCTCAGGACTTCCATCCAAAACCCCATCGACCAGGCGAAATGCATGACCATCGCGGAAACGGCCGCCAGCGGCCCATAGGGGTTCTTATGTCCGAGAGCGATCCAGAAGCCATAGGCGATGCAGGCGACGGCCCAGAGGCCGACCGGGATAACCGCGATCCAGTTGAGGACAGCAAGGAAAGCGCCGATGAAGATCGGCACGACCGCAAGCGGCAGCATCTGGCGCAGGCTCGGCATGCTGCGATGCTTGAGTATATTGCGCGCGCGGCCACGGCCATACCCCAGATATTGCCTGAAGAGCGTCGGAATGCTGGCGCGCGGAAAATAAGTCATCGCCGTCTTGTCGGTCAGCCAGATACGATACCCAGCCTTGTTCAGCCGATAATCCAGCTCCGCATCCTCGTTATGGCTGAAGCTTTCGTCATAGCCGCCAACGGCACGGAAGGCGGCAACGCGCATGAGCGCATGATGCCCATGCTCGGCCCAATGGCCCTTGGCGCCTTCTCGATGTTTGGAGCCGCCATTGCCGAGCTTGGAATTCTGGGCGACGGCCGTCGCCTTCTGGAAGGCACTGAAGCCCATGGTGCGCATGGCGACGACAACTGAATCGGCACCGGTCGCGCCAGCCTCCTGAACCAGTGTCTGGCAGTAATCATCCGGATAGTCGCCATGGGCGTCGATGCGGATGAAATACTCGTGATCGTCACCGAAAGTCTCGATGGCAAGATTGATCGCCGCGCTTTGCAGCCGCTTCGGATTGTCGAGCAGAAGAACGCGCGGATCTCTCTCGGCTATATGGCTCACGATCTCGCGCGTGCGATCGGTGCTGCCGCCATCAGCCACCACGATCTTCGCATCGAGTTCGTCGAGAGCCCGCCCGAGCTTGTCGATCAGCGGCTCGATATGCTTTTCCTCGTTGAGGCAAGGAACAACGATTACGCAACGCATATCCCCTGAACTTCCGGTCGTCATTGCAATCCACCTCTATTGCGATGCAGTTGTGGGAGGGCCTGTATCTCGGCCATCTGCTCATTGGCGCGCGTCAGCGATGCCAGCCGCTGCACCAGCAGCTGACAGTCGGCGCGATCCATCATCCATTGCTTATGCTCCTGGGATGCCACGGCCTCGAAAGCGGCGAGATAGCGCTTTACGTCCATCTCACCCAAAAGCGCCGTCAGATGTTCGGCATCTGCCCGGTCAAGCGTGAGCCCGATCTTTCGGCTGGCAAGAAATCTTGCCGTCTCCGTATCCTTGATCGAGATCGGCACGGCACCGTAAAGACCGCCTTCGTAGAGGCGGTTCGGCAGCAGCCAGCTGGAGTTCAATCCCTCTTCGAAAAAGTCGATCGCCCAGGAAAACTGGACCTCGCCGTAAATCGCAGCGAGATCCTCAGGGTTCTTGTAGGCGCCGGCAAAATGTATGAAGGGTGCATCGCGGACGGTGCGGTCGAAGTCGTCGAATTCGGAATAGGCCGGACGGCCGCGCAGAACGATCTCGAAACGGCCTTCCATCCGGCGCGAGAATTGGTCGAGCAGCGCCAAGGATTTGCGGCAGCGAAGAGCGCCGAACCAGCCAATCTTCCAAGGCTTGCCCGCAACCGGTGGCCTTGCGGCCGATGCGATGACGCGCGCCGCGGGCTCGAGCGCCAGCACCTTGTTTTCAAGCAGCATGACCGGGAGTTGCAGCCCGGAGCGCGGACGGAAATAGCGCTCGATGAAGGCGGGCGAACTGGTCACCAGCAATGATGCCTGCGAGCCGAAATGACGCTCGGCACTGCGAAGCGCACTGCCCACCACATCATCGCGCAACAGCAGCCTATGAATATCGAGACATTCGTAGACAATAGGCACATCGCCGCCGAAGACGGATTTGGCGCGGTTGGCGAGCACCAGCATTTCGAGATTGCGGCCGATGATGATGTCCGGTCTTGCGACGGAGCGCAGCGCGCTGCGCAGTCTCGCCGCCGATCTGGCCACTGCCGCGATCCGCTGTGCGAACTGGGCATCCCGCGTCTTGCCGAGTTCGATCGGCTCGACGCCGCTAATGGCAGCCAGCGCATTGTCATCGCGCCGGAAACCCGCAAGCGTTACGAGCGCCCCGCCAGCCTGCAGCATCAGCACCCGCCTGCGCACAGCCGGATCGGCAAGATCATGTACGAAGTACAGTATATGCAGCATCAAAATTTCCGCTTTTGCGCTCGGCCGAAGCCAGGCACTTGGTGTGGTTGGTGTTGCATGGTGGCGTTGCCACTGGCCGCGCGCGATGGTGCGGCCAGCCGTGTTCAATCGAGCTTGCAGGTGATCGATTCCGGAAAGAGGCACTTCTCTCCCGGAGCGGTGAAGGCGACGCGCCTGATCTCCATGGTCGCCGGCTCGCCGCTATAGGCGAACTTGCCCATCCAGCCACTGAGCGTATCGGTGCCCCAGAGGCTGAAGAAGATCTTCTGCGGGTTCGTCGGTATTTTTGAAGGATCGGTAACCTCCTGGACGAGCTTGCCGTTCACATAGTAGCGCAGGCGATCCTTTTCCCAGACAAAGGCATAATCGTTGAAACCCTTGTCGGCACCGCCTGGAACCGGCGCCAACTTTTCGTTGCCGCCCTTGGCGGAAATATACTGATTGACCTGAACCTGACCGGAATTCTTGCCGAGCACCTCGAAATCGATCTCGTCATGCGGCTTCTTGTCAGTCGGGCCTATATAGGTGAAGAAGGCAGAGTTCAGACCAGGCCCAGTAGCGGTGCGGTAGCGCGCTTCATAGGTGCCGTAGCCATAGCGTTTCGTCGTCTGGATTTCGCCGCAGGCATAATTACGTTCACCGATCTTGGACTGGACGAACTGCAGTTGCAGCGTTCCATCCTTGATGCCCACCTGCTTGCGCGACCAAGTGCAATTCTGATGTGGCCCGTTGTTCCAGCCGTCGGAAATATACCAACGACTGGTGTCCAGATGCTCGAAATTGTCGACGAAGGAACCGCCCGTCGGCTGATCATCCTGCGCGGATGCGGCCTGCGGCATCAGGAAGGCGCTCATGAGAGCGATTGAAACAAGACCAAGTCTGTACATGCAGTTTTTCGATGTCGTCATGGTATCACTCTTGCTTACGCAGGGCACACCTACAGGGAACAAAGTGTCGCGCAGCAATCCCCGCAAACAATCGAAAAAACCATAGGCGCGGTTGAACGGCCAGGTATGGGGCTCGAATGATATGGGGACAGAAACTGTGCCCGGGAGCAATATGCTACGCATGGGGTTTATCCGCGAAGACACGTTGGCAGTCACATTCACGATGTCTGTCACCTCTTCTTCGGGCTGCATCCCCCCTCGCAGCCATTTCCAACACAGCAGAACTCGCAAGGATAACCTAGGGCACTCTTCGGAAAGGGAATATGGCAGCGCAGCAAAAATGAGCAAAAAACGATATGTCGCCTCGCACAGAAAACATGGTTTTGTCCTGCGTAAAGGGGTGAAAAATCGATTTATATGCAAGAAAACGCAGTTACGAAAGGCACTTAGCCGCTCACCCGAGGTCTCGCTTTGCGCTCCGATCGAACGTTCCCGACCCTTCCATAATTTCCGCTGAAGGTGAAGATTTTTTGCAACGCAGCATGAATTGGCATGCAAAGCGTGACCAAAATGCGACAAAGCTTCAATCAGAATGAGAAAACCGATTCATATCGCTCTGCCAATGGCTGCATTAGCGTACGATCCTGACGCGCCATGTGTTATAATAGCTCATCGGCGGATAGCCTTGACCGCTGGCGCGCTGGGATGAAAGTTTCAGAAAATCTCGCCTCTCATCATTGCTCGACATCGATTGGACGCTACCTGTTGGCGTCACAACGACTTCCGCTATGGCTTATCTGCCGGAAAATTGCGGCGAATGTCGTTGGAAAAGCCAACAATCATGCCCTAAGACATGAACCGCAAGCCCTTGAACTAAAACCGTAAAGGCGGGAAAATGGCGTCTATCACGATTGTTATTCCGTTCTATCAGAAGCAAGCCGGCGTTCTGCAGCGCGCTTTGAAATCGATCTCCCGGCAGACATTTCAGGATTTCGATATCATCGTCGTCGACGATCAATCGCCGCTTTCGGCGGAAAGCGAGCTACAATCGCTGAGCAGCGAGGAAAGAAAACGTATCCGTGTCATCCGTCAGGCCAATGCCGGTCCTGGCGGGGCGCGCAATACCGGCCTTAACAGCGTGCCGGCCGAGAGCCGGTTTGTAGCCTTTTTGGACTCCGATGACGAATGGGCGCCCGAACATCTTAGCAATGCCTTCGGAACACTGACCCATTACAACGCCGACTGCTACTGGGACTCCATCGATGGGGGCAAGGAGTTCTATTACCATTTCAGCATCGCCGAGCTTGGGAAATCGACCGATACAGTGCGCTTGTCGGATAGGCCGGCCGTCGTCGAAATCCCCAATATCGCCAGTGTCATGCTGCAGGATTGGAGTTTCCTGCACATGTCCTGCATGGTGATCGGGCGGCCGCTTTTCGAAAAGATCCGCTTCGAGCCGTCCCTGCGACTGGCGGCAGAGGACGTTCTGTTTTTCTGCGACTGCGTTCTCGCCGCCAAGCGGGTTCTGCTTTGCGAGAATGCCGGAGCGCTGCGCGGCGAAGGCGTGAACATATTTCACAGCATCGACAATGATTCCCCGCAATTCCTGCGCCAGCAATTCAACACATGGACGGCGCTCAACACGCTGGAGCAGAGATTTTCGCGCCGGCCGCAGGATGTCGAATCCATCCGTCTCTATAAGAACCGCGCCCGCCAGCAGGCGCTTTGGAGCCAGGCGCGGCAGGTGCGGCGGCGGCGCCTGCCGCAATTTGGATTGCTGGCAAAATGGGCCTTGCGCGATCCTGGAATTTTACAAAGCGCCATGCAGCTTGCCGTGGGCAAACTAGCGCCCTAGATTTTGCGGTGCAGCATGGGCTGCACATGCCGCATCGAAGAGCCACGGCATGACCCGCTATAGTCTGGATCAGCAAGGAGTCCTGCATGAAGCCGTTCCACTGGGAATCCACCCATGGCAATTTCGGTGACGATCTCAATCTCTGGCTCTGGGATTTCCTACTTCCCGGCCTTCGCGATGTTCGAGAGGAAACATTGCTGGTCGGCGTCGGAACCGTCCTCAACACGGAGATCCTGCCTGACAAGGGGCACAAGCTCGTTATCGGCAGTGGTTTCGGCTACGGTTCTCTTCCGGACATGCGCGATACCTCGCAATGGGATGTCCGCAGCGTGCGTGGGCCGTTGACGGCGCAAAAGGCTGGTCTGCCCACCGAAATGGGCATCGTCGATCCTGCCGTGCTGGTGACGGAAATGCCGGAATTCCAGGCCATTTCGAAAAACGGCAAGCGCACCTTCATTCCGCATTGGGAATCGGCTGCCGCAGGCCTCTGGCCTGAAATCTGCAAGACCGTCGGTCTTTCCTATCTCGATCCGCGCGGCGAGGCGAAGGCCGTCATCCGCGAGATTGCCGCCTCCGAGTTGATCGTGGCGGAATCGATGCATGGCGCCATCCTCGCCGATGCCTTCCGTGTTCCGTGGATTGCGGTCAGCTCCTCGCGTTCCATCAACAGTTTCAAATGGAACGACTGGGCTCTCTCACTCGGCGTCACCTACCAGCCGAAGCACATCCCCGTTTCCACCCGCGCCGAGGCGATCGCCAAAGGGGCCAAATTCTGGGGTGTCGGCTTCGAGCGCAACAAGGAAGCGGCAGCCGAGCTCGAAAAGCAACGCTATGGGGAAAACGTCATGCTTGCCGATCCCGAGCAGACCACGCTGCGCGTCATGGCAAAGCAGGCGCTGGCCGTACCTTCCGCTCTGGCTCTGTGGCAGGCGAGCAAGGCAAAGCCGCAGCTGAGCAAGGATAGCGCGCTGGCAGCCTGTAAGGAGCGCCTCCTGAACGTAATCGAAGGCGTGCGCCGCGATTATCTCTAAGCCGCAATACCGCTATTCCGGAGCGGCCTGCAGCAGATAGCGCAGGCCGTTTGCGCCGGGATGGGCAATGGTGGTGGTGCTCCGCTTGCGGAAACGCTCCGTCTTATCCGCCAGAATGCCGCCGGCAATAGCGGGGACGGCGAAGGGGTGCGACAGCGCATAGGCGGCCGCCGACAAAAGCCCGGACTGTGCTTTGATATCGAGGAAATGCCGCAACTCGTAACGATCGCGAATATGCTGTTCGTGACGACGGATCACGGCTGCGTCCGCTGAAGAAAGCCCGCCCTTGGCAAGAATGGTCCGGTCAGCCTCGTAAAGGCGGCGCAAATCCTCGGTCCTGTGCCGGCCGCTCAGGGAATCGCTGCGCACGACCGCGCCATAACCGCAGCTATGAATGATCTTATAGCGGGCCTGGTGAGCCAGCGCACGGACATACAGATCGTAGTCTTCGCCGAGACGCAGCGCCTCGTTGTAGCGCAGACCATGAGCATCCAGAAAGGAGCGCCGCATCAAGGGCTTCAGAAAGCCGATCTCGCCGCGACGCACGCCGCGCTTGGAAATATTGCCCTCGACGAAAGCAGCAAGATCGAGAAAACGCGGTTTCGCGTCGAAATGATCGAGCCTTGCATGCGCATCAGGCACGGTATCGGCACTGACGAAAGCGATGTTGTCGGCAACGAAATCCCAGTCGTCAGCGGCAAGCAGCGCTGCGAAACGACCTGGAAAGAAAAAATCATCGGCATCGAGGATACCGATCAACGGCGCCTTGGATATCTCGATCGCGTGATTGCGTGCTGCGGCAGGGCCGCGGTTCTTTTCGAATTCCCGGATAATCAGTCGGCCGCTGCCGTCATTGGCTTTGGCGGCGGCGATAGCCGTTCCATCCGTCGAACCGTCATCGATGACGACGACTTCGGCGACCTCGACCTCCCGAAGAGCTGAGGCAACGGCAAGCCCAATGGTTTCGCTGGCATTCTTCGCGGCAATGATTACGCAGACGCTTTTTTCTGCAGGGTCGGTCACATCGGCCTCCAAGGGTTCAGACGGAGACTTAGGACATGGCTACGATCCGGCAACCGCCGAGCTTCAAAAGATCTGATCGTTTCCCCGAAGTTCAGGGGTTGAAGGGCTCGGACCGCTTTAAACTGGATGCGGACAGACCGGCGACCTTGCTGTCTTCCTGTATCGATGCCGGGCCCTTATTTTCGTTCAACAGGGCCTCATGCGCTTTGCGCTCTTTCCAAACGAGGTAAAGCACGCCCAGGAAATAACCTATCTGCAGAAGGACGGCACAGATAGCCGTTTCGATCAGCGCGGTCGAAAGCGAGTTCGTCAGGAAATATGTTGCGATGGCAAATACGATCAGCGTGCCTAGCATGCTGATGAAAACGCGGGGCGCGTACATAATCTTACCCCGCCCGTTCGGACGTTAAATAAAAAGCGATCAAGGTCTTTCCTCCCTTATCAGACCTAAGTCTTAAATATATTTTATGATTCATTGAGATTCAACCAAGTTACCAAGATCCGTTGCGATTTGAGACGATCCTAGCGCCAAGCCTGTTAAAACTACGCATCGATTATAATTACAATTGAATTTGTTCATCTTTCTCATTGCAATTAAATGGCGGCATATCGAAATAATACAATCTGAAAGAAGCATCCGGGCCATCCAACCGATAGGGTGCTCTCGTCCATTCAATCAACTTTTATTACAAAGTCCTGAGGAATCTGCTTTCAGTATGTGCGCTGCAAAATATTGCTGCACTGCAATATATCCACAGAAGAAAACTGGATGACCTGAAGCTGAAAGGAAACCGAGCAGAGGCTAGCGAAGCTAATGATAATGAACAGCTTAGCGTTTCATGCCTATAATATCCTTAGAAAGGGTCGGCTAAGAGACGACAGAGCTGTCAAGAGCGTCATTATACACAAGATGATACAGTACAATTTATCTACTACTGCTCACTGAACTAAACCAAGTCACCATTGGTGCGGTAAATTTATACCACCATGCCATATCGCTACAAAAATTTGGCTTAAAAAGTCTCAATCCCAACCTACACTCCGGCCATCGCGGCTCTAGTTACGCGTCCGAGAATTTCCGACCAATCGTCAACATGAATGGAGTTTTCTCTATGAAATCTGCGACGAGATCGGCCACATCGGCTTTTTTCAGCGCTGCGGAAAGCGACGTCTTTCCGCCCACTGGTGGAGTATTGAAACGCATTTTTGACGTTTCTACCGCTCTGACCGCCTTGGTTCTCATCAGCCCGCTCTTTCTGCTGCTGATGCTGCTGGTAAAACTTTCAGACCCCGGTCCCGTCTTCTACGGCCACCGCCGTATCGGCCATAATGGCAAGACCTTCCGTTGCCTGAAGTTTCGCACCATGGTCGTCAATGGTGACAAGGTGCTGCATGCTTACCTTCAGGCCAATCCGAAAGCGTTGGAGGAGTGGCGTGCAACGCGCAAGCTGCAGAATGATCCTCGCGTCACCACAGTTGGCTCTGTCCTGCGCAAGCTCAGCCTTGACGAGCTGCCGCAGTTGATCAACATCATCCGCGGCGAGATGAGCGTCGTCGGGCCACGCCCGGTGGTGGAAGACGAGCTCGAGCGCTACGAGACCGCGGCGATCTATTATCTGCAGTCCCGTCCGGGCTTGACCGGTCTTTGGCAGGTGAGCGGCCGAAACGACGTTTCCTACGAAAGCCGCGTCGCCTTCGACACGCATTATGTGAAGAACTGGTCGCTCAGCAGCGACATGGTGATCATCGCCAAAACCATTCCTGCAGTCTGCCTTTCACGCGGCAGCTATTGATGATGACTGGCAGATACCGCGGGATGCGTCCTGCGGTTTTCCCGCGTCCTGCGGGATTGCCTACCGGTAACAGGGAAGATCCTGCATGATTGAATTCCGGCCTTCGACGAGGCTTCTACGTGTCAATTCATCGCTGCGCTGCGCAGCTATCATTGCTCTCAGCCTTGGCGCAGCTGCCGCTCCGGCGCTAGCCGAAAACCTTGCCGGATATCATCTAGGCGTCATGGACAAGCTGCATGTGCGCGTTGCCGAGTGGCAGACGGCCGAAGGCACCATTCGCGACTGGTCGATGGTTTCGGGCGACTACACCGTCGGCCCTTCGGGCTCGATCTCGGTTCCCTTCATCGGGGATATGCCGGCCGTCGGCAAGACGACGGATCAGATCGCCGAGGCTATCGGTCTCGGCCTGCAGAAGCAATTCGGCCTGCGTGATCGTCCTTCGGCTTCGGTCGAAATGTCACAGTTCCGCCCGATCTACCTTTCCGGAGAGGTCCAGAATCCCGGTGAATATCCGTTCGCGCCCAACCTGACCGTGCTCAAGGCTATAAGCCTCGGCGGCGGGATGCGCCGAGCCGATGCCGGACAGCGTTTTGCGCGCGATTTCATCAATGCCAAGGGTGACGCGGTCGTCTATATGGCGGAGCGTAGCCGCCTGTTGATGCGCAAAGCGCGCCTGATGGCCGAATTGGCCGGCAAGGACGATATCGACGTCCCCACCGAGCTCAAGCAGCTGCCGCACATGGCGGATCTGCTCGCGAGCGAGAAGGCACTGATGGATACGCGTGCCAAGCGCATGACGACGCAGCTGCAGTCCCTGGAAGATCTGAAGACGCTTCTGCAAAACGAAGTCGAGGCGCTTTCGAAGAAGAACGACACGCAGAGCCGTCAGCTTGATCTGGCCAAGGCCGACCGCGACAAGGTCGAAAGTCTGGCCGAGCGCGGGCTGGAGCTTGCCTCCCGCCGAATCTCCGCCGAACAGCGCGCCTCCGATCTGGAAGCTACTCTCCTCGATACGGAAACCGCCGCGCTGAAAGCCAAGCAGGATATCAACAAGGCCAATCAGGACGAGATTACCTTGCGCAACGACTGGCAGAGTTCGCTGGCCCGGGACATGCAGGATACCGACACGCAGCTGGAAACGCTGCAGCTCAAACTGTCGACCAGCCAGTCCCTCATGCAGGAAGCCGTCGCTCAATCGGCCGATGCCGGCAATCTCGACCCAAGCGGCCCCGGGGTGAGCATCTCCTACACCATCATTCGTGACGACAACGGGCAATCTAAGGAAATACAGGCCCAGGAAAACACGCAGGTATTGCCCGGCGATCTGATCAAGATCAGCACCGGGCTTGCCATTCGATAGGAAAATCGATGCGGATAGCCAAATCGATCTTTATCCGTCCGGGCAGCAACGCCACCTACGGCACGGTGGCGGTTACCCTGTCCTTCTTCGTTTTTGCCTACTCCTCCCGCTTCGGTCAGCCCTCGATCCTGCTCTACTACGCGCTGTGGTTTCCGCTTGTCATGATGGACTACCGGAACGTACTTGGCAGCTATCACAGGCAGCTCTGGCTTTTTGCCTTCGGTTTCTTCACCTTTCTGTCGATCTTCTGGTCGGTCGTCCCCCCGACGACGGCACGGGCATCCATCCAGTATATGACGCATATCTTCTGCGCCCTGGTCGCCATGCGCACGCTCGATATCCGCACGCTGACACGCGGCGCGATCGTCGGCACCGGCATCGTGCTGCTCTATTCCATGTTGTTCGGCTACTATGCCTATGATCCCATAGACGGAACTTACAGTTTCGTCGGCGCCTTCGATTCCAAGAACCAGCTCGGCTTCTATGCTTCGCTCGGCATCTATTTCGCCTTTGCTGCCGTCTTTGTTCTGGGCGAGCGGCGGATCTGGATGATCGGTGCTGGAATTGCCGGCCTGTTATCGGCCTATTGCCTGCATGCCTCGGCATCGGCAACATCGGTTCTGACGACGATGTTGGTCGTGCTCTTGTGCGTGAGCCTGCGTATTATCCTATATCTGTCGCCCAAACAGCGGAAAAGGCTGTTTGTGACGGTAGCCGTGGTCGGGGTCATCCTTGCGGTCGCGGGCGTCTACCTCGGTGCGGTCGATCTCGTCCTCGGCGCCTTCGGCAAGGATTCCACGCTCACCGGGCGCACTTATCTCTGGCAACAGGGCATCGCGACTGCGCAGCAGAATCTCCTCTTCGGCGTCGGCTACCAGGCGTACTGGGTACAGGGCTTTTCTGAGCCCGAGCGGCTGTGGGAGGAATTTTACATTGCCTCGCGCGCGGGCTTCCATTTCCACAACACCTATATCGAGACGATGGTCGAGACCGGGCTCATTGGTGTGTGCCTGCTCGCCTCCATCCTGCTGACGGCTGTGATCGGCCATATCAGCCGCTTTCTGAGCGATGTCAGAAACGACGAATCCTATCTGCTTCTGGGAATTGCGACGCTTTTGCTGATCCGGTCTTTCGTGGAGATCGATATTCTAAATCCGTACCATGTCGGTTCCTTCCTGTTTTATTTCACGGCAGGAAAGCTTTCCATGCGAACACGTATGCCTGCGAAGGCGCCCCCGCACATGGGCGAGCAGATGCCATTCGCGCCGCCGGTCAATTGGGAGCCGCGAACGGGCCAATGAAGACGCTTTACGGCATCCAATATCTGCGTGCTCTTGCTGCTCTTGCGGTCGTGTTGTTTCATGCCGCCGAGCGCAGCGGCGGCCATTTCCGCATCGGCGCCGCCGGCGTCGACGTCTTCTTCGTCATCAGCGGCTTCATCATGTGGACCATGAGCGAGCGCCGTCCCGTGACGCCGCTGCGTTTCGTGCTCGACCGGCTGCAGCGCATCGCGCCATCCTACTGGATCGTGACCATCATCATGATTGCCGGCGCCGTGGTGGGACTGTTTCCGAACATGAAGCTGACGGCGAGCCATATATTCGGTTCGCTGTTGTTCATTCCCGTCAGGTCGCCCAGCAGCGGCGAGATATGGCCTGTGCTGGTGCAGGGATGGACGCTGAATTTCGAGATGTTCTTCTATGTGATCTTCGCGGCCTGCCTGCTCCTGCCGCAGCGCCTGCGGCTCGGCAGCTTGATCGGCATCTTTGCTGCTTTCGTCGCGATCGGCGCTCTCATCCATCCGCAATCGCCGATGCTTGCCACCTATGTCAGACCGATTATTCTGGAATTCGTGGCAGGCGCAGTGCTTGCCCGGTTCTGGTTGAAAGGACATGTTCCAGGCATTGGCGTTGGCCTCGCGCTGGTGATCGTATCGATCGCCGGTTTTGCCGCCATCGAGCTGCTTGGCCTCGACTTCAACGAGATGACGTGCGGTCCGCTTGCGGTCGCGCTGGTCCTCGGCACGGTCTCCATTGAGCGCAGCGGCAAGCTGCCATCCGTCCCTCCCCTTACCTATCTCGGCAACGCGTCCTATTCGATCTATCTCTGGCATACGCTCGCGATCTCGGTGATCGTCAAGCTGCTGTCGTCGCTACAGATACCGTCAGACGCCGTTACCTTCGTCAGCGTCATCTCCGGCACGCTCCTCGGCGTTGTCGCCTATGAAGCCGTCGAAAAGCCGTTGCGCAATCTGCTGAAGGGCCTGAGCTGGCGGAGGTCCCGGCCCTCGCCGGCCTGAGACTTGACGGGGCTGCGCTTTTCGCTCTCATACCTGCTGGAGATCATCATCCATCGCCCCTGCATGCCACTTGCATTCGGGACTATATGGGCTCTGGTCGGCGCCACGTTTTGGGCGATCGTCCAACCCGATCGTGAGGCCCTTGTTTCGAACAGCAATCGGGCGGGGTAGCCCGCCCGATTTGGCTGCATCGCGTATCAATTACACCGCTAAGCGCGGCGGCGGCGCAGCTGATCGAAATAGACGATGACGATGATCAGGACGCCCGTGATGATGCGCTGCCAGAAGGAGTTGAGGTTCAGCAGGTTGGCGCCATTGTTGATGGTCGCCAGGATGAAGGCGCCGATCAAAGGGCCGTAGACCGTCCCGACGGCGCCGAACAGGCTGGTGCCACCGATCACCGAGGAGGCGATCGCCTGCAGCTCCCAGCCGTCGGCCTGGGTGGCATTGCCGATGGCGATGCGCGAGGCAAGCAGAATGCCGACGAAGGCGGCACAGGTTCCCGACAGGATATAGGCGAGATAGATCATCCAGTTGACGTTGACGCCGGACAGGCGTGCCGCCTCGCGGTTTGAGCCGACGGCGAAGAGATAACGGCCCCAGCGGCTCAGATGCAGGAAGATGACAGCCGGAATCGCTACCAGGATCACCATCCAGAACAGGCTCGGGATGCCCAGGAAATCGGACACTGCGAAATTGCTGAAATCGTCATTGACGATGTTGATCGTCGAGCCGTTGGTAATCAGCAGCCCTATGCCGCGAAGCGAGGTCAATGTTGCGAGCGTGATGATAAAGGGCGGCAGACCCATGCGCACGATGCCGAACCCATGAAATGCGCCGATCAGTACCCCGAACAACAAGGTAATGAGGATGGCGGACCACACCGGGAAACCCGCCTGCAACAGCCAGGCGATGATGACGGTACAGAAGCCGACGATCGCGCCGACGGAAAGATCGATGCCCGCCGTGATGATGACAAAGGTCTGGCCAAGCGCAAGAATGGCCGTCATCGAGCCCTGACGCATCAGATTGGTTATGTTGAGCGGCGTCCAGAACTTGTCGGTCCAGAATCCGAGAACAATCCAGAGCGCCAGAAGCAGCAGGATCAGCGTCAGGCTGAAGAGGATGTTCATCTTGCGCCGCGGCGCTACGGTCGGGCCTTCTGTCGTATTCGCGGCCATTTTTTTCTCCCTCTTTAGACTTGTTTATCGTTTAGACGCCAATCGCTTCGCCAAGGACTTCCTCATGCGTTGCCGCGTGGAAATCATGGCTGGCAACCAGCTGGCCGCTACGGAAGACGTGCAGGCGATCGGCCAGTTCATAGACTTCCGGCAGATAAGACGAGATCACGATGATGCCGGCGCCATCACGAAGCAGCTTGGCAAACAGACGATAGATCTCGGCCTTGGTTCCGACATCGACACCGACCGTCGGCTCATCGAAGATGAAGAGCTTGGCGCCGTGGCTCAGCCATTTGCCGATGACGACCTTCTGCTGGTTGCCGCCGGACATGGCGGAGACCAGAACCCGCCGGCTCGGCGTCTTGATGCTGAGATCGCGGATCTGCTTGTCTGCATTGGCCGCTTCGCTCTTGTTATTGATGATCGGGCCATGGCTCAACCGCCCGAACACGGGCAAATTGATGTTGAGGCCGATCGGCAGGTTGAGACAAAGCCCCTGATCGCGCCGGCTTTCGGGCGCCAGTGCGATGCCGAGCTCCATCGCATCGCGCTCGTTGCGGATATCGACCTTGCGCCCCTGCCAGTAGATTTCGCCTGCAGAAAGCGGCTGGCGTCCATAAAGACCGAGGGCGAATTCGCTGCGGCCGGCTCCGATCAGCCCGTAGAGGCCGACGATCTCGCCGGCACGGACGCTCAGCGAAACATTCTCGAAACCGGGGCCGGAAAGGCCGCGGGTCTCAAGGATGGTATCGCCGATCGGGATTTCCTCCTTGTGATAGATCTGATCGATGGAACGATTGATCATCAGCTTGATCAGCTCGTCATCGTTGGTTTCTGCGATCGTGCGGGTGCCGACATGCGTGCCGTCGCGCAGGACGGAGACCCGGTCAGCGAGCTCGAACACCTCTTCCATGCGATGGCTGATATAGACGATCGTTACGCCCTCGCCCTGAAGCCGACGGATCAGCTTGAACAGCTGCGCCGATTCCTGACGGGTGAGATAGGCGGTAGGTTCGTCGAAAATCAGAAACTGCGTACCGCGCATCGCGGCTCTTGCCGTTGCCACCAGCTGCTGCTGGCCGATCGTGAGCGAGCTCAAGAGTTCGCCGGCTGGCAATCCGAAACCGAGATCGTCGAGCACGGTCTGCGCCATCGTCACCATCTGCTTCTTGCGCATCAGGCCAAAGCGATTGACTTCATCGCCGAGAAAAAGATTGGCCGCGACCGTCAGGTGCGGGCAGAGCACCACTTCCTGATGAACCGCGTTGATGCCGCGGGCGATCGCCTCGTTTGGCGTTGCGAGCGCAACCGGGTGACCACACCAGAAAATCTCACCCGCCGTTCTCGTAATGACGCCGGTCAGCAGCTTGATGAGCGTCGACTTGCCGGCACCGTTTTCACCGACAATCGCGTGAATTTCTCCTGCGAGAAACGTTATCGTTGCCGGCTTCAGCGCCTCGACGAAACCATAGCGTTTCTGCAGGCCCTTAAGCTCAAGGATGGGCGAACCGGCCCGAATGCGGTTTGCTTCTGTTTTGACGGTGTCGTCGTGCCGATGGCTGATTTCTTCCAGGCTCGTCATGGGGTCTCCTCGCTCTCGCATCGCCGCGCGGCCACCTTGGGAAAGCGACCAGACGAAAAAGCCGCGCCCGATTTCGCGGGCGCGGCCCTTAGACTTACTTGACCTTCGGGTTCAACAGAGCGTCGATCTTTGGATCGCTCATATTCGCCTTGGTGACGAGATTGGCGCCAGTGTCAACGTTGGCGGCAACCTTTTCCTTCTTGGAAGCGGCAAGCGCCGTCTTGATGCCATCGTAACCCATGCGGTAGGGATCCTGCACCACCAGGCCGGCAAGAACGCCCGACTTCAGGAAGCCGACGGTCTTGTCGTCACTGTCGAAGCCGATGACCTTGATCTTGTCACCGAGCTTGTTTTCGGCGATCGCCTGGCCGACACCCTGTGCCATGATCAGGTTGGAGGCGAAGACGCCGACCAGTTTCGGATTGGCAGTGATCAGGTCGGTCATGATGTTCAGGCCGGTGGTTGCCTGGCCGTCCGCATACTTATCGGCAACGACCTTGAGGCCCGGATACTTGCTCTTGACCTCTTCCAGGAAGCCCTGGCGACGCTGGTCGAGAGAGCCGACACCCGGAAGGCTGGTGATGATGGCGATTTCACCCTCTTCCTTGCCGGTAACTCCCTTGACAGCGGCGGCAAGACCGTCAGCGGCAATACGTCCGCCCTGAACGTTGTCGGTGGTCAGGAACGAGATGAAGGATTTGGAATCGGCGGCAGAGTCGATACCGACGACCGGCACGGACTTGGCGGCTTCATCCACAGGCTTGCCGAGCGCCTTGAACTCGGTCGGCGAAATGACGACCGCAGCCGGCTTGCCGGCGACGGCGTTTTCGAGAATGCTGATCTGGCCGTTGATGTCGGATTCCGATTGAGCACCGAGCTCCGGCACCTTCACGCCGAGATCCTTGCCTGCCTGGCGGGCGCCGGCAAGAACGATCTGCCAGTAGAAGGATGTCGTATCCTTGACGATGATCGGGATGGTCACGTCGGCCGCGAAGGACTGCATGGGCATCGCCATGGCGATGACGGCAGCGCCGGCAAGGCCGGCAAAGCTGCGGCGGGACAGAAGTGACTTGGCAATTTTCATCTGCTTCTCCTCTCAAAGCGCTCTATTTTCCTGCACACCCGCCGTTGAACGCTTACGGCTCGGTATCGTAACGCCCTGAGGCATCACGCTTGGCTCGGTGGAACTGCCACTGACGCCAAAACAGGCTTTCCTCCTCTACGAAGCCGCCTCTCCGGCCGGCTCGATAGCTCTCAATTTACTAGACTCTCACAGCCTCGTCTCCCAAAGGAGGCGCGACCACAGTCAACCCTTCGAATTCCTCATACAGGCGGTCGGGAAGCCTTGGCTCCATCAGCTGCATATTGCGAACAAGACTTTCGGGCTTCGCCGTACCGATCAGAACCGAGGCCACGCTGGGACTGCGCAGCGGGAACTGAAGCGCCGGCTGGGCAAGCGGCAGACCGTGCTTGCGGGCAATCTCCTCCATCGCTCCGACCTTGGCCAAAATATCCGGCGTCGCCGGCAGGTAGTCGAAATGCGCGCCGGGCACGGGGCCTGTCGCCAGAATGCCGGAATTGAAGACGCCGCCCACGACCAGCGATGTTCCCTTCTTCTCACAAAGCGGCAGCAGCTCGGCAACGGCTGAACGATCCAGCAGCGTGTAACGGCCGGCAATCAGGATGCAATCGATATCGGCCGCATGCATTACATCCAGGCAGACCGGTATCTCGTTGACCCCGAGACCATAAGCCTTGATCGCGCCCGACGACTTCAGCTCCTCAAGAGCTTTCAGCCCGGAGCCTAGAAGCTGACCGAGATAATGCTCGTTGAGCGCTTTGCCGTGGGTATAGCCGCCGATATCGTGGACATAGAGAATATCGATGCGGTTAAGGCCGAGACGGGCATAGCTGAACTCTACCGAGCGCATGATCCCGTCATAGGAATAGTCATAATCGGCATCGAAAGGCAGGGGGTCGACATAGCCGTAATTTGGCACCCTGTCGGTCGGCACCGGGCGCATGAGGCGGCCGACTTTCGTTGACAAAACATAGCTGTCTTCTGGTTGATCACGCAGGAAATCGCCGACGCGGCGCTCGCCGAGGCCGAAGCCATACCAGGGCGCAACGTCGAAATAGCGGATACCGCTGTCCCAGGCTGCCTGCAGGGTCGCCATCGCCTGGTCGCGGGGGCAGGCGCGATAGAGGCCGCCCAGCGCCGCAGCGCCAAAGCTGATCTCTGTGACCTCAAGGCCCGTCCTGCCGATTGTTCTCGTCTGCATCACCTCTCCCTTGTGATGGCCGCCATTTCAATTTCGGTGGCGTTAACGGAGGCTCTCGACATCCATCGCCATTGATTTTGTTTTTTATCTACAATAAACATTTTGGTGTCAACGAGGAAATCATGGGGACCGTCGCGGGAGACGACGGAAACTGCGGTTTCGACAGAACTCCTGCAATTGACTGCCATCGGGACATGGTTCAGACAGCGCCACCGGCAAAGAGCGGCGACGAGACGTGAGGGGGAAATGGCAAGGCAAAACACGCTCTTCAAGGAAGCCTATAATCGCTATGCGGCCCGCTTGAAGCTCGATACCGAGCTGCCGAGCGAGCCTGAAATCGCAGCCGAACTTGGCGTCAGCCGCAGCACGGCGCGAGCGATCCTCATGCGTCTAAGCGACGCTGGCATCATTCTGTGGAACAAGCGGCAGAAGACAGTGCTTCGCCTGCCGACCCAGGCCGATTTCTTCCCCAAGGAAGAAACCGATTCCCTGCACAATATCATCGAGCGCAGCTTCATGACGCGCATCATGTCCGACGAAGCCCAGCCGGGCATGCAGATTAACGAGCTGGAACTGGCGCGAGAAATCGGCACGGGCACCTCCGTTGTTCGTGAATTCCTTATCCGTTTCAGCCGCTTCGGCCTGATCGAGAAGCGGCCGAACAGCCACTGGATTCTCAAGGGCTTCACCAGCGAATTCGCACTCGAGCTTGCCGACGTGCGCGAAATGTTCGAGCTGCACTCCGCCGCCGAGTTCGGCCGCCTGCCGGCCAATCATCACGCCTGGGAGGATCTCAAGGCGATCGAGCAGGAACACCATGAACTGCTTAAAGATTTCGACGCGCACTACCGCGATTTCTCGCGCCTTGACGAAAAATTCCATCTCCTCATCCATCGCGCCTCGAAGAACCGCTTCATCACCGAGTTCTACGACGTCATTGCCATCATTTTTCACTATCACTATCAGTGGAACAAGGCGTTTGCCCGCGAGCGCAATGCCCGCGCCGTGGCGGAGCATCTCGACTACATAGAAGCGCTGCAATCGCGCGACCAGCAAAGGATCGATGCCGCCTGCCGCCTGCACCTTGCCTCGGCGCGACAGACGCTGTTGCAGTCGATCCCGCAAGCCGCAGGCGAAATTGCCGGCTCTGCCGCCTGACGGAAGAGAGCCGGCAGCGCGTTATTTTGCGGTAAAGCTCACGCTTTGGCGGGCAAAGCGCGGAGATGAGACTTCGAGCTTGATCGCACCGGCTTCTCCGGTTGCCTGCAGCCAGAAACCCGTGGTCCCGCCCTGGAATGCCACCGTTTCCGGCCCGATGACCTTCGCCGGACCCTCAACCTTGATCTTGATGGCTTCATTGAGGAAAGGAAGACGCAAGCCAGCCTGATCGAGCGCGCGAACGATAACGCGCACCGTATCGCGCTCACCTGCGCGCAGGGTATCAGAATCGGCTTCTACCTGCAGCGAGGTTGGCAGCGGATTGGCGACCATGTGTTGCTCCACCGCCGGCTTGCCGCCGATATAGCCGGTGAAATGCACGTCCTCCCACTCCATGCCCCATACGCCGAGTTCGTCCGGCGTGAAGGAGCGGTGATCGAAAACGACGGGCGGGTGCGGTAGATGCGGGAACGTTTCCCGGTCCGGACCGAGACGCTTGGTCAGAGAACCGTAGCGCAGCTCGACCTCGTCGCAATTGGTGAGCACGATCAACGGCAGGGCGCCGCCGATATTGCGATCGCCGCGTGCCCAGATCGTGACCGGCTTCATGACGACCTCTTCGGAGGGCTCGCACTGGCTGGCATAGACATAGGCGGCGAATTTAGGCTCGCGGAACATGTCCATGACGCCGTGATAGCAGATGCGATCGCCCGAGCCGAAATCGCTGTGGGTGTTATAGTCGAACATGCACCAGCCGATCGCGCCTGAGATCGATGGATCGCCATAGGCGGCATTCAGAACTTCCAGATGCCGGCGCACATGCTCGGCCTGGCGCTGCTCCTGATCATAGATTTTCGTCGGATACATATGGCCGCCGAATTCGGTGATCAGATAGGGCACATCCTTGGAAAGGCCGGTATTTTCCTGCTGCGGCCTCAGCGGCGTGCGCGGCCGGTTGGCGCCGGGCAGTTCCTCATTGCCGAGGATGAAATCATTCATCGTATAGACGTCCTCGAGCATTTCGCTCTCGGTGATGTAACGCACGCCGCCGGTCTGGCGCGTCGGATCGAGCTCGCGCGCCAGCCGGTTCGTCTCTGTGTAGAAATCATGCGAATCCTGGGATTCGTTGATACGCACGCCCCAGATGACGATGGACGGATGGTTCCAGTCGCGCTCAATCATCCGGCGTACATTGCGGATCGATTCCTGCTGCCATTCCTTATCGCCGATATGCTGCCAGCCGGGAATTTCCTCGAAAACCAGCAGGCCGATGCGGTCGCAGTGATCGAGGAACCATTTCGACTGCGGATAATGCGAGGTGCGCACAATGTTGCATTTCAGCGTGCGCTTCATGATTTCGGCATCGCGCTCCTGGGCGGAACGGCCCATGGCATAGCCCACATAGGGGAAGGCCTGATGGCGGTTGAGGCCGCGCAGCTTCAGCTTCTTGCCATTCAGCAGGAAACCTTCCGCGGTGAAGTTCGCCGTGCGGAAGCCGAAAGTCGCGGCAAGACGGTCCATCCCGTGCTCGCTCGCAAGCTCCACGTCGGCGGAATAGAGGACGGGATTGTCGAGTTCCCACAGCGAAAGGCCGGAAAGGTCGGCGAAGCGGAGCATCACGCTTTCACCCGAGGTGTCAGCCTGGCCGGAAGCGATGGCTACGCCGCCGGCAGATCGCAAAGTAACGGTCACCGTACCTTTAAAAGCAAGATTTTGCGGATTGGAGATGTCGCAGCGCACCGTCGCGGATTTGCGGTTGGAAAGGACATCCGTCGTCTCGACCTTGATATTGGCGACGGAGACGGGCACGGCAACCTTCAGCCAGACATCGCGATAGATTCCGGCATAGGTGAGATAATCGATCCGGCCGCCGAAAGGCGGGATCTGCGGATTCTCGCTGCCGTCGATCTTGACCGTGATCAAATTCTCACCCTTGCGCAGGCGGCCGGTCAGCCGGGCCTCGAACGGCGTGTAGCCATCCTTGTGGGCGACGATTTCCTCACCGTTCAGATAGACGACGGCATCGGCCATGGCCGCATCGAAGATCAGCGATACCTCGCGGCCTGCGAAGGCCTCGTCCCAGTTGATGATCTTCTGATAGGTGAAGGCGCGTTGATAGGATTTCTCGTCGAAATAATTGAAGGGCAGTTCGACGGCCGTATGCGGCAGCGTAACACTCCATCCTTCCTGCTGGCGACCGGCATCCTCGGGCGAAAACCCTTCATGAAACGTCCAGGATTCATTGAAGGCGACAACAGAACGCATATTCAATCCTATCGATTAAGCCCGTCGCATCGGATGACGAACAGATGTTGCTGGGAAGTCAGGCGCGCGGCGAGGCAGGCGGGACGCCGCGGGGCGATATCTATACAGGCCCGCCGCCGTTGCGCAATGCGACCAGTTGGCGGATTTCGATTTTCAAGGCATACAAGCGATAGCAAGGATGCCGACCCATCATGGATCTATCGGCTCCGCGCGTTCTTCGTCTCCTCGACCGGACTGCGCACGGCGGCATACATGCCTGTCGTGCGAAACTCCGTCGGATTGATGCCGTAGATGCGGCGAAATACCTTGGAGAAATAATTGGCATCGTCGAAGCCCGACATGATCGCGACTTCCTTGACGGGAATGAAGGCAGCCTTCGTCAGCAGCTTCGCCGCGCGCTGCATCCGTTGTTGCAGCACGAATTCAGCCGGCGGCACGCCTTCGCTCTCGGCGAAGACGCGCGAAAAATGCGCGCGGCTGAGACCGCCCACCTTTGCAAGCTCTTCGACCGGCAGCGGCTTGTCGAGATTGGCATTGATGTGGTCGATGACAATCTGCATGACGGAGCGGTCGGCAGCAAAGGCATGCGAGCCGAAGACGTCGTCATAGAGCGCCATGGCCGCTTCATAGGCGATCGCCGAAGCCGAAGCCGGCGTCGTGGCGCCCTTGACGAGCCGAAGGCTGCAATCGGCAAGATGATCGATGGTCGCCTGCTGCAGCTTCAACACCGGACCGGCTGCGGTGAGGATCAGCCGATGGATGCGCAGCGCTTCCTCGCCGTTCATGGAAATCCAGAAATATTCCCAGCGCTCCCCCTTCTCCAGCCAATAGCGATGATTATGCGGCACGAGAACGAGCAGCGTATCACCGGCATTGACGCGATAATTACGGCTTTCATAGCGCAGGCGACCCGTGCCGCTGATCGTGTGCTGTAGGACGGTGAACGGTGTGAGGCCGCGCCGTCGTCCATCCCAATCATAGGGTTCGTCGTCGCGGATTTCATATCCCGCACTGGTCGGCATGGCGTGCAATCGGTGGCGTCCACGCGGCAGGGAAACCGTCCGCATGACCTGTCCGTTATCGATCAATTCTTGCAGCACAAAATTACCCTCAAAAGCATAATAGTTCTCTGTTCGCCTCCGTGATTATAGGCATAATCCCGCCAGAAAACAGCGCATGCTCGCCGGCGAGGAACGGCGATCGGAGGAAAAATCACGATTTCGGCCAGTGTCGCAATCGCTGCGATCATGGACCAAAATGCTGTCGATTTCCCTGCCGCTGCTTATTCGATCGACTTGAAGGTGAGGATCATGAGTTTCAAAATCGCTATTATCGGCGCCGGCAGCGTAGGCTTCACGAAAAAGCTATTCACCGACATTCTCTGCGTGCCGGAATTCCGCGACGTCGAATTCGCGCTGACCGACGTAAGTGAGCACAATCTGACGATGATCAAGGCGATCCTCGATCGCATCGTCGAAGCCAACAAGCTGCCAACACGTGTCACGGCCACGACGGATCGCCGCGCGGCACTGTCAGGCGCACGCTATATCATCAGCTGCGTGCGCGTCGGCGGCCTCGAAGCCTATGCCGAAGATATCCGCATCCCGCTGAAATACGGCATCGATCAATGTGTCGGCGATACGATCTGCGCCGGCGGCATTCTCTACGGCCAGCGCAACATTCCGGTCATTCTAGATTTCTGCAAGGATATCCGCGAAGTCGCAGAGACGGGCGCCAAGTTCCTGAACTATGCCAATCCGATGGCGATGAACACCTGGGCGGCGATCGAATACGGCAAGGTCGACACGATCGGCCTTTGCCACGGCGTCCAGCATGGAGCCGAACAGATCGCCGAAGTGCTCGGCGCGAAGGACAAGAACGAACTCGATTATATCTGCTCGGGCATCAACCACCAGACCTGGTTCGTCGATCTGCGCTTCAACGGTCGCAAGATCGGCAAGGATGAGCTGATCGCAGCCTTCGAGGCGCATCCGGTCTATTCAAAGCAGGAAAAGCTGCGTATCGACGTTCTCAAGCGTTTCGGCGTCTATTCGACGGAGAGCAACGGACACCTGTCGGAATACCTGCCCTGGTATCGCAAGCGCCCCGACGAGATCAACAAGTGGATCGACATGTCGGACTGGATCCATGGCGAGACCGGCGGCTATCTGCGTCATTCCACCGAGACACGCAACTGGTTCGAGACGGAATTCCAGCAGATCCTCGATAGCGCCTCGCAACCGATCGACCCGGCACGCCGCTCCAATGAGCATGCCAGCCATATTCTCGAGGCGTTGGAAACCAATCGCGTCTATCGTGGCCATTTCAACGTCAAGAACAATGGCGTCATCACCAATCTGCCCGCCGATGCCATCATCGAGTCACCCGGCTTCGTCGATCGCTTCGGCATCAACATGGTGGCGGGAATTACTCTGCCGGAGGCATGTGCAGCGACCTGCATATCCTCGATCAACGTTCAGCGCATGTCGGTCCATGCGGCTATCAGCGGCGATATCGACCTCTTGAAGCTTGCCGTCCTGCATGATCCGCTGGTCGGTGCCGTCGCCACACCGGAGGAGGTTTGGCAGATGGTCGACGAAATGGTCGTCGCGGAAGCGCGCTGGCTGCCGCAATATGCCCATGCGGTCGATGGCGCAAAGGAGCGTCTGTCGCAGGGGAAGGTCAAGACGCGTGACTGGAAGGGTGCAGCAAGCCGCAACGTACGCTCGATCGAGGAATTGCGGGCAGAAAAGGCCGCGTTGAAGCAGGCCGGCTAACGAACAGCAGATCGGAAGACAATGGCTGCGGCGGCAGAGGGGTGATATCCCGCCGCAGCCGGCCGTCTTCCGTTTTACGGGAGGAACGCGACGCCTCGAACGGAAAGCTCGCGATATTGGGAGAGAGAACAAGATGAGACATTTTCGACCGATCGGCCTTCTCGCCGCGTTGACGATTGCCACATCCGCGATCGCCATCAGCGCCTATGCAGCCGAGCCGACAGTGCCGCCCGTTCCGCCGGTTTTCCCGGCTGAGGGCAAGATCAAATATGTCGAGCGCAACTCCATCCTGGAGTTCAAGGCGCTGCCGGAATATCACGAGCCCGCCTGGATCACGGACAAGTTCGTCAAGACCGGCAAGCTGCCGCCCGTCAAGGATCGCCTGCCGAAAGAGCCGCTCGTCTTCAAGACCGGCAACATGCCCGACGGCATCGGCGTCTACGGCGATACCATGCGCCATGTTATCGGCGGCAGGCCGGAAGGCTGGAACTACGGCGCCGGGCAAACCCAAGGCTGGGGCGGCATCGACATCGCCCTTTCGGAATGCCTGACGCGCACGGCTCCCCTGTTCCAGGTGGAAGCAAAGGATACCGAACCGCTACCGAACCTTGCCAAGGGCTGGGAATGGTCGTCCGACGGCCATAAGCTCACCATGCATCTGATCGAAGGCGCGAAATGGTCCGACGGCGTGCCCTTCAATGCCGATGACATCATGTTCTACTGGGAAGACGAGGTCATCGACCCGAACGTCTCGCCGCTTGGCGGCGGCGCATCGCCGGAAGCTTTCGGCGAAGGAACGACGCTGAAGAAGATCGACGATTACACCGTCGAATGGACGTTCAAGGATGCCTTCCCGAAGCAATATCTCTATACGATGGCCTATCCGAATTTCTGCCCAGGCCCGTCGCACATCCTGAAGCCGCAGCACCCAAAATATTCCAAGAACACCTACGATCAGTTCAAGAATGCTTTCCCGCCGGAATATATGAACATTCCGGTCATGGGTGCCTGGGTTCCAGTCGAATACCGGCCGGATGATATCATCGTCCTGCGTCGCAATCCCTACTACTGGAAGGTCGACGAGAAGGGTAATCAGTTGCCCTACCTCAATGAGCTGCACTACAAGCTCTCGACCTGGGCGGACCGTGACGTCCAGGCTGTTGCCGGTTCTGGTGACATTTCAAACCTGGAGCAACCGGAAAATTTCGTCGCTTCGCTGAAGCGCGCCGCACAGCCCGATGCGCCGGCTCGTCTTGCCTTCGGCCCTCGCCTCATCGGCTATAACCTGCAGATGAATTTCTCCGCCAATGGCTGGGGCAGTCCCGATCCCCGTGCTCAGGCCGTTCGCGACCTGAACCGCAATGAGGATTTCCGCAAGGCTGTTACGATGGCGCTGGACCGCAAGTCCCTCGGCGAGTCACTGGTCAAGGGCCCGTTCACGGCGATCTACCCGGGCGGTCTTTCCTCCGGCAGCAGCTTCTACGATCGTAATTCCACCGTCTATTATCCGTTCGATCTTGCTGCGGCTAAGGCCGAGCTTGCGAAGGCTGGTCTGAAGGATACCGACGGCGACGGCATCGTAAACTTCCCGGCGGGCGTCAACGGCGGCAAGGATGTCGAGATCACCCTGCTGGTTAGCAACGACTACACCACCGACAAGAGCCTCGCCGAAGGCGTCGTTGGCCAGATGGAGAAGCTCGGGCTGCGCGTCATCATCAATGCGCTCGACGGACCCAAGCGTGACGATGCCAATTATGGCGGTCGTTTCGATTGGATGGTTCGGCGTAACACTACGGAGCTCGCCTCGGTCGTCCAGAATACGGAGCAGCTCGCACCTGTCGGTCCCCGCACGAGCTGGAACCATCGTGCGGGTGCGGATGGTACGGTTGATCTCATGCCCTTCGAAAAGGACATGGTGGATGTCGTCAGCAAATTCACGACATCGAAGGACAACGACGAACGCGTGGCTTTGATGAAGCAGTTCCAGAAGATCTCGACGGGACACCTCTACAATATCGGTCTGACCGAGTATCCTGGTGCGCTGATCATCAACAAGCGCTTCTCCAACGTTCCTGCGGGTACGCCGATCTTCCTGTTCAACTGGGCAGAGGACTCGATCATCCGCGAGCGCCTTTGGGTCGCAGCCGACAAGCAGGGCAAGTACGAACTCTTCCCAGAAGGGCTTCCGGGCGCTCCTGGCAGCGCCGGTCCGATCAAGTAAGGTTGCATGAAATACCCATGGCAGCCGGTATGATGCCGGTTGCCATGGGGCTTGAAACATCCAGCGATCAGCTGTCGCCGGGATAGAATTGAACCGCTGGCGTATATCATCCCGATGGGACGAGACCGCCGACAGCATCAAGAGAAGCGAACCGTTCTATGTTACGATTCCTGCTCGTGCGAATAGCTTCCGCCATTCCCGTGCTCTTCATCCTGAGCGTGGTGACCTTTGCGATCATTCAGGCACCACCCGGCGACTACGCTGATTACATACGCTCGCAATTGATGAACCAGGGCGGTGCATCCTTCGCGCAAGCCGATGAGCAAGCACAAATTTACCGCCGCGAACATGGGCTCGACAAGCCGCTGGTCGTTCAATACGTCAACTGGATCGGCGGTATCGTCACCAGGGGCGATTTCGGCTACAGCATGTTCTACAACAAGCCCGTCGCCGATGTCGTTGGAGAGCGCCTGCCGCGGACACTGGCTCTTGCGCTGGTCTGCCACATCTTCGCATCCGTTCTCGGCATCGGCTTCGGCATATGGGCAGCGACACGGCAATATAGCTGGATCGACAGCCTCCTGTCGGGCATTTCCTTTTTGGGCATGACAGTACCGCGCTTCCTGATGGCGCTGATCATTGTCTACCTTCTCGTCTTCCAGCTCAACGTCTCGGAGATCGGCAGCTTCTTCTCGCCGCAATATGGCGGCGCGCCCTGGTCCTGGGCCAAGTTCGTCGATCTAGTCAGGCATGTCTGGCCTGTCGTTGCGATCGCGACCTTCGGCGGCCTTGCCTACAATATGCGCGTCATGCGCGGCAATCTTCTCGACACGCTGAATGCTCAATATGTGGAGACCGCGCGGGCGAAAGGCCTTTCCGGAGCCGCCGTCGTCATGCGTCATGCCGTACCGAACGCGCTGCATCCACTCGTAATGTATCAAGGGGTTGTCCTGCCTTACATGCTGACCGGCGAGATCGAGACTGCCATCATCTTCACGTTGCCGACCGTCGGCCCGGCCATCGTCGGCTCGATGGCGATCGGCGACGTCTATGTGACGGCAACCTTCATGATGGTGCTTTCGGCCACCCTCATCATCGGCAATATCATCGCCGATATGCTGCTTGCGCTGCTCGATCCGCGTGTCCGTCAACAGGGAGGAATACACTGATGCTCGCCTTCAGCAACTCCCCGCCATCGCCGGAAGAAAAGATCCAGCACAAAAGCGGCAATGAAAGCTATATCGCACTGGTCTGGCGGCGTCTGAAGCGCTCCTGGACGGGCATGAGCGGTCTCGTTCTCGTCATCCTGCTGCTACTGATGGCGATCTTTGCCGAATTCGTCGCGCCTCTCGATCCGAAGGCGACCGATACCGGCTTTGCGCCGCCGCAGGTCATCAGTTTCCATGACAAGGACGGCAACTTCGTCTTTCTGCCCCGCGTCTATGCGCTTGCCGAGACGACGGATCTCGACCCGGTCACCTTACAGCCGATCGTCGGGCCGGACTATGACCACCCGCGCCTGCTTGGCTTCTTCGTCAAGGGTGATCCCTACTATCTGTTTGGTCTGATCCCCGGCAACCGCCATCTCTTCGGCGCGATCGACGGCGGTCCGGTGCATTTCCTCGGCACAGACAAGTTCGGACGCGATGTGTTGTCGCGCGCCATCTATGGCTCGCGCATCTCGCTGATGATCGCCTTGACCGTGGTTTCCATCGTCACCATCGTCGGCACGACGATCGGCATGATCTCCGGTTATTTCGGTGGTACGGTGGACGCCTGGATCCAGCGCTTCGTCGAGGTCGTGCTGGCTTTCCCGCAAGTGCCGCTCTATCTGGCGCTGACCTCCCTGATCCCGGTGACTGCGCCTACGAACGTCTTCCTCGCCTTCGTCATTATCGTGATGTCGGCGCTCGGCTGGGCGCAGATGTCCCGCGAGGTTCGCGGCAAGACGCTAGCGCTGGCGCGGATCGAGTATGTCCGCGCCGCGATGGCGGTCGGAGCAACCGACTGGCGCATTATCCTGCAGCACATCCTGCCGAACGTCATGAGCCACGTCATCGTCGCGGTGACGCTTGCTATCCCGAGCGTCGTACTGCTGGAATCCTTCCTCGGCTTCCTGGGTTTTGCCGTCAAGCCGCCGCTGATCTCATGGGGCCTGATGCTGCAGGATACGTCGACCTATTCGGTCATTGGCTCCTATCCCTGGATCCTCTCGCCCGTCGCCTTCGTTCTCGTTACCGTCTTCGCCTTCAATGCGCTCGGCGACGGCCTGCGCGACGCAATCGACCCCTATTGAGGAGAACGGATATGGCTCCCGCACTCGTCAATCCCTATGCTCCCGACACCAGGCACGATGCCGGCGAAAAGACCACCTCGCCCGTCATCGACGCCCGCAATATTGCCGTCAAGTTCAAGGTCGAGGACGGCATGGTCGATGCCGTCAAGGACATCACCTTCCAGCTTTATCGCGGAGAAACCATCGCGATCGTCGGCGAATCCGGCTCCGGAAAATCGGTAACGGCCCGCACTGTCATGGGTCTCCTGACCAAGCGTGCGGTGGTTTCAGACAAAGCCGCTGTTCATTACGACGGAAAGAACGTGCTGAAATTTTCGGAGAAAGCACGGCGGCAGCTGCGCGGCGACCGCATCTCGATGATTTTCCAGGAGCCGATGAGCTCGCTCAATCCGATCTACACGATCGGTATGCAGATCGTCGAAGCGATACGAGTCCATCGCAAGGTCAGCCGCCGCGATGCCGAAAAGCGTGCGCTCGATCTTCTGAAGCAGGTGCAGATCCCCGAGCCGGAAGCCCGGCTGAAACAATATCCGCACCAGCTCTCGGGTGGACAGCGGCAACGCGTGATGATCGCCATGGCGCTCGCGAACGATCCAGACGTGCTGATCGCCGACGAGCCGACAACGGCGCTCGACGTTACCGTGCAGGCGCAGATCCTGAACCTGATACGCGACCTGCAAAAGCAGCTCGGCATGGCGGTCATCCTGATCACCCACGACCTGACCGTGGTGCGTCAGTTCTCCGACTATGTCTATGTGATGCAGCATGGCGAGATGCGCGAGCACAATACGACCGAAGCACTCTTTACCAATCCGCAGCATCCCTACACGCGGCATCTCCTGACGTCGGAGCCGCGCGGGCATGCAAAGCCGCTGCCGCCGAATTGCGACACGGTGCTCGAAGGCAAGTCCGTCAAGGTAGCCTTCATGCTGCGTCACGGCAGCTTCTTCAAACCCGACATGCGCGAGCTCGTCGCCGTCGGCGGACTGAATCTTGAGCTACGCCGCCATGAAACGCTCGGCCTTGTCGGTGAATCCGGCTCGGGCAAGACCACCTTCGGCCAGGCGCTGCTGCGCTTGATCGATACCGATGGCGGCGAGATTTTCTTCGACGGGCAGCCGATCCACGGCCGGTCGCGCGCTCAAATGCGCCCCTTGCGCTCGCGCATGCAGATCGTCTTTCAGGATCCTTTCTCGTCGCTCAATCCGCGCATGACCATCGGCCAGATCATTTGCGAGGGGCTGATTGTCAACAATCTCGGCGCCAACAAGGCTGAGCGGCTGGACCGCGTCAAGGAAGCGCTCGTCAGTGCCGGCATGCCGGCCAATATTCTCTCGCGCTTCCCGCACGAGTTTTCCGGCGGCCAGCGCCAGCGCATCGCGATTGCCCGCGCCATCGCGCTCGAGCCTGAATTCATTCTGCTCGACGAGCCGACTTCGGCCCTCGACCTTTCCGTCCAGGCCCAGATCATCGACCTCCTGCGCAAGCTGCAGGACGAACGGGGTCTGAGCTATCTCTTCATTTCCCACGACCTCAAGGTCGTCCGCGCCCTTTGCCATCGTGTGATTGTCATGCAGCACGGCAAGATCATGGAGGAAGGGCCGGTCGAAGAAGTCCTATCGCATCCCAAGACGGCTTACACCGAACGCCTTGTCAGAGCGGCGTTCGAGGTGGCTTCATAGCATTCAGGAGATTTTGACATGACAGGCACTCCCAAGATCACATTTATCGGAGCCGGTTCGACCGTCTTCATGAAGAATATCATCGGCGACGTCTTGCAGCGCCCGGCCCTGGCAGGAGCCAGGATCGCGCTGATGGACATCAATCCGCAGCGGCTGGATGAAAGCGCCATCGTTGCCCGCAAGCTCGCCTCGACGCTTGGCGCTCCGGCCACGGTCGAGACCTTTACCGATCAGCGCAAGGCGCTTGACGGCGCACATTTCGTCGTCGTCGCCTTCCAGATTGGCGGCTACGAGCCCTGCACGGTCACCGATTTCGAGGTTCCGAAGAAATATGGCCTGCGCCAGACGATCGCCGACACGCTCGGCGTCGGCGGCATCATGCGCGGCCTGCGCACGGTTCCGCATCTGTGGAAGATCTGCGAGGATATGCTCGCCGTCTGCCCGAATGCGATCATGCTGCAATATGTGAACCCGATGGCGATCAACACCTGGGCGATCGGCGAGAAGTACCCAACGATCAAGCAGGTCGGCCTTTGCCACTCCGTGCAGGGCACGGCGATGGAGCTGGCCCACGATCTCGATATTCCCTATGACGAGATCCGCTATCGTTCCGCCGGCATCAACCACATGGCCTTCTATCTCGAATTCGAGCACCGCCAGCCCGATGGTTCCTACCGCAATCTCTATCCGGATCTCGTGCGTGCCTATCGCGAAGGACGCGCACCGAAGCCCGGCTGGAACCCGCGCTGCCCGAACAAGGTGCGCTACGAGATGTTGACCCGGCTCGGCTACTTCGTCACTGAAAGCTCCGAGCATTTCGCCGAGTATACGCCCTACTTCATCAAGGAAGGCCGCGAGGACCTGATCGAGAAATTCGGTATTCCGCTCGACGAATATCCGAAGCGCTGCATCGAGCAGGTGGCGCGCTGGAAGAACCAGGCCGAGGAATATCGCACAGCGGAAAAGATCGAGGTCAAGCAGTCGAAGGAATATGCCTCTTCGATCATTAATTCGGTCTGGACCGGCGAACCCTCTGTCATCTACGGCAACGTCCGCAACAATGGCTGCATCACCTCGCTGCCTTATAATTGCGCAGCCGAAGTCGCCTGCCTGGTCGACGCCTCCGGCATCCAGCCGACCTATGTCGGCGACCTGCCGCCACAGCTGACGGCCTTGATCCGCACCAACATCAACGTGCAGGAACTGACGGTAAAGGCTCTGATGACAGAGAACCGCGAGCACATCTATCACGCCGCGATGATGGACCCACATACGGCAGCAGAACTCGATCTCGATCAGATATGGTCCCTTGTCGACGAATTGCTGGCGGCCCATGGCGACTGGCTGCCGGAATGGGCACGCGGCGATCGCAAGGTTCAGGCCGCCTGAAGCCACTCTCCCGGCTTGCGGCTCAAAGGCCTCGCGGTGCTGCCGCGGGGCCTTCCATTTTTACCGCACCGGAGAAAATGAAAATCCAAAACGCAGGCGAATATTACCCCGATAACGGATGGCAAAGCACATTCGCCTGGGTTAGAAAACACACGCAGTTTGGAGGAGACGAACGACATGGCGAGCTCAGATACATTCACCACCGGAACCTTTGTGGGCCGCATCTGGCGCCCGGATGTGGAAGGTCCTGCCCTCGTCACCCTTCGCGATGGTACGCTCTATGACATCACCTCGAAGGACGCGCCGACCATGCGCGACCTGCTGGAGAAGGACGATCCGGTCGCTTTCGTGCGCGCGCAAAATGGCGAGGCCGTCGCAAAGCTTGATGATTTGCTGACTGCCAAGGCTGATGCCGCATCCGTACATCTTCTCGCCCCTATCGATCTGCAGGCGATCAAGGCCTGCGGCGTGACCTTTGCCCGCTCGATGCTGGAGCGCGTCATCGAAGAGCGCGCAGCCGGCAATCCGGACCTTGCCGAAGCGATCCGCGGCAAGGTGACGGCGCTAATCGGCGACAGCCTGCGCAACTTGAAGGCGGGTTCGCCGGAGGCCGCCAAGGTCAAGGCAGCGCTGATCGAGGAAGGTGTCTGGTCGCAATATCTCGAAGTCGGCATTGGGCCGGATGCGGAAGTCTTTTCCAAGTCGCAGGTCATGTCCTCCGTCGGGCAAGGTGCGGATGTCGGCCTGCATCCGATCTCCAAATGGAACAATCCCGAGCCGGAAATCGTGCTTGCCGTCGATAGCCAGGGCCGGGTCAAGGGCGCCACCCTCGGCAACGACGTCAACCTGCGCGATGTCGAAGGCCGTTCCGCCCTACTTCTCGGCAAGGCCAAGGACAACAACGCCTCCTGCTCGATCGGGCCTTTCATCCGCCTGTTCGATGAGACTTACTCTCTCGATGACGTTCGCAACGCCGATCTCGACCTCAAGGTCGAAGGTGAGGACGGCTATGTGCTGCATGGTCGCTCGTCGATGAAGGAGATCAGCCGTGATCCGCTAGATCTCGTCTCCCAGACCATCGGCCGTCATCATCAGTATCCCGATGGCTTCGTGCTGTTCATGGGAACGCTTTTCGCCCCTGTCGAGGATCGCGACACGCCCGGTCAGGGCTTTACCCACAAGGTCGGAGACATCGTTACTATCTCGAACGACAAGCTCGGAGCGCTGCGCAACCGCGTGCTGCTGTCGACTGAATGTGCGCCATGGACGTTCGGCGCCTCGCATCTGATGCGCAATCTTGCTCGACGTGGATTGATCTGAGACGCCAGCTATCGAGCGCGAGACTGAAGGAGTCAGTTTCGCGTTCAACTCTACGGTACGAATGGATAAGCGATATCAAAGGGGCGCCCGGCTCTCAAAAGCCCGCTCACCTGCCCCCTCAATCTCAATGGGTGGACATCGACTGCGGCTGGTCGAGGCGGCTGCGAACGGCGGTCAGTTCCGAGGTCGTGTGGTTGAGGCGGTCTGCCAGCACGCGCATGATCTCGACGGCCATTTCCGGGAAATCGCTGAGCAGCTTCAGGAAATGTTCCTTGCTGATTTTCAGCGCCTCCAGCCTGGAAGTCGCTTTCACCGTGGCTGTACGAGAGACATCGCAGAGGATGGCAATCTCGCCAACGATGGAATTGACGTCGACTTCGGCAACCTTGATCTCGCCGGCCGGGCTATCGACTAGAATATCAGCAGTCCCTGAAAGAACAACATAGGCCGCGTCACCTTGATCGCCCTGATGAAACAGGGTTTGGCCAGCATTGTAGCTGACACGATCGGACGTGAACGCCAAAAGTTTCAATTTCGCGGGTGCGATGCGCGAAAAAATCGGCACCCGCTTCAGCATTTCAACTTCATCCTTCAGAAGCATGAGCTTCAATACCCCCAGTGT
Organism: Rhizobium sp. BK312; assembly: GCF_014193605.1. Taxonomy (NCBI): domain Bacteria; kingdom Pseudomonadati; phylum Pseudomonadota; class Alphaproteobacteria; order Hyphomicrobiales; family Rhizobiaceae; genus Rhizobium; species Rhizobium sp. BK312. Next base: position 362,530 of record NZ_JACHZP010000002.1, on the reverse strand, counting down.
TCGGCCCCAGACGCCACTGTCGAGATAGGATATTACGATAACAGTTCTTTGAACATACCGTTTTTCTCTAAAAGATCAGTGGTAGAGCCGTTTTCAACGAGACTGCCGTGATCGAAAACCAGCACACGGTCGAATAATTCGGCAAAACTGGGATTGGAAAGAACCCAGATGATCGCCGGCGCATAGTCGCCGCTATGGAGTTCGCCCAGAATGGCCCTGGCAATCTGATCCTGAACACGATGGTCGAGCGCCGGCAGCGGGCGATTGCAGATGATGTAATCGGCACGTTTCAAAAGGGCGCGACCGAGATTGAGTTTCTGGCGCTGCACGTTTGTCAGGCGCTTGCCGCCCGAGCCGACGTCGAAATCCAGCCCGATCGACAGAACGCCGTCATGCATGCCGAGACGCCCGAACACATCATACATGATCTGGTGGATGCGCTCCGGCGCATTCGCCTGCTGATGCGCGATGCGACCGAACAGCACGTTGTCCATCAGGGTCGCCGACGCAGTGAAGCGCTCCGGATCGTAGCGCTCGATGACCTTGGCAAGATCGGCTGGAATATTCTCGTAGAACTTCGCGCGCGCCTGCACGATCTTTTCCATGAGCACCTGCGTCAGGAGACCGAAGCGGTGACGCGGTTCGATATAGGAGAAGCTCAGGCGGATGATGGCCGCACGCTCGTCGTCGGTAGCCGCCTCATAGCCCTTGCCGTTCAGCTTCTGCAGCAGCGCCTCATAGGTCGGGATGTCCTCCGCTGTCATGAAGGTCAGCTGCTGGAAGAACGGATGGTCCGGCGGCAGGTCCGTGAAGAGTTCGACCGCGTTTTCGGCAATCTCCAGGCCCATATCGTACAAATCGGATACCAGACCGGTTTCGGCGAATATCTGCCGGAAATAGGGATGAGCCGCCAGCTTGCGATTGGTCATCTGCGGCCGTTTCAACGTACCGAAAAGCAGATTTTCACCGACCGTCGCCTGCGGATTGTAAGCATCGAACTCGAAGGGAACCACGAGATCCTCGAGCTTTTCCTCCTCAAGCCGGGACCGCAATGCCTGCCGCAGTTCGACGATGCGCGACGTCAGATCCTGGTGTGTGGCCGCATCGACATTCGAGCGCAAGGCCATGTCGAAAATATCCTGCGACATGGCGACGGCATCGAGAACCGGACGGATTGCGGAATAGATATCATCCGGCCCCGTTGCACCGGCGGCGGCATAATCCACCCAGTCGCTATTGAGATCGAATTCCGGATTGGCCGCACGACGTGCCTCGGCCATGCTCCATTTGACCTTTGCCGCCTCATCCTCGCTGTAGACGGGGGCAGCGAGCGGCGCATGCTTGAGACCATAGAGCAGATTGCTGCGCAAGGTACCGTGAAAGAAGAACGTTTCGGAGGAGGCGTAGGCGATGCGTCGCCCGATGAGGGATTCCGGTAGTTCCAGAATATCGTGGCCGTCGATCGAGATGCGGCCGCTATCCGGCCAGGTCAGGCGACCGAATGCCTCTGCAAGATATTCGCCGCCCGCACCGCTGTCGCCAACGATCGCCACCCTTTCGCCGGGATGAATTTCAACCGAAACGTGATCCAGCACGCGCGCACCGCTGTCATCGACGATGGTGACGTTGGTTGCGACGAGAGAATGGGTTATGCGGGCCGCGGGTGCGGGCGAAACCGCCTGGATTTTCGGATCGATCAGATGGTCGACGCTGAACTGTTCGACCACCTGATTGTATTTTACTTGAACGTCCTGACGCGATTGATCCCAGTCGATCAGCTCCTTCAGCGGCCCTGGCAGATCCTTATAGGCATTGATGACGGCGACGAGCTGACCGATGTCCAGGCGACCCTGTAACGCCAAGAAACCGCCGATCAGGTAGAACAGAAACGGCGTCACCTGAGCGAGGAAGTTATTGATGAATTTGACCAGGAACTTCCACTGGTAGAGATCGTAGCGGATCGAGAAGATCAATCCGAGCCGGTGCGCAATATCGGCGCGCTCCAGGTTTGTCGTATCGTTGGCATGGATGGTGCCGATACCATCGACGATTTCGCCGACACGGCCGGAAAGCTCGCGTGCCGTCAGCTGCCGCTGGCGCCCGAGTTCCAGAAGCCGCTTGCGCATGCGCGGAATGACGATCGCCTGTACGGCGACAATTGCCGCGGCGATCATGCCGAGCCAGAAATTCTGCATGATGATGAAGACGAGCGCCGTCACCGCCTGGCCGCCGAGAAGCGCCGGCTGCACGAAGGCATCGCCGGTGAAGCCGCCCATCGGCTCCACCTCATCCTTGATCATGGTTGCGATTTCGGCGGGCTTGACCCGCTTGAAATGGGACGGAGGAAACCGCAACACGCGGTCGATCAGCTCGAATCGGATACGACGGAGCATGCGCTCGCCGAGCCGCCCCTTGTAGGTATTGATATAGAGCTTGAAGAGGCCGTTGAGCACGACGAGTGCCAGAAATACCATGCTCAGTGCAACGAGCATCGACATGCGCGTCAGCTGCACGCCCTGAAAAATTTCGACATGGCCGATGAGCGGCACATTGAAGGCGATGTGCATGAAGGTCTGCGTGTCGCCGGGATGTTCGAAACCCTTGCCCTGGATAGGCCCGTTGACGATCTGCTTCGGCAAGTCGAAGGACAGGAAGTACGGGATCATCGAGGCCGCGACGACGAGCAGTATCCAGATCTGCTCCAGCCGGGTGTTCGACCAAATGTAGCGTGCTAGGCTTTTTTCCATTGCTTACTGCAGGCTTTCAAATTCAACGCCCAGCACCGGCGTGATGCCGGCACCAATGTTGCAGAGATGCGGGAAGGTTTCGTTACGGATACGTGGCCCCATATGTGAAAAGGGACGCCGCCCGGTCCTTCGTCCACGCTCCTCCCGATTCATCGATTTTTCGATTTATATCACAAGATTGCGGGAATCCAGGAAGATAAAACGACAGGATGTCTCCAATATCAGCCGCGCAGGTGTCTACCTGCTATCACTCAGAATGGCAGATGTTCTGGCGGCACCGCCGAGATCTATATTCGGGTTGCCTGGCTTGGGGCACGATAGCGCCGTCTTCACGGCGTCGACCAGCATGTCCGTCGTCAATCCTGCCTCCGGCAGAGCCAAGGCCAGCCCCAATCTCTCCAGCCGTTCGGCCCTGACGGACTGCTCCGTCTCGCCGCCGGCGGTGAAAGGAACCAGAATGGCGCGGCAGCCGGCCACCAGAAGATCACCGACCGTATTATAGCCGGCCTGCGAAATCGAAAGCTCGGCGCCACGCAAAAGGGAGGGAAAATCCTTGCGGAAGCGAACGAGCTCGACATTGCCCGGCGCATCCATGGCGAGATCGGCGTAATCCTGCTCCGGCAGGTTCGGCCCGGCGATCAAGAGCCAGCGGCGATCTCTCGCCACGCGGCTTGCCGCTTCCAACGAGGCGCGGATGAGATCACGCCCGACAGCACCACCGCCGGCCGAAACGACGATGTCGAAGGTTTCGACCGGTTCCGGCGGCAAAGCGGGTGCGACAAGACCTGTATAGATGATCTTGTCGGCGATTGCCTCGGTCAAGGGAAAGGTCTCCTCCAGCCGGACGAAATGCGGATCGCCGTGAACGAGCACGCCATCGAAATGATTGCGCAGGAGGCCGACCGTCTCTTCATCGCGCCCCGGTTTCTTCTGCTGCTGCAAGATATCGCGCACCGAGGTGTAGAGCCTCGGCTTCGGATCGGCTTCAGAAATGGCATCGAGCAGCGGCAGGAGCTCGAAACGCATCTGCCTGCGGCCGAAGGGAAAAGCCTCGATAACAACAACATCGGGTGCAGCCTGCCGGAAGGCCTTGAGAAGAAAATCCCGCCGGCGGGACAGAAACTCTTCGCCGACCGGGTTGCCTGACTGATCGGCGAGGCCGGAAAAACCGGCACTGCTGGCAACCACGGCCGGCAACGTCACCGAGGTGACATCCGCGCCGGGAAATCCATTGACCGGCACGCCACCAGTGACCACCGTCACCTGGCAGCCGTCTTTCGCCAGCGCGCTGGCGATGCGGCTGGCCCGCGCCAGATGGCCAATACCGAGCAGATGCTGAACGTAGAAAAAGACCCGCAAGGGTTGGCTGTGCGAGGCCGTCACGCGGATTTCCGCCATTGATCTTCTTTCTGCCATTGCGCCTCGAACAGCCCGGTCAGCTGCCGGATGCTGGCGTGATAGTCGAAATGCTCGCGCACCCGCCTTTCGGCCGCCTCACCCAGCCTGTGGCGCTGCGCCGGGTTGCGAATGGCGGATTCCAGCGCCACGGCAAGTGCCTGCGGGTCCTCCGGGGGAACAACGAGACCGTTCGTGCCATCTTCGAGTAGTTCGGGGACGCCGGAAATATTAGTGGAGACGCAGACAAGACGCTGGCTCGAGGCCTCGACGAGCACGTTCGGCAGCCCGTCGCGATCGCCGTCGGCGGCCACTCGACAGGCGAGCGCGAAGATATCGGCCTGACGATAATGGGCGAGCACCTCTTCCTGTGCCAGCGCGCCCTTCCAGGTGATGCGATCGGCAATCCCGAGCGTATCGGCCAAGGCTTTCAATTTCGTCAGACCGTCACCGCCGCCGATATGAGTGAAACGCCAGTTGAGGTCGCCGGGAAGCAGCGCCAGCGCCTTCAGCAGCACGTCGTATCCCTTCTTCTCGACCGCCCGACCGACACTGAGAAGGAAAGCGGGATCGGAAGCGTCGCTGCCATCGCGGCCAGAATGTTCGCCGGCGAAAGGATCAAAGCGATCGAGATCTAGACCGTGATAGCTCAGATAAACCTTGTCGCCCGCCCCGATCAGATCGCGCATATGCTCGAAACCGGTCCGTGTGCAGGTCACAGTCCAGCGGGCGCGGCCGAGTTTTTCCGAAAGCTCCCAGTCGGGCGACGTCCAGATGTCCTTGGCATGCGCCGAACACGTCCAGGGGATACCGGTCATGATGCTGGTATAGGAGGTTACCGAGGCCGGCGTGTGGATAAAGTGCGCATGCAGCCATTCACCGCCGTCAGGCCATTCATGCGCCAGCACCAAGGCCTGACCAAAACGCCGCACTCGGTTCGGTGTGATATCCCGTTTGAGATCGGCCCAGAACTGCTTCAGGAGCGGCTTGAACCCAGGCTTGCCGATGCCGGCAAAGAAGGCGCGAAGCACTCTCAGCGGTTCGTCGTGCAGATATTCCGGCAGATAGACGACGCGCGCCTTGATCTCGTCATGGACAGGATGGCGCTTCTTATCAGTGGGTTTGCGCATCGAGATCAGCGTCAGGTCGAAGCCAGCCTTCTCCAGGCCGAGCAACTCCTGCGCGATGAAGGTTTCCGACAGGCGGGGATAGCCTTTCAGGACCACCAGTATTTTCTTCCGCATCGACAGGTTCCGGTGATCTACTCGGCAACGATCGATAGCGGCGTGTAGCGCTCGCGGTCATCGAACCATTCGCCGATGGTGTGCGAGATGTGCACGAGCCCCTCGAGGCGCATATTGCTGTTGCTCGCCGAGGGCGGCGCCCGGTTCGGCAAGCGCTTCAAGGCAGCTGCAAGCTGCTTCGGGTCGGCCGATTCTTCCGGCAGCAGCATGTCGACGAGGCCGAGCTCGCTTGCCCGCTGCGCGCGGATGAGCTGCTCCTCGCGTGGCCGCGTCCGCGGAATGATCAGCGCCGGCTTGTCGAAGGACAGAATTTCGCAATAGGTATTGTAACCACCCATAGCCACGACCGCCTTGGCACCGGCAATCAGCTCTTCCATCTTGTTGTCGAACTCGATGACCTGCAGACAGTTGATCTTGCTGGCGCGCTCCAAAAGCTGGCTGCGCTCCTTAGCCGGCATATAGGGGCCAAGCACGATCAACGTCTTCTGCGTGAGAGAGCTGTCCTCCTCGAAAGCGGCGATGACGTCGCTCACGAGATCGGCGCCGTCGCCGCCGCCGCCTGTTGTCACCAGGATATAATCCTCGTCAGGCACATGTTCCGACTTCGTGCCCAGCGTGGAAACGCTGCGCTGCAGGAAGCCGACGAATTCCATCTTCCGGCGCACGCCGGAGGGAACATCGAGGCCGACGAGCGGATCGTGAAAATCCGGTGGGCCATAGACCCAGACGCGATCGTAGAATTGATCGATCTTCTGCAGGACGTTGTTCTTCTTCCATTCGGCTTCCAGCAGGTGTGGCGCATCCATCACATCGCGCATGCCGAGAACAAGCGTGGTGCCCCGCGCCTTCAGATAGGTAAGCGTCTCCTCGACCTCGCCTTTCAGCCCCAACGGCTCCTTGTCGACAATGAAAACGTCGGGCTGGAAGGTTTCGGCCGTATGGCGAATGATCGATTGCCGCATCTTCAGCGTTTCCTGCAGCGCGACATGGCTCGCCATAGACGTGTATTCACCGTCGCGCAGCTTGATGACGCTCGGCACTTTGACGAAATCGACACGGGCGCGATAATCGAATGCCCCGGCGATCGTTGCGCCGGATATGATCAGCACGTTCAGGCCGCGATAGTCCTCAACAAGCGCATGGGCAATCGTTCTGCACCGCCTCAGATGGCCGAGACCGAACGTGTCATGGCTATACATGAGGATTCGAGCATCTTCTAAGCGCCGCTTCATAGGCAAAACCTCTGGGGGTGAAAGTTATACGCGGTATGTCGACAAAGGACATCCGCGGGCCGCTTCTCGAATTGCAATCCTGTCTTCGCCGTTCACCCTGCTATTTGTAGGGATCGGCGGCATCGCGCAAGCCGTCTCCTAAAAAGTTGAACGCCAGAATGATCAAAATCACCGGGATCATAGGAAAAAGGAGCCATGGATAGAAGGCGATGACGCTGACGCTCCTTGCCTCGGTCAGCAAAATACCCCAGCTCGTGATTGGCGGGCGAAGCCCCAATCCAAGGAAGCTAAGTGCGGTTTCGCCGAGAATCATGCTCGGAACGGAGATCGTTGCCGAAGCAATGAGATGCGACATGAAGCCAGGAACGAGATGCCGGCCGATGATACGAGGTGTGCTGGCACCCATCAATTGCGCAGCGAGAACATAATCCTCCTCGCGCAAGGACAAAAGCTTCGAGCGCACGGCGCGGGCAAGACCGGTCCAGTCGAGAATGCCGAGAATGATGGTGATGCCGAAATAGACAATGATCGGGCTCCAGCTCACGGGCATGATCGCCGCCAGCGCCATCCACAACGGCAGGCTCGGCAGCGATTGCAGCACCTCGATCACGCGCTGGACGAGGAGATCGAAGAGGCCGCCGTGATAGCCCGCCAGACCGCCGATGACGATGCCGAGCACGAAGCTGACCGCAATGCCGATCAGCCCGATGGTCAGGGATATGCGTGCGCCATAGATGATGCGCGACAGCACGTCGCGGCCCAAACGGTCCGTCCCAAGCAGGTACATTTGTCCGCCGACCGCAGGACAGACCAGATGGATGTTCGAATCCACCAGGCCCCAGAAGCGATAGGCGTCGCCCCGACAGAAGAAGCGGATCGGCTGTACATCCGAGGGATTATCGGTATAGACCCGGCGGAGCGTATCAATATCGAGCGTCATCTTGCGGCCGTACACGAACGGTCCGACAAACTCCCCGTTGTTGAAGAAGTGCACCGCCTGCGGCGGCGAATGGATGTAATCGACGTTGCGGGTATGCAGCCCGTAGGGGGCGAGGAACTCGGCAATGACGATCATGCCGTAGGCCAGCAGCAGGAAAATGCCTGATGCAAGCGCAAGCTTGTGCTTCTTGAACTTCCACCACATCAGCTTCTTTTGCGAAGCCATGTAATAGCGCTGCTGGCCGGCCGACATGGCCTCGAACTGATCCGGATCGAAATCCGCGCTCGAGACATAATGCTCCAGGGGGGCGCCGGGTTTTGGCAGGGATACGCTCACTTTGTGCTCCTGCCTTGCAAGCGGATGCGGGGGTCGAGAAAGCCAAGAGCGATGTCCGAGATCAGCACGCCGATAACGTTGAGGAAGGCGAGGAACATCAAGAACGAGCCGGCGAGATACATGTCCTGGCTCTGCAGTGCGCGGATCAACATCGGGCCGGTCGTCTCCAGCGACAGTACGATTGCCGTGATCTCGGCGCCCGAAATGATCGACGGCAGGATGGAGCCGATATCGGCAACGAAAAAGTTCAGCGCCATGCGCAGCGGATATTTCACCAGCGCCTTCAGGGGATGCAGCCCCTTAGCCCGCGCAGTGACGACATATTGCTTCTGCATCTCGTCGAGCAGATTGGCGCGGAGGCGGCGGATCATGCCGGCCGTTCCGGCCGTGCCGACGATGATGACCGGGATCCAAAGGTGCGACAGGATCGAACGCGCCTTTTCCCAGCTCATCGGTTGCGAAAGATACTTTTGATCCATCAGATGCCCGATCGACACGCCGAACCAGACATTGGCGAAATACATCAGGATCAGTGCCAGCATGAAATTCGGAATGGCAATACCGAGCAGACCGAGGAAAGTCAGGCCGTAATCGCCCCAGCTATATTGATGGGTTGCCGAATAGATGCCGATCGGAAAAGCGATCAGCCAAGTCAAAAGGATTGTTGTCATCGACACGAGGATTGTCAGCCAGAGCCGGTCGCCGACGACATCGGATACCGGCAGCTGATATTCGAAGGAATAGCCGAAATCGCCGTGCAGCATGCCGCCGGCCCAATGCAGGTATTGAAGCGGCAATGGTTGGTCGAGCCCGTATTCGTGGCGAAGATTCTCCATATCCTGGAGATTGGCGGTGTCTCCCTGAGCGCGCAGTTCGGCGATCTGGCTGTCGAAGAAGTCTCCCGGCGGCAGCTGGATGATGGTGAAAACCAGCATGGAGATGATGACCAGGGTCGGGATCATCACGGCGGTGCGCCAGAGGATATATTTAAGCATTCCGGCGATCCTCCTTCATCCAGAAGGTGTCCGGCATGTACACGCCGAGCAGGCAGGTCGGGTCGAAGCCGTACAACGCCTTTTCCGGTACATTCTGCATGCTGGCCGAATGCGCGATCGGCTGCAAAGTCGCGTTGACCAGACCGATGGAGAAGACTTGATCCGTATAGACCTTCAGCATCTTGTGCCAGATTTCGGCACGCTCGAAGGAGGAGGCTGCCTCTTCCCATTCGCCCAGCAGCTTGATCAGCTCGACGGCTTCCGGCACATCGGGAGCCACCCCTTGCGTCTGGCGCGACAGATAATACATGCCCCAAAGCGGCCATTGCATCTGGTCGCTGGTCGTCGGCGCCAATTCGCCCGGATTCATGTCGGCCGTCGCCACGCCATTATCGAGGCCGTACCATAACGACATCAAAATGCGGCCACCCATGGCGCGACTGCGGAAAACATCACGTTGGGATACGCGGATGAAAAGCGCGATGCCAATCTTGCGCCAGTGATCGGTCACCAACTCGAGCACGTCGGAATCGAGCGTACTTTCGCCAGGGGTCTCAACTGTAATCTCCATTCGCCGACCATCCGACAGCAAACGGACACCGTCTTCATCCCGCTTGTCCAGGCCGACAGCATCCAATAGAGCGTTGGCCTGATCCGGATCATGCTCGATCCAGGCGGAGGCATATTCAGGCTTGAAAAGCGGGCTGTCGGGCAACACCGTGTTGGCGCTTGCCGTGCCGAGACCGTAGAACACGGCCATGTTGATCTCGTGACGATCGATCGCAAGCGACAGCGCTCTGCGCACCCGAACATCGCGCAAGAGATCGCGCCAGACTGCATCGGCGCTATTCAGATTGGGGTACAGGGCAACGCGCGATCCGCGCGCCGCCTTCCAGAGATCGACCTTGATCTTGCTCGGATCGCGCCTCTCCGCCTCCTTCAGGAACGTATAATCATTGAAGTCTATGCCGGTCGCTTGAAGATCGCTTTCCCCCGCGCCGGTTTTGGCAGCGATGATCGCCGAAGAACTGATGTTCAGGATCACGCGGTCGATATAGGGCAGCTGCCGCCCGTTCTCGTCAACGCGATGGAAATAGGGGTTGCGTTCGAATACGAATTGCTCGGCCGGCGGCGCTGTCGTGTTTTTCCATGGATCGAGTACTGGCAATTTGGGATTTTCAGGCCGGTAGGAGCGGCCCATCTTGATATGCAGATCCTGCCATTTCTTCACGCGGCTTTCCTTCATCAGCGAGGAAAGGCGAATGTTGTCCTGGTATTTCTTATGGAACTGCTTGAGATAATGTGCCGGCCCGGCGATGACGAGCGGCTGCGGGGCAGCCAGGATCGGCAAGAAATTCGGGTTGGGATCATCCCAGGAATAGCGCACCGTCAGGTCGTCGAGCAACTCGAAACGCGGCAGGCTACCATGCGGGCGCAGCTCCAACGCACCTCCGCCGGGCGTTAGCTCCTTGTTGAGGATAACGTCTTCCCACCAATAGCGGAAGTCATGGGCCGTAAACGGCTCTCCGTCGGACCATTTATGGCCCTCGCGCAGCTTGAAGGTGAACACCATATCGTTGACGGTGGAAAAGGATTCGAGAATATCCGGCTGAAGCGTCAGCGTGCTGTCATAACCAACCAGGCGGGCATAGCCATAGATGGTCATGAGGCGGATGTCGTTCTGGCTGCCGATGAGCGTGCGCACGGAGCCGCCGTAACGGCCCGCCACGCGGCCCATGGCCGCGACATTGATGACACGGGGGAACTTCGGCAGGCGTTTGGCGAGGTGCGGCATCTGGCCGGCCCTCAGCCAATCGGCGAGGTATTCCGGCTCATTGTCGACATCAGCCGCCAGAAGAGGCTGCGGCAAAACTGCGGAAGCCATCAGGCCAAGGAACGTACGCCGGCCGATCATTTGCGCAACTCCTGGGCATCGACACCCCGACGCACGCGCACGAAATGTCCGCCGCCCAAATCCGCATAGGTAAGCTCGCCGTCGGCACCGTCCGAAAATTGCGGCCCCCATTTCTGCCGGGCTGCAGGGCCTTCGCTGTTCAGGGCGGAAAAATCCAGCGGTCGGTCGAGATCGGGAAACGGAACGGCGGCGAGCAGAGAACGCGTATACGGATGGACGGGGGCGCGCAGAATGACCTCCCGCGGAGCGATTTCGACGATGCGTCCTCGCGCCATGACGGCTATGCGGTCAGCCATGTAATCCACCACTGCGAGATTATGCGAAATGAACAGATAGGTCAGACCGAGCTCTTTCTGCAGATCCTTGAGAAGGTTCAGGATCTGCGCCTGAACCGACACATCGAGCGCCGAGACGGGCTCATCGAGGATCAGAAGCTTTGGTCCAAGCGCCAATGCGCGCGCAATTCCGATACGCTGCCGCTGGCCACCTGAAAAGCTGTGCGGATAGCGGCTCAGATAGTGCTTGTCGAGCCCGATCGCCTGCATCAGCGCCTTGACCTTCTCCTTGCGCTCGTCGCTGTCGCCACGCCCATGGATTTCCAAGGGTTCGCTGAGGATGTTGCGGATGGTCATGCGCGGAGAAAGCGAAGAGACCGGATCCTGGAAAACCATCTGAATCTTCGTGCGCAGATCCATCAACTCGTCGCCCTTGACGGCAAGCACATCGATCTTGCCGCTGCCGTCGTCGAAGCTGACGGAACCGCTATCGGCACTGACACCCCGCATCAGTATCTTGCTGACGGTGGTCTTGCCGCAGCCGCTTTCCCCGACCAGGCCAAGACATTCGCCGCGGCGAATGTCGAAACTGACATCATCGACCGCACGGAACTTCGTGCCATCGCGCCGCCCAAACAGTCCGCCGGCCTTCGACGTATAGGTCTTGGTCAGATTGCGCACGCTGAGCAGGACATCGGGCGCGGCGCCCGCAGCCGGCACACCGCTGCCGATAAGCTTCTTCTTGCCGGAAAAGGTGCCGAGATTGACCGGAACGTCCCGCAGGGACTTCAATCGCTCTCCCGGCTTCATATCGAAATGCGGCACCGCCGACATCAGCGCCTTCAGATAACGATGCTGCGGCTGGCGAAAGATCGTCTCGACCGGGCCTGCTTCCATGATCTCGCCGTGATAGATGACCACGACTTCGTCGGCCATATTCGCGACAACGCCGAGATCATGGGTGATCAGCAGCATCGCCATGTTGAACGTCTGCTGGAGATTGCGCAGCAGGCCGAGGATCTGCGCCTGAATGGTGACATCCAACGCGGTCGTCGGCTCGTCGGCAATCAGGAGCGCCGGGTTGCAGATCAGCGCCATAGCGATCATTGCACGCTGGCGCATGCCCCCGGAAAGTTCGAAAGGATACATGTCGAAAGTTCGAACCGGGTCCTGAAAGCCGACGAGATGCAGCATCTCTTCCGTCTTTTCACGCTGCTCGGCTCTGCTGGTACCTGCGCTGTGAATGCGCAGCGCTTCGCTGATCTGGTTGCCGACCGTATGCAACGGCGACAGCGAGGTCATCGGCTCCTGGAAGATCTTTGCCATGCGCGCGCCGCGCAGCGCGCGGATAGCGACCCCGTCACGCGGCAGCTGGAGAATATCGGTGGTCTTGCCGTCGAGCGGATCGGTGAAGAGAATCCGTCCGGTCGCCTTCGCCGCCGCCGGAAGAATACCCATGATCGACTGGCTGATGATCGATTTGCCGGAGCCGGATTCGCCGACGAGCGCCGTAACCTTGCCCGGAAGCACCCTCAAACCGGCATTTTTGACGACGCGCAGACTATCCCCGTAGAGGGAAAACGAGACGTCGAGGTTCTCGATACGCAGTAGATCAGTCCCTGACGCCATACATATTACTTCCCGCTCACATGACCTTTGTGGCCTTATGCGGCACACTAACGTAGGCCATAACGGGTGTCTAGCTGGTCAAAGCAATGCGGAGACTGTAAAAAAACTGTCGCCTTTCCAGTGATATATCGGCTTATGCTGAAGCGTAAGGCATGTGCCGTCACGGAGCGAGGTTTTCGACTTGAAGACGGCCCTCGAACTTCTTGGCATCCCTGTGCAAGAGAATAACCTGTTCGGCCTCGGAGAGGCCGTCGGCCGCCGTCTCCTGAAAGATCTCCAGCGCGCTGCTGGCTGCTGCCGCGGCCTTCGGAGAGACGACTGTGAAGCGCTGGCGCACGCCGCGCAGCTTTTCTTCTCCCAGCGTCCCCCATTCGCAATCGGTGTAACTTGAGAAAGCCTGGCTCGCGACGACCTCCGTCGAATATTTCTTGGTCAGCGACTGCAGCCTCTCGACCTCATTGACCGCTGCGCCAAAGGCCGAAAAGGTCAGCCGGTCCTTCAATCCGACATTGCCGAACATGACGTTGCCGACATGCAGGCCGATCCCGTAGCGCACCTCGCTCAGATTACGCGACTGGCGATCGCTGTTGAGCGCGGCAACGCGACGCTGCGCTTCGAAAACAGCCGACAGCGCGGCTTCGCACGCGACCTTGGACGGGTCCTTGTGCCGGCCGCACGGATAGACCGCCAGAAAACCGTCGCCGAGAAAGCTCAAGATCTCGCCGCCATTGCGATTGAAAGGCGCAGCAATCGCATCGAAGAATTCGTTCAGCGTATCGATATAGGCTTGGCGCCCTTCCTTTTCGGCAAAAACTGTGGATTGCCGCATGTCGCCCATGACGAGCGCTGCTCGGATCGTCTCTCCATCGCCACGGCGGATTTGGCCGTTCAGCACGCGCTTCCCGGCATCGCCGCCGAGATAGGTGGTCAGCATATTGTTGGCGAGCTTGCCGAGAACCGCCATCTTGGCGGCCATGGCGAGATGGTTCTGCATACGCATCAACGCGCCGATCATATCCTCGCTGAAACCACCGATGTTGTCGGTGGACCAGGAGCCCATCATGCCCTGCATCGAACCGGCCCCGAAGGTCTGCACGAAGGCCATGTAGTCGGTTACCTTCTCCTTGCGCAGGTCCTCGAAGATCGGAAACTCGACCGCGCCGTCACTGTCGATCCGGCGACGCAGGTGCTGAAGATTGTTGGAGAGAAGATAATAATAGGGGCTGCGCATGAAACGTTCCGGCTGTTCGTTCCCGTGCCGGTAGCCCTCGATCGTCAGACCGCCACCCCGACGCCAGGTAAAGCCGAGCGCATCATAGAGCGGATGAAGCATGGAGAAGGTCAGATGCACGCGCTTGAGCGGCATCCCGGTGGCCGCCATGCGTTCGCAGAAACCGCGAACGACGGTTTCCAGGTTCTCGCCCGTTAGGGCGGCCTGCGTCAGCCATTCCGCAACTTTATCGATAAGAATATCAGAGACACCCGAATTGATTGACATTATTCCCGCGGCCCATCCTGCAATGCTTGATGCCTTCCCCCGACCATGGCGCACCGTCGATTTCGCCGGCATCCGTATCCGGGACTTCCAGCCCATCGTCAAAGACTGAAAGAAGCATCATGCGACGGCACCGACACGTTCCATTGCCACCTTGGATCGTGCAGGCACCCAAAATATCGACTGTATTTCCTCACACCCCGCACATGAAATGCGGCAAAAGAACAGCCGCCACAACCAACGACTCTCGTTTTGTTCTCATTGAGATAAGGCGCATATTCAGCTGACACAATGGGCAAAAAGCAAATGGATCGATAAAATTGCGACCGCAGCCCTGCGCGCCGCGGATGAAATCATTCGCCTGCGGCCAGCACGGGCGGCCGCTTTCCCCGCAACGCCATGGCTGCCATAGCATACCCCCCGCTCGCCCCATCGATGAAGTGCATATGGTCGCGCATGAGAGGCGTCGGAACGAAACAGGTCATCAGCGCACTGTCCTGCCGATGCAGACCGAAGCGACACACGCCTTCTGCCTCTGCCTGGCGTAAGCGTGCCTCGATACGTTCGAGATGTTCGGCATCGACATCGATGGTCATTTTCAGACCGTCATCGAACTTGCGAAAATCGGAATTCGCAGCGAGATCGCGCCGATAGGCCTTAGCATCGAAGAATGCCGCCCTCACGCGGAACTTGTCGAGGCTCCAGAGCAGGATGACCTGGGCGTCGATAAGAAGCTTGCGCCACCAGCGGTTGGCCGGAGCGGCAAGAGCCCGGGCTTCGATATCGACGCCATCGAACCTCAATGCTGGCGTCGGGCCTTCAACCGGTACGGGATGGCTGTCGCGGCTCTGCTCTGCAGAGATGGCGATGATATCGGCGACCAATTGCTGAAACTGCGGACCGTTTCCAGCCTCGCCGGGGATGGCGATGATGGAGATGATCTCGCCATTTTGCGCCTTTATCGGATTCCAGCGGCAGGAAAGCCCTGTTAGATCGGGCACCGCCTTTTCCGGCGGCGCTTCGACGATGAAGCGTCCTTCCTTCATCTGCCGTTCTGCCCAGCTCGTGCCACCACCCGAAAACATGGCGTAGGAAACATGGTCGTTTGGGTTGAAACGCGCGACCTGCACGTCGAACCCCTCGTCGCGGATGGCGGTCATCGGCACCAAGGCGGTGCGGAGATCGAGCTGCAGCTCTTCCATCACCCAGCCCCGCACCGCTGAAAGCGCCTGCCGCGCCCGCTCCTCGCCGGAGGGCGGGACTGCCACCAATGCGCCATCCCCGCCGAAGGCGAAGGGATAATCACCTCGATCCAAAGCGTTCAGCACGGCGGAAATCACGCTGGCGCCGGCCATGTTGACCGACTTGTAATGACCCGCGGCAATCGCCTTTGTCGAGCTGACGATGTCGGCGATCGCAATCAACCAGTCACCCGGCAGGGGCTGGTAGTTGGCGCTATCGGTCACTCCCTCGAAACGGGTGAAACCCGAAAGCTTGTGGAAGAAATCATCGTTGGACGGCTCGGCCATGATATCCCCCTTCTGTGAGCGCCGCGACAATCTATCCCTACATCATATGCGTCGAAAAGCCAGCAGGTGGTCGACGCCGCGATGCCCGCCATGCTAGGCCACGGCGGGAGAGGCATAGAACGTCAAGGATATTTCAAATACGATGAGCCGCCTGGATAGTTTCATTCGCCGCCTCAGTGCGCAGCGCGACATTCTCAACGCCGTTGCCGATGAGGTGAAAACGCTCGACGGCCCGGTGCTGGAACTTGGCCTCGGCAACGGCCGCACCTTCGATCATCTGCGCGAACTCTTCCCCGATCATCGCATCGTCGCATTCGACCGGACGGTCAATGCCTATGGTCCTTCCATGCCGTCGGCCGAAAACCTTGTTCTCGGTGAGATCAAGGACACGGCGAGAACTTTCATTGGCGCCAACGCCTCGCTCGCCCATGCCGATATCGGCACCGGCTATGAAGACAAGGATGCGATAACATTGACCTGGCTGCCGGAAATCATGGCTGGCGTGCTGGCCCAAGGGGGGCTTGCGGTCAGCGGCCTTCCCCTCGACCATCCGGATCTCGAGGCGCTGCCGCTGCCCTCGAGCGTCAAGGGGGGGCGCTATTTCATCTATCGGCGCAGATAGGGTCAGCGCAGAAACAGGACGTCGAACTGTTCGCCCGCCACCGGCAGTTCGACCACCTTCATGATCCGCTCGCCGCTTTCGAAGAAGGCGAGACATTCGCTATAGTGCCGGGCAAGATCGGCAACGAAGTCTCTGGTCTGATCCTTGCCGTAGAAGGCCGGCGTGAATTCCATGTAGAGCGGCACTTTTCGAGCCATCAATGCGCCCATCGAACGGCAGGCAACCGGCTCGTACCCCTCGATGTCCATCCAGATCAGCCCGATATCGGCGGGATCGACGCCTGCCTGCAGCAGAATATCGCCGACCGGCCGGACAGGCACCGAGATCTTCTCGTCGGTCGCGCTTTGCCGCAGCACGCTGCTTTTGCCATGGTTCTTGTGATTGAGATAGAAATCGAGCTGCCCCTCGCGATCGCCGGCGGCACAATTGACCGCACTCACCATTTCCTGCAGGCCATTATCAGCAATATTAACTGCCAGCAGGCGAAAATTGCGCGGGTCCGGCTCGACGCTGACAATGCGGTGATAGGCACCGCTGAGGGCAAAATAGCAGGTCTGCGTGCCGATATTGCCGCCGAGTTCCAGGAGCGCCGATCCCTTGCGCAACAGGCCGTGCTCGCGCAGGACGCTCAGCAGGCGATCGACATGGTCGCGCTCGAAATGCCCTTTGCGAAAAACCTTGCGGCCGATGTAGTCGGCCGGCGACAAACTGAGGACATGATCGCCGCAATCGACCCTCATCGTCTTCACGCGGGGACCTATGGCACTGATAAGAATATCCCGGCCGAGCCTCGTGTCGAACAGGCGCGTGGCGATCGCGTCCCGCTTGCGGCGAAAAGCTCGCTTCCAGTATTTTCTTGTGAGAATCTTGGCGTCAAACATGAGCGCCATCTCTACACCGGCGCCATTCCGTTGCAAACGGACAAGGGCAACGCCGCCGCCACTCTCTGAAAATCAGGCAAAGTGGGCGCTCGCCTCTTTCGAAACGATATAGACCCGCAAGGGCTCGCCCCGGCCTCTGACGGCAATCTCGCGGCTTTCGGTGTCGGCGATATCGGTTTCCGAAAGCTGCGCCACCGGCTCCGAAAAGACCAGCGCGGCGTTGAATTCCTTGGCGACGCTTTCCAGACGGCTGGCAACATTGACGGTATCGCCAATTGCCGTCACGTTCTTGACGCTGCCATAGCCCATCGATCCCACGACGGCGAGGCCGGTGTGGATGCCGATGGCGATTTCGAGCGGGGCAGCCAAGTCATCAGCCAGCTCGGCACTGAGCTTGTCGATCTCCCGGATGATTGCGGCGGCCGCCTTCAGGGCCTGACGATTGGCCTCCTTCGGGGTTGCGCGAAGGCCGAAGAGCGCCATGGCGCCATCGCCGATGAACTTATCCATCCGGCCACCATTTTCTTCGATGATGCGGCCAACGATGGCGAAATAGCGGTTGAGCAGGAAAACGATGTCGAAGGGTAGCCGCGATTCCGTTAGCGAGGTGAAATGGCGCAGATCGCAGAAGAAGACAACGATCTCGCGCTCGCGGCCGGGACTTGCGGCCTGCGTGTAGACCGGGATCGTCGCCTCGGCCATCGGCGTCAGCAATGGCACCACGCTGACATTGCCGGTCGGGCGCAGCTGGCAGGCAAGCCTGACATCCGGCGTGGCGCCGATACGGTTCAAGGTTTTCTGTTCCAGCGGCTCGGGCGACGGCAGATTTTCGGCTCCCTCGATGATCTGCACGCGGCAGGTGGAGCATTGCCCCTTGCCTCCACAGACCGAATAATGGGGGATACCGCCGAGACGGCTTGCCTCAAGCACGGTAAAGCCGCGCGGTGCGTGCACGACTTCCCCGCCTGCATAACGAATGGCGACCTGATATTGCCGTTCTCGCAGTCTGCGATGCGCTCGGAAGGCAAAAAGAACGGCGATCGACAGACTGAAGGCGCCATAGAATCCGGCGCGGTAAGGCCACAAGTCTTCCGCCATCTTACCGCCGGGCGCCGAGCCTGTTTCGCCAAAGCTTCGTACATCGCTGTAATAGCCGCCTGGATAGCCGCGCTCATCCTCTTGGGCGACCTCATGCGCCACCGTCTTGCCCATTGCGGCAAAGCCGAGCAAAGCGAGAATCGGCAGGACGATGGCAAGCGACAGCATGACGGGCGCGATCGCCATATACCAGGGGCGGTAACGCAGCCAGAAATGAACGCCGATGCATCCGTGAAGCCAAACGATCAGGAGAACGAACGACTGGCGCATCCCATTGAACGGCGAAGTCACCCACAAGGTGCGCACGACCGCCTTATAGGTGTCGTGATAGCCGTAGACCTCATGAACGATGCGTGTCGCAACGATATGGTCGATCAGCAGGAGGGGCACCAGCAGACCGGTAACGATCTGAAAAGCTTCGCCGGCGGGCATGACGAGCGTCCTGCGCTTGTAGAGCATTCGCAACACGAGCAGGATATGCAGGATCAGCGCCCCATAGAGCAGCACGGTTCCGACCGGATTGCGCCAAACCACCATGAACCAATGTTGCGCATGTTCGGCCATGCCGAGCGAGATCAGGCCGAGGGAATGGTTGGCCAAATGCATGATGACGAAAGCAAAAACGATCAGACCCGAGCCGAGACGCAGCTTTCGCACAAGGCGATCGGTTATGATTGGCTTTCTTGCCTCTATGGTCATCAAACCCAATGTATATTGCCCGTTCACAACTGATCCGAAAACGGTTATCGCCTATTGATCTACAGCGCCGCGCGTCAAATATGACGCGCAAAGGTCACTGTAGCACTTTTAACCTGCTGCATAATTTTATCCTCAAATCGATCCCGATTTAAGGAATTATGCAGTAGCCGCAACGCCGCATGCTGTCGAGGATGCGGCTTTTTGAAGCAGGGATCTTATTGTCAGGCAACGGGTCGGAATTCGGGCAATCCTTTCACGATTCGGGTTCCTGCCATCACTTAATCGTCAACCGTGTGACGACATCATGAAAATCGCCTTTTACGCTCCCTTGAAGTCGCCTGCCCATCCGGTCCCATCCGGTGACCGGCTGATGGCGCGCCAGATCATCGCAGCATTGAAGATGGCGGGCCATCACGTTGACGTCGCTTCCGAATTGCGCAGCTTCACGCTCACTCCGGACGCCGGCCCACGCGTGGAGATCGCCCGGCAGGCGAAAAGTGAGGCGGAGCAATTGCTGGAGCAGTGGCAGCATACGGCATCGCCGGATCTATGGTTGACCTATCATCCCTATTACAAGACACCCGATCTCATCGGCCCGTTCGTCGCCAGGAGGCTTAATATCCCCTATGTCACGGCCGAGGCTTCCTACTCCCGCCGTCATGACGAGACCGGCTGGCACGAGAACCAGCGCCTTATTGCCGATGCGGTAAGGCTTGCCGCCGTCAATCTGTGCTTCACCGAGCGCGACCGGATCGGTTTGCTCGATGCAATTCCCGAGGGCCGTTACGAGCGCTTCCTGCCCTTCATCGATACCGCGCCCTTTGCACGCTCCTTCGCCGATCCGCGACGGCTGATTACGGTGGCGATGCTGCGCAGGGGCGACAAGTTCGATAGCTACGCCATGCTGGCAAGTGCGCTCGATCTCATCCGCGATCAGGATTGGACCCTGACCGTTATCGGTGACGGGCCGATGCGCGGCGAGGTAAGGTCGCTGTTCTCCGCATTTGGCGAAGACCGCATCGTCTGGCGCGGAGAACGTTCCACCGCAGAGATCGCGCAAGAGCTGGCGATAGCCGGTCTCTACGTCTGGCCAGGATGCAACGAAGCCTATGGCCTCGCCTATCTTGAGGCGCAGGCAGCGGGCCTGCCAGTCGTCGCGCAGGCAACGGCCGGTGTGCCGGAAGTGGTGATGGCGGGCATGACAGGACTTCTAACACAGGAAGGCGATATCGAGGCCTATGCCGGGGCTATCGCCGAGCTTTTGAACGACGCGAGCCGGCATCGGGCCATGGCATACGCAGCCTATGACTTCGTGCATCAGGAGCGCTCACTGCCCGCCGCATCAAAGCGGCTGGAAACCATTCTTCGAAAATATCTGGGAGACTCCTATTATGAGCGATAGAGCCGATTGGCAGCCCCTGCGCGACGAGCTGCAGCGATGGAGCGCGGCCGGGCGAAAGGCGAAGCTATGGTTCCGCGACGACGACGCCATCGAGCCGACCCCTGCCCTCGACCGGCTTCTATCGCTTGCCAATCGTTTCGACGTGCCTATCGCGCTTGCGATCATTCCGCAACCGACGGGCAAGGCACTCGCCGAACGGCTGGCGGGCGAAAGCCGCGTCACCGCCACCGTGCATGGCTGGACCCACCAGAACTATGCGCCTGACGATACCAAGAAGCAGGAACTCGGCCTGCACCGGCCGCAGGCGGTCGTGCTCGACGAGCTGCATCGCGGTTTCGATAAGCTCGAAGCTCTTTATGGCAAGCAGTTCGTACCGCTGCTGGTGCCGCCGTGGAACAGGATCGACGATGCGCTGCTGCCGCATCTCGCCCCCTTCGGCTATCGCGCCGTCTCCGTCTTCGGATTGGCAAAACAGGCCCCCATCGGCTTGATCAATACGCATATCGATATCATGAGATGGCACGGGGTGCGTGGCGGTTTACCACATGCCGAAGTGATCGGACGTCTCGTGGAAGAGCTCCGGATCCGCTTCGACGGTCACGACGAACCGATCGGGGTGATGACGCACCATCTCGTCCATGACGATCTCACCTGGGATTTCGTCGAGACGCTGTTCGAGGAAACGGCCGACCATGCCGCCATCGAATGGCGGCCGGTCGGCAACTTCGTATATTAAAGCGCATCGCGTTTAGCTAAGTTCCTGAGCAAGCCCGATGAGGAGCCCTTCAGGCCCGCGGATATAGCAGAGCCGATATGCGTTGCCATACTGGACGACTTCGCCGACGAGCTGCGCACCGCGCTTGCGGAGCCTTTCAAGCGTCTCGTCGATGTCGTCCACGGCAAACATGACCCGGAGATAGCCCAAAGCGTTGACTGGGTCGTTCCGGTGATCCGCGACGACAGCCGGCGCGAGAAAGCGGGAAAGCTCGAGCCGGCTGTGCCCATCCGGTGTGCGCATCATGGCAATCTCGACGCGCTGATCGCCGAGCCCGGTGATACGCCCGGCCCATTCTCCCTCAATCGTCGTCTGCCCTTCGAGCTCAAGGCCAAGCGCGCCAAAGAAATCGATCGCGCCGGAGAGGTCTTCGACGACGATTCCGACATTGTCCATCCGTTTGACGGCCATGCTTGCAACCTCCCGAAAGTCTTTCCAGTCTACGGGGTGCTGCCCGGTCTAACAATGGGCGCTTGCGGCCAAACGTACGTCAGAGCTGCAGCGATTGTCCGTCAAAGGCGAAGAACGCTTCGGGGAAGCTCTTCTGCGCATCGTGCTGCATGTCATCCAGTTCTCGGTCAGTTCGGCCAGGCGCATGATGGAACATGGCAAGCCGCTTGGCACCAGCCTTCTTGGCGAGCTTGATGCCCTCCTGCCATGTAGAATGGCCAAAACCGAGATATTTCTGCATCTCCGCTTCGAGATAGGTCGCATCGTAGATGGCAAGATCTGCATCCGCCATCAATTCAAGCGCCGCCTCATCGAGTTTGCCTGCCACATGCTCGGTATCATAGACCATGGCGATCACCCGGCCCGCCCATTCGATGCGATAGCCGATACAGCCGCCGGGATGGTTCAGCCTCGTCGTATGGATGACGATGCCCGGATGCGGCTTCAACGTATCGCCGGCGGCGAAATCGCGGAAATTCATCGTCGCGCGACAGATGTCGGGTTCAACAGGAAACCATGGCGGCCGCATGAACTGGCCGATCAACTGCCGCGTCGTCGTCTTGCCTGCCAGATGGCCCGACCAGAGATCGACGCTGACGCGCGGATCGTAGATCGCGTTGAAGAAAGGCAGCCCGATGATGTGGTCGTAGTGGGAGTGAGTGAAGAAGAGATCGATATCGCGGACCCCTTCCTTGGCAAGCGAGCCGGCCGCTTCGCGCAAACCCGTTCCGGCGTCGAATAAGATATGCCTGCCCGCATGCCGTAACTCTATGCACGACGTATTACCGCCGTACCGCTCAAATTCCGGTCCCGATACAGGGATGCTTCCCCGCACGCCCCAAAATTTCAGCTCAAAACTATCGTTGTTCATGGAAGTTTTTACACCATTCCCCTTTCGGTCAAAAAAAGCACACTTTTGCTATCGTGCGAAGCCAGCAATTTCCAAAAGTTGCGCGGTGGTAAAAACTGGATCTCATCGGTCTGCCGACATCGATCGTTGAACGGATTGCCGCCAACGGATCGCACAGATCTAATATAGGTATGAAATGGCAGAATAGATAAGAGGCGGGAATTAGCGTGTGACGCCAGCGACCCAAATTATATTAGCGCTCGATGAAAAGCGAATCTTGGGAAGAGCCAAAAAGATTTGGGAGAAACTTGCGCGCCTTTATCTTACAGCGTCGCGGCCGACCGTGCGGCCTGTTCGTAATAGCCGGACAGTGCCCTGAGATGCGAGGCAATATCGGAGAGGTCATCTTGCGAGAGACCCGATACCTTCGTCGCCTCGACAAGCAGCCGCTCGCGAATTTCGGTATAGCGCTTCAGCGCGTCCAGGCCCTTGTCGGTGACCCGGATAGTCTTTTCCTTGCCGGCCTTGCCGCTTTTGACAAGGCCTGCCGCCTCGAGCTTCTTGATGGCGTAATTGGCGACATGCGTGTCCTCGATGTCGAGGACGAGGCAGAGATCGGCAAGCGTTTTCGGCCGGTCGCGATGCCGCACGGAATGGATGATAAGGATCTCGATCGGCGAAAGGCCAGGCACGCCGGCCGCCGCCATGCAGCGCACCAGCCATCGATTGAAGGCATGCGAAAAGAGGATCGACCCATATTCCAGCTCCGACAGAGCCGGCGAGCTGCCACCGGCCAGATGGGCCGACGATACGATCAATTCACGCCGTTCGCTCTTTTCTTCGGACGTCACCTGAAACTCCTTCGAACCCGGATCAAGGCCCTGCAGATCAACAGGCCGAGCGGGCGATTGCCGCTCGGCTCCAACATTAGATTCCTATTCGTCCCGCTTCCCGTAGCCGCCGCCGGTGGGAGTGACGACCGTGAAGGCCTCACCCGCTTCGAGCACGGTATGGGCTGAGCCGATCAGCTCTTCGATCCTGCCATCGTTGCGACGGACATAGTTGCGGCCCGTCTGGCCTGCCTCGCCGCCCTTGACGCCGAAGGGCGCTACGCGCCGATGTCCCGACAGGATCGCGAATTCCAGCCTTTCGCGCGTGCGGATGGTGCGCTGCGTGCCGTTGCCGGCATTCCACTTGCCACGGCCGCCTGAATTCGGACGAATGTGGAAATCCTCCAGTACGACCGGGAACCGCGTCTCGAGGATTTCGGGATCCGTCAGGCGCGAATTGGTCATGTGCGTATGCACGGCATCGGCGCCGTTGAAGCCCGGTCCTGCCGGTGCGCCGGAGCAGATCGTCTCGTAATATTGATAGGCATCGTTGCCGAAGGTCAGGTTGTTCATCGTTCCTTGGGCTGCAGCGAGCGCCTCGACCGCGCCGAACAGGCAGTTGGTCACGGCCTGGCTGACTTCGACATTGCCGGCGACGACGGCGGCCGGATATTCCGGCGTCAGCATCGTGCCTTCGGGGATGATGATGCGGATCGGCCTCAGGCATCCGGCATTCATCGGAATATCGGCCTCGACAAGCACGCGGAAGACATAGAGCACGGCCGCCCGCGTCACCGGCTGTGGCGCGTTGAAATTATCAGGGCGTTGTGCCGAGGTGCCGGTGAAATCGACAGTTGCCTCGCGCTTGTCTTTGTTGATCGAAATCTTGACGACGATCTTGCAGCCCTGATCCATCTCATAGCTGAATTCACCGTCCGACAGACGGTCGAGAACGCGGCGCACGCTTTCGGCGGCGTTGTCCTGAACGTGACCCATATAGGCGTCGACGACATCTTCACCGAAGTGAACGATCATCTTCTTCAGCTCGGCGACGCCCTTCTCGTTGGCAGCGACCTGGGCCTTGAGATCGTTGATGTTCTGCGCCAGCGTGCGCACCGGATAACGTGCACCTGTCAGCAGCTTGGTAAGTTCTGCCTCACAGAATCTGCCGCGATCGAGCAGCTTGAAATTGTCGATATAGACGCCTTCTTCCTCGATATGGGTGGCAAGCGGCGACATCGATCCCGGCGAAATGCCGCCGATATCGGCATGGTGGCCGCGGCTCGCGACCCAGAAGCGGATCTTCTTGCCGGAATCGTCGAAGACGGGAGTGCAGACCGTGAGGTCCGGCAGGTGCGTACCGCCGTTATAGGGCGCATTGATGAGGAAGACGTCGCCCGGATGGATGACGGCGTTTTCCCGGATGGCGGTCGCCACGGACGCATCCATCGAGCCCAGATGAACCGGCATATGCGGCGCGTTCGCAACCAAATTGCCTTCGGCGTCGAAGACGGCGCAGGAGAAATCCAGCCGCTCCTTTATGTTGACCGAATAGGCGGTGTTCTGCAGCGTCATGCCCATCTGCTCGGCGATCGACATGAAGAGATTGTTGAAAATCTCCAGCATGACAGGATCGGCCTTGGTGCCGATGGCACTGCGCTCCGGCAGCGCCTTGATGCGCGTGAGGACGATATGATCCCTGGCGGTCAGTTGCGCCTGCCAGCCGTCTTCGATGACGATCGTCTGGTTCGGTTCGATGACGATGGCCGGGCCGGTCACGGTCTGGCCGGGCTTGATCGCCTGGCGCAGAACGACGGCCGCATCGTGACTTTCACCGTTCGAATAGAAGGCGGTGCGCCTTGCCGCCTCAGCTTCACCTTCGGCTATCGTCTCCAGCTCGACTGCGATATCGGCGGCAGCACCGCCGATCGTTTCGATCTCGACGGCTTCCACCACTAAAGGCTTATCCTCGGCAACGAAGCCGAAGCGGCGCTTGTGCAGCGTCTCGAACTGACTGCGCAGCCGCGCGGGAGCGTCGATCTCAGGAAAGGTCGTCTCGACTGCCAGCAGGGTATCGGTGCCGGCATAGCGGATATGGGCGCGCTGGACCGTCTTGATGTCGGCCGTTGCGACGCCCTGCGCTTCCAGCTCGGGCACGCATTCGCCGCGCAGTTCGCTGCCAAGCGCTGCGATAGCTGCTGGTGCAGCGTCATCGAGGGAAACACCGAGCGCCTTCTGGCGCGTTGCGCGGATATCGGCAAGCCCCATGCCATAGGCGGAGAGAAGACCGGACATCGGATGCAGAAGGATGCTCTTCATCCCAAGCGCATCTGCGACCAGGCAGGCATGTTGCCCACCGGCACCGCCGAAGCAGTTGAGCGCATAGCGCGTCACGTCATAGCCGCGCTGCACCGAGATTTTCTTGATCGCCTCGACCATGTTGGCAACCGCGATGCGGATGAAGCCGTCGGCGACATCTTCCGGGCTGCGATCATCGCCGATCTCGGCTGCGAGCGCTGCGAACTTGGCGCGCACCATCTCGACATCGAGCGGCTGATCCTGGTTCGGTCCGAAGATGGAGGGGAAGAATTCCGGCAGCAGCTTACCGGCCATGACATTGGCGTCGGTGACGGCCAGCGGGCCGCCGTTGCGGTAGCAGGCAGGTCCAGGAAAGGCGCCGGCCGAATCCGGACCGACGCGGAAGCGATCGCCATCGAAATGCAGAATCGAGCCGCCGCCGGCCGCAACGGTATGGATCAGCATCATCGGCGCACGGACGCGGACACCCGCCACTTCCGTTTCAAAGGCGCGCTCATATTCACCATCGAAATGCGCCACATCCGTCGAGGTGCCGCCCATGTCGAAGCCGATGACATTGGCAAAGCCTGCCTGTTCGCCAGTCTTGGCAAGGCCGACCACGCCGCCGGCCGGGCCTGAAAGGATCGCATCCTTGCCCTGGAACATGTCTGCGGCCGTCAATCCGCCCGACGACATCATGAACATGACGCGCGCGCCGGTCCGCTCGACATCAAGCTCATCGCAGACCTGGCGGATATAGCGGCCGAGCACCGGCGACAGGTAAGCATCGATCACAGCCGTATCGCCACGGCCGACCAGCTTGATCAGCGGCGACACTTCGTGGCTGACGGAAACCTGATCAAAGCCGAGGGATCGGGCGATACGGGCGACCGCCGCCTCATGGGCCGGAAATTTATAGGCATGCATGAAAACAATGGCGACGGAGCGATAACCCCTAGCAAGGAGATCGCGCAGCGCAGCTTCCGCAGCCTTTTCATCCAGAGCCAGTTCGACGGTGCCGTCGGCAAGCACGCGCTCCTCGATCTCGACAACATCTTCGTAAAGCGCTTCCGGCTTGACGATCTCGGTCGCGAAGATCTTCTTGCGTTCCTGGTAGCCGATGCGCAGCGCGTCGCGGAAACCCTTCGTCGTCACCAGCGCAAGGCGCTCACCCTTGCGCTCGAGCAGCGCATTGGTGGCGACCGTCGTGCCCATGCGGACCTCGCCGATCGCACCTTCAGGAACCGGCTCGCTCTTGCCGAGACCGAGATGCAGGCGGATGCCGTGGACGGCTGCGTCGCGATAAGCCTCGGGATTTTCCGAGAGGACCTTCCGGGCGTGGAGAGCGCCGGACGGATCACGCCCGACGACATCGGTAAAGGTACCGCCGCGATCGATCCAGAAATCCCAACGATCCGAAATCTTCTCCGACAAATCCACCTCCAGCAGCATTACACCAACAACGATGATAATATATCGATAAATCGTCAACGTTTTGTCGTCAATAGCTATTGGTGATTGCCGCTGGGTTCATTCCCCAATGCGGCTGTGCTTCAACCGACGCTGAATCAGAATGCAGACCCGATGGAAGTCACCATTCATTACATGATCCGCTTGGGCGACATTTAAGGCACGATTAGGGTCTCTGACATGGCACTATGGCAGTTCGCCTTTAACCTCATCCCGTCATCGGCCGCCGCCGTCAACGGTGTGGCTGCCGCGCGCATGAGTCGCGACCAGCTTGATGCGATCCAACTGAACTTTTCCCAGCAAACCATCGACGCGATTTTCGAACGCGTCGATACGATGTTACCCGAAACGCAGTCTTGGGCGCCGGACCTCCGCATCTGGGGAGACGTGAAGACAGATGACGTACATATTGCCTTTCAAGGTACTGCGATTGAATATATTCAGTTTCGCTTAAATGTATCCAACTTATCCCTGCCCCTCGTTGGCAGCATTTGCGCATTTGCGCGCGAGACAGACTGTGTTTTGGTGACTAGGAGCGGCGGCATCATCAGACCCCACAGCGGCGCTCTCATTCGAGCCATCACGCAGTCCGAGGCCACTCGGTTTGTGAGCGATCCGGAAGGCTATTTGCGCGAAGCCGTCGAGTGGGACCCAGAGCCATAATGATGTCACCGACACAAAGAGACTGCCGCTAGTGCAGGCCACCGACGCCAAGCAGGCGGTCGACCACATCATGATCTCTTGCGAGCGCCTCGGGCGTCCCCTTCCAGGCAAGCCGCCCGCGCTCCAGAATGACGACATCGCTGGCAAAATCCAGTGCGCTCTGGATCCGCTGCTCGACGAGCAGGATCGTCATGTCGCCCGCCTTGGCGAGCTCGGCGAAAGCCGCCATCAGTTCCTCGCAAATGACGGGCGCAAGCCCTTCCAACGGCTCGTCCAGAAGCAGGACGGAAGGGCGACCGAGGATCGTGCGTGCGGTCGACAGCATCTGCTGCTCGCCGCCGGACAGCTGTCCGCCAAGGTTGCGACGTCGCTCTTTCAAGCGCGGGAACATGTCATAGGCTTCCTGCAGGGCGCTCTTCGGCCGCCCTTTGAGCCCGACGGACAGATTTTCCTCCACCGTCAGCGTCGGAAAGACATCGCGCGTCTGCGGCACATAGCCGAGGCCCTGATGGGCGCGTCTGGCACTGGGCAGCCCGGCAATATCGGCCGAACCCAGCCGGATGCGGCCATCATAGCGCCGGGTCTGCCCGGCGAGCGTGGCAAGCAGCGTGCTCTTGCCCATGCCGTTGCGGCCGAGCACGGCAAGCCGGCCGCCGGCCGGCACGGAAAAGGAAACCCCTTCCAGCACTCGCGTCGGACCATAGCCGGCCGACAGGTTTTCGACTTCAAGCGGCGTGGCCGGCATTGGCGTAGCTCCCAAGATAGGCTTCGCGCACCCGCGCGTCCTGCGTCACGTCTTTCGGCGAACCATCGAATATGATCGTGCCGGCGGCGAGCACGACCACGCGCTTGGCAAAACGGAAAACGAGGTCCATGTCATGCTCGATCATCAGCACGGCGAGATCTGCCGGCAGATCGGCCAGCGCCTGTTCGATGCGGCCCGTATCGCTTTGCGGCACGCCGGCGGCAGGCTCGTCGAGCAGAAGCACCTTCGGCTTCAGGGCCATGGCAACGGCAATTTCCAGGAGCCGCTGTTGGCCGTAAGCAATCTCGCTGACCTTGCGATGCGCGAGAGAAGCGAGACCAAGTGTGCCGAGCAGCTCCTCCGTCTCGGCCATGACATCGCGCATCGCGAGGAAATTGCCGAACATGCGACTGGAGCGACCCGTCCGCTGCAGCACGGCCATGCCGACATGCTCGGCCGGCGTCATATCCTGAAACAGCCGCGTCACCTGGAACGAGCGTACGAGGCCGCGCCTGACCCGGCCGATGGCATCGACCTTGTTGACGCTCTGACCGCCGATGCGGACCTCGCCGGAATCCGCTTGCAGATTGCCCGTGACGAGATTGACGAAACTGGTCTTGCCCGCGCCGTTCGGGCCGATGAGAGCCACACGATCTCCCGGCGCCATCGATAGGCTGACATTGTTCGTCACCGTCAGGCCGCCGAACGCCTTCTTCAGATTGCTAACCTCGAAAATCGCGTTCATGCTCGCGCCTCCCGGCGACGGGCAACATAGGCGGCGGCCGTACCGTAGATACCCTTCGGCGCGAAGAGAACGACGAGGATCAACAGCGCACCGACAATCGTCAGCCAGTGGAAGGGATTGGCGGCAGAGACGTAATCCTCGAACAGCATGAAGATCAGCGTGCCGACGAGCGCACCGAACAGCGAACCTGTACCGCCGAGCACGAGCATGACAAGCGCCTCGGCCGATTGTGTGAAAGAAAGGCTGTCGAGGCCGACGACCTGCGTCGAGATCGCGGTCAAGGCGCCGCCGATGCCGGCAACGGCACCGGAAATGACATACATCTTGATGAGAGCTACCTTGGGCGAGGCTCCCATGGCGCGGATGCGCAAGGGATCTTGCCGAATACCGCGGCAGAGCATGCCGAAGGGCGAACGAACGAGAAAGCGCAAAAGCACGAGCACGATCAGCAGGAGTGCCACGCCGTAGAGGTAAGCCGTGTGCCCATAGAGATCGAACTCGAAAACACCGAACAACGGATCGGCTGAAATGCCCGACAGACCGTCGCTTCCGCCTGTCCAGCTCGATGCCTTGTTGGCGAATTCGTGGAAGAGATAAATCAGCGCGATCGATAGCACGAGCTGTGGCAGACCATGAGCTCTCAGAATGACGATGGAGCAGACCAATCCGGCAAGTGCGCCGCCTGCAATGCCAGCAAGCGTCATCAGCAGCGGGTCGTTGATGCCGTAATGGGCGGATGCGATGCCGGCAGCGTAGGCGCCGGCACCGAACAGCGCTGCATGGCCGAGGGTCGCCACGCCGCAATAGCCGGTGACAAGATCGAGCGACAGCACGAGAAGCGCGATCGCGATCAGCCGCGTGAGAAGAGCGAGGTTGTCCGGAAACAACAGGTAGCCGGCGGCAGCCAACAGGACGATGACCGCTACCGCGATCAGATCCTGCCCGAATGTACGATGTCTGGTCACGATCGGTGCGGCCTCTCTTTCAAGGGTCAAAGCCATGTTACTTCATTCTCCCTGCAAAGCCGCGCGGGAAGACGCAGATGATGGCGATGACGGCCAGATAGAAGAAGAATTCCCCATATTCCGGCATAAGGTAACGGCCAGTCGTATCGATGCAGCCAAGGATGAGACAGGCGAGCAGCGCGCCGGAAATCGAGCCCGCGCCGCCGACGGAGACGACAACCAAGAAGGTCACCATGTAGCGCAGAGCATAGTAGGGTTCGACCGGCAGCAGTTCGGCACCCACCACGCCGCCGAAGGCGGCAAGCCCAACGGCAACGGCGAAACTGACGGCGTAGACCACTTCCGTTCTGACACCGAGAGCCGCCGCCATTGCGGCGTTATCGACGGAAGCGCGCAACTTCACGCCGAAGGAGGTCTTCTCGATCGTATACCACAAAGCCAAAGCGACGATGAGACCGCAGACGATCGCGAAGATGCGATGGGTGCCAATGGTACGGAAGCCAACGTCGACGGAGCCTTGCAGGCTGCCTGGCAAGGGAATGGTCTTCAAGGTCGGACCGAAGACGTAGTTGGCGATACCGATGATGCAGAAGGTGATGCCGATCGTCATCAGAACCTGCGTCAACTCAGGCGCACCATAGATGCGCCGATAAAGCAGCCGTTCGATCGGGATGGAGATGATGACCGTGCCGACCACGGCCAGCAATACGGCGGCGGCATAGCCAAGACCAAGATCATGTGCGGCATAAGAGGCGATATAGCCGCCGATCATGGCAAAGGCGCCATGGGCCAGATTGACGACGCGCATCAACCCCATAGTGACGGAAAGCCCGATGGAAATGACGAACAGCACCATGCCGTAAGCGAGGGCATCGACTGCTATGCTGAGCACGGTTTGCATTGAAATTGCTGGTCCGGTTGTTGTTGCGCGGCCGCTGTCGTCACACCCCTGACCGGAGGCTTCCGATCAGGGGTTGGAGCTTCAGGAGCGCTTACTTCGCGGCAGCAAGGCCTGGATCGCCCTGCTTCTCGAAGGTCTGGATTTCCTTGTTGTAGTACTTGCCGTCACCGCCCTTGGCGACTTCGCGCAGATAGATATTCTGCGTGATATGCCGGCTTTCCGCATCGATGGTCACCGGGCCGCGCGGGCTGACCCAGGACAGACCCTTTACGGCGTCGACGGCCTTTTGCGCATCCTGCTTGCCGCCGGTCGCCTCGATCATCTTGTAGATGACATGCATGCCGTCGAAAGCACCGACGGCCGGGAAGGTCAGCTCGGCCGGATTGCCGATCGCCTTGTCGGCGGCGGCAACGAAAGCCTTGTTTTCGGGCGAGTCATGCGCGATCGCATAGTGGAAGGTCGTCTGCATGCCGAGTGCGGCGTCGCCAAGTGCCGGTAGATCGGATTCCTGCGTGAGGTCGCCGGGTGCAAAAAGCTTGATGCCGGCGGACTTCAGGCCATTCTCATTGTAGGCCTTGACGAAACCGAGCGTCGTCGGGCCTGACGGCAGGAAAGCGAAGACGCCTTGGGCGCCGGAATCCTTGATGCGCTGCATGATGGGGCTGAAGTCGTTGGTCGACAGCGGCATGCGGATCGCCTGGACCACTTCGCCGCCCTGCTTCTCGAAACCGGCCTTGAAGGCATTTTCAGCATCGACGCCTGGACCGTAATCGCTGACGACGGAGATGACCTTCTTGACGCCGGCATCATAGGCAACCTTGGCGATCGGCGTCGAGGTTTGCCAGGTGGTGAAGGAGGTCCGCACGACAAGCGGGCTCTTGGTGACGATGGCCGAAGTCGCGGCGTTGAAGATCACCATCGGCACATTGGCCTGCTTGAGGATCGGCGTCACGGCCATCGCATCCGGGGTAAAGTAGAAGCCGGCGAGATACTGGACCTTCTCCTTGACGACGAGTTCCTGGGCCAGCGCCTTCGACTGGGCGGGATCGGCCTGCGGCACGTCGCGGTAGATCACTTCCACCTCGTCATTGCCGACCTTCTTGCCATTCACGGCCATATAGGCGTCGATGCCTGCCTTGAAATTCTTGCCTTGCAGCGCGAACGGGCCAGAAAACGGACCGATGACGCCGACCTTGATGGTATCGGCATAGGCAGCGCTGCCAAGAGCAACGGCCGCAAGGGCGGCCAAGACAAACCGTTTCATTTTTTCTCCTCCCGGCAGCCGTTTCTGATGCCGCCCTTGATCATTCAAATTTCGATCATCACCAACTTCTCACGGGAATTGGTAATGTAAAATGAAATAAAACCTTGCTTCCATATCAATCCAGTTATGAATAGCGACAAATATCTTACTCGACTGTCGTTCCCAAGCGCTTGACCGAACCAGCCAGTTGTAACGCGTGGCGCAACGATGCGGCTGTTGCCACCACCATGGGCGGCAGCAGCAGCCATTCCAACGTCCAGGCAGCCCCCGAGCGCTCCTGCTCGTGTACCAGCGATTGATGAATGCCCGAAAGCTGGACGGCATTGAAGCGGGCCAGCGTGACCAGCGTTTCGGCGGCGACCGGGTTTTGCTTGTGCGGCATAGCCGAGGAGCCGCCACCGCCGGCAAGCTCGATCTCCTCGCCCGCCTGCGCCAGAAGTGCAACATCCTGGCCGATCTTGCCGAGGCTGCCCGAGATCATGGACAGGAGCCCCGCCAGTTCGGCAATGCGCCCTCTCTGGCTTTGCCATTGCGGCTCGTCCGTCAGGCCGAGCGCCTGCGCCAGCAAGCTCCTGATTTCGGCCGCCCGCGGGCCGAATTTTTCCAGCGTGCCGGCAGCCCCACCGAACTGCAGCGGAAAACTCTCCTGCGTCAGCCGGTCGCGATATTGATCGAGCGGATGCCGCCACGCCCGCAGCCGATCGGACACGGTGATTGCGATCGCCGCCTGCATCCGGGTGCGGCCCATGAGCCGGTTCGATCCGAAACGTTCATCCAGTTTTGTGAGTGCGGAGGATACCGCAAAGAGACGGCTGCTCAGAATAAATGCCGCTGCCTTCAGCCGCAGCATCAGGCTGGTATCGATGACATCTTGGCTGGTTGCGCCGAAATGGACATGTTTGCCGGCATCCTCTCCGACCGCCTTGCGCAGTTGCCGAACAAGATCCGGCACGACAACGCCATCCGATGTCGTTGCCCTCCGCAGGCTTTGTAGATCGGGCTCGAAATCCGCGCAGACCTTAGCGATATGCGCAGCCACCTCCTGCGGGATCAGCCCATGCCGCCCC
Organism: Rhizobium sp. BK312; assembly: GCF_014193605.1. Taxonomy (NCBI): domain Bacteria; kingdom Pseudomonadati; phylum Pseudomonadota; class Alphaproteobacteria; order Hyphomicrobiales; family Rhizobiaceae; genus Rhizobium; species Rhizobium sp. BK312. The sequence continues at coordinate 329,073 of NZ_JACHZP010000002.1, read as the reverse complement.
TCGACCTGGGCAAGCGCCGCTTCGAAAGAGAGCATGGCGCGGATATCGGCCTTGGCCGAGAAATACGCCGCAATCTCCTCGTCGCCGAGGAGGCCGGACAGGAATGGATGATCGAAGGGAGAAACGCTCATGGCCTATATATCGAGGAAAACCGTTTCCTTGTCGCCCTGCAAATGGATATCGAAGGTGTAGACGGAGCCTTCCTTCGTGGCAATCAGCGTCGCGAGGCGATCCTTATGTTCGATGCGTGCGAGCAAGGGATCTTCAGCGTTGGCCTCAGTCTCTTCCGGAAAATACATGCGTGTATGCAGGCCGATGTTGATGCCGCGTGCGACGATCCAGACGGTGATGTGCGGCGCCATCTTGCGGCCGTCCTTGAAGGGAACGCGACCGGGCTTGATGGTCTCGAAGCGGAAGACGCCGTCGGTGGAATTGGTCGGGCAACGCCCCCAGCCGGTAAAGTTCGGATCGGCTGTGCCGCGCAGCTCCGACGGGCTGTTGTAAAGCCCGGCGCTATCGGCTTGCCAGATTTCGAGAACAGCATCCTTGACCGGCGCTCCCGCGCCGTCCAATACCCTGCCCGTCACCGTGATGCGCTCGCCGAGCGTCTTGTCGTTGACCATGACGGAGCCGAGATCGGTCTCATAGACGCCGCCGATTTCGCTGTAATTCGGTGTCAGGCCGATGTGGACGTAAGGGCCTGCCGTCTGCGACGGCGTTTCCTTCAGATAGCCGAGATCCTGTACCATCAATTGCCCTCCAGTCGGTTTTCGAACAGGGTCGAACGGCGACCGCGCAACACGATATCGAATTTATAGGCACGGGCATCCATCGGGATCGTGTTGCCCCAATCGAGCGGCGCGATCAGCTGTTCGATCGCCTGTTTGTCGGGGATCGTTCCGACGATCGGACACTTCCAGATCATCGGGTCGCCCTCGAAATACATTTGCGTGATCAGCCGCTGCGCAAAGCCATGGCCGAAAACGGAGAAGTGGATATGTGCCGGCCGCCAATCGTTGACGCCGTTCGGCCAGGGATAGGCACCGGGGCGGATGGTGCGGAAGGCGTAGCCCCCTTCCCCATCGGTAATGGCGCGGCCGCAGCCCCCGAAATTCGGATCGATGGCGGCGAGATAGGTTTCCTTCTTGTGGCGATAGCGCCCGCCGGCATTGGCCTGCCAGAATTCAAGCAAGACGCCCGGAACTGGCCGGCCGCGCTCGTCGAGCACGCGACCATGAACAATGATCCGCTCGCCGATAGCGCTCTCGCCAGGCCTGGCGAAGTTATGGATCAGGTCGTTGTCGAGCTCGTTCAGTATGGAATGGCCAAAGACCGGTCCGGTGATCTCCGAAATCGTCCCGTCGAGCGAGAGCAAGGCGCGCTGTGGAGAGCGCAAAACGGAGGTCTTGTATCCCGGCGCGAAGGCCGGCGGATGCCAAGCGCGATCCCGCGCAAAAAATGCGCCCGTTTCGGGCTTGCTGTTGCTTCTATCGGACATGTCTGCCTCGTTTCATGCCGCTTGTTCGGCGTCCATCTGTTCGAAAACCTGCTTCGCTATCTTGATCGCGTGGTTTGCGGCCGGCACGCCCGCATAGATCGCCACATGCAGGAGCGCCTCGCAAATATCGTCGCGCGTCGCGCCGGTGTTGCGCGTGGCGCGCACATGCATGGCGACCTCATCATCCTGACCGAGCGCTGCCAGAAGCGCGATCGTCACGATCGAGCGCTCCCGCCGACTGAGAGTCGGGCGCGACCAGACGTGCCCCCAGGCCGCTTCGGTGATCAATTCCTGGAACGGTTGATCGAAATCGGTCGACCCCTGCTGGGCCCGATCGACATGGCTGTCGCCGAGCACGGCGCGACGCGTCGCCATGCCCTGTAGATAACGCTCGGACGGCGCGGTAGGGTCATTCATCAGGCTTATTCTCCACGCAGGACGACGTCGATGAAGGCACGGATGACTTCGGTCAACGCCTCGGGTTGTTCGACGCAGGGAATATGGCCGGCGTCCTTGATCACTTCATAACGCGCATTCGGAATGAGCTTTGCCGTCGACAGCACCAGTTCCGGCGGGGTCGAGCCATCTTGATCACCGACGATGCAGATGGTGGGCACGGCGATCTTGGCCGCGGCTTCGGTCAGATCGGCATCGCGAAGGGCAGCACAAGTGGCGACGTAACCTGCGACCGGCTGGCGGATCAGCATGTTGCAATAGCCGGCGAAGGCGATGTTTTCCGGACGACGAAAGGCCGGCGTGAACCAGCGTTCCATGATGGAATCGACGATGGATTCAATGCCATGTGCCTCGACCTGCGCGATGCGGGCATTCCAGCTGTCGGCCGTGCCGATCTTGTGAGCGGTATCGCAGAGGATCAGCGCTCTCACCAGATCCGGGCGCCGCTGATAGAGCGACTGCGCGACCAGCCCGCCGACCGACAGCCCGCAGATAATGGCATTCTTGACGGAGAGGAAATCGAGCAGGCCGGCAAGGTCGGTGGCGTGATCCTCGATGGAATAGGGCATCTGACCGAGATCGGAGAGCCCATGGCCGCGCTTGTCGTAGAGCACGATGGCGAAATCGCCGGCGAGCCGCACGATCACATCCCGCCAGATCCGGAAATCGGTGCCGAGCGAATTGGCAAAGACAAGCACCGGCTTGTCGGCTGGACCGCCGATGATCTGATAGTGGATCGTGACGTCGTTAATGCGGGCAAACTGCACTGGAAATCTCCTCGGACGCGAGATTGGATGTATAATCCGGTTAGGTAAAATGATATTTCTTTGCTCTACGATAACTCCAGGGTTATGAGTGAGCATGCTCGACGCACGCATCAAGTTCCGCCATCTGCAGACTTTTGTCGAGGTTGCGCGCCAGAAAAGCGTGATCAAGGCGGCTGGCCTGTTGAATATCAGCCAGCCGGCAGTGACGAAGACGATCCGCGAGCTGGAAGAGGCACTTGGTGTCGCCGTCTTCGAGCGCGACGGGCGTGGCATCCGCATCACCCGCTACGGCGAAGTTTTTCTCCGCCATGCCGGCGCCGCTCTGACGGCACTTCGCCAGGGCCTCGATTCTGTCTCACAGGAGCGTTCCGGTGAAGCGCCGCCGATCCGCGTCGGTGCGCTGCCGACGGTCTCGACACGCATCATGCCGCGAGCGATGGACCTGTTTCTCAAGGAGGAGACCTGGAGCCGCATCAAGATCGTGACAGGCGAAAACGCGGTGCTTCTGGAGCAGTTGCGGATCGGCGATCTCGACCTCGTCGTCGGCCGATTGGCAAGCCCCGACAAGATGACCGGCTTTTCCTTCGAGCATCTCTACTCCGAACAGGTCGTCTTCGCCGTCCGGGCCGGCCATCCGCTGCTTTCCGCCCAGCAATCGCTGTTTTCCGATCTCAACCGCTACACGATCCTGATGCCGACGCGCGGCTCGATCATCCGCCCTTTCGTCGAGAGCTTTCTGATCGCCAACGGCGCCGGCGGACTGCCCAACCAGATCGAAACCGTCTCCGATTCCTTCGGCCGCGCCTTCGTGCGATCGAGCGACGCCATCTGGATCATCTCAGCCGGCGTCGTTGCCGGGGATGTCGATGATGGCCTGCTGGCGCTTCTGCCGATCGATACCAGCGAGACGAAAGGACCGGTCGGCTTGACCATGCGCACCGACGCCATTCCAAGCCTGCCCCTGTCGATCCTGATGCAGACAATCCGGGAAGCGGCAAGCGAGGTCGCCAAGAAGTTTTGAGGCGGCTTAGAAAACTGGAAATGCCCCTCACCCCAGCCCTCTCCCCGTTTTGACGGAGAGAGGGGGCGACAGTGCCAAACCCCTTCGCCCCGCGTGCGGGGAGAAGGTGGACTCGAACAGTTGAGCGAAGCGAACTGTGAGAGGACGGATGAGGGGCTTGCCTATCCATATGCGATTGCCCCGCTTCAAAACGGCAGGCCCACATAATTCTCAGCGAGCGCGGTCGATGCGGCGCGCGAATGGGTGAGATAATCGAGCTCGGCTTCCTGGATCTTCTGGTCGAAATCGCTGGTATCGGGGAAACGATGCATCATCGTCGTCATCCACCAGGAAAAGCGTACCGCCTTCCAGACGCGAGCGAGCGCGCGGGCGGAATAGGCTTCCAATCCGGCATTTGAGCGATCCTGATAATGCTCGGCAAGGCCCGAAAATAGATAGTGCACGTCGCTGGCCGCCAGATTGAGCCCCTTGGCTCCGGTCGGCGGCACGATGTGAGCGGCGTCGCCGACAAGGAAGAGACGGCCGAAGCACATGGGTTCGGCGACGAAGGAGCGCAGCGGCGCGATCGATTTTTCGAAGGATGGTGCGGTGATCAGAGCCTCGGCATGATGGGCCGGCAGGCGGCAGCGCAACTCATCCCAGAAGCGATCGTCGCTCCAGTCCTCGACCTTCTCGTCGAGCGGACACTGAATGTAATAGCGGCTGCGTGTCATCGATCGCATGGAGCATAGAGCGAAACCACGGGGATGGTTGGCATAGATCAGCTCGTGATTGACGGGTGCCACCTCCGCCAGCACGCCAAGCCAGCCGAAGGGATAGACCTTCTCGAAGCTGCGGATCGCCTTTTGCGGAACCGATTTGCGGCTGACGCCGTGAAAGCCGTCGCAGCCGGCGATGAAATCGCAATCGATGCGATGCGAAATGCCGTCCTTCTCGTAAGTCAGATAGGGCGTATCGCCATCGAAGCCATGCGGTTGGACGTTGGCGGTGCTGTAGATGGTTGGAGCACCGCTTTCCTCGCGGCGGGCCATCAGATCGCGGGTCATCTCCGTCTGACCGTAAATGACGACTCGCTTGCCCCCGGTGAGACCATGAAGGTCGATGCGATGATCGCGGCCGTCGAAGGCAAGCGAGAAGCCGTCATGTGGCAAGCCCTCGGCATGCAAACGTGCGCTTGCCTTCGCCTGATCCAGCAACCGGACGGTGCCTTCTTCAAGAACGCCGGCGCGGACGCGGCCGAGAATGTAATCCTTGCCGACGCGATCGAGAATGACGTTGTCGATACCGGCCTCCGTCAGCAGCTGGCCGAGCAGCAGCCCGGACGGCCCCGAACCGATAATGGCGACTTGAGTGCGCATCGTCTCCTCCCATGCGTATTTCTTGCTTCAAGTCTCTTCGGCGCGAGGCAAGTCCGCAATGGACATTTCGGTCATGAAATTGCACAAATCGAGCATGGCAAGGGAGGAGAGCCGCGATGAAGACCGTGCCGACCTACGAGCTTTATGGCGAAAATACCGGCCGGAAGCCGGATTTCTGGCTGCATTGCGAGACAATTCCCTCTCGCAGCAGTCTCCATCACTGGGAAATCCGTGCGCACCGGCACGAGAGCTTCTTTCAAATCTTGTACATCGATGCCGGTTCCGGTGACGCCATCTTTGACGGAACTCCCCATCCCATCACGCCACCCACCGTCATTACCGTTCCGCCACGGCTCAATCACGGATTCCGATTTTCGCGAGATATAGACGGCTTCGTCATCACGGTGTTGATCTCGCATCTGAAGGCATCCCCGGGCGATCGCAGCCGGCTCGGAACATGGCTTGCCGAGCCGCATCTGACTTTGCTCGACACTCAAAACGAAGACGCGGCGTATGTCGCCAAGACGCTAAAACGCCTGGGCGAAGAATTTGCCAGCCATCGTAACGGCCGCAACGATCTACTCGATGCCTATCTGACCTCGGCCTTGCTACTGACGGCGCGCATAGCTCAAAAGGCCGATGAAGGATCGACGCTCAGCGACGAGAACGAGCGCCGCATGGAGATGCTGCAGGGTCTCATCCAGCGCCACTTCCGTTCGCACAAGCCGGCCGCCTTCTATGCCGAGAGCCTCGGCATCTCGCCGGCCCATCTCAGCCGCATCGTCCGCAGCAAAACCGGACGCGGCGCGCATGAGCTCATTACACGCAAGCTGCTGGATGAGGCCAAGCGCGAACTGGTCTTCACCTTCGCGACCGTCCAGGAAATCAGCTATCGCCTCGGCTTTGCCGACCCCGCCTATTTCTCCCGCTTCTTCATGAAGCAGACGGGCCAGACGCCGCGCACCTGGCGGCTCAAGGAGCGGGTGAGGCTGGGAATGTGATGGTTACGGCAGCACCAGCCGCAAAGCCTTCTGCGTTTCCTTCAGCAGCGGCAGAAAGCGCTCGGCCATGTCGGAAGCCGCGACGTAAGCAGCCGGAGCACCGATATTGATCGCCGCCACCGTCTGACCGCGATCGTTTTCCACCGGCACGGCAATCGAGCAAAGGCCGATTTCCAGTTCCTGATCGATGACGGCATAGCCCTGCTCCCTCACCCGGCGGAACTCGGCTATCAGCTCCTCAGGATCGGTCTTTGTATTCGGAGTATTCGCCTTAAGGTCACTCCGCTCCAGCACCGCACGCGCCTCGCTTTCCGGCAAGGCGGCAAGCAGGACGCGGCCCATCGAAGCGCAGAAGGCCGGAAGCCGGCTGCCCGGCGTCAGGTTGATCGACATCACCCGGCGCTGCGAGGCGCGGGCAATGTAGACGACCTCCGTGCCGTCGAGAACCGAGGCTGAAGCATTCTGCCCGGCGCGCTCGGCAAGCTGATCGAGATGCGGCTGGATGATGGTCGGCAGCGGCGTCGCGGCCAGATAGGCATGGCCGAGCCTCAAGATCTTCGGCGTCAGCGTGAAGAACTTGCCGTCATAGACGGCATAACCGAGTTCGGAGAGCGTCAGCAACGAACGGCGCACCGTGGCGCGATCGAGGCCGGTCAGCTTCGATGCCTCGGCAATCGTCAGACGCTGCTGCGTCTCGCCGAAGGCTTCGATGACTTTCAATCCCTTGGCAAAGCCGCTGACGAAATCCGTTTCGCGCATATCAGCCTCCGATCTCTCACTCATTTTGTGCGATATATGAACAAAAATCAAATAACGCACAAAATGATTGCCGTCCAGACCATGCTGATCTATTCGAAAGGAAGAGGACGGGTCGTCTCAATCCGCCCGCAATGGCAAGTGGGAGTTTCGGCATGGACAAGACAATCGCGAGCACGGCAGCCGCCGTCTCCGACATCGGCGATGGCGCGACCGTCATGATCGGCGGCTTTGGCGGCTCCGGCGTGCCGATCGAACTCATCCATGCGCTGATCGACAAAGGCTCGAAGAACCTGACCGTCATCAACAACAATGCCGGCAACGGGCGTATCGGCATCGCTGCGATGATCGACGCGGGCATGGTCAGGAAGATGATCTGCTCCTTCCCGCGTTCATCCGATCCACGCGCCTTCACGGACCGCTATCTGGCCGGAGAAATCGAGCTGGAGCTGGTGCCTCAGGGGACTCTTGCCGAACGCATCCGCGCCGGCGGCGCCGGCATTCCAGCCTTTTACACCCCGACTGCCTATGGCACCGAGCTTGCCAACGGCAAGGTCATCGCCGAGTTCGACGGCCGCCACTATGTTCAGGAGCGCTGGCTCAAGGCCGATTTCGCCATTGTCAAAGCTGAAGTCGGCGATGTGCAGGGCAATCTCATCTACAACAAGGCTGGCCGCAACTTCAATCCGCTGATGTGCATGGCCGCGGCCAAGACGATCGCGCAAGTCTCGAAAATCGTTGCCGCGGGCGAGCTCGATCCGGAGCGCATCGTTACCCCCGGCATCTTTGTCAACGGTGTCGTGGAAGTCGCCGATCCGCAGCAGGAAGAAAATCTCATTCGAGCCGGAGTGGCCTACGTATGACCATCGACACACGCGAAGACATCAAGCTCTCCAACGCCCAGATCGCCTGGCGCGCAGCTCAGGATATCGAAGATGGCGCCTATGTTAATCTCGGTATCGGTTTTCCGGAAATGGTCGCCCGCTACCAGCCCCCAGGCCGTCAGGCGATCTTCCACACTGAAAACGGCATCCTGAATTTCGGCGAGCCGCCGGCGGAAGGCGAAGAAGATTGGGATCTGATCAACGCCGGCAAGAAGGCCGTCACGCTAAAGCCCGGCGCCTCCTTCTTCCATCACGCCGATAGCTTCGCCATGGTGCGCGGCGGCCATCTGGATGTCGCGATCCTTGGCGCCTATCAGGTGGCGCAGAATGGCGACCTCGCCAATTGGCGCGTCGGCTCCAAAGGTGTGCCTGCCGTCGGCGGGGCCATGGATCTGGTCCATGGCGCCAAGCAGGTTTTCGTCATCACCGAACATGTAACGAAGGACGGCAAGCCGAAACTGGTGGAGGCCTGCACCTTTCCTCTGACCGGCGTCGGCTGCATCACCCGCATCTATACGAGCCATGCGATCATCGACATTGGCAAGCAAGGTTTCGTCGTCCGTGAAAAGCTCGCTGCGATGACTATGGACGAGCTGCAGGCGATGACCGGCGCGCCGCTCCATATCGATCGCCCCGTTGCCGACCTCATCGTGCCGAAGCTCTGAAGCCCGTTACGACCTTTCAGACTCGCGCGCGATGCTTTAAGCTTATAATATTTCGCAAGCCGCTTTTGCGCAACATGCCGTTGGGAGAAGACCATGACCGAAGCCTTCATCTGTGACTATATCCGCACGCCGATCGGCCGCTTTGGCGGGTCGCTCTCCTCGGTTCGTGCCGATGATCTCGGTGCCGTGCCGCTGAAGTCGCTGATCGAGCGCAACGGCTCGGTCGATTGGGAAGCCATCGACGACGTGATCTATGGATGCGCCAACCAGGCGGGCGAGGACAATCGCAACGTCGCGCGCATGGCAAGCCTGCTGTCCGGCCTGCCGATTTCGGTGCCCGGCACGACGATCAACCGGCTTTGCGGCTCGGGCATGGATGCCGTCATCGCGGCTGCCCGCGCCATCCGCGCCGGCGAGGCTGACATCATGATCGCCGGCGGCGTTGAGAGCATGTCGCGCGCGCCCTTCGTCATTCCCAAGGCCGAAAGCGCCTTTTCGCGCAATGCCGAGATCTACGACACCACCATCGGCTGGCGCTTCATCAATCCTGTCATGAAGAAGCAGTATGGCGTCGACTCCATGCCGGAAACCGGCGAGAACGTCGCGGAAGATTACAAGGTCAGCCGCGAAGATCAGGACGCCTTTGCCGTTCGCTCGCAGGCAAAGGCTGCCGCTGCCCAGGAAAACGGCCGCCTCGCCAAGGAAATCGCACCGGTGACGATCCCGCAGCGCAAGGGCGAGCCCGTGATCGTCGGCAAGGACGAGCATCCGCGCGCAACCTCGATGGAAGCGCTCGCCAAGCTCGGCACGCCCTTCAAGAAGGAAGGCGGCACGGTGACGGCCGGCAACGCCTCTGGCGTCAATGACGGCGCGGCCGCGCTCATCATTGCGTCTGAAGCAGCAGCTAAAAAATATGGCCTTACGCCGATTGCTCGCATCCTTGGTGGGGCGGCCGCCGGTGTCCCTCCGCGTATCATGGGCATCGGCCCCGTACCGGCTTCGCGCAAGCTGATGGCCCGCCTCGGCATGCGCCAGGAACAGTTCGACGTCATCGAATTGAACGAAGCCTTCGCCTCGCAAGGGCTTGCTGTGCTGCGCGAACTCGGCATCGCCGATGACGACGCGCGCGTCAACCGCAATGGCGGCGCCATTGCGCTTGGCCATCCGCTTGGCATGTCGGGCGCGCGCATCGCCGGCACGGCTGCCCTGGAGCTCAAGGAAACCGGCGGGCGCTATTCGCTTTCCACCATGTGCATCGGCGTCGGCCAGGGAATTGCCATAGCGCTGGAACGGGTCTGATCGTTCCGACCAGCCCATGGTTCGCGGCCCGATGCGCGGCGGACCATGCCCGCTGCTGAGTGCGCGATATTAGCCCGCGACGGCGGCGATCAGCGATGATCTGGAACGGCAAAGGCTTTGGCGCGTTTTCCTGCTGCTCAGTGGGATCAGTCCATGCCGTCACGCCAGAACGTCTTAAAAGCATTTCCGCCAAGCGCCCTTATCATTCTCATTGCCATCACCGTATTGCTGTCGATTACGCAATCCGCCTTCGCTGCCGAGGGACAGAAAGCCAGCCACCCTTCGGAAGGGCTGTTTCTGGTCCAGATCATTCTGCTTGTCGTATCGGGCAGGCTGCTCGGCGAATTGATGGTGCGCATCGGCCAGCCATCGATCATGGGCCAGATCATCGCCGGCATCATTCTCGGCCCCTCCCTTTTCGGCCTGATCTTCCCGCATGCACAAGCGAGCCTTTTTCCTTCAGACGGCGCACAAAAGAGCATGACCGACGCGATCGGCCAGCTCGGCATTCTCTTTCTCCTGCTGCTTGCCGGCATGGAAACCGATCTGGGTCTTGCAAAACGCTTGCGCAAATCTGCGGCCGGCGTCTCGCTGACCGGTATCGTCATCCCGTTTGCTGCGGGATTTGCCTTGGGCGAACTCATTCCCGACGCCTTGCTTCCCGATCCTCAAAAACGGCTGGTCACCTCCCTCTTCCTTGGCACTGCGCTTTCCATCTCCTCGGTGAAGATCGTCGCTTCCGTGGTTCGCGAGATGGACTTCATGCGCCGGAACATCGGCCAACTCATCGTCGCCTCCGCCATCATCGATGACACGATCGGATGGGTCATCATTGCCATAACGTTCGGCTTGGCCGAAAAAGGCACGGTCGATCTGACGACGCTCGCGACCAGCGTCGTCGGCACATTGGCCTTCATGGCCGTCAGCTTCACCGTCGGCAGACGGGCGGTCTTCGAAATCATCCGCTGGACCAACGACAATTTCCGTAGCGACCTGCCCGTGCTCAGCGCCATCGTCGCAATCATGGGCACGATGGCGATCATCACCAATTTCATCGGGGTCCATACCGTGCTCGGCGCTTTCGTCGCCGGCATTCTGGTCGGTGAATCGCCTATTCTCACACGTCAGATCGATGTGCAGCTTCGGGCTTTGACGACGGCTCTGTTCATGCCAGTCTTTTTTGGACTGACCGGTCTGCAGACCGATCTCACCGTACTTGCCGATCCTTCCATCCTGCTGCTGACGGCTGCTGTCGTGATCATAGCAAGTATCGGCAAGTTCGGAGGCGCTTTTGCCGCCGCCAGGTTCGGCGGCTATTCGGCATCGGAGGCCCTGGCGCTCGGCTGCGGCATGAATGCACGCGGATCGACGGAGGTGATCGTCGCAACCATAGGCCTGTCGGTCGGCGTGCTGGACGAAAAACTCTTTTCCGTCATCGTCGCCATGGCCGTCATCACCACCATGGCGATGCCGCCGACGCTTCGGTGGGCGCTTGCCCGCCTGCCACTGCGTGAGGAGGAGCGCAATCGTCTGGAGCGCGAACAGTTCGAAAGCGAGAGCTTCCTCGGAAATTTTGAGCGCATCCTGCTGGCTGTCGACGGTTCGCAAAGCAGCCGCCTGGCAACCTGGATAGCCGCTTTCTTCGCGGTGACGCGCAAGATGCCCGTCACGGTGATGGATGCGCGCGGAGCCGATGAAACTCCAGACACGCCCGGTGCTATGGGAGCCTTGCATCCAGCGTCGCACGCCAAGGCAATCGCCGAAGATCTGCGCCAATACGCCACTGATCTGCTTGCGTCGGCGCCACCGGAGCAGAACCTGGCTGGCGAAGGCGATATCCATGTGACAATCCGAGAAAAGAGCGACAAGCTCGAAACCGTACTCGAAGACGTCTCCGATACAGGCCACGATCTTCTCCTGGCGGGCATCGAACCCTCCTTGGGAGACGATGGTCGCTTCGGCCCGTCGCTGCAGGTCATGACATCGGCGTTCCAGGGAACTCCGGCGATCATCACGGCACGCGGCCCGCTTCCAAAGCATCCGGGAGATCTGCGGATACTGCTTCCCGTCAGTGGCACCGAGCGCTCCATCCGCGCCGCCGAATTCGGGCTCGCGATCGCAAAGGCGGCAAACGCCCATTGCGCGCTGTTATTAATCGTCGAGCCGCGCCGCGCCGGCGCTATTCCGCGTATTAGCGACCGAGGCAACGACCATCGGGATATTTTGAATAAGGTCGGCGCCATTGCAGATTATTATGGCGTACAGATCGAAAAGGTCGTTCAGCAAGGACCTTCGCCGGAGCTCTCGATCTTGCGGCATGCGCGCAGCGGCGGATATAATCTGATCGTGCTCGGCGTAAGCAAAAGAGCCAGTGGTAGCCTTTCCTACGGAAGCATCGCCGACACGGTGCTGCAGGCCGCCGACAGATCCTGCATTTTCATCGAAACAGATCTGGCCTCCTCCTCGCAGGCAATTCGCGAATAGGCCGACCATCAGCCGTGAGATGGATCAGGAGAATCAATAAAACACATCAACGCTATTCATTTTTCCTATGCTGCCTCCTAGTCCATATTGGCCGGCAATATGATTTGACCGAGCGCACCGATGTCCGACCTTGCCCTTTCGCGTGACCACGAAGAAGCCGATACGCGGGAGGGATGGAAGGTCGTCGCCGCGACCCATGTGCTGACGGCCGTGACCTTCGGAGCCGCCTATTCCTTCTCCGCCACCTTGCCGGGACTTGCCGCGGAGTTTAGCGCCTCTCGCGGCGAGATTGCCCTCGTCTTCTCCATCTCCGCATTCCTCTTCTATTCCCTGGGCGCGATTGCCGGGCCGCTCGCCGACAGATGGTCGCCGCGCAGCTTGGTTCTTCTGGGGCTTGCTGCCATGATTCTCGGCTATATCGGCGCCAGCCGCGCCGGATCTCTCGTGTCGCTCTATATCTGGTACGGCTTCGGCGTTGGCCTGGGGATCGGCCTCTCCTACGTTCCAGCCCTTGGCGCCGTACAATCCTGGTTTATCCGCAGACGCAGCCAGGCATCCGGCGTCGCGACCGCTGGAATTGGCCTTGGCACCCTGGTGCTGCCCTTTGCGATCGGCCAGGCGCTCCCCTTCATTGGCTGGCGAGGCTGCTTCATCGCGCTTGCGTGTCTATTTGCCGTGTTCGGATTGCCGACCGCAATGCTCATCCGCAAAAGGCGTGACAATCCGGATCCATCCCGGAGTCGAGCGGACAAGCATGTAAATGCTGCCATATGGCGGGACGGACGGTTCTATCTTTTCTATGCCGTGCTTGTTCTGTCGTCGTTTTGCACCTTCATTCCCTATGTCCATATCGTTGCGGCAGCCCAGGACATGGGTCTCTCGCTGCAAGACGGAACCACTCTTGTTGGCCTTATTGGCGTCGGCAACGTGGTCGGGCGCTTTTTCCTGGCCGGGCTCGGCGATCGCTTCGGCCGGCGCCGGCTATTGGCGTCTCTGACATTTGCCGTAGCCGCGTCCTTTGCTCTCTGGGCATTGGCATCAGGCATGATCCAGCTGGCGTTGTTCGCACTGACGTTCGGCATGAGCTATGGCGGCTGCGTCGGCCTTTATCCCGCTGTGGCGGCCGATCTGTTCGGGACGCGCAACATCGGCGCCGTCATCGGGTATCTCTATACGGCGGTCGGTATCGCAGCCTTGATCGGGCCGACGGCAGCCGGTTTTATTTTCGACCATACCGGCAGCTATTCCGGCCCGATTATCGCAAGCGGCCTCGCCGCTTTTGCGGCTGGGTTCATGGCACTGCGCCTTGGGCACGAATAGCATCATTAGTGGCGGTGATTGTCAGAGTTGGGCTGCGATGGCGGCCTTGTCGATGATTGACCAGACGTGCCGAATTCGTCCATCCAGAAACTCATAAAAGACGTTCTCAGCGAATTGGACCCTTCTGCCGTTCACCGCCATGCCGAACAACAGCCCCGTCGGTCTGCAATCAAATTGCAGGCGACATGCGACACGCGGCGGCTCGCAGATGAGCAGAGCGATATCGAAATGAAGATCGGGGATGGCGCGAAAATCACCTTCGAGCATTTGCCGATAGCCCGACAACCCCACATGGGCGCCATTATACCATACGTCTTCATGGACGAATTTGCGCAGGCTCGGCCAATCCTGCCCGTTGAGACAGGCAATGTACCCTCGATAGATCTCGGAAAGGTCGGTGCTTGCCATTCTCATTACCCTCGGCTGGGTGACAGCCGGTTTCTCAGGCAGTCGCCTGCAGACGGCGGTGGCCGGCATTCATCATTGCAATCGGATGCTTGAGCGCCGGTGCCGGTCGGCCGATATGGTATCCCTGAACGGCGTCGATGCCAAAGGATTTGACAAGATTGAGCTGCTCTTCGTCTTCCACGCCTTCGACCAGGATGCGGTGACCGCGATTGCGCACCAGGCCGATAATATCCTCGAGCAGAATCTTGGCGCCGTCGTTGTTTGCCGCATCATGCAGGAAGGATTTGTCGATCTTGACGGTTTCGAACTCCATCAGGCGAAGCCATGACAACCCGGCAAAGCCTGTGCCGAAATCATCCAGCCAGAATTTGATGCCGAGCTTCTTCAGATCCTGGATGCTGTCGAGCACATCCGGGCGTATCTCCATGTCGACGCCCTCGGTGATTTCGAACGCAACCCTATGGCCGGAGACGCCCGTTTCCGCCAGAATGGCTGCGACCTGCGCAGCGAAGCCTGGGGCCCGCAGCTGGATCGGGGAAACATTGATGCTGACGGTGTCGACAATGTCCCGGGTGAGCAAATCGCAGCATGCTCTTCTGATTGCCCAGTAACCGAGCTCGATGATGGCACCCGTACGCTCGGCGACAGGAATAAAGACAGCCGGCGAAGAATTCGACCCATCGAGCAGCTGCAGACGCATCAGAGCCTCATAAGCTCCGATCTCTCCGGTCCTGAGATATTGAATCGGTTGATAGACCAGCGAAACGAGATTTTGCTGAATGGCGATCTTCAGGATGGCCGCGATGTTCTCGCTTGCGTCGCCGCCGGGCAGCTCGTTCGGGTCGAAGATCCGCGCGCAATTGCGGCCGCTCGCCTTCGCGGAATAGAGCGCGCGGTCGGCCTCATTGATCACATTCTCCAGCTTTGCACCAGCGAGATCTCTGGTAATGGTCGCGCCGACACTGACAGTGACATGCCGGAAACCGTCCAGGCGCTGCGCGTGAACGATATCGAGAGCTTCGATCCCCTGGCAGATCGCCTCCGCCAGCGCCAGCGCATCCGAGCTGCTCTCCAGATCGAGAATAACGATGAATTCCTCGCCGCCATAACGCCCGACCGTCGCCCCTAGTGGAGCGACGATATTCGACAGCGCGTTGGCAACCGTGACGAGACAGTGATCGCCCTCCTGATGGCCATAGTAGTCATTGTACTTCTTGAAGAAGTCGACATCGACCAGAAGAATGGCAAAAGGAGCGCGCTTTTCGCGCCAACGATCCCAAAACTGTTTCAGCCTTATATCGGCGGCTCTCCTATTTTCCATTCCAGTCAGGGAATCGGTAATGGAAAGCCGCAGAAGCGCCTCGCCGCGCTCCGTTGCCTGCTGCTGCTGCAATTCCGCTTCTCGCGCATTGAGGAAGACGTTGAAACGTTCCTTGTTCAATTTCCAGTTCACATAGGAGGTGAACACGAAGCAGCAGAGATAGAAGGTCGTAAAAGCCAGGCAATAGGCGGCGCTGTAGTGAAATTCCGTCAGCGATAGCAGGAAGAAGGCAAAGATCAGCCCCGACGAGGCAAGTGCAAGACCGAACTCGAGACTGAAGAACAAGTTAACGCCCATCATGAAGATGGCACCGAACGCGGCATAATAAGAGAATGCCTCCGCATTCGTCGTCTGCAATGCCGGCAGCAGCCACACGACATATCCGAGAACGACAGCCGCCGCACAGGTCGCCTCCAGCTCGCCGGCACGACGCAGGCGGGAAAACTGGATTTCCAGCACCAGAAGCGAAAACCCGCCGATCAGAAACCGTGCAGGGATCGTCACATGCGAGACATCCGGAATGAAGACCAGATCCGTGATGAGGAAAAGGACATAGACGGGCACGGCAAGCCACAGACCGCTGCGAGCCAGGGCGCGCCGCGCATCATTGCTATAGGCTTTGTAGAGCACACGCAGCTCATCGGGATGATCCGTGCCCAGAGCAGCGCTCCGGCCAAGTTCGCTTCCTCCCGACAATTGACGCATGCTCATCATCACCCGAGTTAGCCGAGACTTCATGTCCACCGCGTTACCTTTGCGTCGCTCGAATGAACCAATCGCTCGCTTCACCACGGCGGCCAATTTGATCCGTTTGATAACGACAGCGTTGACGCAGCGACATTAACAAAACCATAGCGCTCAATTTTTATCTGAGATATGGTTTGCGGAGTGTTCACGGAATGATTTAAAATTGAAACAATTTCAAACCGCTCTAGATGGCTTCAGCCTCGTTACCACTCAGTCCATCTCGGAACATACGAGATCGTCCGGTAACAACATTGCAACCGACCAAATAAAGGAGGGCGAGGCCGAACTCGCCCTCATTCTCTCCCTCACGCAACAGGCGTTCGAAGCAAACGCGCCCGTTCCAGGCACCATGAAAGCCTTGACGGAGCGTCTGCAGGCGCTGAAAAATAAGACGACACCCCTGACCTGGGCGCATCTGGCCTCGGTGGCGCAGGGGCACCCCGTGTCGTCCTACCTGCTGCAGGACCCTCTGACGCGATGGTCTTTCGAAAAGCCGCGCGGCTATAGCGGGGACGCCTATCTGCTGGATTTCATCTATGAACATCCAGCCGTTGCCGCACAGGTGGCGGAAGCTTCGGCGCTGGGCGCAGAAGTTTACGATTTCACCCGGCGTGCAGCATCCGCCGTCGCCGTGCGCGAAAGGCGCGAGATCCTGGCAGCCCATGTCGATGCGGTGGCGGAGGCGACGGATGGCGCCGAAGTCCTGGCAATCGCGGCCGGCCATCTTCGCGAAGCCGAGCTCTCCCAAGCTCTGCAGAGCGGCAGGCTCAAGCGCTGGGTCGCACTTGATCAGGATCCGGTCAGCGTCGGGACGGTGGCCTCGGCCTTCCATGGCAGCTGCATCGAAGCAATCAACGGCTCCGTTCGCACCATTTTGGGACGCGCGCAGAAGCTCGGCACGTTCGACTTCATCTATGCAGCCGGCCTTTACGATTATCTGGCCGAAAGCGTAGCCGTGCGTCTGACGGAGCGCTGCCTGCAGATGCTGAAGCCCGGCGGCAAGTTCCTGCTTGCAAACTTCGCCAAGGATATCGGTGTCGAAGGTTACATGGAAACTTTCATGAACTGGCCGCTGATCTGGCGAACGGATGAGGATGTCCAGTCGATCATCGACAAGGTCAAGCACCCGATCGCCGATGTTTCTCTGACACGCGGCGAAAACGGCGGCGTCATATACGCCGTTCTGACCGTATAGCCGACCGCAAGCGCGATAACCGGCTAAGCCGCGCTGCGGCTTGGCCGGCAAAGTCGAAGCAGCGCAAGCACCAGAAGATTAACCAAGATGATTGCTGCGATAGCGGCAGGCGCTGCTGTATCTGGCGCCAATATCTGTTGACGCAACAAATAACCCGATACCAGAAACGGCGTATTCCAGATCAATGCGCCGCAGAATGTCGCGATGGCAAAGCCTGGCGCCGGTATGGCAAGCACGCCTGCCGGCAATGCCATATAGGCCCGGACAACAGGCACAAGCTGACCGAAGAACGTGGCCCGCACGGGATGACCATGATAATTGCGCTTCAGGCGCAGATACCACTCTTCTTTAATCTCCAGACGCCGGACCATCTTCAGCACGAAGAGGTCGCCACGCTTAGGTCCCAGCCAACGGCCTATTCCATACCAGAACAGCGAACCTGCCATTGAACCGGCAGCGGTAACGGCGATCGCTGCGGGCAGATCAACCGGGTGGGCGATGCCCAGCATGCCCAGCATCAAAAACAAGCCGATCGAAGGCAGGATGGGGACAAGCTTCTCGATTGCGGAACACAATGCAAGGCCGAACAGCCCCCATGCCGCCAGATCGGGCAGAGCATCCAATAGATAGGAGGAGCCGCTCATGTGGCAGCAGCCGGAGAATTTATCGGCCTGCGGCGGACGATCTTATAGACCCTGGCAGGCGGAAAATTGCGCAGCACCTGGCCCTGCAGCGTTGCCTTGAAACCAAACCGGTCAAGCAGGCGATGCGGTATCGGACAGCGCAGGCCATAGGTGAACTGATAGAGCGCCCCGCCCTCGCGCAGTCTCGCCGAGACCGCGGTCAAAATGGCAATGACCGTCTTCGGCGACATGTTGAGCAGCGGCAATCCGCTAATAGCACAGCCAAATTGCTTTCCTTCCGGCAAGCCGTAAGCATCAAGCCGTGCAGCATCGGCGCAGATGACACGGGCATCAGGAAACCGCTGGCGAAGCAGGCTGGCAAAACTATCAGCGGATTCAATCAGCGTAATATCGCTTTCGCATATGCCGCGTGCGAGAAGGGCTCGTGTGAACACTCCCGTGCCCGGGCCGAGCTCGAGAACCGGTCCCGCCGAAGGACCGATTTCGCTTGTGATCAGATCGGCCAGTACCGGACCGGAGGGGGCGATCGCTCCGACCATGCGCGGATTGGTCAATAGAGTTCGCAGAAATAGTGATGTGTTTGACATGTGTTCCCGCCAATAGGGCCTCAGGAGATTCGCCTGCACGACAGGCTTTTCCTAGGAGGAGCCGATTGCGAGAACATTGCATCGGGAGCCGATAGGCTATCCGGCCATCGGAAAGCTCAGTCTGAAGGCCGCGCCACCCGTCGGTCCGTCGAGGACACAAACCTTTCCACCATGGAGCCTGGCAATTTCCTGGACGAGGTTCAGCCCGAGGCCGAATCCCTTAGTGCGTCCCTGGAGACGATGAAACGGCTCGAAGATACGGTCCCGTTCTTCCTCCGGGATACCGCTTCCTTCGTCGCTTACGGTGATACCGGTGGCGCGGCTGACATGGACGGTGATCCTGCCACGGCGACCGCCATGCTGGATCGCGTTCTGTACGAGGTTGGTAACGGCCCGCTCGATGGCCATGCGATCGCCAAGGACTTCCACGGCCTCCTCGTCCTTGATGAAGCAGGGTTCATAATTGGCGGCGATCGCGAGCGGCGCTAGTTCTGAAACGACGTGTTCAGCGACCTCCACGAGATCGACCGAAACCGGCTCGAAGCGGTGATTGAGGCGCTGAAGATCGAGGAACTGCTCGGCAAGCGTCGCAAGGCGGACGGTATCTTCGAAGAGCCGCTCCTTCAAAGGGCCTGCGGGCAGGCCATCGAGACGTGCCTGCAGGATCGCAACCGGGGTCCGCCATTCATGGGCAAGATGGGAGAAAAGACGCTTCTGCCGCTCATAGCCTTCGTCCAGCCGCCTTAATGCATCATTGACGGCTTCGACAAGCGGCAGGATTTCACGCGGGACATCGTCGACCGGCAGCCGCGTCCCCTGGCGATTGATATCGATCTGCCCGGCGCGGGCAACGGCGGAATCCAGCGAGGAAAAAGCGCGGCGAACCACCAGCGGTGCTGCAATCATCGTTGCGATCGCCGTAACGATCAACAGC
The DNA here is from genome assembly GCF_014193605.1 of Rhizobium sp. BK312. Taxonomy (NCBI): domain Bacteria; kingdom Pseudomonadati; phylum Pseudomonadota; class Alphaproteobacteria; order Hyphomicrobiales; family Rhizobiaceae; genus Rhizobium; species Rhizobium sp. BK312. The sequence goes on along the minus strand of NZ_JACHZP010000002.1, from coordinate 309,728 downwards.
GGCAGAAGGGCGCTGAAGAAGACGATGCCGACCGCACCAAGGACGCGGACCGTCGACACGGTACCATCCACGCCCGTCAGGACCTGGATCTCGCCGGCCGGAGACGACACCCATTGCAGCCGTGCGGCGGGCACGGTGCTGCCACCGAGATTGCTGCCGAAACGAGCCTGTCCGATGCCGTCGAGCGCAGCGCCGAACGCTGCATAGGCCGGCGGCACGTTTCCGTCCTTGATTGTGGCACCGCTGCGATCGCGCACGACGAACCAGAGACCTGGCAGGTTCTCGCGCCGCGCCAAAAGCGCCGGTGTTTCCGTCAATGCAAGGGCGCCATTCTGATCGCGGTCAATCGACCGAGAGATGGCATCGATGGTCTCGTCTTCCGGCTGAAGCGAGATAAAGCTGCCGGTCGCCCACAAGGCGGCGACGATCAGCACCGCAAGCAAGGACAGGAAGATCGCCTGCAGGAATGACAGGCGCGATACGAGACGCCATCGCAGGGAAGGCCGGCTTGTGTTCATGATTTTAATCTCATCAGATAGCCGATGCCGCGAACGGGATGAATCTCCAGGCCGGACTCCACCAATGCAAGTTTGCGACGAAGACGGGAGATATGCGCATCCAGCGTATTCGACTGGATATCTTCGCTGAACCCGTAAACGGCCTCTTCCAGAGCATGGCGCGGGACCGTGCGGCCAAGCCGGCGCGCAAGCGCCTCGAAGACCAGAACTTCCCGGCGCGGCAATTCGAGCCGCTCGCCTTCAATCAGGATATCGTGGCAGCCGAAGTCATAGGACAGCCTGCCGAAATTCACCACCTCGGTCCGCAACTCGCCGGGGCGTCTCAGAATGGCGCGCAATCGCGCCAGCAGTTCTTCAATGGCAAATGGTTTGACGATGTAATCGTCGGCGCCGGTATCGAGACCACCGATGCGATCGCCGAGATCGCCGCGCGCCGTCAACACGATGACGGGCGTATCGATGCCGGCAGCCCTCAACTTCGGAATGATCGACAAGCCGTCTCCATCCGGAACCTGCCGGTCGAGGAGAATGACATCATAGGGAAGATTTATCGCAGCCTCTTCGGCATCGTACAGCATCGACACGTGATCGACGATGGCATCGCGAGCCTGCAACGCAGCGCTCAGCGCCGCAGCCATTTCCGGCTCGTCCTCTAGCAACAAGATCCGCAATGAACCATCCCCAAAATGGAACGACTGCATTGCATAAGCGGATTGCGGGAAGATTGCGACCCTATCCGGGCTACACTTTATTATTCATTGGAGAATTTGAACCGATATGCTGCCGGCATCCGAAGATCGCGGCCAGTTCGGCTTTCGACGCCAGTCAAGTCGCAGGGGAAGGCATCGCCTCCCCCTGCGATATCCGCCGTGCGGCGGCCGATAGGTAAGCTACAGCGAACAGAGTAGTGAACCCACCATGCAAATGGTTTCTCGCCCGTCCTGATTTTGCTGCCGCGCCGCCATTCTCGAAGCAACAGAGATCGAGAAGGAAGAGCCGTGAAGCGTTTACCTGCATCAAGCCCACCTCATTTGAGGCGGCTCACATGCAATGCCAGCAAGCTGCGATAGTCCAGACCTTCCTCACGCTCGGGAAGACCGATATCACGAAGCTGATAATTCGATAGTTCGGATACCTGCTGATAGATCTGTCGCCGTTTCCAGGCGACAAACAACAGGGCACGTACAGTCCTCCAGGCACCGAATTTCTGGTACAGTTCATCGACCGTTGCCATCAAACTTTCGGCAACTATAAATTGTGAATGAGTCATCGTTATTCCTGGCGCAATCACGCGACCAGGTCCTCTTGAAGCTTGACCGACTTCAGGGGCGGATGCGTCAACGACACACCAAGTCATTCCTTGGGCAGGTCATATAGGTTTAATGGGAACACGCCTAAACGGCGACAGATAAAGCTTTTTAAAGCTTTAATTATAGAGTCGTCGTGCAGTTGGTGCAGCACACACCAAGGCCATCGACATCATTCCGCCGGAGACGTATGTAAACATATGTGGATTATGCATATCACGCCTCCCTGTTCGATTTGCGGATGAGCGTAATAATACGCAAGATCCGGAAATCGGCAACCCCACAATTTCGAATTGCAAACATCTGACGCAATTTGTTGCAGCGAAGCAACAGTGACGACGATGTCAAAGCGGCGGCTGACGCGCTGTCAGTCGGCTGTCTCAAGGCAGGTTGCCGATAACCAAACTTACTGAGTTCAAAACTCTTCGCTAGAACGAATTAACGATACCGCCGCCAGTGCGCATCTGCTGCACCATGATATGGGCATGGTAGTGCATGGCGCATTTGATCGCGTAGATTTGCAGGACGACGGGCGAGCGCCGATGCCGCAGGAGATTGAAAAGCCGTGCACGGTAAGTGGCGCGCAGATCCGCTTCCTTCACCCGGCGCATCAACCGGAGGAAAATCCCGACCGCCTCGAATGCCCATGTCGCGTTGAGCGCCAGCAAACGCAGCGGATGGCGGCGCAGGTGACGTAAGCGGCTACTTTCCGGTTCGATACGCGCATCGATGTAAAGCGCATCCAGCCGATCGAAATAGGCGGCCGGCTCATGCAGATCGCTCAAGACCGAAAGATATCCGTCCCGCAAGGTTTCGCGCGAGAGCTTGAGCGGGATGACATTGGTGCCGTAGGCGGGCGGATCGTCATGATCGAGACGGCCTTCCTTGGCGAGACGTGTATAGAGCGGCGTCTTCGGGATCGCCGCCAGCATGCCGATCATGGCGTTGACGATGCGCGCATCCCTGATGAAGACCCGCTGCGCATCGAAAATGGTCGCATCGTCGCTATCGAAGCCCAGGATCATGCCGCACCAGACTTCCATGCCGGTCTGCTGGATCGCGTGGATTTTCTCCAGCATCGTCCCGCCCTTGCGCAGGTTCTGCAGCTTCTTGGTTTCGCGCAGAGCCTCTTCGTTCGGCGTCTCAATGCCGATGAAGACGGTGCGGATATTGGCATCGACCATCAGCTGCATCAGTTCGGCATCGTCAGCCAGATCGATCGACGCCTCCGTCAGGAACGTCATCGGATAATGATGGCGCTCCTGCCAGGCGACGACATCGCGCAGCACCTCCTTGATCGCCTTCTTGTTGCCGATGAGATTGTCGTCGACGATAAAAGCCGTATCCATTCCGGAAGCGAGCAGGGCCTCCATCTCGGCGACGATCTGCGTGCTGGTCTTGATGCGCGGCTTGCGGCCGAAAACCACGATGATATCGCAGAAATCGCAGGTAAACGGACAGCCGCGCGAGAACTGGATGCTGCCAACAGCATATTCATCCATCTTCAGGAGATCGAAGCGCGGCACGGGCACCTTGCTCATATCCGTCTTGTCAGCCTGTTCATAGCGCCGGGCATGATGGCCCTCCTGCCATTCAGCCAGGAATTTGGGCCAAGTCTCCTCGGCCTCGCCGATGAAGGAGACGTCGACGAGGTTGCCGAAATAATCCTCCTTGACCGTAACCCAAGGTCCGCCGACGACGGTGAAACAGTTGCGCCGTTTGAGCTCGGTCAGGATTTCCGTCATACGAAAGCGCTGGACGATCATCCCCGTCAGCGCAACGATATCGGCCCTCTCGCAAAGGCCGTAGTCTATCGGCTCGATATTCTCGTCCACCAGAGTGACGGTATGTTCCGCAGGCGTCAGCGCCGCCAGCAAAGGCAGGCACGCCACCGGAAGGTTAGCTTTGACGTCGAACAGCGGCAGAGCGTGCTCCATGCCCCAATAAGAGGTTTCGAAACGCGGATTGATGATGACGATATGAGCCATTGAATGGTCCGCTCCATGATATGAAGATCTGGTTCGGTATTGCTTTGAGCCTGTATGTCATTTGCAGCTGCATGCGCCGGCCTTCCGGCTGCGAAGCAGGGTCTTCCAGCATCGAGGCGGCTGTCTTAGCAGCCCTATATGAGCTCAAGATTAAATTCGGGATACTGACGACGCCATTGCCTCCTGGCGATCTCGTCGGCAGGTACTCATAAACATGGTTTGCAATGCCGCTAAAAATTTTTTCGGCAGCAATGTCGAAATCGTCCCGATGCAATCGTCTTTATTCCAGACATGGCGCGAAAGCATATTATCGGATCTTTCGCGCCTTGAACCGAACCGGATGAAGGGAGCTGCAAATGAGTTCGTCCTATCGTTGGGTGATCGTTGGCGCCGGCGCGCTGATGACCTGTGTTGCGCTCGGCGCGATGTTTTCCCTGGCAATCTTCCAGGTGCCGATCGCCGCCGAGACAGGCTGGTCGCATGCCGGCATCGCCGCCGCCATGACGCTGAATTTCCTGACCATGGGCCTCGGTGCCTTTGCCTGGGGAGCCGCAAGCGATCGCTTTGGCATCCGCATCGTAGTTGTGATAGGCGCGCTGCTGCTTGGGCTGGCGCTTGTCCTGGCAAGCCGGGCGGGCTCGCTTCTGCAATTCCAGCTGACCTACGGCATTCTCGTCGGTCTTGCCGCCAGCGCCTTCTTCGCGCCGATGATCGCGGCAACGACCGCCTGGTTCGACAAGGGCAGAGGCCTGGCGGTGTCCCTGGTCTCAGCCGGCATGGGCGTCGCACCGATGACGGTGTCTCCTTTCGCCCGCTACCTGATTTCGGCTTACGATTGGCGTTTTGCCATGCTTGTCATCGGCATCATGGCCTGGGTTCTGCTGATACCGGCGGCGCTGCTGGTGCGGCGAGCACCTGTTCTTGCCGAAGCCCCCGGCGCAGACGGGCAAAGGGAACAGCAGCGCCTGCCCCTTGGCCGGATCTTCCGCTCGCCGCAGTTCCTCGTGCTCGGCGCGACCTTCTTTACCTGCTGTGCGGCCCATTCCGGACCGATCTTCCACATGGTCAGTTACGCCACCATCTGTGGTGTGGGGCCGATGGCGGCGGTCAGCATCTATAGTGTCGAGGGCCTTGCGGGTCTTGGCGGCCGCCTCCTTTACGGGACGCTGGCGGACAGGCTCGGTGTGAAACCGGTGCTGGTCGCCGGCCTCCTGGTACAGGCGGCGGCACTTGCCACCTATCTGCTGGTCAGCGAACTCGGCGAGTTCTATGCGCTGGCGGTCGTCTTCGGCAGCGCCTATGGCGGCGTGATGCCGCTTTATGCCGTGCTGGCGCGCGAATATTTCGGGCCGCGCGTCATCGGCACCGTCTTTGGAGCGGCATCGATGCTCTCGAGCATCGGCATGGCAGCCGGACCTCTGATCGGCGGCTGGATCTTCGATACCTTCGCCAACTACTCCTGGCTCTTCATCGGCTCGTCGATGGTGGGGTTGGGGGCGGCCGCTATCGCACTTGCCTTTCCGCCAATGCGGCGCCTGCAGCTGCAGCCGGCTTGAAACAAGCCGAAAACGGCCCGAATCCGCTTCTGTGAACCGTGCCGGGTGCCTCATATTTCGCCGCACCCGGCATCGCTTTTCTCGGCGACAAGCCCTTGCCGCCACGCTGGGGAGGACACATTCGTATTTCTTGATGCTTACGCACAGATTTTCATAAGCGGCAGCGGTTGCAGCCATTGCAATTTTCAATTTTTGGCCAACACTCACATATGCATCAGGTGCGTGATCTTCTGGGGGAGGAAATCAGGAGAGCACCCACTGGCGCGACTTTCCGCGCCCATCGGTAGGAAAGTCCTGCGTAATGTCATTATGGGGGACATGACACGGGTCTTTTGACCATGTCCCTGGTGCAATTGGGAGGATTGATTCATGGCATCCACGTCCGTGGCCGAGACGACGAGTCGAGGCATGACCAGGGAAGAGAAGAAGGTCATCTTCGCCTCCTCCCTTGGAACCGTGTTCGAATGGTACGATTTTTATCTTTACGGTTCTCTGGCCGCCTTCATCGGAACGGCCTTCTTCAGCGACTATCCGGAAGCAACCCGCAATATCTTCGCCCTGCTCGCCTTTGCCGCAGGCTTCCTCGTGCGGCCGTTCGGCGCCCTCGTCTTCGGGCGCATCGGCGATCTTGTCGGACGTAAATACACCTTCCTCGTTACGATCCTGATCATGGGTCTTTCGACCTTCCTCGTCGGCGTCCTTCCCGGATCGGCGAGCTGGGGTTTCGCCGCGCCTGTCATCCTGATCATCCTTCGCATGCTGCAAGGTCTGGCGCTTGGCGGCGAATATGGCGGTGCTGCAACTTATGTCGCCGAACATGCGCCCGACAACAAACGCGGCTATTACACCTCCTGGATCCAGACGACTGCGACGCTCGGCCTGTTCCTGTCACTGATCGTCATCCTGATCGTCCAGAATGCGCTGGGCAAGGAGGCTTTCGCGGCATGGGGCTGGCGTATTCCCTTCCTTCTCTCCTGCCTTCTGCTCGCCATCTCCGTCTGGATCCGGCTGTCTCTCAGCGAATCGCCGGCCTTCAAGAAGATGAAGGAGGAGGGCAAGGGCTCCAAGGCTCCGCTTTCCGAAGCCTTCGGCCAGTGGAAGAATGCCAAGATCGCCTTGATCGCGTTACTCGGCCTCACCGCCGGCCAGGCGGTCGTCTGGTATGCCGGCCAATTCTACTCCCTGTTCTTCCTGCAGAACGTGCTGAAAGTCGATGGCCAGTCCGTCAACATCATGATCGCGATCGCGCTTCTGATCGGCAGCGGCTTCTTCGTGGTCTTCGGCTGGCTGTCTGACAAGATCGGCCGCAAGCCGATCATCATGGCGGGCCTGGCGCTTGCGATCCTGACTTACTTCCCGCTGTTCAAGGCGCTGACCCACGCCGCAAATCCGGCGCTCGCCCAGGCGGAGCAAACCGTCCGGGCGACGGTGACGGCTGCTCCCGGCGATTGCACCTTCCAGTTCAATCCTGTGGGAACCGCCAAGTTCAACAATTCGTGTGACATCGCCACCTCCTTCCTGGCGAAGTCTTCCGTGCCCTATACGATTGTCGACGGACCAGCCGGGCAGCCGGCGACAGTCAAGGTCGGCGACGCGACCATAACCTCTTACGATGCAACGGCGGCAGGGGCCGGTGCAGCGGCAAAGAATGCGGCATTCACGCACGACATGAACCTCGTCTTGCAGAAGGCCGGCTTCCCTCTGGTGCGCGACCCTGTCAAGGTGCCGGACGCCAAGCTCGACGCCTTCATCGCCGCCAACCCCGAACTGGGGCTTGACGCGGCGACCGTGCGGGCGGGCGACAAGACAGTCACCCCAGTTGCGGATCTCGTCAAGGCGAAGCTTCTGACAGCGGATCAGGCCAGTGGCGCAACTGATATGCCGGTCTACACCATCCCCAAGGGTGGCGCCTTCAAAGTGGTTGCCGATCCTGCAGCCATCAACTGGCCGCTGACCATCCTCATCCTGACCATCCTCGTCATCTATGTGACGATGGTCTACGGCCCGATTGCCGCGATCCTGGTCGAGATGTTCCCGACCCGCATCCGCTATACCGGCATGTCGCTCCCCTATCATATCGGCAACGGCTGGTTCGGTGGCCTGTTACCGGCAACGGTCTTCGCCATGAGCGCCGCCAAGGGCGATATCTATTATGGCCTCTGGTACCCGATCGCGATCGCTGCGATGACCCTTGTTATCGGGCTAATTTTCGTTCGCGAAACCAAGGGCGTCGATCTGAACAGCATCAAGTAACCGCATAAAAGCCCGGCGTTCACATACGGCACGCCGGGCTTTTTTCTTCGCTTCATCCATTTCTGATCGAAGCTCGAATCTCAGCTTCCGCAAAATGCGTGCAGCAGCACCAGAAGCGAAAAGAGGACCATCAGGCCCGCCAGAAAATGCTGCAGGCTCGACCAGACGCGTTTGGTTGCGGCAAGGCTTGGCCGCGTTGCGAGAGAAGCGAGATAGAGTACCGTATCCATGAAAACCCCTGGTGAACGTTTCCGCAAGCGCGACGTGAGTACTTCGCCATCGCGGAAATTGCTGATATTTAATGGTTTTATATTGTCTATAAAAATAGTAGATTAAAGGAAGGGTTTTGCGGTTCCCTTGCAATTTCAGACAAATTAAACTCCCCGGAGACAGGCGTGAGCAAGGCTTACTCAGTCCCGCCGCCCACCTGTAGAGACCGGAACGGGAGCGAACCGAAGCGCAGAAAAAATTTATTCTATAGATTAAATAAACAAAGCAAGGCTTGTCCTTTTAATTGAATGCCAGTGGCTTACGAGTACCGCTGACAATCGGTGACCCCTTGCCCATGACCTTGCTGGATGCCCAAAATCTTTCTCTTGCCTTCGGCTCGACACAGGCCCTGGCGGCAGCGTCTCTGACCGTCGATCGCGGCGAGGTCGTCGCGCTGATGGGGGCCAACGGCGCGGGCAAGTCGACGCTAGTTAAAATCCTGTCGGGCATTCATCGCGCCGATTCAGGCGTAATCCTATGGAACGGAGCGGATTATCGGCCCGAAAGCCCCGCCGAGGCGACGGCGCGAGGCATCGTTACCGTGCATCAATCGACCGACGTCGTCGGGGTCGCCGGCCTTTCGGTCGCGGATGCCCTGCTGCTCAACCAATATGTTGACGGACGCCAGCCCTTCTTTCTGTTGAAGCGTTCAGTCCGGCGGAAGGCGGAAGCAATCCTATCGGAAGCCGGCTTCGACCTGCCGCTCGACCGCGATTTTGGCGATCTGGGCACAGCCGACCGGCAGATGGTCGCCATTGCGCGCGCCCTTTCCAATCAAGCGCAATTGCTGATCCTGGATGAGCCGACCGCAAGCCTCTCTGCGCGCGAAACGGCCCGGCTTTACGATATCGTCCGCCGGCTGAAGGCCCGCGGCCTGGGCATTCTCTATATTTCGCACCGTACGGCAGATCTCGATGCGCTCGCCGATCGCGTTGATATCCTGCGGGGCGGCCGCAATGTCGGTGCTTTCTCGCACCCAATTGACTTCGATGCCGCCATTGAAACCATGATCGGCCGCCCCATGAAGGCGGCTCGCCCACATCGCCGTGAACAATTCGACCGGACCATACTGGAACTTCAGGCTGTCCGGCTGCTTGCCGACAGCCCACCGATCGATCTGAGGCTCCATGCCGGCGAGGTCGTCGCCATCACCGGTGTTCTCGGCGCCGGCAAGAGCCGGCTTCTGTCGACACTTTTCGGCCTTGAGCGCTTTGCCTCAGGAACTGCACTCCTGGACGGCATTGCATTTCAGCCGGGCTCACCCGCGGATGCAATCGCCCGCGGCGTCGTCATGGCCGCCGCTGACCGCCATCGCTCTTCTCTCATGCCATCGGACTGGCCGGGAGAGAGTATTGCGGCAACGATCAGCCTGCCGCATCTGAAACATTGGTACCCGTCGGGCTTCCTGTTTTCTGGGCGGGAAAGCCGCGAGGGAGAAAAGGCCATCCGGCGCCTCGGCATCAAGGCCCCCGGTCCCGAGGCATCCGTCTGGTCGCTTTCCGGCGGCAATCAGCAAAAGGTCGTGCTCGCCCGCTGGGAGGCGGAGCCAAGCCGGCTCATGCTTCTCGACGAGCCCTTCCAGGGGGTCGATGTCGGCGCCCGCCAGGACATTATCGCGGCCATACGCGCCTACACCGACCGCGCCACGCTGATCGCGACATCCGATCCGGAAGAGGCGCTCGAAGTCGCTGATCGGGTGCTGTTGATGGAGCATCATGGTCTCACAGACGTCGCTGACGCGGCCGCAGGCGGCCGACAGAACAAGGAATATGCCTGATGAGTGAAGGTACCGCAGAAATCCCAGAACAGGTCAGGCCAGCAAGCAATACGGTTTCACCGCAGGAATTCGTGCGGCGGGGGGCGGTATTTCTCCTCCTTCTTGCCCTCGTCATCATCTTCAGTTTCGCCCAGCCGGCCTTCATCAACATCAATAATCTGATGAGCATCCTGCAGGCGGTTTCGGTGGTCGCCATCATCGGTGCCGGCGTCACGGTGACGCTCGCCATCGGCGGCTTCGATCTTTCCGTTGGCGCGGTAGCTGCCTCCAGTGTCATGGCCGCGAGCTATGCGATGATCGTATGGGGTCTCAACGCCTATGAAACCGTGCCGCTGGTGCTTGCCTTCGGCGCGATCGTCGGGCTTGCCAATGCTCTACTGATCGTCAGGCTCAAGGTACCGGATCTGCTGGCGACGTTGGCCACCATGTTTCTCCTGACGGGGCTACAGCTGATCCCGACGGCAGGGCGCTCGATCTCGGTCGGCTTGATCCTTCCCGACGGGACGACGGCGTCAGGCAGGGTCGACCCCGCCTTTTTAACAATCGGACGTTCAAGCCTGTTCGGCATCATTCCCTTTCCCGTCATCCTCATGCTGATCGTCGCGCTCGCGCTCTATGTGCTAACCGAGCGTACGCGTCTTGGTCGCCTTCTCTACGCCACCGGCGGCAATGAAGCGGCGACACGGTTGGCCGGCGCCAATGTCGCCCGCCTGAAGACCTTTGCCTATGTGCTTTCGGGCACTCTCGCCTCGCTGGGCGGCATCATCGTTGCCGCCCGCGTCGGCCGTGGCGACGTCTCCTCCGGTGCCTCGCTGCTGATGGATTCCGTCGCAGCCTCGCTCATCGGCTTTGCCGTGCTGGGACTGCGCCGTCCGAACGTTCTCGGCACGACAATCGGCGCCGTCTTCGTCGGCGTGCTTCTGAACGGCCTGACGATGCTGAACGCGCCCTATTACACGCAGGATTTTATCAAGGGCGCCGTCCTCGTCGGTGCGCTCGCACTTACCTATGGGATCAGCCGCGGCAGAGCGTGACCCCGCCATCCGTCCCAACTCAACATTCAATGGATTTTCAATGATCAAATTATTCAAAATCATCGCTTCGGCCATTGTCGCCGGCTCGCTTTTCATGACCACAGTATCGGCGGCGGGACTTAGCGGCGCGCCCGCTCCTTTCGATAAAAGGCCCGTCAATATCGCCGTCATCAGCTTCCTTGGCAGCGGCGACTGGCTGCAGGCCTTCGAGGCCGGCGTCAAGCGGCAGGCGGATGCGCTCGGCGTCAACCTCACCGTCTCGCAGGCCCGCAACGACAACGATACCCAGCGCAATCTTGTCGAGCAGGCGATCAATCTCGGTGTTGACGGCATCATCATCAATAATGGCCGTCCCGAGGTGCTGAAGGATGTCGCGCAGAAGGCGCTCGACAAGGGCATCAAGGTGGTCGCCTACGACGTCAACCTCGACAATCCGCAAATTCCGCAGATCGAACAGAGCGACAAGGATATGGCCAAGCTCGTGCTCGACCAGGCCGTGAAGGATAAGGGTGATGGCTTCACCGGCGGTGCCGTCTACGTTGCCGGTTTCGCGCCGCTCGACCGCCGCTATGCGGTGTGGAAGGATTTCATTGCCAAGCACAATCTCAAGGAAAAGGCCGTATGGGGCGTGGTCAATGACACCATTCCCGCCTCCGTCGCCGACCAGACGAAGGCGGTGCTGCGCGCCAATCCGGATATTTCGGTGATCTTCACGCCATGGGATGAATTCGCCAAAGGCGCGAAGCTCGCCATCGACGAGCTCGGCCTTTCCGGTCAGGTGAAGATCTATGGCGTCGACACCTCGACCGCCGATATCCAGCTGATGATCGAGCCGGACAGCGCCTGGGTCGCGACGGCCGCCACGAACGCTGCCGTCGTCGGGGAAGTTTCCGTTCGCGCCGTTTCGCTCGCCATCGCCGGCCAGTCTCCGGGCCGCTCCGTTCTCCTGCAGCCGACGCTGATTACGCGTGACGATCTCATCAACAACAAGATCGGCACGATCGAAGAGTTGCAGCAGAAATTCCCGGCCTTCCTGAAAAGCGATGCCGCGACGGCTGCCTGGATCCCGGCGGCCAAGAACTGAGATTTATCAGCTGCTTTCGCAGGTGCCGCCGTCAAAGGCGGCCCTCTTTACTCTGTTTATGCATGAGAGGATCCATGGCGTCGACCGACCTGCCCGAACCCGACTTCGCCCACAACATGACACTGATCGGCCATAGCGATATCGGCGGCCGTAGCGATGGGTTGCAATTGATGGTTCATCAAGGCTACGCCTATGTCGCCCATCCCTGGTCTCAGGGCTTCTCGATCGTTGACGTGCGCGACCCGAAAAACCCCAAGACGGTCAACTACATGCCGGCGCCGGCCAATACCTGGAACATCCATCTGCAGACGCATGAGGACTTGCTGCTGGTCATCAATGCGCTCGACCTTTTCGCCGACGTGGAAACCTTCACGGGCGAGAAGGCCTACTATACGCAGTCCGTCGGCGAGACAGTCGCCTTCAGAAAGCGTGAGCGCACCTGGACCGCCGGCATGAGCGTGTTCGATATTTCCGTTCCCGACAGGCCGCGCAAGATCGGCCAACTGGATGTCGAAGGCGTCGGCTTTCACCGGCTATGGTATGTCGGCGGCCGCTATGCCTATGCCTCGGCGCTGCTCGACGGCTTCACCGACTATATCTTCGTCACCATCGACATGGCCGATCCAACTAGGCCCGAACTTGTTGGCCAATGGTGGCTCCCCGGCATGAACAGGGCGGCGGGAGAAACGCCTGATTGGGGCGACGGCAAGCGCTATGCCCTGCACCATGCACTCGTCCATGGCGACACCGCCTATGCCTGCTGGCGAGATGGCGGACTGACGCTCCTCGATATCAAAGATCATTCCTCCCCGCGGCTCATCAAGCACCATAACTGGTGCCCGCCCTATGACGGCGGCACGCATTCGCCGCTGCCGCTTCCCGGCCGCGATCTTCTTGTCGTGGCGGATGAAGCCGTGCTGGACAATGAGGAAGACGGCCGGAAACATACCTGGATCTTCGACATCCGCGTGCCCGAAAACCCGATCAGCATCTCGACTTTCCCTATCCCGACCGAAATCGACTACACGAAGAAGGGCGGCCATTTCGGACCGCACAATCTGCACGAAAACCGGCCCGGCTCGTTCGTCTCCGAGACGCTGATCTTTGCGACTTGGCAGAATGCCGGCATTCGCGCCTTCGATATTTCCGACCCCTATCGTCCGGTCGAAACGGGCGCTCTCGTGCCCGCGGGACCGAATGTCATGACCGACCGCCGTCCCGGCCGTCCAAAAGTCATCCAGTCCGCCGACGTCTTTGTGGACGCCAGGGGTCTGATCTATGCGACGGATTACAATGCCGGACTTGAGATCATAGAATATGGCGGCTGACGCGCGAGCTTAGCTCCGGCAAAAGGGATCTGCCCGCTGGTTCGGGCAGATCCTTCAATCGTATCAGACGGCCTCGTCATGCGAGGGCTTTTCCCAAAGATTGATACCGCCTTCGACGGCATAACGATCGATCTCCGCGAGTTCCTCGGGGCTGAACGTGAGGTCGTTCAGGGCGGCCACGTTTTCCTCGACCTGATGCGCCGAGCTTGCACCGATCAAGGCCGACGTCACGCGCGGATCCCTAAGAACCCAGGCGATGGCAAGCTGAGCGAGCGACTGCCCGCGACGTTTGGCGATCTCGTTGAGCGCCCGGGCGCGATCGATGTTTTCCTCTTTCAAATGCTCCGGACGCAGGAAGTCCCCGCCCGGCCGATTGACGCGGGCATCCTGGGGAACGCCGTTGAGATACTTGTTGGTGAGTAAGCCCTGGGCAAGCGGCGTGAAGGCGATGATACCGGCTCCGACTTCATCCGTCGCGGCAAGCAAATCCTTCTCGATCCAGCGATTGAAGAGATTATAGGCCGGCTGATTGATCAGAAGCGGCACCTGTCGCTCCTTCAGAAGTGCTGCGATTTCACGCGTCTTGTTGCCGGAATAGGACGATACGCCGACATAGAGCGCCTTGCCTTGCCGGACCGCCTGAGCAAGCGCATCGGCCGTTTCCTCCAGCGGCGTCTCCGCATCAAAGCGATGGGAATAGAAGATATCGACATAATCGACACCGAGCCGGGTGAGGCTCTGGTCAAGGCTGGAAAGCAGCGCCTTCTTTGACCCGCCGCCTCGGCCATAGGGACCCGGCCACATATCCCAGCCGGCCTTGGACGAGATGATGAGCTCGTCGCGATAAGCGGCCAGATCCTGTTTCAGGATATGGCCGAAATTGATCTCGGCGCTTCCCGCCGGCGGGCCGTAATTATTGGCGAGATCGAAATGCGTGATGCCGAGATCGAAAGCCTTGAAAAGGATCGACCTTTGGACATCGAGGGGCGTCGTATCGCCGAAATTGTGCCAGAGGCCGAAGGAGATGGCGGGCAATTTGAGGCCGCTTCGACCGCCACGGCGAAAATGGGCCGAGTCATAGCGTTCCGGATCGGGGCGGTAGGTCATGATTTTTGTCTTTCTGTCGATCATGTTGGTGCGGGTAGATCGGGGCACAGAATGGCAGAGAGGCATTCGATGAGAAGCCAATCCATATTTTTTATCGATTAAAGAGGAGAAGTTTTTTCCAGCACAATGAGGTTGCTGACCAAGCGCTTCGAGAACCGCGCCGATCTCGTTTCGGCATTCTGGCGAACCGCACAAAAATCTGCGGTCGCCCATTCCTTCCCGCCGGAACTGGGGTAGCCTCGAAGCATTCGAGCCGCATGCTTTACCCAATGCGGCTCGACCCCCCTGCCCTTAGAGCAGCTTTTCCAATGTGATCGGCAAGTCGCGAACGCGCTTGCCGGTGGCATGGAATACGGCGTTGGCAATCGCCGGCGCCACGCCGACGATACCGACCTCGCCGACCCCCTTGCCGCCAAGTGCCGAGGCATTGAAATCCGGCACACCGACGGAGATCACCTGGATGTCCGGAATGTCGGAATTCGTCGGCACGAGATAATCGCCGACATTGTTGTTGACGGTTCGCCCGTTACGTTGATCGATCAGGCCCTCCTCCAGAAGCGCTTGGCCGATACCCATGATGATGCCGCCGCGCCACTGGCTTTCGACCAATCTCGGATTGTAGAGACGGCCGCAATCGAAGGCGGAGACCATGCGGGAGACGCGTACCGTACCGAAATCCTCGTCGACCCGCACTTCAGCGAAATGGGCGCACCAGCTGTGCATGGAATAATCGCCCATGGTCGGCCCCTGAACCTTAGCCATGGTGGTCCAGGCCTGAAGCTGTTCCTGTGCGTTCGCACCGTCGGGCAGGGTATTGCGCCGGACTTCGATCTCCTCACGTTTCAGCGCGGACATCAGCTCGGCCAGAGTCAGCGATGGGGTTTCGCCGCGCGGTGCCACGATGCGCCCCTCGGCGAAGTTCAGCGTGTTCGCGCCCGTCTCGCGGAAGGGCGAGCTGGCATCGCTGAGGGCAAGGCCGATGAGTTCGTCGCGGGCCGCAACCGCTGCCTTATGTACGGCGCCCATGATCGATCCGGCCAGCATCGAGCCCCCAGCGATCGCCGAACCCGGCAGGCGTGAATCGCCGAGATGGACTTCGACCTGATCCACGGGAATGCCGAAGACTTCCGCGGCACTCTGGGCAAGGATCGTATAGGTCCCCTGCCCCATGTCGATCGCGCCGCTGACGACCTCGACACGGCCGCTCCCAAGGATACGGATCATCGCTTCGCTCGGCGCCCGGATGACCGGGAAGGTGCCGCAACCGATGCCCCAGCCGATCAGCGTCTTGCCATCGCGCATCGAGCGCGGCGCGTGGCTGCGCCGCGACCAGCCGAAGGCTTCAGCGCCCTCAGTGAGCGCTTCTCGCAGCCGGCGTGTCGACCATGGCTTGCCGGACTGATAGTCGTGATCAGCATAGTTCTTCAGCCGAAGCTCCAGCGGGTCCATGCCGAGCTTGTAGGCCAGTTCCTCGATCGCGCATTCGATGCCATAGGCGCTTGGATTCTTACCCGGTCCCCGCAAGGCACCCGGCGTGACGCTATTGACCGGCACGACGCGGTGCTGCGAGGAGAAGTTCTCGACCTTGTAGAGGATTGACGTTGCCGCTCCCGTCTGCTCCGGCCAGTCGGCATCGAGCGAGGTTTCGCTGGCGCCGCGATGGACGATCGCCTGCAGGATGCCATCCTCCGTCGCGCCAAGCGCGATCTTCTGCCTGGTCGCGGCGCGTCCGCCATAGCTGGTGAAATTCTGTGGGCGGGTGACCGCGAGTTTCACTGGTCGGCCGAGCTTTCTGGCGGCCGCGATGGCGACTGCGCCATAGGCGAGCGGCTGCCCCTTGGAGCCGAAACCACCGCCGATAAAGGGCGAGATGATCCGGACATTCTCATAGGGCATGTCGAACCATTCGGAATACATGCGCGCCATGCCATGCGACCATTGGCTGGGTTCCCAGATGGTCAACTGGTCGCCATCCCATTTCGCCGTCAGCCCGTGCGGCTCCATCGCCACGTGATATTCGCGCGGAGTGGAATATTCGGCTTCGATCCGCACCGGGGAAGCGGCAAGTGCAGCCTCGGCATTACCCCAGGCAACCGAGAGCGGCTCCATGAGCTTGCCCTCGCCGGCATTCGGATCGTTGAGATCGGCGACGTGCTTGCTCTCTTCATAGGTGATGCGCACCAACCTGGCGGCCTCCGTCGCCAATTCCCGGCTTTCGGCAATGACGGCGGCAATCGACTGGCCGTTAAACTGCACCTCCCGCGGCAGCGGATAATACGGGCCGTCGGCAGGCTTGTTGCCGCCCCAATCAGCCGAAAGCTTGAGACCGAGATCGTCCTCCGGCGTCAGCACTAACAGCACGCCTGGGATCGCAAGTGCTGCCGAAGCATCGACCTTGATAACGCGGCCGGCCGGAATCGTGCTCTGGATGAGGACGGCATAAGCGAGGTTTTCGACCGGATACTCCAGAGCATAGGTCGCCGTACCCGTCACCTTCATCCTGCCTTCGAAGCGCGACTGACGACCGCCGACGGTGCCGTCGGACGCATCGCCATGTTTGCGGGGTTCCATCATGGTCATGCGAGACCTCTCACTTTGAAAATGACGCGGGCAATGACGCGCGGCGCAAGTTCGATCTTGTAACGATTGCCGCCATGATCGACGGCCCCCTCCATGGCCAACCGGCTGGCTTTTTCGACGGCTTCCGAGGTGAGAGCCTTACCGATCAGCGCTTGCTCCACATTGCGCGCCCGCCAGGGCTTGGTGGCGACCCCGCCGATGGCAATGCGAATATCGCGGACCGTCCTGCCGTCGGCTTCAAGCTCCAGGCCAACTGCGGCACTCGCGGCAGCAAATTCATAGGACTGCCGATCGCGAACCTTGAGGTAGGTGGAGTTCCGGGCGGCGGCGGAGGCAGGAATAGTAACGGCGGTGATGATCTCGCCGCGCTGCAGGACGGTTTCCTTGTTCGGCGTGTCACCGGGAACGAGGAAGAAATCGTCGATGCCAACTTTGCGGCTATCCGTCTCCACCACGGCATCGAATGCGACCAGAGCAACCGCCAGGTCGCCCGGATAGGAGGCGATACAGGCCTCGCTCGTTCCAAGCACGGCGTGATTGCGGGTCATGCCGCCGATCGCCGAACAGCCGGAGCCGGGATTGCGCTTGTTGCAGGCGGGAAAGGCGCCGGGATCGCGGAAATAGGAGCAGCGCGTGCGCTGCAGGAGATTGCCACCGATCGTCGCCATGTTGCGGAGCTGGGCGGAGGCGGCCAGGGACAGCGATTCGGAAACTGCCGGGAAGGCAGCGCGGATATCCTTGTGGTCGGCGACTTGGCTCATCGTGGTAAGCGCGCCGATCGTTGCACCATCGGCGTTAACAGTGATGCCGCTCATGCCGGAGAGATGAGTAATGTCTATGACCGTATCGGGCTCGCCGACACCGCATTTGGCAAGATCGAGCAGCGTCGTTCCGCCGGCAAGCAGCATGGCGCCGGCCTGTTGCGCCGCCTGAGCAGCTTCCGCTGTCGATGTGGCGCGCAGATAGGAGAAGTTTCGCATCATGCCACCTCCGCGGCCTGGCGCACCGCCGCAACGATGCTGTTATAGGCCCCGCACCGACAGAGATTGCCGGACATATATTCGCGGATTTCCGCATCCGATCCGGCATGCCCTTCGCGAATGCAGGCAACCGCCGACATGATCTGGCCCGGCGTGCAATAGCCGCACTGGAAGGCGTCATGCTCGATGAAAGCCGCCTGCACCGGATGCAGATCGCCGGCTTCGCCGGTGAGCCCCTCGATCGTCGTGATCTCGCGACCTTCGGCCTGTGCAGCCAGCGTCAGACAGGATAGCACGCGCTTTCCGTCAACATGGCAGGTGCAGGCGCCGCACTGTCCCTGATCGCAGCCCTTCTTGGTGCCGGTGAGGGAGAGATGCTCGCGCAGCGCATCGAGCAGCGTCACACGTGGCTCGATATCGAGTTCGTGGCGCTGCCCATTGATGTCGAGCGCGATGTGGATGGTTCGTGTCATGATAAGCTCCTGCCATCGTCACGAAGATGAGACCTACGAAATCTAGTAGAAACTCTTCGTCGGTCTACCGGTTGCTATGGGTTTCTTTCAGGAAGACGGAGCCGATGGAATTGTGGTGTCACGGTCGGTTCTCATCTGAATAAGGACGCAAAGGGCGCCATCAATAAACGGAGGCGCCTCCGTTTAAGTTAACGCCTGGCTTGTTTTCGTCAAGCCCCCGGCAGGCGGGCAAATCTTGGAACCGATCGGAGAATGAGAAAGAGCCCCTGCTGTTTGTCCTACGTCGCCCACCACTGCATGCCGGCGGAATCAGGGAATTGATCAACGCCCATTCCCGGTCCGTAAAATCACTTGAAAAATGAAGCCTGCTTCAGTTATGCTCAAATCGAGCAATAGTAGAGCACGTCATCGAAAACGCCGTTTTGTTTCAATACCACAGGGAATCACAACCCGCTGTTATCGCTCAACTATTTTTAAATCTGGCTCGCGGGGACAGTCTCGGCCTGTTCTGAATTCAC
Organism: Rhizobium sp. BK312; assembly: GCF_014193605.1. NCBI lineage: Bacteria > Pseudomonadati > Pseudomonadota > Alphaproteobacteria > Hyphomicrobiales > Rhizobiaceae > Rhizobium > Rhizobium sp. BK312. Next base: position 290,955 of record NZ_JACHZP010000002.1, on the reverse strand, counting down.
CCAAGGAGGATTTTTCATGATCCATGAAATGCGCATCTATACTTGCTTGCCCGGCAAGCTGCCAGCGCTCCAGGAGCGCTTCGAAACGGCGACACTGGCGATCTGGAGCCGGCTCGGCATCCGCCCCCTCGGTTTCTGGACGACGATGGTCGGCCCCTCCAGCAACGACCTCATCTATTTCCTTGAATGGCAATCGCTGGAGGAGCGCCAGCGGAAATGGGCGGCGTTCGTGGCTGATCCGGCCTGGAGGGAGGCTCTGGCTAGGAGCGAGACGGCAGGCCCGATCATCGCCAATATCGCCAGTTCGATCCTGCAGCCGACTGGATTCTTTCGCCCCTTTATCTCCGTCGAGGCCGATGGCTGAAAACCGATAGAAGATTGATGGGCCTGAGGTAAAAGCCGGGACATGCCCGGCTTTCAAAATCTTTTCGACGCGCGCGCCTGCTGCTTTCCAGTCAGCCGTTTTGATCGCTGCTATTATCGGCAGCCGGCTCCTGCTCTTTTTCCTTCAGCACGTCCGTCAGCTTGTTGACGCCTTCAAAGCCGGCGACGGCGGCGGCGGCCTTCGTCAGGAAACCGGCATTCGGGTCGACAGCCTCGACGGCCTCGTCGGCAGCCACGGCACCTGCAACTTCTTCAATCAGCTTTCCGATACCCATTTCAAGCTCCTGATCGTTTTTTTGTCTGCCGCAAATTGCGGCGATCGAGCGTTGCGAACGCCTCGCAGCGGATGTTTGGAAGGTCACTACAAGTGACCTTTTCCTCCCTGGGGCGAGGCATGGTTTTCCCCGGCTCCTGCCATTTAGGCAACCAAACTGAAAGCGGCCTTAGCCCAAGATGAAGCGAAGCTGATGTTGCGCAATCTCTACGGCACGCGCCTGCCCGCATTTGACACTTGCCGCCGTCAAGCCGTCACATCAGCCTAATAGGCCTATGCTAAGCCCTCCGAAATCTCGAACAATGCCAAACCGTTTGAACCTGGGAAATTTCCTGCCATGACATTCTCGCGTCGCGTCACGGCTCTTGCCGCATCCTTCCTCCCCTTCCTTTTCGCGCCGGCCTTCGCCGACTCCGACGTGCTCTGGAAGATCGTTCATGACAAGTGCGTCATACAAACTGCACCCTGCCTTTCGGTAAATACGGCCGAGCACTATGCGATGCTGAAGGATCTTCGCGGCGTGGCGCAGGTTCTGCTGATTCCGACCGATAAGATCACAGGCATGGAGAGCGCGGCACTCCTCGATCCTGCAACACATAACTATTTTGCCGATGCGTGGGCGGAGCGGGGTGACGTCGAGGCCCGCTTGCCACATGCGCTCCCGCGCGACGGCCTCAGCCTGGCCGTCAACGCGCAGCAGGCGCGCTCGCAGAACCAGCTGCATATCCACGTCGATTGCCTGAGCGCCGCCGCACGGGCTGCCCTCAAGGCCGATGCCGACAAGATCGGCACCGACTGGGCACCCCTTCCCGATACTATCGCCGGGCATACGTTCACGGCGCTCCGTGTCAAGGGCGAGACACTGGGCGACTTCAATCCGTTCCTGGCGCTTGCCAGGACATTGAAGGACCCGGCGAAGGAAATGGGCGATCACAATCTCGTGGTCGTCGGGGCCGATTTTGCCGATGGTCCCGGTTTCATCGTCCTCACCGATGTCGCAACGCCCGGCATGGGCGGCGAGGACGTGCAGGATCATAGCTGCTCAATAACGCATTGAGATCAGTAAGTTACGGCATAGATCGACGACCATATCGTCTCCCCATCGGCCCAGCGAGAACCTTGCTTCAGCAGTCAAGATGGGCTTGGAAGCCAATTTATGAATCTGGCTTCTAACGTCTATCGCGATTCACCTACTAATCTTTTTGATGCAGGCGGTTCAGTGTTATAGTCCGGGTTGTGAGCCTGAGCTATACGCCCGTTCGTTGAGCATCCAGATCATCGAACAGCACCGGCATTGAAGGTTCGCGATCGAAAGCCTCAGGAGGCGCCTCATGAATCTTCAGATCAATAACCAATCCTACCAAGTCGATTCGGAGGGAGATACGCCGCTCCTCTGGATCATCCGCGACGAGCTGGGCATGACCGGCACGAAATATGGCTGCGGATTGGCAGAATGCGGTGCCTGTTCCGTTCTTGTCGATGGCGAAGTGGTGCGCTCCTGCGTAACGCCGCTCGACAGCGTCGCCGGCCGCCAGATTACGACGATCGAAGCGATCGAGGCGGACCCGGTTGGAAAGCGTGTTGTCGCCGCCTGGGTCAAGCATCAGGTCCCGCAATGCGGCTACTGCCAATCGGGACAAGTCGTGGCCGCGACCGCACTTCTCAAGCAGATACCTAATCCTTCCGATGATGAGATCGCTGCGGCGATGATCAATCTCTGTCGATGCGGCACCTACAACGCGATCAAGACGGCAGTCAAAGATCTCTCTTCCAAGGAAGGAGAAACGCTATGACCGAAACCAGCCGCAATCTCGTTCCCGAAGATGAGTTTCCCACGGGAGCTCCAGTCAACATCTCACGCCGGCACTTTCTCCTGACATCAGCCGGTGCCGCCGCGGGTGCATTCGTGCTTGGTTTCGGCGTTCCGGTTGGCCGCGCGCGAGCCCAGCAGGCGGCAAGCCCAATGCCTCCAGGCACACGCGTTCCCGCCTTTCTCGAAATCCGCCCGGACAGCACCATCCGCTTCATGAGCCCCTTCGTCGAAGGCGGCCAAGGCGTCTTCACTGCCATGGCCCAGATCGTCGGCGAGGAACTCGATGCCGACCCGAAAACCTTCGTCGTCGAAAACGCGCCCACGGGCAGCGACTATCTGGTCGTACATGGCCAGATGCGCATCACTGGCGGCAGCATGTCGGTGCGCACCAGCTATGAGACCATGCGCCGGCTCGGCGCGCTCGCCCGCAACATGATCCTGCAAGCCGCCGCCAAGCGCCTGGATGCGCCGATTACCGAACTGACGACGGAACCCGGCCGGGTCATTCATGCCGCATCGGGCCGCAGCCTCGCCTATGGCGACGTTGCGAGCGAAGCACTGGATCTGCCGGTTCCCGCTCCTGAGAGCGTGACGCTTCGGGACCCAAGCAAATTCCGCTGGATCGGCAAACCGGTTGAGCGGCTCGATATCCACGACAAGTCGACAGGCAAGGCAGTCTACGCCATTGATTGCAAGGTTGACGGCATGTTGCATGCCGCCGTGCAGCACGCGCCGCGCCTCGGCCTGACCATCGGCAAGATCCGCAACGAAGAGCAGCTCAAGGCAATGCCGGGTGTTCATTCCGTCCACAGCCTGCCCGGCGCTGTTGCAGTCGTCGCCGAGCGCTGGTGGAATGCCAAGCGGGCAGCCGAGGCCGCCCAGGTCGATTGGCGCGAGCCCGGCCCGGACGCCGATCCCGCCTTCCGTTACATGCCCGCCGATTTCTCGACCGCAGCCTTTAACGACAGGCTCGCCAACGAGCCGGGCAATGGCAAGGAAGCGGAGAATGTCGGCGATATCGCCAAGGCGTTCGACGGCGCCAAGACAGTCGTTTCCGCCACCTACCGGAGCCAGTATCTGCATCATGCGCAGCTGGAGCCTCCGTCCACGCTGGCCCGCTTCAACCCGGACGGCAGTCTCGAACTCTGGATGCCCAACCAGGCGCCCGAGCAATTCCAGGCCGACATAGCCAAGCTGACCGGCCTCGATCCATCGAAGGTGATAATCCACAGCCCCATCCTGGGCGGCTTCTTCGGACGGCATTTCCTGTATCCATCGGCCAATCCCTATCCGCAGGCCATCCAGCTCGCAAAAGAGGTCGGGCGGCCGGTCAAGCTCATCTGGAGCCGCGAGGAGGAATTCCTGCGCGATCCGATGCGTCCCATGGCCGCCGTACGCTTTCGCGGCGCACTCGACGCCAGCGGCATGCCGGTGGCACTCGAGGCCATCAGCGCTTGCGAGGGTCCGACGGAAGGCGTCTACGGTCATAAGGAGGATTCACTCGATCCGACGGCCCTGGAGGGCCTTGCCGGCAAATCCTATGCAATCCCGAACTACCGCATCGCGCAGATCTACGTCAAAAACCCGACGACGCTCGCCTATTGGCGCTCTGTCGGCAATTCCATGAACGACTTCTTCTACGAGACGTTCCTAGACGAGCTAGCCGACAAGGGTGGGCAGGACCCCTATGAGCTGCGCCTCAAGCTGCTGCAAAAAAACGAGCGGCTGAGTAATCTCCTGAAAGCGGCCGGCGACCTCTCCGGCGGCTGGAAACGGGGGCCCTTCACGGCAGGCGACGGTTCGCGGCGCGCGCGCGGCGTGGCAATGGCCTCTCCGTTCGGTAGCCACACTGCTGCCATCGCCGAAGTGTCGATCCGCAACGGCCAGGTCGTCGTCCATGACGTCTGGGAAGCGATCGACCCCGGCAGCATCGTCAATCCGGCGATTATCGAAGCGCAGGTCAATTCGGCGACGGCGCTCGGAATGTCACAGGTTCTGATGGAGGAGGCCGTCTACAAGAACGGCGAGCCGGTGGCGCGCAATTACGACCTCTATCCGATCCTGCCGCCGGATCGCATGGCGCGCGTTCACGTCCGCATCGTCGAAAGCGGGGCGGAAATGGGCGGCATCGGCGAGCCGGGCCTGCCAGCCATCCCGCCGGCGGTCGCCAATGCGGTTTCCACGCTGACAGGCAAGCGGATACGCAGCATGCCTCTCTCCAACTACACCTTTGAAAGCTGAGGCGCAGCACTCGCTGCGCCAAGCACACATCCGGCTCTCGGCTCATTTCTGGTCCGAGAGCCGGCTCGGTTGGCTCTAGCCGCGTAAAAAATCCCGAAGCAAAGACATGAGGGCACACCTTTGAAGAAACTTCTTCTGGTTCTTCTCCTGATTATCGTGCTTGTGGCCGGCGGCGTCGCATGGTTCGTAACCCGCACGCCGGCATCTCCCTTCGACAATGTCGCCGCGATACAGGCGCCCTCGGAGGACCTGCTCCAGCACGGCGAATATGTCGCGCGCCTCGGCGACTGCGTCGCCTGTCACAGCACGCCAAAGAGCGCCCCCTTCGCCGGCGGGCTGGAGATGGGGACACCGCTCGGCTCCATCTTCACGACCAACATCACGCCCGACAAGGAAGCCGGGATCGGCAACTATACGCTCGCCGATTTCGATCGCGCTGTGCGCCAGGGTGTTGCCCGCGATGGGCATCGCCTCTATCCGGCCATGCCTTATCCTTCCTATGTGAAGATGAGCGACGACGACATTCGTGCGCTCTATGCCTATTTCATGAATAGGGTCGAGCCTGTGAAACAGGCGGACAAACCTTCCGACATCAAATGGCCGATGAACATGCGCTGGCCGCTGGCGCTCTGGAACGCGGTCTTCACCGAAGGCGGCACCTATCAGCCGAAAACGGCCGGCGATGACCAGTGGAACCGTGGCGCCTATCTCGTTCAAGGGCCAGGCCATTGCGGCAGCTGCCATACGCCCCGCGCCATCACTATGGCTGAAAAGGCGCTGGATGAGAGCAGCCCGCTCTATCTTTCCGGCGCTCTTCTCGACGGCTGGTATGCGCCGAGCCTGCGTGGCGACCCCAATACCGGCCTTGGGCGCTGGAGCGAGGACGATATCTATGCCTTCCTAAAGACCGGCAGGAACGGTCATGCCGTCGTCTTCGGCTCGATGGCGGATGCCTTCAACAATTCGACACAGTTCATGAATGATGACGATCTGAAGGCAATAAGCCATTACCTGAAATCCCTGCCCGGCGATCCCGCCCGCGACGGCACCCCCTGGCAATATGACGAAGGTACCGCCCAGAACGTATCGCTTTCCAACCGCGAGAACATCCCGGGTGCCCAGACATTCGTCGCCAAATGCAGCTTCTGCCACGGCGTCGACGGACGCGGAAAGCAGCAATGGATTCCGCCGCTCGCCGGCTCTGCCGCTTCACTTGCGAAGGAAAACGCGTCGCAGATCAATGTAACGCTGAACGGCTCCAGCCGGGTCGTGGCGAGCGGCATTCCGGATGCCTATCGCATGCCGCCGTTCCGCCAGCAGCTTTCGGACCAACAGATCGCCGATGTCCTGACATTCGTGCGCTCATCTTGGGGAAATCATGGCGGAGCGGTTGCGGCAAACGATGTGAAGGCGTTGCGCGAGCATGCGGATCCGGCCAGCAGCAGCCCGATCATATTGCAGATGCGGTAGCTTTCTACCGCATCTGGCTATTGCCGGCACAAAGCAGTTGTCGCGAAGTGCTTTATGCGGCCCCCGCCGGGCAGCAGGGGCCGTGTATCGTTCAATTGAATGCGACGGTTCGTATTCTACGGAGCGAGAACGCAATCAACAGGCCAGCCATCGCAGCGATAGCGCCCGCCAGGAAGACGCTGCCATAGCCGGCCCGGTCGGCCAAAAGGCCGGCGAATGGCCCCGTCAGCCCGTAGGCGAGGTCCTGAAAGGCCGAGAAGCCGCCAAGCGCCGTGCCGCGCAGATGCGGCTCCACCCGCCGGACGACCTCGCGGCCCATGGAAGGGTAGATCAGCGAGCATCCGAGACCGGTCAAAAAGGCACCCGCGAGCGCGAGCACGGGATCGGTGGCACTCCAGATCAACAATTGGCCTACCGCTTCGACGGCCAGTGACCCGAGGGCGACCGGCAAGCCACCGATACGATCAGGCAGATGGCCGAAGAACACGCGCACCAGAACGAAGCCGACGCCGAAGGCGGTCAAGCCCAGCCCAGCGTAGTTCCATCCCTGGTCGAGGAAATAGAGCGTGAAGAAGGCGCCGATGGCGGCAAAGCCTATGCCCTGAAGGCACACGATCGCCCCATACAGCCAGATCCTGCTGACGACATTCCAAAATGGCGGGCGCTGCTCACCGGGATGCGGCGCAACGCCGGGAACTCTCCAGATCGCCACCAGCCCGAGGAACGGCAGGACGGCGCTGATCGCCATCGTCCCGGCAAAGCCGAACCGGCTGAACGACATCAACCCGATCGGCCCGCCCACCGCAAGCGCTCCATAGATGGCAGCGCCGACCAGTGCCAGGACCCGGCCCGAACGCGCCGGGCCAACAGAGCCGATGCCCCAGGCGATGACGCCAACGGCGACCAGACTTTCACCCAGCCCCAGAGCCAAGCGTCCCAGAAGGAGGAGCAGGAAGGATGACAATGGCATGTGCGCCAGCAGGCCGGCGACCAGAGCCGTCAAAGCCCCGACTATATAGAATGCAAGCCCCCGCGTCACAGCCACCTTGGCGCCACGATGGTCCGAAAGCACGCCGGCATAACCGCGCGTGAGGATCGTCGCCAGAAAGGCGATGCCGACGCCGAGCCCCGCCCAGACATTGCCGAGCAGCAGTTGTCCGCTCACGTAAAGCGGTACGATCGGAAACGAAATGCCGATGCAAAGATAGGAAATGAAGAGAATGGCGCTGAGCAGCATCAGCCGGCCGCGCGCCGGATCAGGTGTCGATTGAAAAGCCATGATAATCTCCAGGCTTTTCCTCGATCGGCGAAGGCATAAAAAAAACGCACTCCGACCGACGAGGATCGTTGAGTGCGTTGCTTGACGTCAAACGCTTACGGCCAGCAAGGCTGGCTGCATCTGCAATATGCGCTTGCTAAATCAGAGTCAATCCGAGCTCGCGAAGCTGAGCGGTCGGCCAACGAAGCTTCAGGCTTGCGAGATCGGTTCAGAGTTATTCGGCGACCGGACCGCACCAGCCGGGCAGGTAATCGGCATCCTTGTGCTTGGCAAGATCGTGCGCCTTTTCCAGCGCGGCCTTGAAATTCTTCTCTAGATCTTTGCGCTTGATGCGGCGGCGCAAGAAATCAGCCCAGAGAAATTCGCTGAACGGCGTCGTGTCCTTGGCATAGCCGCCGACATGCCGCAGCTCGCCAGCCAAAGAGCGATAGGGATCGTCGATCAGATCCTTGATGCTCTTCGGGATGTCTTCATAGCCACGGCGTTTCCCCTCTTCGTCAAAGGGATGCATCCAGTCATGACAGTCCATGACGAACCAAAAGGATTCCCGGTCAAGTCGCGAAAGATCGGCAACCGTCGTGACGAGAACATTCTTAACCCCTTCCTCATAAAGCGCGAGCGAAAGATGGTGATGATCGATGACATAGTATTGACCGCGCGGTCCCCGAATGGTCGGCACCATGTGATTTCCGAGGAACTCACCGGCCTTATCGCCCGCCGCTTCCGCCTTGAGGCGCCAAGCCTTGCGCTTGGCCTTGACTTCGCGCATGCCGACGGTGATCTGGGTGGGTCTCAATTCTTCGATGGGAACTGGATGCAGGATCGGTTCGCGCAGCGTAACCATTTGAAAGCTCTCCGCAAAGGCAGGACGATCCAAGCCTAGCATAACCGGCCGATCCGGCAAGGTCGGCGCTATATGCTCGTCGGCAAGCTGTATCGGCTGAAGGCGAACCTGCCGTGAGACGCACAGCTCATGTTTGGAGATCAATTGCCTGTCATGCGGCTTTCTTGATCACCGTAAACTGCGAACGCCTGTAGAAGGCCAGCATTTCCCGCTCGAAACTCTCGACGGCAAGTAGGACCCACGGCTCGTAATGGTCTTTGCGGGACCGCATCCTGCGCCGGCCATCCATCTCGAGCATTCCCCGTAACGCCCAATCTACCAACCCCATCCCATCACTCTCACCCTGACCAGGTCCTTTCGCCGTCCGCCTTACCGGCCTTGATCGCGTTCGGCGGCATGGCGAACGCTAAATAGGTAAACGCTGATCGAAGGAAAGGTGAAGAAACGTTGTGTTAAGGTTTGTAACATCCGTTTGCTTGGAACTGTCGCATTGCGGAGACACCCTGGCGATAGGGTCATTTGAACATAAGGCGCGTGACGTAGCGATCGATGGCCCGCGAATTCGCGCCGATCCAGCGCCAGATCATGGCCATGGCGAACATGGTCAAAAGCCACCCGAGCATGACATCCGACAGGAAATGAGCACCGAAGATCACGCGGTTGAATGCCACGATCAGCGAGCATGGCACCATGATCGCCGCGGCAATCCATCTGCGCCGTGCAGGCACGAGAATCAACAGGGACAACGCAGCCGCAGCCGCGGCGGCTTCGCCGGAAGGAAAGGAACAATTGCGGCTGCACGCCCCAGAAAACTGCCATACCGGCGTAAAGTCCGCCGTGCCCCCGAATTCGATCAAGTCACGGGGGCGTACACGTCCGATTGCGACCTTCAGCGTCTGCACGATCAATAGCGGCCCGGCGGCAAAGCTCAGAAGCACGAACAATGGCTTGTGGGGAGGGCAGAACCGCAGTCGCCGCGGCAGGAAGACATGCAGAACCACGGTGACAGCCATGGCGCCGACAATATAGGGCTGGCTTTGGCGAGCGATGTCCCTCACCGCTTTCAGCCAGGGATTCTCCACCAGCCAGAAAGCATGCCCATGGGCAAACAGGCGCACGACCGCCAGATCGAGCTTCGGAAAAACCACAAAGACGAAGCTGGTCCAGACGATCAGCATGCCGATAACAGCCAATTCGCTATCCGCAGTTGCCTGCAGCTGACGCGGCCGCATTTGACCGGAGCCGGCGCTCCAAGAATTTGATGCAAATTTCCACATGCCATGTCTCCAACGGCGGAACGGCGCCAAGCTGAAGCCCGATTGTCAAGAAATGGCGAAGATCGCATGAAGGCTCTGTTCAGAATCGGCCATCGGACGATCGGAAAACTGTTTGGAAATTGCGGAAGCGGGCTTAGTCCGCAATAGTAAGGTTCGGGCGACAAAGTCGAACGGAAAACGGAAGAAGCACAGGGCGCTAGGGGTGGATAACAGTCTCGTTCTTATTGTCGAGGATGAACCGGCGATCGCGCAGATACTCGAGGGCTATCTGACGCGGGACGGCTTTCGCACGGTTCGCGCCGGCGACGGCGAAACCGCACTGCAGCACCATGCGCTTTTGAAGCCGGATCTCGTGCTGCTGGATGTTCGCCTGCCGAAACTGGACGGCTTCGGCGTGCTCGGCCGCCTGCGTCAGGCCGGCTCGACGCCGGTCATCATGGTTACGGCCGTTGCTGACGACATCGACCGCCTGAGCGGATTGCGCCTTGGTGCCGACGACTACATCGTCAAGCCGTTCAACCCGCAGGAAGTTGTCGCCCGCGTCAGAGCGGTCTTGCGCCGGACGCAGGGCGAGCGAGCAGACGCCATCAAGCGCTTCGGCGCGCTGGAGGTCGACTTCGGCAGCTATACCGTCTTCATCAACAAGGACAAGCGCCGTATTGCATTGCCGCTGACGCTCAGCGAATTCCGCATCCTCGCCTATATGATCCGCCATCCGACCCAGGCTTTCGCGCGTGCCGATATTCTCGATGCCTGCCTGCCGGAAAGCGATGCTTTGGTGCGTACCGTCGACACGCACATTTCCAATCTCAGGCGCAAACTGGAGGAAATGGGGCAGATCGGCTTCTTTCCTGCCGTACGCGGCATCGGCTATCGCTTTTCGGACCCGAGATGAAGAAACCGAGATTTCCTAGCGCGCCGCTTGCCACGCTCACGGCCGTCGTCATCACGATCATGCTGCTGCTCAGCGTCGGCCTGACCTATCTGGGGGTCAACTGGTACGCGACCTATCTGGAGCAGGGTATCAGCGATGCCCTGCCGCCGCGAGCCGCAACAGCCTACAAGATGTTGAGTGAAAACAAGATCCCTGATGGGGATTCGTTGAAGCTGCTTGTCGAACATCTTAATTCGCTGACGGAGCCGACAGATCTTAAGGTGCAGCTTTCCGTGCTCGTCTTCGGCCTCATGTCAGCGCTCCTCTGCGCCGTGATCGGCGTCTTCCTGGCGCGTCGGCTCACACATCCGCTCGAAGAGCTCACCTCTGCCGCCGAGGGCCTTAAATCAGGCGACTTCTCCGTCCGCGTCCCCGCCCCCTATCGAAGCGCCCGCGAAGTCGCGAGCCTTGTCGAAACCTTCAACGCTCTTGCGACCAGCCTGGAGACGATGGAGGAACGATTGCGTTTCAACAACATGGCGGTTGCACACGAGCTGCGCACGCCATTGACCATCCTGCAAGGATCACTGCAAAGTATGCTCGACGGCGTATTTCCGATGGACCGGAAAATCATTTCCGATCTCCTCCTGCAGGTCGAAGGTCTGGGGCGGGTTGTCGAAGACCTGCGCACATTGTCGCTCGCCATCGGCCAGAAGCTGGTGATGGAGCGCCAACGCATCGACGCATCGCGATTGGTCGAGACTGTCATCGCCGTGGCAAAGCCCATGCTGGAAGCCAGCAGGCTGCAGGTCGAAACGGAGCTGAAACCCGCCTGGATTTCAGCCGACTCCCCGCGTATCCGTCAGGCTGTATTGGCGCTTTTCGAAAATGCATGCCGCTACGCTGCAGAGGGCGGCTCGCTGCGATGCGAAACCGAGCAGGTGGCGGACGATAGCGTCATCATCCGCGTTCTCGATCGCGGCCCCGGATTTCCGCTGGATATGGATGCCGTCGCCGTTAACCCGTTCTGGCGTGGCGACCCCTCGCGTTCGCGCGCGACCGGCGGCACCGGACTGGGGCTATCCGTGGTGCAGGCAATCGCGCTTGCCCATGGCGGGCACCTGGAATTCGCAAACCGGCCGGAAGGCGGCGCGATGGTGTCAATCCATTTGACGGACAGCACGCCAGGAGAAACACATGGTTTCGATGAGCAGGAAACAGCATCCCGCCAATGCGGGCTTTGTTGAGCAAAACCATCGCGGCCGAGCGGACCCTAAAAATCTCCCCGGACCGGCGCAATCGTCTGCGGTAGCGGTCTAGAGCATTCACGCTTTTCTTCGAATCGCGAAAACGCTCTATCTTCTTGTTCTTACGCAGTTCCGGACGCAAAACCGCTTCGCACTTTTGCTGGAACTGCTCTAGCGCAACATCGGTCTCATGCCGGGTCTTCCCGGTGCAGATCGTGGATAGCGACGGCGTCGTCGGTAAACGGCGGTAACAGCCAGTCGGTGTGGCGCAGCGTCCGCTTCGTATCCTCGAGGCCCATATCCCAGTGCTCTCGCATCGAGGTGCCAGAGAACTCGTAATCCTTGGCGTGACCTTCGTAGTTCTTGTGCTGATAGATCAGGTGCACAATGTTGACGACACCGGCATCGGAATAATCGGCGATCAGTTCTTCCTCTTCTGCGGTCAGCTGATCCCTAGGGACACGCTTCAGCGCACCCAGAAGCTTCATCTTCAGTCCATGGATGCGCTTGAAATTATCGGTGTTCTGCCGCGTGCGGCTCGAATACATGATGTCCTTGTGGCGCGAAAGGACATCCGGCATGCTGCGCGGCAGGACGCCGCGGGCGCTGAACAGATCCACCTGGAAGACGAGCGAACTGCGGTCTTCTTCCTGATCGAGCAGATATTGCAGCGGCGTGTTGGAGACGATGCCGCCGTCCCAGTAATATTCGCCCTCGATACGGATGGACGGGAGTGCCGGCGGCAGGGCGCCACTCGCCATGATGTGCTCGGGGCCAATGCGGATATTATCGGTGTCGAAGTAGACGAAGTTGCCGGTGCGCACATTCACCGCGCCGACGCTGAAACGCTTCTTGCCGTCATTCAGCACGTCGAAATCGATCAGCATCTCCAGCGTCTTCTTGAGGTCTGCCGAGTCATAGAAGCTGGTGGCACCTTCTGCGCCCGGCAGCTCCAGCCAGGGATTGGGAAAGCGCGGCTTGAAGAAGCCGGGCTGGCCCATGGTCATCGTCATCCACGAGCTGGTGCGGTTGCGGATATCGCGAAAGAAATCGCCTTCGGGCGTATAGGCCCAGATCTTGCGGCCGGAGATGATCTGCCAGAATTGCTCCAGACGCTGCAGCCGCCGACCAGGCTCGTTGCCGGCGATGATCGCGGCATTGACCGCGCCGATCGAGACGCCGGAAAGCCAAGTCGGCTCGCATCCCGCTTCGGCAAGCGCCTCGTAGACGCCGGCCTGATAGGCGCCGAGCGCGCCGCCGCCCTGAAAAACCAGGGCGACACGATCATATTGAGCGGCAATTTCCGATATGGTTGGGGCTGCGGCCTTGGTGTTTCGTTCAAGCACGGTCCGTCTCCAGCATGAAATAGCAATGAGGTTTGGTTATCTGCGCTCTGCGAGATAGTCGTGAACGACTTCGCCGAGGCCGAGCGTCAGATCGGCGGTGAAATGAACCGCGGAAACCACTTCCAGCACAGGCAGCCGTGCGACGTCGGCCATGACATGCGGCCGAAGATCGAGAGCGGCCGGCGAGGTCCAGGCTTCCTTGATGGTGATATCGGTTAAGTAGTAGCGCACAAGCTCGCAGATGCGCGGGGTGGCGTCGACATGCGGCACGATCTTGATCAGGAAGTTGGGTTCCGAGAGAGCGGACAGAAGCGGTCCCTGGTCGATCGGCTTGTGCTTGTAACCCATCGTTCCCGTTGCGCAAAGGACGCTGCCATAATGCAGCGTGCCGACGATAACTTCGCCCTCGTTGACGATCTTCGGGCTGGCAAGCTTTTTCGGGAAGCCCCAGATCTCGCGGCCGCCGGTGATCGGCGCATCGTCATCCAGATACATGGAGTGGACATAGCCGCCCTTTTGTCCACGATAGGTCACCGGGATCACCTGTCCGGTCTCGGTATAATCACCGAAGCCAGTGGAATCCGGCATGCGGATGAATTCGTATTTCACCAGCGGCTCGTCGATTTCGAGCGGCGCGGGCACGACGGCCTCAAGCGCCTCGCGCGAGGTCCGGTAGGTGATGATGATATATTCGCGATCGAAGAACCGATAAGGCCCCGGAGGATAGGAGGGATTGGTCAGCGGCATTGCATAGGCATGCTTGAGAATGTCTTCGACCTTCATCGTATTTTCCGTCGTTGGAGGAAACAGCGAGGCGCCGGCGGCAAATTTGCACGGTTGCATGACAGTGAAGTGTCAGGTGCCGAAGGGTTGCGGCGAGAGGCGAAACCGCACTGTTATCAAAGCGACATATCCGGCTGGCAGTGTGCACCCATCTTGAGCATTTCCCTTTACCCAACCACGTCATTACGATTGCAGGAGTTGCATCATGGGTTCGTTGACTTCGAAGAATGCGCTGGTCACCGGTTCGACGAGCGGTATCGGGCTTGCGATTGCACGCGCCTTTGCCGCTGAAGGCGCGAATGTCACGATCAACGGCCTTGGCGATGCCGATGCGATCGAAAAGGAACGCGCTGCCATCGAGGCCGATTTTGGCGTGAAGTGCCGCTACTCCGGCGCCAATATGATGAATGGCGAGGAAGTGACATCCATGGTGCGCGAAGCCGAGGAAGCCTTCGGCAGCCTCGATATTCTCGTCAACAATGCCGGCATCCAGTTCGTTGCCCCGATCGAGGAATTTCCTGACGACAAGTGGGAAGCGATCATCCGCATCAACCTGCTTGCTGCCTTCTACGCCATCAAGGCTGCCATCCCCGGCATGAAGGCGCGCAAATGGGGCCGCATCATCAACACCTCCTCGGCGCATGCGCTGGTCGCCTCGCCTTTCAAGTCAGCCTATGTCTCGGCCAAACACGGCATTACCGGTCTCACCAAGACCATCGCTCTCGAAGCCGCCCAGAACGGCGTGACTGTCAACTCCATCGCGCCCGGCTATGTCTGGACGCCGCTCGTCGAGAAGCAGATCCCCGAGACGATGAAGGCGCGCAATATGACGGAAGAGCAGGTCAAGCATGATGTGCTGCTCGCCGCCCAGCCGACGAAGGAATTCGTGACTGTGGATGAAGTCGCAGCCATCGCCGTCTTCCTCTGCGGCGATGCCGCCAAGCAGATTACCGGCACGACGCTTTCCGTCGACGGCGGCTGGACCGCTGAGTAATGCTGAAACCATAGCCGGCACATGCTTGAGCAGCGTGCCGGCTTTCTGCGGCCCCTAGAGCCGGATGCCGTCCGAAAACCGCCAACACTTTTCAGAATCACGCTCTAGGCCGCAGCATCTACATGAAAACAGAGCAGGAGGCGCACAATGACCGATGAAACCCAGGACCCGCTCAGCCGCATCAAGGATGAGATCGTCGACAGTTTCGACGAAGAGCTGGAGATGCAGCTCGAAGAGGATCGTATTGACGAGCTAGTTGCCGAAGGTCTCGTCAGCGAAGGCGAGGCAACGCTCGAGCGCAGGGTCTATTTCCGCGAACTCTTCCGTCTTCAGCATGAGCTCGTGCGCCTGCAGGATTGGGTGCAGTACAAGAAGCTCAAGGTCGTTGTGCTGTTCGAAGGCCGCGATTCCGCCGGCAAGGGCGGCGCCATCAAGCGTGTCACCCAGCGCCTCAATCCGCGCGTCTGCCGCGTGGTCGCACTGCCGGCTCCGACCGAGCGCGAGCGGCACCAGTGGTATTTCCAGCGCTATGCCGCTCATCTGCCGACGGCGGGCGAAATGGTCCTGTTCGACCGTAGCTGGTATAATCGTGCGGGCGTGGAACGCGTCATGGGGTTCTGCACACCGGAGGAGCTGGAGGAATTCTTCCGTTCCGTGCCGGATTTCGAACGCATGCTGGTACGCTCCGGCATCATTCTTCTCAAATACTGGTTCTCAATCACCGACGAAGAGCAGGAATTCCGCTTCAGCATGCGCATTCAGGACCCGCTGAAGCAGTGGAAGCTCTCGCCGATGGATCTGCAGAGCCGCGTGCATTGGGAAGAGTACACCAAGGCCAAGGAAGAGATGCTGGAGCGCACCCATATTCCGGAAGCGCCGTGGTGGGTCGTCCACGCCGTCGACAAGAAGAAGGCGCGCCTCAACTGCATCGCCCATCTTCTGGGCCAGATCCCCTACGAAAGCGTACCGAAGCCGGAGATCGTGCTGCCGGAACGCATGCGCAATGCAGACTATCACCGTACGCCGGTACCGCCGGAAATGTACGTGCCCGAAATCTACTGATCACGCCGACGAGGGGCCTGCCTGAGGCGGGCCCCTCTGAGGATTGCTTGAAAAACGAAATCACTAACTCCGCCACCGGCAAGCCGGGCCGGCTCAAGGTCAGGCTGGGCGATAGGCCCATTCGGATATGGCGCCCAAGCCCAGCCGCCGCAAGAGCTCATAGGCAACCCTCCGGTTGATGGGATCATGCAGCCTGAGGACTTTCGAACCAAGAAAATCCATCTCGGCATGCTCGAACGGCAGAAGATGTCGTGCCCTGCCAAGTGCGACCCGATAGAACTCATGAAAATCCCGGCGGCAGACGTAGGTCTTATACTTCGTCATGCAGAAGGCGGCAAAGGTATCGCTGTTCCTGCGCAGAAAATCCGAGACGCCGACCGTCACCTCCGGCCAAGCCGGATTGAACGTGTCGTCGAAGGCGATGATGCCGTGATCGGCCAGTACGCTCTTCGCCAACCGGCTGTCGGCAACGATGTGGCGAAGCAAATGTCCTCCATCGATGCTGAAAAAACGAACCTGCCCAACCCTGTCGATGATGGCCTGCGGATCGAGCCCGGTGCTATCACCTGTTATGACGAGGTCCTCATCAACGGGAATGCCCAGTGATCTTCCGTTGTCGAGAAAGCGTTGATATTGCGCACCGTCCGCTTCTATGTCGAAAAGATCGATCGCAAGCACATTGTCGTCGGGGGCACTGATCTTGCGCAGCAAAAAATAGGACCGCCCGTAATAAACGCCGATTTCGGCGAGGCCGCCGTAAAGTTTCTCCTGTCTTTGCTTTTCGATCAACGACAGGAAGACAAGCGCATCCGGTGGGTCGATGTAACCATCGATTTTCTGAAGATCGCGAAATACAAATTTTCGAACGCCCGATTTCAAATGTAAACCCCATTGGTTTTCTTCATGCATTTCGCCTCCGAGCCTGCTCATCGGTTAGGACCGGTCAATCAAGAAACGCCCCATTTCTGCGGGACCGCGACAGCGAAGCCGGAAGCTCTCGAAAATTGGGGTGGTACGGCGTCAAGGCGAGCGCCACTCATGGATATAGCGACCTTTCTGTCGTATTCCGGATAGTCATGCGCTGATTGGATAGTTCCGCCTCATATCGGGTTCAGAGCCAAAGCAGCATCGTAGATGATGACGAATAGCGAGCCGGCATCCTAAGTGATGTATAATGTGAGTCTAAAATTCACATCATCGGCCGAGGAGACCGTCATGACTGCGCCGCATCCGTCCAAAACGCATATCGGCAACCACCCCCTCCACCCCGAAACACAGATGCTGAATTACGGCTATGATCCTGAGCTCTCCGAGGGCGCGGTCAAGCCACCGGTTTTCCTGACCTCCACCTTCGTCTTCAAATCGGCCGAGGACGGGCGTGATTTCTTCAACTATATCTCCGGCCGCACCGAGCCACCGGCGGGCACGGGCGTCGGCCTCGTCTATTCGCGCTTCAATCACCCGAACAGCGAAATCGTCGAGGATCGTCTTGCCGTCTATGAAAAGGCGGAAAGCGGCGCTCTATTTTCCTCCGGCATGTCGGCGATCGCGACGGCCCTTCTCACCTTTACACGCCCGGGCGATGCGATCCTGCATTCGCAGCCGCTCTATGGTGGCACGGAAACGCTGGTCGCCAAGACATTCCTCAATCTCGGGGTCGCCGCCGTCGGCTTCGCCGATGGCGTCAACGAAGGCTCGGTGACGGCAGCTGCCGAGGAGGCCATGGCCAAAGGCCGTGTCTCGATCATTCTCGTGGAAACGCCTGCTAACCCCACAAACAGCCTCGTCGATATCGCGATGATCCGCGGCGTTGCCCATGCGATCGGCAGGAAGCAGGGACACACGCCGATCATCGCCTGCGACAATACCCTGCTCGGCCCTGTCTTCCAGCGGCCGATCGAGCATGGCGCGGATATTTCCCTCTACTCGCTGACCAAATATGTCGGCGGCCATTCCGATCTGATCGCCGGCGCCGCCCTCGGCTCCAGAGCCATCATCAAACAGGTGAAGGCATTGCGGGGAGCGATCGGCACCCAGCTCGATCCGCATTCCTGCTGGATGCTCGGCCGATCGCTGGAAACGCTGCAGATCCGCATGGAGCGGGCAAACAGCAACGCACGGGCGGTTGCCGATTTCCTGCGGGACCATCCGAAGGTCGAGCAGATCCATTATCTGCCCTACATCGATCCCTCTTCGGCGACCGGCCGCACATTCGCCGCCCAGTGCACCGGCGCGGGCTCCACCTTCTCCTTCGACATCAAGGGCGGCCAGCCGGCATCGTTCAAATTCCTAAACGCACTGCAGATCTTCAAGCTCGCCGTCAGCCTCGGCGGGACGGAATCGCTGGCCTCCCATCCTGCCACAACGACACATTCGGGCGTACCTGTGGATGTGCGCCACCGCATCGGTGTGCTGGAATCGACGATCCGCCTGTCGATCGGGATTGAGCATCCCGATGATTTGATTGCCGATCTTGCGGCTGCCCTCGACGCCGCTTGACGAGACACGCAGATCAATCGGGCGATCAGAAGATCGCCCCGCAAGCGAGGCGACGAAACTCTTGCGCCGGAGCGCCTGGAACGCGCTATCGCGATTTAAGCTGGGCAATCGAGAGCATGAGGTCCGCGCTCATGCCGATCCCGGCACCCCGTGTGAGAATGGCTGACGCGGCTGAGGCGGTGCTTCCGCCATTTGCCGCATCGAAAACGGCCGAGAAGCGCTTGAGCAGCTTGTCCACCTTCCCAGCATCATGCAGATCCTTAACGGGGAATAGTTTTTCCAGCATCGCCGCCTGGCGGGTCACATCCATGTTCGACATGGATGCGGGCAGCGAATAGGTCGTCTTGATCACATTGTAGAGCGCAGGATCCGACATGATATCGTAGACGGAATTGACCTGCGGCGCCTTGCGCTGGAAATAGAGGGCGAGGCGGACGCCTTCGTTGGAGTCGCCCTGTTGCGATTCCAGGGTCTGATGAAGATAGAGATCGTTGGTTGCTAGACGCGCGCCCTTGTTCTGTCCCGCCTCGATCTTGGCCGTCGTCAGATTTCCCTTGGCATCGAAGTTGAAGACGTTCACCATCGCCTTGAAGCGCTGGCCTGCCTGCGTATTCAAAAAGCCTTTGGGATCTTCGGCGTCTGCCGTGAAGACCTTCTTCAAGGTAGCCTTGTCGACCGACTTGGGATCGATATTGTTCGCAACGAGGATAAATTCCGTCAGCTTCTTGTCGGCCAGGAGATCATCGACGGTCTTGATCTTGACGATCGACTTGTTGAATTCAGTCGCCGCGTCCTTGGCATCCTTGACCGCCTTGTCCCGCATCTCGCCGGTCAGTCCGAAGGTCTTCGACTTGGAATAGGCTGAGATCAAGCTGTTGATCGAAGTCTGCGACAGCGCCGTAACAGGCGCCCGCAGATTGCCTTTGCTGTCAAAATTGTATGCCTTGGCAAGCTCGACGAACCTGCTGTCTTTCAGCGAGTTGACGTAGCTCTTGCTGTCATAGGGATCGCTTTCCAGGATCTTGCGCAGCTGATCTCTGGAGACCTCATTCTTGCCGATGCCAAAGGCGCGAAGCGCCATATCTTCCACGGTGGGAAGATCCTTGCTCTTTATGTCGTTGGCGGCAAAGAAGTCCGCGATCGTCTTTATCTCACCAACCGCGGTCTTGTAGTGTTTCTCGGCATCGGTGAACAGAGCCTGTTTCGCGCCCTTGGCCTGCTTCAAATATTTGATCGAGATATCGTCGATGGCCTGCGGCGTCTGTGCCGGCTGACCGGCCGGCAACGTTCCGTCGGATGCAAACTGGAAATGCGCGACCATATCGGTCATTCCGGTCAATGCGGCATAGTCGGAATTCGTGAAGACTAGGTTGAACTGGACCGGGGTGAGCTTGGGATCAAGGTTGAATGCCGTCTTGATATAGGAAAACAGCCTGTTGTCGCCAGTAATCTCGCTGAGCGACTGAACTTTCGTGATTGCCTGGCGATAATAGTCGTTATTGCTGGTGGCCGCAGACGGTGTCAGCAGATTCGGGACCATGCTGTCATAGCGCGAGATCATGTCTTGCTTTTGCTGCGCTGTCTGGGCAGTCGCGCCGGAAAGCGTTCCATCCGCATTGAAGCCGAACTGCGACGCAATCAGCTTATATGTCGCCTGAACCGATGCGGAGGACTGGGCTGATGCGGAGGAGAAGTTGCTCGCCGTGTTAACGAAGCTGTTGGGGTCGTTGACATCGCTGGTCAGAACCGACTTCAGGAACGTTTTCGATATATTGTCGGGGCTCAAGCCGTGCGCCCGAAGAATATAGTCCGTCATCCTGCTGCTGTTGACGATGTCGTCGACATTCGACACCTTGTCGATCCAGGTATCGTAGAACTTACTTTCCTTCTTGGCCAAGGTGGTTTCATTGGCGAAGGATTGCTCATAGAGCCCGATCGTATCGGTTTTCTGAGAATCGCTTTGGGCGGATTGATTTTTCGACGCGCCGCCAAAATTGAAAGCGGCAGCAAATTGCCGATAGCGGCTGTCCGTCAGCTTGTTTGCAAAGCTGCTCGCGTTGCTGAGATCGCTCGTCAGAACCTTTTTCATGAAGGCTTTGGCGTAGGCCATATCCTCCAGGCCATAGGCTTTCATCGCATAGCTGTACAGCTTGTAGTCGTTCAGAAATTCGTCGACATTCTTAACCTTGCCGATATGCGTATCATAATACTGCTGATCGCTTTTGACCGTCGCCTGTTTGGCGATGCCCGCCAGCGTCGATGCCATGTCCTTTGTCGCGGACACATAGCCGAGATACGTCGAAATCATAGATCGCCCCCACAGCGCAGTTCACCAGTAGTCAACCCCGCATCGATTATCGCAACCAGACCTTGCGCGAAGCTATATCGGCAATCAAAACGTCACATAAGCCTACGGGAAAAGAGGGGCCAACCGACGCGCTTTCGACCGCTGCCGTCAGGCGCGCAGCGCCGTAGCGGGACTGGAGCGCAAGGCACTGACCGCCGGGATGACGGAGATGATCGCCGCGACGGCCGCGAAACCTCCGACAAGCCATAGATCGTCGAAGACGAAGCCAACCGGCAAATGCACCGCCGTCGAGGCCGCAAGTCTCGCGGAGATCGTCAGTGCCGCGAGATAGCCAAACGCGATGCCGAGCGCGATGCCGGCGGCAAACAGAATGAAGAGCTCACCCCAGACAAGCATGACGATCGAGCGGACCGGCGTTCCGAGCGCCCGCAAGGCACCGATCTGCCGCCGCCTGGATCCGACATGCATGATGGTGACAAGCACGATGGCGGCAATGACGATTGCTTGCGTCCCAAGCGCGATCGCCAGAAGCAGACTGCGGGCATCGCCGAGCGTCGCGTAGAGCCGGGTCAACACCTCCGCTGGAAAGACGCCAAGGGTCGTGCCGGTGCGGTATTCCTGCCTGAGGCGATAGGCATCGGCAATCGTTTTCGGCTTGACGAGAACGGCGGGCACGCCAGGCGTCTCCGCATCGAAATGCTCATCCAGCGGCGCATCAGCGTCGATATGCCCGTGTTCGTGGCCTTCATGACGATCTTGTTCCGGATTGGCCACGCCGTGCGCATCTGCTTCATCGCCATCATGGTCGTGATATTCCCCGCCATGCATGCCGTGCAACTGCCAGACCGCCCGGATCGGCACGAGGATCGCGCGGTCCCAAGCGGTTCCCGTCGGCGCCATGCGGCCCGTGATCTTGTAGGCGATGGCCGTATGGGTTTCGCCACCGGCCTCGGCCGTGCCGTGCATCGGCTTGACTTCCGCACCGGTCGACAAGGCGACATCGGAGCCGACAACTGCTTCGCCGAGGTGTGTAAACATCGCACCTTGCGAGAGCGTTGGCGAAAGGGACGAGATAAGGCCTGTGGTTGTGCCGACGATCGGATGCCCGTAGGCAGAATCGCCGAAGCCGACGGGTGCGGCCAATTGGACACGCGGATCGTTGGCAAGGCGGGAAAGGCCGGCGCCGTCCATCAGCGGCAGCGGCGCGGGCTGCAGAAAAACGGCGGAAAGCGCCAGCTGCGTCTCGCTACCCGCGGCTCCGACAAGCAGATCGAATTTCTCGGCGGCGCGAGCGCTACCGAGACGGACGGCCCGCTCCTGCAGCGTCACCGTCACGCTCAGCGCGACTGACAGGGCAATCAGCACGACGACAGCCAGCGCCCCACTCCAGAAACGCCTGAGGTCGGCAAGGATGAAGGTGATCATTGTGCGGCCACCTCTTGGTTGTCTTCCTCGATGCGCCCGCTTGCCAGATTGATGCGGCGACCAAGACGCGCGGCGAGCGCTGTGTCATGCGTGACCACGATGAGCGTCGTCCCTTCTTCTACCGAAAATTGCAGCAGCAGCTCTGCAACCTCGTTACCTGCCTGGCGATCCAGGCTGGCGGTCGGCTCGTCGGCGACGATGACGCCCGGACGCGACAGCAGTGCGCGGGCAACGGCAACACGCTGCATCTCGCCGCGCGACAAGGTTTCGATCTTTTGCTGCGGTCGGGCGATACCGGTCACCGCCAGCAGATAAAGCGCTCGTTCCCGTTCGCTGGCCGCAAGGCGCCGTGTCAGCTTGATCGGCAACACGACGTTCTCGAAGGCGGACAGGCCGGGAAACAGATGAAAATCCTGCATGACAAGGCCGATATTGCGGGCGCGAAAGGCGTCGCGCCGGCCTGCAGAGAGGCGCGTGATTTCCGTTCCGCTCCAGGACACGCTGCCATCCCTAACGTCTTCCAGCCCGGTAATCGCATTGACGAAGGTACTCTTGCCTGAGCCGGACGCACCCGTGATCGCAAGCCGACCGCCCGGTGGCAGATGGAAGCGGTCGATGGAGAGAACCGGTGCGGCAAGGCCGGGGAACTGCATCTTCAGGCCGGAAACATCGAGAGCGAGCATGAGGATCAAACAGTCCTGAACGAGGCGTCCCTGAGACGCAGCTGGCTGATAAAGCCGGTTTCGGGATCGGTCCACGAGCCGAACTCCAGCACGCCGCGCGCCATGATCGGCGCGTTGTACTGCACGAATGTCTGCTTGGACGAGAGATAGACGACCACGATATTATCTGGCCAGTCGGCATCGGAAGAGCAGAAGGGGCAAAGCGACATCGGGATTTCCGTGAGCACGAAGAAGGCCGCCTCCGCCTTCAAGGGCGGCGCCATGAAGCCGTTGATGGCGACGTCCTTGCCGCTCGACTGCTTGACCTTGTCGGAAAATTCGAGCCCGAGCGGACCGAAACTCTTGTAGAGCTCACCGAAGCCTAGTTTCTCGGAGGCCTTGGCACGTACCGCGATGCCCATGACAGGCAAGGCTGCAGCGGCGGCCAGAAAGTCTCGGCGATTGATGGTGGCGATCTGATGCTTCGACATCGCGTACCCTCATAAAATGGAGAAAACAGGCGGTTTCGACACCGCCTGTCCTATTCACATGGCCTGTCAGGACTTACATCTTTTCGGTGCCGAGCGCGAAAGTATCGGCCAGCACGCGGTAGACATCGCTTTGTTCCATGTAACCACGGAAGCCTTCGGCACCTGGACCTGCCGCCTGGAGCACGACATCGTCGACGGCGTGGACACCGCTGTCCTCGTCCTTCGGAAGGTTGCCCTGCACGAAGACGGCACCGGGCACATCCTTGTAGGCTTCATTGGCGACATATTCCTTCTTCTCGTTCTGGATCGCCGGAACGAAAGGACCATCGAGCTTCGGACGGAAGGTTTCGTAGTGGTCAGGACCGTTGTTGGCGGCGATGAACAGGCGGCGCGAAACGTCGACGCGGTCCGGATAGCCGTCGCCATCCTTGTCCTCATAGTTCGGGAAGCCGGCCGCCGCATAGGTGCCGACCTTCTCGCGCATTTCCGTGCCCGGCTTGTTATCGTCGACAGTGCCGATGATCGAGACGCCATGCGTATGGTCGCCGGTGACGACAATAAGCGTATCCGGGTTCTTGGCTTGGAATTCGCGGGCGACGGCAACGGCCTTGTCGAACTCGATCGTATCGACCAGAGCGCGATCCCAATCGAGCGGATGGCTCATCTTGTCGATGGACGCACCCTCGACCATCAGGAAGAAGCCATCCGGATTCTTGGAAAGCTTGCCGAGCGCGACCTTGGTCATATCGACGAGGCCTGGCTGGTTCGGGAACTTGTCGACAGTGCCCTTCTTGAGGAATTCGCGGTCGAGCGTGACGTCGAGATTGCCGGTATGGAACAGGCCGAGCAGCCTGTCCTGGTTCGAGCCGGCGGCAGCCGCCAGTTCGTTCTTGTCGGTCGCAACGGCATAGCCGGCATCCTTGAAGAGCGCGATATAATCCTTATCGTCCTTGCGCTTGGAACCGGGCACGCTTTTCGCCAGGAAATAGGCCGAGCCGCCGCCGAGCAGGACATCCGGCTTGACGTCATACATCATGCCGACGATATCGGCCTTGTCGCCACGCTTGCGGGTATGGGAAACGAGCGCTGCCGGCGTCGCATCCTCGACTTCGGCCGTGGTGACGATGCCAAGCGACTTCTTGCCGGTGCGGCGCAGGGCCTCGCCGATGGTTTCGACCTTGGGATCATCGAGGCTTGCCGGCGTGCGGTCGGCATAGACGCCGAGGGCGTTCACGGCCGACTTGTGGCCGGTCATGTAAGCCGACATGGTGTTGGCACTGTCGGTGGCAATCGCCGAGGTCGAGGACGTGCCGATGAAGGCAACCGGCGGGATGTCGTCCATGGCGAGGCGGCCATTGGCCTTGCCTTCGGTCATGCCCTTGGACATGAGGCGGGCGCCGGTGCGATGCGCAACCGAGAGACCATCGCCGAGCAGGAAGATGATGTTCTTGGCTTTCGGCGTCGCCGAAGTGCCATAAACATCCCAGTTGACGGATTTCTTCTCGTCGCCGGCCGAAACCTCGACCTTGTACTGGCCGGGCTTTGCGAGCTTGACGCCACGCAGGATCAGGGCAGATCCGAGAACCTTGTCCTCAGCACCCTTTTCTTCGCCGACGAAATCAGCCGCCTTACCGAAAACCGCGTCGTAGCTTTCGCCGTTGACCGTGACCTTCACGTCTTCCGGCTTCACGACCTGGCTGAATTCCACCTTGAAATCGAACGGAGAGCCGGCGAGTACCGTTGCTCGGTCCAACGGATAGACTGTCGCTGCATGGGCTGCGCCGGACATTACGGTCGCAGACATCATGGCGAGAAGAAGTTTACGCATTTATACCCCCTGCGTTTGGTTGCTTCCCGCTCCCCACATATAAAAGCCAGATGACAATCATGTAAAAATGGGTCAACTTTCCGCAACCACTAATTCCAAAACGGAAACCGATAAGCAATCCTGATTGTATGTGCCGCATCTAAAATGCTGCGCACACATGCAAACGGTCCCGTCAATTCGTCGTCATCCGCAATCCATTATCATGCAAGCTATATTGATCGCCGTGAGTGAAAACTTGCTATCTTAACCGAAGGGGAAAATATTACGCACGTTTCGTGAGGATTTTGAGGATTTTTCGCAATGGAAGAACAGCTCGATAAACTGGATCTACGCCTGCTGGAGGAGCTTCAGAAAGACGGCAGGCTGACGAACAACGAGCTGGGTGAACGCATCGCGCTATCGCCTTCGCAATGCTCGCGCCGCCGCACACGACTGGAGGCGGAGGGCTATATTCGCAGCTACCAGGCCAATCTCGACCGGCAGAGGCTGGGGCTGGACATGCTCGTGGTCATTTCTGTGACGCTCGCCACTCATAATCGCGATAATGCCCGCCGGTTTTCGCAGCTCATCAACGGTCTGCCCGAGGTGCTGGAAGCCTATGCGTTGACGGGCGAAATGGACTATCACCTGAAGGTCGCCACCCGCGGGCTTACCGATCTCTCCCGTTTCGTCAACGACGTGCTGCTTCCGCATGAATCGGTTCAGCACGTGAAGACGGCGATCGTCCTCGATACCCTCAAGACCTTCGAGGGATTTCCGGTTCATTTGCCACACGGCTGATATGGCGAAGGCACTTGGCGGTCACCGCCACGCGGCCGTGCCCTGTTGAGCGTCAAGGGCAAGTTTTGAGGGGTTGCTTTCTCCGCATACAGCCCTTCCAATCATACCAAAGACAATCTCCTTGGCGAGGATCGGCTTGCATGACCACGGATGTACAGACGCGGCATTTCGAAGAATTTGCCGAAGTCCTGCTCAGATGCAATCATCTGTATCATCCCAGCAACGATTCCATCGCCTTGCGCAATGCCGTCGAAAGCAGGCGTCAGATAGAGATATTCGACTATAGCCGCGCCGCCGATGCCTTTATGCGTGCATTCGGGATGCGGAACTCACTAAAATGCCTGCAAGCGCTCACCAGCCTTCGTGCACCTGTTCACAAGTATAGAAGAGTATGTGACCTCGGCTGCGGCTCCGGCGCTTTCAGCCTTGCCTTTGCTTATCTCGCCGGCAATCCCGAGCTTCAGCTTCACGGTCTGGACATATCCGAACATCAGCTTTCTCTCGCCCGGGAACTGATATCGGCTGCCGGACTGCCTGGGCGTTTCCAGTTCGAGCAACGAAACCTGCCGGCACCGATCGGCTATCTTCCCGACCTGACGATCTCCTCCTACTGGTTTTGCGAAAATGAGCACATTATCGCCGACGCGGAGCTTTTCAGCCTCATGGCGGGACGGGAAATGCTTGTTGTCGATTATGAAAAGATAATCGACCGCATCGCGACCTGTCTTCCAAAAGGATTCCAAATCCTCGGGCGGCACAGCGGTCACGTCGAAATTCCCCCTGCCCTGGCGGATTTCGTCGCACAGGAGAGGGCAAGCGTTTACGGCATTCACGTCGGTCGGGCGACGGATGAGACGGGCAAATGATGTTGCTGCTCTGCTGCAAAATGCGCGCAAGCCTCTTGAAAGGCTAACAGTCGCTTCCCAGCTATTGGCCAACCCGCTGGTCCGGGCCCCTCTGGTGAGAGCCGTCGGCGCTCTTGCGATGTCGGACCGTTTCCGACATTGCGCCGACAGAGGTTTTCTCTCATGGAAACGTCTTTGCTCTTCGTCGAGTGGCTGGGAAAGCCGCTCTGGATGTGGATGAGCTTCCTGGCGCTCGTCATCGCCATCCTCTCTTTCGATCTTGGCGTCCTGCATAAGGAAAACAAGGAGATCGGCGTCGGCGAGAGCATCAAGCTCTCTGTCCTCTACATCACCCTTGGCCTCGCCTTCGGCGGCTGGGTATGGTGGTATCTCGGCGCCGATTCCGGCCTTGCCTATATGACGGGCTTCGTCGTCGAAAAAACGCTGGCTCTCGACAACGTCTTCGTCATTGCCCTCATCTTTGCCTTCTTCGCCGTGCCCCGTCTCTATCAGCACCGCGTGCTCTTCTGGGGCATTCTCGGCGTCATCGTGCTGCGCGCCATCATGATCGGCGTCGGCGCGACATTGGTGGCCGAGTTCTCATGGCTGCTCTATGTTTTCGCCGCCTTCCTCATCATCACCGGCATCAAGATGCTGGTCGTGAAGGATGCCGAGCCGGATGTGTCGAAGAACCCGCTCGTGCGCTTCATGCGCAGCCGCTTCAACGTCACCGACCATCATCATGGCGAGCGCTTCTTCATCAAGCAGCCGAATCCGCAGACCGGTAAGATGGTCTGGTTCATCACGCCGCTTTTCATGGCGCTCGTGCTGATCGAAGTGGCAGACGTGATCTTCGCCGTGGATTCGGTTCCCGCAATCTTCGCGATCACCACCGATCCGTTCATCGTCTATACGTCGAATATCTTCGCGATCCTCGGCCTGCGCGCCCTCTACTTCGCACTCGCCGCCATGATCCATCGCTTCCAGTATCTGAAGCCGGCGCTCGCCATCGTGCTCGTCTTCATCGGTTCGAAGATCTTCGTCGCCGACATGCTGGGTCTGGAAAAATTCCCCGCCGCCCTCTCGCTCGGCATCACCTTCGCCATCATTGCAAGCGGCGTCGGCTGGAGCCTGCTGAAGACACGCAACAAAACCGAAACCGAAAGCGCCTGATGCCGTGAGGTGCCCCCACTCCGGGGCACGTCCCTCCCCGCTTCAAACAGATCTCCGACAAGGTACAAATATGATCTCCAATCTCCTCGCAGCCCTCTTTGCAACTTTCGCCCTTGGTCCGCTTCAAGCCGAAATTGAGCGGCATGCGGCTGCCGCCGGCCAGCCCGTCGAGATCATCAGGCAATCGCAGGCATGTCTCTCGTCCGAGGTCCCTGCCCTCACGCGGCGCGCCTCCGAAGACACCTTCTGGACGATTTCCACCGTCATCGGCCTCTCGACCGGCTGGAGCAGCCCCGCCAATCTGCTCGACAAAAGCAATCCGGACTGTGCGCCCATCATCAAGCTCATCCAAGGAACGGAGGAAGCTGCCGATGAAGCCTGAGGCTACACCTACATCAGCCACGTCCGGTGACGTCGGATGACGCAACAGACGGCTGGCACCACGCGGCATGACGATACCGCATCGGCGCGGCTGCGCGACCGGGCCAGGCTCGCCCATGAGCAAGGCGGTATTTCGGTGGGTGAAGTGCTCTGCGGCCTCGGGCATACGAGCACAGCCTTCACCATTCTCTTTCTCGCCCTGCCCGCCCTGATCCCGATACCGGGACCGTTCGGCGTCGTATTCGGCAGTGCGCTTGCCCTGGTGGCGGCGCAGATCGCGGTCGGTCGCCGGACCATATGGCTGCCGGCGCTCCTGAGCCGGCGCAGGCTTTCGCCGTCAATTGTGGAACTCACCGTGCGTTACAGCGCGCCGATCCTCACCAGGATCGAGACGGTCGTTCGTCCTGGACGGCTGGCCCTTTTTACGGGCGCAACCATGGAATGGCTGCTCTCGTTCCCGATCTTCCTGCTGGCGATCGCCATTGCGCTGCCGATCCCGCTCGGCAACTATCTGCCGGTCGTTGCCCTCGTGGCGATCGCGGTCGCCCTGATGGCGCGGGATGGCCTGACGATCCTGGCGGCGCTATTCGTCTCCGCTCTGGCTTTTGTCGCCACGGCGGGTCTTATTCGGATGGCCGTCACAGGTCTGAACGCAATCGGATCATAGACGCGCATCCCCAATATTTCGGGTCTTGCCAATGGCGGCGGGCCTGCCATTTATGCCAGCGACATATTAGTCAGCCATAAGGCCTCGGCCGTAAAATCAAATCCGCCGGAGGATTTCAGCGCATGCCATCAAAGCCCCCGTCATTCGTCCGTATGATCACTCTCGGCAGTTCCCTCGCTATTGCCCTTGGCGCGCAGACGGCGATCGCGCAGGAGATGGCAGCTGTTTCTCCGTGGCCCGACACGCCGACCTCGCGTCTGGAAGCGCTGGCAATCCTGCAGACACTGAATGCCGATCTCCTCAGCAATGCCAGCGCCACGCTAACGCTCGATCGCTGGTGCGCTGCGCATAAGCTTGCCCCGGAAGGCTCGAAAATCGTTGCGCAGCGCGTGCGCGGCCAGGACAAGCCTGCCGGTGCTGAAATCCGGAAACTGCTGGCGGTCGGAGCTGACGAGCCTATCGCCTATCGCCGCGTGCGCCTCGCATGCGGCGATCGCGTGCTGTCGGAGGCGGATAACTGGTATGTGCCGGCAAAGCTTACGGCAGATATGAACAAGGCCCTTGAAACGAGCGACGTCGCCTTCGGTCGGGCCGTTCAGGCCCTTAATTTCTCCCGCACGAATTTGTCGGCAAAGTTGCTTTGGTCGCCTCTCCCGCAAGGTTGGGACACCGGTGCCGATCTCCCACCATCCGCCGGCGCGCCTCTCGCCCTACCTCCGTTTCTTCTCGAACATCACGCCGTATTGAAGCTGCCGGACGGCACGCCGTTCAGTGCGCTGATCGAAAGCTATACCAGCCGCGTGCTGGACTTTCCTGCCCCGCATCTGCCAGCGCAATAGGCACGGTCCGCGACTTAACAGCCTCACCGGAATTCAAAGCTCCGCCGCACGCCGATTATCGAAGCGGAAAACTTTTCTCGACTTTGCAACACAGGAAAAAGCCAGTTTCACACAAGTCACCCTCGCTATCGTGGCGGCATCAGCAACGTGCGAGGAACCAATGAGCATCTTTGGTAGCATGAAAACGTCCGTTTCAGGCATGAACGCGCAAGCAAATAAGCTTAGCACCGTGTCGGACAACATCGCGAACGTCAACACGACGGCCTACAAGTCGGCAACGGCCAGCTTTTCGTCGTTGATTCTGCCATCGGGCGGCGGCAATTACAATTCCGGTAGCGTCGAGACGAATGTCAGCTATTCGGTCTCGCAGCAGGGCGATGCCATATCCACCAATTCCGGCACCGATCTGTCGATCCGAGGCGCCGGCTTCTTCGTCGTGCAGGGTGCCGACGGCAAGACGGTTTTGACGCGCGCAGGTGATTTCAAGCCGGACGCCAATGGCAATCTCGTCAACTCCGCCGGCTATACGCTGATGGGCTATTCCTATGCATCGGGCGCGCCTGCCGTCGTCGTCAACGGCTTCGACGGCCTCGTGCCGATCAACGTCAACCAGAGCGGCCTTGCCAATTCTCCCTCGACCTCCGGCAGCTTTACAGGCAACCTGAATTCGGGTGCTAAGGTTGTGGTGCCTAGCGCAACCGAGACGTTACCGGGCGCAAACTTGGCGACAACCACGACGGACACCCAGAAGAGCTCGGTGGTTGCCTACGACAAGCTTGGCAACACT
The DNA here is from genome assembly GCF_014193605.1 of Rhizobium sp. BK312. Taxonomy (NCBI): domain Bacteria; kingdom Pseudomonadati; phylum Pseudomonadota; class Alphaproteobacteria; order Hyphomicrobiales; family Rhizobiaceae; genus Rhizobium; species Rhizobium sp. BK312. The sequence goes on along the minus strand of NZ_JACHZP010000002.1, from coordinate 260,382 downwards.
GTCATGTATGACATCTATTATACGAAGACGCAGGCTGCCGACATCACCACAACACCGCCGAAGACGGATCAGTGGCAAGTCGCCGTCTACCGGAATGCCGACGCGGCGACGGGTACCGGCTCATCCTTCCCCTACTCATCCGGTCCTGTTGCAACGAGCACGCTGACCTTCGATACAAACGGCAATATGACGAGCGGCGGCAGCTTTACGATCACCGATCCGAAGACTGCGGGGTCGATCGCAATGGACCTGACCAAGATGACCCAGAAGGCCTCGGCTTTCGCCTCCACCGGGTCCACCAATGGGCAGGCAGCGGCGCCCGTCACCGGCATCACCATCGACAAGAGCGGCGTCGTCTACGCCAATTATGCGAAGGGTGATCCGAAAGCGCTCTATCAGATACCGCTCGCAACCGTCGCGAGCCCGGACAAGCTGACGCTCATGAGCGGCAACGTCTATCAGGCCAACGCCGATTCCGGCGTCACCGTCACTAGCTTCGCCAACAGCAACGGCCTCGGCTACATCCAGTCGAACTCGCTGGAAGCATCGAACGTCGACCTGGCCGGCCAGCTCACCGACATGATCCAGGCACAGAAGAGCTACACAGCCAATTCCAAGGTGTTCCAGACGGGCTCAGACCTGCTGGACGTGCTGGTCAACCTCCAGCGCTGAGTTTCGCGCCGATCGATCACAAAAGGGCCTCCTGCGAGGCCCTTTTCTATTTCGCCTTCATACGTGCCACGTCCCAATGATGTTCCTGGCTATATGCAATGTTTCTTCGCATCACAGGCGCCTGAGCTTCGCCATATTTGCGCCGCGATCGCTGAGGAATGCTGACGCAAACCGGCAGAAAAAATGAATCGCAGGCACAGAATTTTCCCGGTCAGCAGAGATTCCCGCGCCTGTTAGGGTCTCGTTCAGCAAAGCAGCGCACAAATATGATTTCTGGATTCGAGCGCATGACAGCCGAGCTTGTGGGGCAGGCTCCTGTCAAAATCGCTTTGGCCGGCTGTGCCGGGTGTGGATCCAGGATATTTGATAGGAGAACCATTTCCGTGCGGTTGAGATATGCCCTTCGAAGCGTCGCCCAGATGCTTAGCCTTTGCTCCCTCGCCCTCGTCATCCCCGCCACATCGCAATCTCTGGCAGCAACCCGGCAGCCGGATATTCCGGCATGGCTCGGCGCCTATGTCGGCGCCGGTGACGGGCAGATTGCCCTGCCGGTCCTGCAGAGAGCCCGTGCGCTCTACATGCGGAAAGTGAGCGAAGGCACGGTCAAAAATCCCTGCTACTTCGCCATGGACGCCACCCGTCCGAACACGCCCAATGACGGCAAGTCGGCAGGCCGCTTCTATATCGTCTGCGAGGCGGCCCAGACCTTTCGTGTGGTCTCATCGGGCCACGGCAGCGGTCGCGATCTCAAAGGTGTTGCCGATTTCGGTAATGGCCGCATGTGTGCGAAGAACTTCGGCAACGCGATGGATTCCAACCTGACGACGGGCGGCTCCTATCTGACGGAAGAGACGAAGACGACCTTCAAGGGTTACTACAAGCTCTCGCAGGCGAAGGAGGTCGCCTACCTTCGCACCTTCCTCCAGTTTGACGGCGAGGGCGAAACCGCCAATGCGCGGCAGCGGGCCATCGGCGGACATGCGGCGGCTAAGGTCGCCGGCATTTGCATGAAGAAAGACCCGCAGAGCCCCTATGCCAACCGGGACGGATATGTTCCGCTCGGGAAGCTGGTCGAATATGCCGGCGGCCGCAGCGACGGCTGCACAAGCTGGTCAGCCTCAGACGCCAATCAGATCATCTCCATGGTGAAGGACAATCCGACGACGCTTTACATCTATCCCGAATCCTCGGACATCAAGGCGGTTGCCAAGGCCGTTGCGGCCGGACATTCCCCTGCCCAATCCGGATTGTACTGGAACGAATCCTGCCTGAAGGAAATCGGCACGCCCAAGTTCTGGCCCAAGGAGACCCTCGAGCCGATCATCGTCCAGTATAAGAAGGACCATCCCGCACCGCCTGCCCGGCCGATCCCGATCTGCGATCAGCAGTGAGTCTCGTGAAGGCCAGGTCCGGAAATTCGACAAGCGACGGCCGGTCGTCGCCGCAGTCATCAAACGAGGCGAGAGCTCCTCGCCGCACTGCAGGGAGTGACCACGAGAGATGCTAAGTGTTTTCCCGGTGCCGCAAGAGGATAAAAAGGGCAAGCCGCAAGCGTTAGCAGACGCTATATGGGTCGACCTCCTAAACCCCACCGGCGCCGAGCTGAGGGACGTGGAAGAAGCCGTTGGCGCTCCCCTCCCTTCCCTGGGCGCTCTCAGTGAAATCGAAACGTCGAGCCGACTGAGAAATCAGCATGGCGTGCTCTATATGAGCACGCCATCGGCCGCCCGACATCCGGAGGGAGCCGACACAACCCCTCCTATCGGCTTCGTTTTATCTGCGGATCGCCTCGTCACAGTCCGGTTTATGACGTTGCCGGCGGTGGACGCAGTTGCGGCCAGCTTTGCCGCACAGGATGCGCCAAAATCGAGCCTTGAGGTGTTCACCCTGCTCTGCGAGGACATTGTCGACCGCGTCGCCGATGCCCTTGAGCATCTGGCAGGAGAGCTCAACGGCCTTTCAACGAGCGCCTTTCGCGCTGAGGACCCTCGCGGCCACCATGCTGCCCGCGCCAACAAGCTGCTGCGAGCACAATTGCGCCAGGTGGGGCGTCTGGGAGACCGCCTCTCCGATATCCGCGATGGTCTGCAGGGCCTCGGACGCGTTGTGACCTATACGGAACAGCAAGCCAAGGGCTGGTCGGAAGATCTCGAGCCGCGTCTGGTAGGGCTATGCCGAGATATCCACTCGCTGGTGGATTATGAAGAGCAACTTGCCAACAAAGTCCAGTTCGTGCTGGACGCTCTGGTCGGACTGATCGGCATCGCTCAGAACGACATATTCAAGGTTCTGACCATCGTGTCGATCGCGGGCATTCCCCCAACCCTTATTGCCGGCATCTATGGCATGAACTTCAAGAACATACCCGAATATGATTGGGCTTGGGGATATCAATATGGCTGGGCGGTCATCATACTCAGCACCGTCATTCCATTGGTCTGGTTCAAGGTGAAGGGCTGGTTTTGACGCGGCGTTTGACGGCGAAGGCTGAACTACCCCGCGACCCAGGCCCATAATAGGAGCATGCCACCCAAGAGGCCCAGAGCTGAGGATCCCCACCACGCCGGGCGCTTGCGGGTCAGGGCCGCCACGGCGCCCAGCGCGATCGCAACCTGCAACATGGCGACCGAATAGGCGTAATAATGGTGGTGGTGAATGAGGAGATTGGCCTCCTCATCCTTCTCGTCCCGTATTTTCTCAAGTTCATGGGCTGCGGCGCTGATTGATTTTTCTTCGTCCGCATATCGTCGGCTTTCTTCATCGAGAGCCGACGCCACGAGTTTGCCTTCCGCGGCAAGCAACTCCATCTGCGATTTGAGGATCGCAGCCTTGATACCTTTCGCCTGATAATAAGCCCACTGATCGGAGGCTTGGGCCTGCTTTTGAGTCGCCTCGGTCTTTAAAGCCAATGCCTCATTGATTGAGCCTCCCGCCAATAGGGAGCCAATCGCCGCCAGTGCCGCGAAGAAGGCCGTTGTCAGGGCGATGGAACGCAGCAGCGAGGCGGACTTCCGCTCGATCTCCTCATCGATGGCTTCGCGCAACTTATCGGTATCAACCTCGATCTCTTCAGGCATTGTGCAGCTCAAAAAGTAGAATAATCGGGTGCGTATTCTTGCATGAATCTTTGCAGCTGAAACGGGCTGAAAAGAGATTTCCCCTACATGGCCCAATTCCAGAGAGAGAGCCTGACCGGAGTTCGATGGATGACCACTACTCTCGATCTGCTTTAGACTGCCTTATTAGACTACTTACCAGCCATAGCTGAAGGTAGCACCAATACCGTTATCCCCATCCTGCAACACGTTGGTTTCCGTATTTCGCCCGTATTGGAAAATGCCATAGGCGTTGTTATTGCCATTCTGCTGCAAGGTCGCGGAATGGCCATTGCCCCGTTGCTGGATGAAGCCGATGTTACCGCGGCCAGCCTGAGCGATGCCGGCCGCATTCCCCCGTCCCAGCTGCCGGATGTCGGCACCCTTCAGATCGCGGTAGAGCGAATAGACTCGCAATCCGGTGGAGAAAATATTGGCATCCTCGGCATTATCCGGCGCGAGGTTGAACGAGATCCGGCCGCCAGCATAGGCTGGCGCGTCCAATGCCACCTGCCCCAGGGTCCCGGCAAGAAGGGTGACGGTAAGGATCTTAAACACGTTGCGGGTCATCCTGATCTCCATGTGTCGGCTGCCTTAGCCGATGATCAACTCTCGCATTTTGCGGCTGAACCAATTCGGAATTACCCGTTCAGTTCTCGTTCAGTCATTTCAGGCTGATGAAAGACAAAAGGGCGCCGGAAGTCGGCGCCCTTTTAGGGAATTTGCGGGGTCTTGTAGGCCGATCAGTCGCCGCCGCTCTGCTTTATGCAGCTGAAACTCTTGTTTCCGATCACGACATCCAGCGTCGCCTTGTATTCCGTTCCTTTGGAGTCGAGCGAAACGGAGCTGAGGATTGCTGCCTGTCCCGCCTTGGCGTCGAAATCGCCACTTTGGTTGATCGCGGAACTTCCACCGTTTCCGGCTTTTTCGACATGGAAAGTGTAGGTCCCGCCGACATGCTTGTCGGCGTGGACGAGCGCATCCAGTCTCACCATACCTGCTCCGGGCGTTGCCTTGATTTCGCAAAGCCGCGCCCCATCGGATTGATTGGCCGCAGTCATGGCCGCTACCGCGCCGACGGGAAGCAGGACCAGCGCTAGAATCGCCATCAGGTGGCGCGGATATTTGACGTTATTTGCCATGGGTCATCCTCCTAACGGCCTGCTGTTGGTATCCTGGTGTCTTTGTCGTTGCGCAGTTGTGTCCGTGCCTTAAGGGCATGCCTGGACGAAGGCCGCGACATTGCCGTTACCGCCTTGGCTGACATTGGCGCTGCAACCATGACCGACCTGTACGCCGGCCGCGATGTTGCCATTGCCGTCCTGGGTAAGGATGGTTGTATGGTTGGAGCCGAACTGACCGATGCCGGCTACGTTGCGGTCGCCGTTCTGATAGGTGGCGCCATAGTTGTCATGGCCTTCCTGGCCGACCGCCGAAAGATTGTGACGACCATATTGATGGCCGATGATCCGGTTATAACCACCGTTCTGATAGGTTCTGATCCGGTTTCCGTATCCTTCCTGAGCACCGCCTGCGGAGTTCGACCAGCCATATTGTTCGATACGCACATCATTGGCCATGGCGGGGGCTGCGGCGGTGATGCCAACGAGAGCGGCGAGTGCGGTTGCAATGATAGACGTGCGGATCATGACTATGTCTCCTGAGGCGGATAGGACCGCGGTTGAACGTCTCTCTTCTAGAACCTGTCCTTGGAACGGAAGCTGAAGGCACCATTCAGACAACATTCATTCGCAGAGATCCGCACCCGCGCCGTCGAGGAGCGAGCGCCCCATGCTATGGCGACGCCGCTCCAACGCTCGCATTCGGGCACGTAAAACCTCTTCAATAAGCCGGAGGCAAATCAGGCACCGTTGCGATGCCTGATCTGGTCGTTCTCTTTGCGATCGTGCCTTAGATCTGGGCGTGACCGCCGTCGACGAAGAGTTCGATGCCGTTTATGAAGGAAGCGTCGTCGGAGGCCAGGAATAGGACGGCCTTGGCGATCTCTTCCGGTTGCCCGACGCGGCCGGCAGGGATGAGGCTCGCGAGGTAATTCTTCGTGTTCTCGGCGCTCTCGCCATTGCCGAAGAGTTCGTTGAGGCCGGCTGTCTCCGTCACGCCAGGACTAATTGCATTGACGCGAATATGGCGATCCTTGAGATCGAGGATCCAGTTGCGGGCGAAGTTGCGCACGGCGGCCTTGGTTGCAGAGTAGACGCTGAAGGCGGGTGTGCCGGAAATGCTCGTCGTCGACGAGGTGAGGACAATCGAACCGCCGTCGCGCAGGAGCGGCAACGCCTTCTGCACGGTGAAGAGTGTGCCCTTCACGTTGGTGTCGAATGTCTTCTGATAGTGTTCTTCGGTAATCGCGCCGAGAGGCACCATCTCGCCGCCGCCGGCATTCGCAAAAACCACATCGATGTGCGAATGCTCCTGCTGAACAGCATCATACAGGCGGTCGATATCGACAAGCTTGCTCATATCGGCCTGCACACCTTTGACACGGCCGCCGATCTGCCGAATGGCAGCATCGAGCGCTTCCCTGCGCCGGCCCGTGATGAAGACCGCAGCTCCTTCCTGGGAGAAAGCTTTTGCGGTGGCAAGGCCAATGCCGCTCGTGCCGCCGGTTACAATCACGACCTTGTTTTCGAATTTCCTGCTCACTGTCATGCTCCTTTGTTGCGGCTGGTTGCCGTTGAGAAGAACATGCCAGCAGAACGATGCTGCAAATAGCAGGCAAATTTGATACTCATCGTTCCAAATGGAGAACGATGATGCGATCTGACCTCAACGATCTATTCTACTTCGCCGAGGTCGTCGCCCACGGCGGGTTCGCCGCCGCGGGACGAGCTCTGCGCGAGCCGAAGTCGAAGCTGAGCCGGAGAGTTGCGGGGCTGGAGGAGCAGCTCGGGGTGCGACTGATTGAAAGATCGAGCCGCCGCTTTCGGGTGACCGATATCGGCCAATCCTTCTATGAGCGCTGCAAGGCGATGCTGGCGGAAGCCGAGCGCGCCGAAGCCCTGGTGGCCGAAGCTCAATCGGAGCCACACGGCCTGATCCGTATGAGCTGTCCGACAGGATTGGTCGAACCGATCTCCGCTCTTGTGATGCAATTCCTGACACGGCATCCGAAGGTGCGCCTGCAACTCGTCGCGATCGATCGCCCGGTCAACCTCATCGAGGAACGGATCGATGTCGCGCTCCGGGTCCGAACATCGCTCGATGGCGATGCGTCGCTGACCATGAGGTCGCTCGGAAATTCGGTCCGGATTCTCGTTGCAAACCCACAGGTCGCCGCCCGCATCCACAGCCTCAATGACCTGTCGACCCAACCGACGCTTTCGACGACGGATGACCAGAGTGAGGTCAATTGGTTTCTCGAGACGGAGCAGGGCCAGACGCACGTGTTCCGCCATGAACCGAGAATGGGCTGCGCCGACTTTACTGCCGTGAGGGCAGCCGCTCTTGCAGGGCTGGGCGTCGCATTGTTGCCCGATCACACTTGCCGACAAGCGCTCGATCAGGGCGAACTCGTGCGCGTATTGCCAACCTGGCGCGGAGTGAAGGGATTGGTCCATATTGTGTTCACGACGCGCCGCGGTCTCCCGCCAGCGGTCCGCAGTTTCATCGATAGCCTCGCCGCCGGTTTTCCCAAGGATGCACTGGTGCGCTAAGGCAATTCTTAGCCTTGTGCCAAGTCGAGACGCACCCTTAAATTTGCACACTGTTTGTGCAAATTTTTCTATTGCTTAATTTTCCACCAGAATCGTGACGCCCTCTTGGCAACAAAATCAATAGGTTACGATCTGGCACACCGCTTGCTTCGTATTTTGCTGAGTTGGTGGCTAGGGTTCCGGCGCTCCGTTGAGAGCGTGGCTGGTCCGAGAGCCACCACCGGCTGGGGGAGAAATCCCACCGGATGCACGGCGGGATAAAAGCCCGGGAGACCTCGTAAGCCAAGGGATTGGCGGCGCGATGGTCTTTGCCGATCCCTTTTTGACAAAAGCAAAAGGGGAATTTCAATGCAGACTTTTTCGAAAATCCTTTCCGTTACAGCCCTGTCCGTTTCGCTGGCCCTCGGGCTCGGTTCCGCCGCCAGTGCTGCGCCGAAGACCAGCTTCAAGGTCGCCTGGTCGATCTATGTCGGCTGGATGCCTTGGGGCTATGCGAGCGACCACGGCATCGTCAAGAAATGGGCCGACAAATACGGCATCAATATCGAGGTCACGCAGTTCAACGACTATGTCGAGTCGATGAACCAGTATACGGCCGGCGCCTTCGACGCGGTGACGCTGACCAACATGGACGGCCTGTCGATTCCCGCTGCCGGCGGCGTCGACACGACGGCCGTCATCGTCGGCGACTTCTCGAACGGCAATGACGCCGTCATCCTCAAGGACAAGACGAGCCTTTCCGACATCAAGGGCCAGAACGTCAACCTCGTCGAATATTCCGTTTCGCACTATCTGCTTGCCCGCGCCCTCGACAGCGTCAAGCTCAGCGAACGCGACGTGAAGGTGGTCAACACCTCGGATGCCGATATGGTCGCAGCCTATAAGACGCCTGACGTCTCGGCCGTTGTCACCTGGAACCCGCTGGTTTCGACCATTCTCGAGGATCCGACGGCCAAGAAAGTCTTCGACAGTTCGCAGGTCCCGGGCGAGATCATCGACCTGATGGTCGCCAACAGCAATGTGCTCAAGGACAACCCGAATTTCGGTAAGGCACTCACCGGTATCTGGTATGAAACGGCCGCGCTTACGAAGGCCGACACGCCGGAGGGTAAGACCGCCCGCGAGGCCATGGGTAAGGCATCGGGCACCGACCTCAAGGGTTTCGAGGCGCAGCTCGCCGCAACCCGGCTTTTCGACAAGCCCGCAGATGCGCTTTCCTTCACCACCTCGCCGAACCTGCCGAAGACCATGGATCTGGTGCGCAACTTCCTCTTCCAGAAGGGGCTTCTGGGCAATGGCGCGCCTTCCGCCGATGTCATCGGCATCGAAATGCCCAACGGCAAGGTCCTCGGCGACGGCAACAACGTCAAGCTTCGCTTCACCGAAGCCTACATGAAGTCGGCCACCGACGGGTCGCTCTGAGCTTCCTTGAACGGCGGCGCGCCAGCGCCGCCAGCCTTTCCGCGGAGCCTTTCATGCGCTGGATTAATACCAAGCCAAGTCCCGGTGCGCAGCTTGCCTTGACGCTTTTGCCGTTTGCGCTGCTCATCATTGCCTATGCGATCGGCTCTGCCTCAAGACTTGCCGAAAACGCCAATGACAAGCTGCTTCCGAATTTCGCCGGCTTTGCCGACGCCATCAACCGCATGGCCTTCATCGCCGATCCGCGCACGGGAGATTACCTTCTGTGGTCCGATACCGGGGCAAGCCTCGTCCGGCTGCTCTCCAGCCTTGGCATCTCCACGGCGATCGCGCTTTGCCTGGGCATGCTGATCGGCATGCTGCCCTATTTGAGAGCGCTTCTTTCGCCTTTCGTCGCCGTCATTTCCATGGTCCCGCCGCTGGCATTGCTGCCCATCCTCTTCATCGTCATGGGCCTTGGGGAAACCTCCAAAATCGCCCTGATCGTCATCGGCGTCGCACCGACGATGGTCCGGGATCTGGCCCTGAAGGCGCTGGAACTGCCGCGCGAACAGATCGTCAAGGCCGAGACGCTTGGCGGCTCATCCTGGCAGATCGCCCTTCGTGTCGTGCTGCCGCAGATCCTGCCGCGGCTTATCACCTGCCTCAGGCTGCAGCTCGGCCCGGCCTGGCTGTTCCTGATCGCCGCCGAAGCGATCTCGTCCGATTCCGGCCTCGGCTACCGCATCTTCCTCGTTCGCCGCTACCTCTCGATGGACGTGATCTTTCCCTATGTTGTCTGGATCACGCTGCTTGCCGTGCTCATGAACTACCTGCTCGATCGCATCCGCATCGCCGTCTTCCCCTGGTCCGAACTGGAGAAGCAGGCATGAGCGGACTCAAAATCGAAAAGGTCTGGAAGGAATATGGCGATCAGATCGTGCTTGAGGATGTCTCGCTGACGGTCGACTCGCGTGCATTCGTCGCGCTCGTCGGGCCCTCCGGCTGCGGCAAGTCCACCTTCCTGCGCATGCTTTTGGGGCAAGAGCAGCCGACGCGCGGCACGATCTTGCTTGATGGCGCGGCCCTGCCTGCGGAACCCGGCGCCGATCGCGGCGTGGTCTTCCAGCGCTATTCGGTCTTTCCGCATCTGACAGCACTCGGCAACGTGCTTCTCGGCAAGGAGCTCGCCGCCTCGCGCTACAAGGCTAGGTTGTTCGGCTCGGCACGCCGGAACGCCATAGAGGAGGCACGCCAGCTTCTTGCGGAAGTCGGCCTTGCCGGCGCGGAGAACAAGTATCCGGCCCAGCTTTCGGGCGGCATGCAGCAGCGTCTGGCGCTTGCCCAGGCGCTCATCATGCGGCCGAAAGTGCTGCTGCTCGACGAACCCTTCGGTGCGCTCGATCCGGGCATCCGCGCCGAAATCCATACGCTGATGAAGCGCCTCTGGCACGAGACGCAGATGACAGTGGTCATGGTGACCCATGACATGCGCGAGGCCTTCACGCTTGCGACCCGCGTCGTCGCCTTCGAGCGCCGCCGCGACCGGCCGGAGGAGAAGGAGCGCTACGGCGCGACCATTACCAAGGACATTTCCATCTGGCCGCCGCGCATCGCCGGCACAGCCTCGATCTTTGGCCCCGACCGGGACGGCCCGGTCTCTTCCCTGGGGCGCCGCCGGGACGACCTGGCACCATCGGGAGACATTTAGCCATGCAGCACGTCAGACGTTCACCGGAAGAAATCGCCGCCAATCGCGCGCGGTATGAAGACCATCAACGCAAGGGGCTGGAATTCGCGCCGAAGGCGTTGCCGGCGCCAAGCCCGCTTCCCGCCCCGCCCATCGACCCCGCCCTTATCCTCTACCGGGAGACTGTCCCCGGCGGCTGGTACTGGTCGACACGTGTCAAGACGGGTGAGACGCTGCGCATCGCGCAGGAGCATGCCTTTTCCACCGTATCGCTGATCGCCTGGAACGCCGCGGATCCGAGCGAGCGGCTGAACCTTGTCGACACGGTCAAGGTGCAATGGACGACGGCGCTGTCGAAGGGCCGCGTGATCTTTTCCGACATGGGGCGTGTCATGTTCTCGGTGACGGAAGATTCGTCCGGCGCCCATGATTGCCTGATGGGAGGCTCCACCGCCGCCTCCAACGAGGCAAAATATGGCCAAGGCTTGCGCAACAGCCGCGATAACTTCGTCCTGCTCGCAACGAAATCAGGCTTGGATCGGCGCGATATTCCCGCCGCCTTCACGCTTTTCGCGCCCGTCCGGGTCGATGCGGACGGCAAGTTCGTGTGGAAGCCGGAACTACTGCACGATGGCGACTATATCCATCTTCGCGCCGAAATGGACATGATCGTCGGCTTTTCCAACTGCCCTCACCCGCTCGATCCAAACCCGCATTACGCGCCGAAACCGGTGACCGTGACCCGCATTGCCGCTCAGCCTATCGCTGAAGACGATCTGTGTCGCACGGCCACCGCCGAAGCGGTGCGCGGCTTTGAAAACAACGCCTTCGCCAATCTTTGAGCCGGGAGAACGATCATGAGCGATTTCATTCAGACCGCGCCATCCCGCACGCTCGACAACGCGGTGCAGGATCATTTCATCGCTGCCGAGGCGCCGTTTTCGACGATCGTGCGCAAGGGCCAGACGCTGCGCATCGAGGATAGCTACGGCCAACAAGCGATCGACACGCTATTCTACAATGCCGGGGATTATTCCGAGCGCTACTCCAACCAGGACACGATGCGCGAACAGGGCGCCGCCTATATCACCACAGGCACCCGGATCATCTCCAACGAGGGGCGCGTCATGCTGACGATGACCGCCGACAGCTGCGGCCGTCATGACACATCGGCAGGCGCCTGCTCCTGCGAGAGCAACACGGTGCGTTTCGGCCACGGCACGAAATATCTTCACGCCTGCCGAGACAATTTCGTGCTGGAAGTCTCCAAGCACGGCATGGGCAAGCGCGACGTCGTGCCCAACATCAATTTCTTCATGAACGTGCCGATCGAACCGTCAGGTGAGATGACGATCGTCGACGGCATCTCCGCGCCTGGCGACTATGTCGAGCTCAAGGCCGAAATGGACGTGCTCCTCGTCATCTCCAATTGCCCGCAGATCAACAATCCCTGCAACGGCTTCGACCCGACGCCGATCCGTGTCCTCGTATGGGACGGTGAGGCCTGAGATGTTCAAGAAAATATTGATCGCCAATCGCGGCGAGATCGCCGTCCGGATCATCGGGACGCTGCGGCGCATGGGCATTGCCTCCGTCGCCGTCTATTCCGACGCAGACCGTTTCTCAAAGGCACCCCTGATGGCCGACGAAACCGTCAGGCTCGGCCCGGCGCCGGCCTTGGAAAGCTATCTCAATATCGACGCCGTCATTGCCGCCTGCAAGGCAACCGGCGCCGAGGCGGTGCATCCCGGCTATGGCTTCTTGTCGGAAAACATCGGCTTTGCCGAACGGCTGGCAAAGGAAGGCATCGTCTTCATCGGGCCGACGCCGGACAATATCGCCGCCTTCGGGCTCAAGCACACGGCGCGCGAATTGGCGCGCACAAGCGGGGTGCCGCTGCTTCCGGGTAGCGACCTCGTCGAAACCAGCGAAGCGGCGCTCGCTGCCGCGGCGGAGATTGGCTATCCGGTTATGCTGAAGTCTACGGCCGGCGGCGGCGGCATCGGCATGCAGCTCTGCGAGGACGCTGCCAGCCTGAAGGCCGCCTTCGACAGCGTGCAACGCACGGCAAAAGCAAGCTTTGGCGATGCCCGTGTCTATCTGGAGCGCTTTGTCTCACGGGCGCGGCATGTCGAGGTACAGATCTTCGGCGACGGCAAAGGCGGTGTGATCGCGCTTGGCGAGCGCGATTGCTCGTTGCAGCGCCGGAATCAGAAGGTGATCGAAGAGACGCCCGCGCCCGATCTTTCGCCTTCGGTGCGCAAAAGTCTCCATGCAGCGGCGGTGGCACTCGGCACCTCCGCCCACTATCAGTCCGCCGGCACGGTCGAATTCATTTACGACCCCGCACGCGAGGAATTCTACTTCCTCGAGGTCAATACGAGGCTTCAGGTCGAACATCCGGTCACCGAGGCCGTTTATGGCATTGATCTCGTCGAGTGGATGATCCGCCAGGCGGCCGGCGAAGAGGTGATCACAGGCAACGATCGACTTGTTCCGAAGGGTGCGGCGATCGAGGCGCGCATCTATGCCGAGATGCCGCATGCGGGCTTCAGGCCAAGCGCCGGCCTTTTGACCGAAGTTACTTTTCCGGAGGGCACGCGCGTCGACGGCTGGATCGAGACGGGTACGGAGGTCACTCCCTATTACGATCCCATGCTTGCCAAGGTGATCGTCGCGGCCGAAGACCGGCCGGCCGCGATCGAGAAACTCAAAACCGCACTTTCGCAAAGCTCCATCTCCGGCATCGAGACCAACCTCGACTATCTGAAGGCAATTGCCGGATCGGAACTGCTCGCCAGCGGCAAGGTGGCAACGACGGCGCTGAAGGATTTTCCCTTCGTGCCCGACGTGATCGAGGTGGTGGCGCCCGGCGCGCAATCGAGCATTCAGGAGCTTCCGGGCAGGCTGGGGCTCTGGCATGTCGGCGTGCCACCGAGCGGGCCGATGGACGAGCGCTCGTTCCGCCAGGCCAACAGGCTGGTCGGCAATGCCGATGAGACCGCGGCTCTGGAGCTGACCGTCTCGGGCCCGATGCTCAAGATCTTCTCCAACGTCACGATCGCGCTTGCGGGCGCCCATATGCCGATGAGCCTCGATGGCGTTCCATTACCGCATGGTGAGGCCGTCATCGCAAAAGCAGGGCAGACGCTTGCCATCGGCGCCATAGAAGGCCCGGGCCAGCGCTCCTATCTCGCTGTCTCGGGCGGTTTCGCCGCGCCGCTCATGCTCGGCTCCAGGGCAACCTTCGGCCTCGGCCGATTCGGAGGCCATGCGACCGGTACACTCCAGACCGGCCATGTGCTGCGACTGGCACGAACACGGCAGCCCGAGGCCAAGCCTGCGGACATGCCGGCAGCCCTCACGCGCACCTGGGAGGTCGGCGTTGTCTATGGACCACACGGCGCGCCGGACTTCTTTCTGCACGAAGACATCGAGACGCTGTTTTCGACCGACTATGAAGTGCATTTCAACAGTGCCCGCACCGGCGTGCGCCTGATCGGCCCTGCCCCCAAATGGGCACGTAGCGACGGCGGTGAGGCTGGTCTTCACCCCTCCAATCTTCATGACAATGCCTATGCGATCGGCGCGATCGACTTCACTGGCGACATGCCAATCATTCTTGGTCCCGATGGACCGAGCCTTGGCGGCTTCGTCTGCCCGGCCGTCATTGCGCGCGACGAGCAATGGAAGATGGGCCAGTTCAAGCCGGGCGACAAAATCCGTTTTCACCCGGTGCGGCGCAGTCAGGACGCTATCGTCGGTCCGACAGTTCGCCGTGCACCCGAGGAGACCGGATCGGCGATCGTCGGCCAAAGCCAGGATGGGCCAGTGCCTGTCGTCTATCGCCGGCAGGGTGATGACAACCTGCTTATCGAATACGGGCCGATGACACTTGATATCGCCCTGCGTTTGCGCGTGCATCTGCTGATGCAGGCAGTCGTCGAGGCACGCCTGCCTGGGATCATCGACCTGACGCCCGGCATCCGTTCGCTGCAGATCCATTATGACGGTACGACGCTGACGCGGAAACGCCTCGTTGGCCTTTTGACCGAGATCGAAGCAAAACTGCCGCCGGCGCAAGAGGTCAAAGTCCCAAGTCGGATCGTGCATCTGCCGCTTTCTTGGAACGATCCGCAGGCCGAGCTTGCTATGCGTAAGTATCAGGAGCTCGTGCGCCCGAATGCGCCATGGTGCCCTTCCAACATCGAGTTCATCCGCCGCATCAACGGCCTGCCCGACGAGCAGGCGGTGCGCGATATCGTCTTCGATGCCAGCTACCTCGTGCTCGGTCTTGGCGATGTCTATCTCGGTGCACCGGTCGCCACACCGATCGATCCACGCCATCGGCTGGTGACGACGAAATACAATCCGGCGCGCACATGGACACCGGAAAACGCCGTCGGCATCGGCGGTGCCTATATGTGCATCTATGGCATGGAGGGACCGGGCGGCTATCAGCTCTTCGGCCGCACGATCCAGGTCTGGAACAGCTGGCGGCAAACGCCGGTCTTTGCCAAGGACAAGCCATGGCTTCTCAACTTCTTCGACCAGATTCGCTTCTTCCCCGTCACGCATGAGGAACTGAACGAGGCGCGTGCGGCCTTCCCTCACGGCGGCTATCCGATCAGGATCGAGGAGACGGAATTCTCCTACGCTGCCTATGAGGCGGACCTCGCACGCGAGGCTGCGGCGATCGGTGCTTTCAAATCCAGGCAGCAGGCAGCCTTCGAGGCGGAACGGCAACGCTGGAAGGAGCTGGGGCTCGACAGCTTTTCCGTTGACGAAGGAGCGAGCCCTGCCCTGGCCGGAGATATACCGGAAGGTTGCTTCGGCATCGAAAGCGCGGTGCCCGGCAATGTTTGGAAGATACTTGTCGAGGAAGGCCAGCCGGTCGCAGCCGGCGATACTTTGGCCATCATCGAGTCGATGAAAATGGAAATCAACGTCACCGCCCACGCTGCGGGACGCGTCCGCGATCTGCGCGCAGCACCTGGGCGCAACGTCAAGGCCGGCGACGTGCTTGTCATTCTGGAGGAAATCTGATGCTGCCTACTATTCTCGACCTAACCTCGTTGAAAGAGGCTTATGGAGCAGGTCTATCGCCGCTCGATCTCGTGGAGGAGATTATCGCCCGATGCGGGGCGTCAGATGATCCGGCAATCTTCATCACGCCGACATCTCCTGAAGCCTTGCGAGTTGCGGCGACGGAATTGCTGACGACGGCACCCGAGCCAAATAGCCTGCCGCTCTGGGGCATACCTTTTGCAGTCAAGGACAATATCGATGTCGCAGGTCTGCCGACAACGGCCGCCTGCCCGGCCTTTGCCTATCATCCTCAAGCGGATGCGACAGTGGTTGCGCGTCTGCGGGCTGCCGGCGCCATCGTCATCGGCAAGACCAATCTCGACCAGTTCGCAACCGGCCTCAACGGCACGCGCTCGCCCCATGGTGCGCCCCGCTCAGTTTTCGATCGCGCCTATGTTTCCGGCGGCTCCAGTTCCGGTTCCGCCGTTGCCGTGGCGGCAGGTCTTGCCAGTTTCTCTCTCGGCACCGATACGGCAGGCTCCGGCCGGGTGCCGGCCGCCTTCAACAATCTCGTCGGCATCAAGCCGACGCCGGGGCTTGCTCCCAATGTTGGCGTCGTACCGGCTTGCCGCAGCGTCGATGTCGTCACGGTGTTCGCCGCGACGGTTGGTGACGGGGTCGCCATTCGCCGGATCATGGAAGGCTACGACGCCCGTGATCCGTTCTCGCGAGAAGCGGCTCCAGCGAGCCTACCGTCGGCGCGCCCGCGCGTTGGCGTACTGGATGGGGCCGAGCGCGAATTTTATGGCAACAGGCATGTCGAGGCCCTCTACGATGCCGCCATCGACAGGGCGAGATCGCTCGGGGCAGAGATCGTCCCGTTCGACTATGCGCCTTTCCGGCAGGCTGCCGAACTGCTCTACAACGGCCCCTGGGTTGCAGAGCGCCTCGCGGCGGTAAAGGACTTCCTCGCAAGCAATGCCGGCGATTTCGATCCGACGGTCAGAACCATCATCGAGGGCGCGAAAGGCTACGACGCGGTCGCCGCCTTCGAGGGCAAGTACAGGCTGGAAGCATTGCGGCAAAAGACGAAGGCGGAATGGGAGAAGGTCGATTTCCTGATGCTGCCGACATCCCCCACGACCTATACGGTCGAGGAAATGCAGGCCGATCCGATCGTCAGAAACAGCCATTTCGGCCGTTATACCAATTTCGCCAACCTGCTTGATTGCGCGGCGATCGCCATACCCGCAGGCTTCGATGCCGACGGCCATCTGCCGGCCGGTGTGATGCTCGTCGGGCCGGCCTTTACCGACGATGCTTTGGCGCCTTTCGCCGATGCCATGCATCGAGCGGTAAATAGCGGAATGGGTCGGGATCGCATGGCGGCACTGCCGGACAGAAGCCGCGTAACACCCGAAACCGCTGACGTCGTTCCGATCGTCGTTGTCGGCGCGCATCTGACCGGTATGCCGCTCAACCACGAGCTCACCGGAAAAGGCGGATACAGAATGATGACGGGTCGAACGGACGGCAGTTACCGACTTTTCGCCCTGCCGGGGACGATACCACCCAAGCCGGGTTTGGTGCGCGATCCGAACTTTGCCGGCAACGGTATCGAAATCGAGGTATGGGCGTTACCGCCGGCCGCATTTGCCCACTTCGTCCAGAATATTCCCGCCCCGCTGGGGATCGGCAAGATCCGGCTTGAGGACGGCAGCCATGTTTCCGGATTCCTCTGTGAAGCCCATGCCACAGCCGGTGCCAAGGATATCACCGGGTTTGGCGGCTGGCGAAATTTCATTCGCGCCGCGAATGCCACGGCTTAAAGGATACGAGATGAGAAAGATTCTCCTGCAGGCATTGCAAATCGTCCTTCATGGCCTGATCGCGAGAACCCAGGCAATTGGCAGCCATGAGCTGCCTCGCTCGCAGCAAAGCAGCCTCGGAGACCAATAAAATATTTTGTACGCGGCGGGTTCACCGATGCCGAAGGGAAAACGCCGACGAGTGAGTGCCGTCATACGAGATGATTGCACTCACTCCGGTCACCACATCAGCATCAGAGCAACATCGATGCACCACGATCGAGATAGGTATCGAGGAATTGCTCGAGACGAGGATTTCTCGGCTTCTTGAACACTTCTTGGGGCGGCCCGCTAAACAGCACCTTGCCGTGATCGAGAAAGATGATCTGCTGGCCGACTGTCGCAGCGAAACCGATTTCATGCGAAACGACAACCATCGTCATGCCTTCGGCTGCCAGGTCGCGCATGACGTTCAAGACCTCGCCGGTCAGTTCCGGATCGAGCGATGATGTCGGCTCATCAAACAGCATGATCTTCGGCTTCAAAGCGAGGGCGCGGGCGATCGCCACGCGTTGCTGTTGTCCGCCGGAAAGTTGCGAGGGATAATGCCCGGCTCTCGCCTCAAGCCCGACCTTGACGAGTTGCACCATGGCCGCATCCTCGGCTTGCTTTCGGCTCATCTTGTGAACCGTCTTCAATGCCTCGCTGACATTGCCGAGCGCCGTCATATGCGGCCAAAGATTGAACTGCTGGAACACCATGCCAATCTGGGCGCGGATCGAGCGATTGGTGGCTGCCGAGATCCGTTCACGACGCCCTTGAGAATCCTCGGCAAAGCCAAGGACCTCGCCATTGATGGAGATCGTCCCCCGCGTTGCCTCTTCAAGAAAAGCCATGCATCGCAAGAGCGTGCTCTTGCCGGAACCGGATGGACCGATCAGGCAGGAGACCTGCCCCGGCTCGATGGCAAGATCGATGCCATGAAGGACCGTCGTCTCTCCGAAGGTCTTGACGAGATTCCTGACTTCTATAGCGGGGACGCTCATGCGTTGAAAAACCTGAATCTGGAAAGTTTCGTTTCTGCAAGGTTGCCAAGCCAGCCGGTGACTTCGACAAGCACCCAGTAGAAGAGCGCCAGGGCCGAAAGCGCCTCGACGAAGGCATATTGCTGCGATCCGATCGCACTGAGCGTCGCCGTCAATTCCGGCACGGTGATGATGGAGAGGACTGCCGTCTCCTTCATCAGAATGACGGTCATGTTCACGCAGGGCGGCAGCACCAGCATCGTCATCTCGGGTAAGAGAATGCGCCTGATGATCTGCCCCCGCGTCAAGCCGACGCATTCGCCAGCCTCGATATGGCCTTTCGGCACGGCCCGAAATCCGGAACGGAAGATTTCGCTGAAATAGGCTGCGCCATAGATCGAAATGCCGATCAGTCCGGCAGGCACTGGATCGAGCTCAAGGCCGACGAAAGGGCCGCCATAATAGACGAGGAAGATCTGGATAAGAAACGGCGTGCCGCGCAGCACCGCCACGATGGCACCCAGCGCCTTGTCGACCACCACGCCGCCATATTGCCGGGCAACCGCCATCAGGAAACCGATAATGGCCGCGGCAATGGTGCCTATAATCCAGATCATGATCGTTACGCCGGCGCCGCTGAGGATGGCGGGCCACTGCCCGATCAGGACGTTGATGTCGAAGGTCATCGCGGTACTCCGGGCAATCTGCTTTCGATCAAGCCGCCGGCAAGCGCCACCACCCAGTTGATCACGAGATAGATAAGGCCGGCTGAGGCGAAGATCTGCAGCGGCAGAAAGGTGCTGCCGGCAAGATCCTGGGCCATGCGGGTCAGTTCGACGATGCCGACGACAGAGACCAGCGACGATGCCTTCAGAATGAGGATCGCCTCGTTGACAAGAGCCGGAAAGGTTAGCCGCAGCGCGATCGGAACCTTGATGCGGCGAAAGATCTGGCGCGGCGTCAGGCCAACCATCTCCGCCGACTCCACAAGGCCCAACGGCACGCTGGCAAAGCCGCCGCGCAGATTCTCTGCCTGGTAGGCAGCCGTGCAGAGCGACAGGCCGATGACGGCGGCCACGATGCTCGGCACGTTGAGGCCGACGGCCGGGAGCAGATTGTAGATCAGCAGCAACTGCACCAGCAGCGGCACGCCGCGAAAAAAGCTGATGAAAAACTGGGCAGGTCGCACGAAAAGGCTACGCCCCGTCAGCAACATTCCCGAAATCAGGATCGCAATTGCAAAACCGATAAAGATCGACACAAAGCTGATCGTCACCGTGTAGATGGATGCCTGCACAAGCAATCCAAAGAGCTCGATGGACATTGTTGAGTGTTCGCCCGCGTGGTGACCAGGAAGCTGTGATCTCGCTCGTCAGCCGTGCCCGACAAGAAAGCGGGCACGGCCGATTTCCGAGGACTGATCAGAATGCCGGGTCCTTGACAGCGTCAGGCGTGTCAAAGCTTGCGCCGAACCATTTCTTCTGCAGCGTCGCCATGCGGCCGTCGGCCTTGATCTTCAACATGGCGGCATCGATGGCGTCCATCAGCGGCGCGTGATCGGCGTCCTTCAGGCCGATGAAGCCGAAATAGGACTTCTTGCCGAAGGGCGGCAGCACGACTTCGAACGTGCCTTCACGCTGTTTGGCGACGAACGCAATATTCGGCAGCGAATTGGCAACGCCGGCGATACGGCCGGCTGCCAGGTCGGCGTAGGATTCCGTAAAGGCCGGATATTCGCGGATATCGGCTTTCGTCGGCAGGGTGTCAGAAAATTCCTTGAGCTGGTCGAGCTGCGCCGTCGCCTTACCAACGCCGATCTTCTTGCCGGCGATGTCTTCCGGTTTGCTGATCGTCTTGTCACCCGCCTTCTTCAGGATCGCAATGGTCGCTTCGGCCAACGGCGGCGTGAAGCGATAGCGCTCCATGCGCTTCTTGGTGATGGTTGCCGGACCGGCAACGACGTCGAACTTGCCGGCTTCAAGCGCCGGGAAAACGCCATCCCATGGAAGCGTGACCCATTCGATCTTCACACCCAGTTCCTTGCCGATCTCGTCGAAGAGGTCGACGTTCAAGCCGACATGCTTGCCTGCATCGATGAAATCGAACGGGGCGAAGGCAGTCTCGGTGCCTACCTTGAGGGTGCCGGCGGCCTTGACCGCGGCAAGCGTGTCAGCCGCATGGGCCGAAATCGTTGCGCCAAACAAAAGTGCGGCGCCAACCAACCCCTTCAGAAGCGAATTCTTCGTCATGTCTTTCTCTCCAGTTTTGTGCCCTTCCTTCGGAAGGTTCAGGTTCCCCAAGCATTGTCCCGTCAGGCCGATTTCTATGACCTTTTTTGTCTATACAAATAGATACAGCCTCGCCTACACTGTCAAATACAAAACATAACGAACGCAAGAATTATGCCGCATGATGCCCGATGGATCTGGCAGAAGCGGTTTTCACGGACATTGAATTCATTGCCGGAGCAAGGCGAGCGTTGGTCCCAATTCATCAGAGAATTCTGAAGGATATCGAAAGCAGGATCGTGAGCGGCATCTGGCCGCCGGGGTACCGAATACCTGTCGAACACGAGCTGCTGAAAGAATATCAATGCTCTCGGATGACCGTGAACAAGGCGCTCTCGACCCTGGCTGAGCGTGGCATGATCATACGTCGTCGCAAGCTCGGCTCCTTTGTCGCTTCGCGGCAAATCGACCGCACGGTCATGGACATCCAGGACATTTCCACGGAAGCGGAGTTGGCGGGACATGAACATAGCCACACGATGCTGATGCGGAAGGTCGAAAGGCTCGATTCTGCTACCGCGGTGCGGCTCGGCGAAACCGTGGGGGCGGAAATCCTGCGGCTTCACTGCCTGCATGCGGTCGACGGCAAGGCGAATGCGCTTGAGCGGCGCATCATCATGCTGGACCTGGTGCCTTTAGCAAGAACCGAGAGTTTCGCTTCGGTACCACCAGGCAAATGGTTGCTGGACATGGTGCCCTGGTCGAAAGCCCGGCATGTCATTCGAGCCGTCTCGGCAGATGCCGCGACGGCGCGCCTGCTTGAAACCGAACGCGGCGAAGCCTGCCTGACGCTCATCCGTCAGACATGGCAGAGCAGCCGCACGGTCACCTATGTCGAGTTCATCCATCCCGGTGATCGTTTCCAGTTTGCCGGCGACTTTTACCCGAATGAGAGAGCCGTCACCGATCTACCGATACCGGGAGATGCTTCTTGAACGAGAACCGGATCAGCAAGGCAGTTCCGCTCAAAGGTCTGCAAGCCTTCGAAGCCGTCGGCCGTTGCGGCAGCGTGAGCGCCGCGGCCTTGGAGCTGAAGGTTTCGCCCGGGGCGATCAGTCAGCAGATTCGGAAGATCGAAAGCTTTCTCGGCGTCACCTTGCTTGAGCGCAATGGTCGAACGGTGGAGCTCACCCAATGGGGGCGGCTCTATCATCAGGAAATATCGAAGGGATTCGAACAATTCGCAGCCGCGGAGCAGATCCTGGAACGGGCTCGCAACGAGAATGCCCTGGTTCTCAGCGCGCTGTCTTCCGTCGTCAACAAATGGATCGGGCGCCGGATCTTCGACTGGCAGGCCCTTCATCCAAATGCGCATGTCAGGATCGTCGGTCGCGACAAGGAACCGCGCATGGGCTTCGACGACATCGATTTCCGCATCAGCTACGGATCGGACGTACTGCAGCATGAACATTATACCGAGCTGTTCCGCGATTGGGTGGTTCCCGCCTGCTCGCCAGCCCTGATCAAGGGCAAAGCGCCTTCTGCGACGCAACTTCTTCAATATCCGCTCCTGCATGTCGAATGGGAGCGGCATTTCACGCCCTATCCAAGCTGGCTTGAATTCGCCGCGAAGACGGGAGCGGCACTCGAGGAAACCGCCGCCGGCCTTTCCTTCACGCTCTCGAGCAGCGCAATTGATGCCGCCGTCAACAAGCGCGGCGTCGTTCTCGCGCAGATGTCGATGATCGCAGATGAGCTGGAGGCGCAGACGCTCATCATTCCCCTCGACATACGCATTCCCCTGCGCGAAAGCTACTTTCTCGCCTGGGACCGGGCCGCCTTGGAAAAACCGCACGGGCGCCAGTTTCGCGAGTGGCTCGTCGCCATTTCCCGCCAGCAGGGTCTGGTATCGGCGCCCGCACCAACATTTTAGAAAAACTAAAACGGAACTCAGCTGCACGATATTGATGAAATTTTGCGCCTGGCGATAATTTGCGCATTCGCCTTCAAAGGAATGCGAGACTGACATAAAGGGAGAATTCGATGGCACGGACCGACAAGATGAAACTCGGAACTTTCGTCTATACGTTCGGCTTTCATCCAGCCTCCTGGCTGCATCCGGCAAGCGATGTCAACGGCGCCAACGACTTCGCGCATCTGCTCGATGTCGCCAAACGATCCGAGGCGGCGAAATTCGATTTCATGTTCATGGCCGATTCTCCGGCAGCGGCCGTCGGCGATCCGAACGCACTCGCCCGCATTCCTACAAAGATGAATCGCTTCGAGCCCCTGTCGCTGCTCTCGGCACTCGCGGTCACGACCAACGATCTCGGTCTCGTGGCAACGGTCTCGACGAGCTACTATGAGCCCTACAATGTCGCCCGTCTGTTTGCCTCGATCGACCATCTGAGCAAGGGCCGCGCCTGCTGGAATGTCGTCACGTCAGACCATGACGAAACCGGCTATAACTTCAATCGCGAGGGGCTCGATCCGCACGCGCTACGCTATGAACGCGGCAACGAATTCGTCGACGTTGTCTTCGGCCTATGGGACAGCTTCGAGGAAGGCGCGCTCCTTCTCGATCGCGAAAACGGTGTTTACTACGACAAGGACAAGCACCACACGCTCAACCATAAGGGCAAGCACTTCCAGGTTCGCGGACCCCTCAACATCGCCCGAACGCCACAGGGCCGTCCCGTCATCGCCCAGGCCGGTGGTTCCGAACCCGGAATGGATATGGCGGCACGCACCGCCGAGATCGTCTTCAGCCTCGCATCGAACATCGAACGGAACCGGTCCTTCTACGACAATGTCAAAAGCCGGATGGCCGCCCATGGCCGCGATCGGGATGATCTGAAAATCATGCCGGGGATCGTTGTCAATGTCGGTGAAACCGAGGCCGAGGCAAAGGCGAAGGTGGACTATCTGATCGACAAGATGCATCCCGATGTCGGGCGGTTGATGCTCTCCGAATTCCTGGAGGCGGACCTGCGTGGCGTGGCTCTCGATGCGCCTTTCCCGATGGACCGGCTGCCGGCCGCTCCGAAAGGGTCGCGTGCCCTGTTCGACGAACTGGTCGATTTCGTCAAGAGCGGTCACACCGTCGGTGAGCTGATCCGGCATTATGCGGAGAAACACACCGGCAATGGCATAACGGGCACGCCGTCCCAGATCGCCGACTACATGGAAGAGTGGTTCGAGACGCGTGCCGCCGACGGCTTTATCCTGATGTTTCCGACCTTGCCATTCAGCCTCGACGACTTCGTGCGGCTCGTCCTGCCGGAGCTTCGCCGCCGCGGCCTGTTCCGCGAGGAATATGAAGGCAGGACCCTTCGCGAAAACCTCGGCATTTCAACGCCGGCAAACCGTTTTGCCAAGAGCTGAGGGCCTGTTCAATGGGTGACGAGGCTCTGATCAGCGACGCGGAATTCAGACTATCGATGCGTCATCTGGCCGGTGCGGTCAGCGTGATAACGGTGGGTGATGGCCAAGACCGCACCGGCTTCACCGCAACATCGGTTTCTTCATTTTCGGCCGATCGGCCTTCCGTCATCGTCAGCATCAACAGGATCTCTTCCTCCTGGCCGGCGCTGCAGCGGTATGGCTGTTTCTGCGTCAACGTGCTTGCGGCCGACCAACAGCACGTCGCGCAATCCTTTTCCGGCATTGGCGGACGCAAGGGCGCCGACCGCTACGAGGGTGCCGGGTGGTACCGCCTCAAGACAGGTGCCGCCGCACTTGAAAATGCCCTGACAGCCCTCGACTGCAAGCTCGAAACCGCATTCCATCACCATTCCCATGCCATTCTGATCGGGCATATCTGTGCGATGGAAATCCGGCAGGACATCGGACCGCTGCTCTACTGGCGAGGCGGCTATCATGACCTTCCGACCGCCGTTGATGAACGCTGCCTAGCGCAGCCGATCCGGCAATAGTCCGATCGAAGCGGCATCGGCATTGGCAAAGGCAAGTCTAAGGTAGCGCTCCTGCCCCTCCCCGAAATATGCCCCGGGTATGCAGACCACGCCGCGTTCCCTCGCAAGTTCTTCGGCAACCTCGGACGACGATCGCCCCTCGAAAGGATGGTGAACAAAGGCAAAATAGGCGCCTATCGCTGCAATCTCCCAGCCAGCCAGCTCGGAAAACGCTCCCCTCAAGGCATCGGCACGGCGAGCAATTTCCAGCCGGTTGCCGGCCCGCCAGTCGGCAAGGATAGGCAGAGCCGCCGCGACTGCGATCTGAGCCGAACGCGGGGCGCAGATCTGCATATTGTCCATGACCTTCGCGATCTCTGAAATGAGCTCGGGACCTGCCGTGACGGCACCGAGGCGATGACCGGGGATGCAGAAGGATTTCGAGAAACTGTAGAGAA
This sequence comes from Rhizobium sp. BK312, assembly GCF_014193605.1. Taxonomy (NCBI): domain Bacteria; kingdom Pseudomonadati; phylum Pseudomonadota; class Alphaproteobacteria; order Hyphomicrobiales; family Rhizobiaceae; genus Rhizobium; species Rhizobium sp. BK312. Next base: position 235,389 of record NZ_JACHZP010000002.1, on the reverse strand, counting down.
GAACGAGCGTATCCTCCCAACCCGGCTCCGATAGCAGGGCATGCGGCCGGCCGTAATCTTCGGCCAGGAAATCGCGGTAGGTTTCGTCGACGACCAGCCAGGCGCCATATTTTCGGCAGAGCCTGAAAAGCGCGTGAAGCAGCTCGGGCGGATAGACTGCTCCGGTAGGATTGTTGGGCGTCACGACGGCAAGCATCTTCGCGCCGGCGGAAAGCGCGGCCTCTGCTGAACCGAGATCCGGAAGGAAGCCGGTTGCGGGATCGCAGTCGACCAGCCGCCGCCCGATACCCAGCATCGACAGCGTCGTATCGTGATTGAAATAGAAAGGATTGGTGAGCGCGACCGTATCGCCGGCGCCTGCAAGAGCAATCGCCGTGCACATGAACGCCTGATTGCAGCCGGCCGTGATATGGATATTGCCGGCAGATATGTCCGCGCCGTAAACTTTTGCGACATGTGCGGCATAGGCCTGCCGCAGCAAATGCTCGCCCTCGATCGGGCCGTATCCCGTCATCGCCTGTTGTGCAGCCGTCTCGCCAAGCAGACGCAGCATTTCAGGATGCGCAGGATAACCGGGCACGGCCTGCGACAGATCAATAAGTGGACCCCTCAATCCCTTGTATTCGCGGCCCCAGGCAACGACGGAAGGGATGGGTGGAGGGGAGAGGCGGGCAACAAGCGAATTGGATTTTGCAGCGGTCATATCGATTTCTCTTTGATACCGATTGCTACAACGATACCAATTGCTTTCTCAACCTCTTTGTTGAGTGATACGGATCTCAAGTGGAGACGCATGCGAATGGTGTGGGACAAGATGCGGCTCGAACAGCTGCGTGCGGAATTTGCAGACAGCAAAGGCGGCGAGATATTCGACGAGAAGTTTCGCAAAGTCGCAGAGAAGATCATCTCCAAGAGCGGCACAAGACTGGCACCATATGCCGGTGTGCCGACTTTCCTCAGCGCGCCCTACATGCAGGTCGCAGCCGACGAGCCTGATTTCGGCAATCTCCAGGTCGCGATCACGGGAATTCCGATGGATCTCGGCGTCACCAACCGCCCCGGCTCCCGCTTCGGACCACGCGCCCTTCGCGCCATCGAAAGGATAGGTCCTTATAACCACGTTCTGGGAACGGCGCCGGTCTTCGATCTTCGCGTCGCCGACATTGGCGACGTGCCGTTCCAGAGCCGCTATAGGCTGGAGCTCAGTCACGAGGACATCGAAAAGCGTATCGGCCAGATCGTCGATGCCGGCGTCGTGCCTCTCTCGGTCGGAGGTGACCACTCCATTACCCATCCCATTTTGAAGGCGGTCGGCCGGAAGGAGCCGGTGGGTCTCATTCATATCGATGCGCACTGCGACACCAGCGGCGCCTTCGATCAGACGAAGTTTCATCACGGCGGACCGTTTCGCAACGCCGTGCTGGATGGCGTGCTTGATCCGACAAGGACGATCCAGATCGGCATCCGCGGTTCGGCGGAATATCTATGGGAATTCTCCTATAAATCGGGAATGACCGTGATCCACGCAGAAGACATCAGCGCAATGGGGATGGAAGCGGTCATTGCCAAGGCCAAATCCATCGTCGGTGACGGCCCGACCTATCTATCCTTCGACATCGACAGCCTCGATCCGAGTTTTGCCCCCGGTACAGGCACGCCGGAAGTCGGCGGATTGACGACGCGCGAAGTTCTTGAACTGATACGCGGACTGAAAGGCATCAATCTCGTAGGCGGCGACGTCGTCGAAGTCGCTCCCCAATATGACGCAACGACCAACACCGCACATGCTGGAGCTCAAGTGCTCTTCGAGATACTGAGCCTCATGGTGTTCAGTCCGTCGATCGGCAACCGCTGAGCATTGCGTTCGGCGAAAGACAATTTCGCTGCATAGGCTGGGTTTTCATGGCGATACGGAACAAACAACAGTGTGTCGCCATCGATCCTCTTGGAACGCATGTTGAATTCTGTTGTCGCGACGTCTTTGAACCAGTCGACATTGGGGTGACGCAATGAGTGATACGTTGCTCTGCACCTCATGCGGACTAGACAAGACCGAATCGATCGTCCACGGAGGCTCATACATACTCCGATGCGCCGCCTGCGGCGAAGCAATCGTCGCAACGTCGTTCATGGCGATGCTCGATTCCGAAGACGACTGGGCCGCCTTTATCGATGCGGGTCCTGGAAATGTCCCTCAGCCGGAGGCGCTCGTCGCGCGTGGACCGCTTCGTGAGATATCGACGGCGATCAAGGTCTCGGCACGTCATGGAACTCAGATACGCCTGATCCCCGAAAGAAGGGATTGACCGCTATTGACCTGATGCTGCCGTGACGGAAATCCGCCCGAACTCGACATTACCATGGCTGCCCCAGGCGCCGCTTGACGCCCATTTCATTTCGTCGGGTGAGACCGCGCGGACAATTTATTTCCGTCAGGATCGCGAAGATATGCGACGAATGCTCCGTTCGGGCGCTCGGAGGGCGGACTTTCGATCGCCATGCCACCATGCGCGACACCGGCGGCATGCCACGCCAGAACATGGCCGGGGCTCGCGGCGGCTATACCGATAGTCCCGCCGTTAGCCGCGGTCGCAGGCTTGCCATCGATCGGTTTCGTGATCATCAGCCGACCACCCTCGTGGATATAGACCAGCCTGCCTCGCTCATCCATCTCGCCCGGATTACCACCCAATGCAGCGAATGTGGCGTCGTAGAAGCTTCTGGCTCGTTCCAAATCGTTGCTGCCGATCATGACGTGAGTGAACATGCTTCATCTCCGGTAAAATACCCAATGGCTCCCATTCAATGCTAGCCTAACCTTGCCGTAGGCCAGCCGCAAAGCTCTTGATGGAGAGCGATCTCCTACTCATTCTGCTCATCTCGGCGATGAAGTCGAGGCCTTATCCGCAAATCGGGGATGCGTTTGGATGTAGTGCCAGAGTCGGCTGGCGATGGGTCCGTGCGGGCGGTCGCGGCGGCGTGCCGCCACAAGGTCGATATCCATGCCCGGGAAATGCTGTCCCGTGATGGAGAGCAGACGTCCGTCACGCAACTCCTCCTCGATCATGAAGCGGGGCAGATGCCCCCAGGCCATGCCGCGAAGGACGATCTCCTTTTTCATCGCGTGATCGGCGACCGTGCATTGCGGTGCACCCTCGACCACGTAGAAACTGGGTTTTGCAATATCGCGCGCCGTGTCTCGGATGATGCATTGGGTCAACCCACGCATTTGTTCTGGAGTGATCGATCGCGAGGGTGCGAATGGCAGGAAGTCAGGAGCAACCACCGGCACGAAGGAGATCGCGCCGAGATCGATCCATTCGAGCCGCGGATCGGATTTATCGATCCAATGGAGGATCAGGTCGGCTTCGTCTTCTAAAAGCCGCTCGGATGGTCCGCCAATCGTCTCGAAATGCAGATCGAGCCGCGTGTTCGCACAGGCGGCGAAGAAGCCACCGAGCAATTGCAGGCCATCATGCAACGGGCAGGTGTCGCCAAGGATCACGCGCAGATACGTCTCCTCTCCCATTGTGAGCTGACGGGCATGCACCCGTAGCGCTTCCATTTCGCCGAGCAGGGCCTGCGCCTTGCGATGAAAGGAGCGACCAGCTTCGGTGAGATCTACGCGATAGCCGGTACGATCGAGGAGGGCGACGCCGAGATTGGCCTCGAGCTTGGCGATCGCTGCAAACACGGCCGTATGCGACCGGTTCAACACGGAGGCCGCCGCTTGAAAGCCGCCTTCGCGGACCACCGCATCGAAACATTGGATTTCCTGGAGCGTGAATGGCTGCATTGTAGATTCTATTTACAATGACTTTCCAATCTTTTCAATTTTTTTGGAAGGAAGAAAGAATTAGCGTCGGACTGTTCTCGACCCCGCCCCGCTTTCCGGAACCAGATTCTGCGGCAATGCGGCAGGTGCCAACAACAAGAGAAGGACCATATCGATGACGAATAATTCCGCAGAACTCGCCACGCTCAATCCCGAAGAGCCGGCCGCCCTGTCGTTCTTCACCACCGGCGATGGCGTCCGGATCGCCTACAGGATCGATGGGCGGGACGACCGCCCGGCACTAATCCTTGCTAATTCCATTGCGACCACCCTGCAGATGTGGGATCTCCAGATCCCTCAATTCGCCGAACACTTTCGGGTCATCCGCTATGATTACCGCGGTCATGGCGGCTCGGACGTGCCGGCTGGCGCCTATTCCGACGGAAGGCTCGGCCGCGACGTGCTGGAGCTGATGGACTGGCTCGGGATTGAGAGAGCGCATTTTCTTGGCCTGTCCCTCGGCGGCTGGGTAGGCCAATGGCTTGCCATCCACGCACCGGAACGGATCGACCGTCTGATCCTCAGCAATACCTCTTCCTACCTCGGCCCCGCCGAAACCTTCGACAGGTCGATAGCCGCAACGCTTGCTGCGCCGGACATGAGGGAAGCCGCGGAGACCTTCCTCGGCAACTGGTTTCCGAAAACGATGATCGCCGCGAACGGACCGGTTGTTCGCCAGTTTCGAGAGATGTTGCTGAACATATCACGCAAGGGACTCGCTGGTCTGTTTGCCGCCGTGCGCGATGCCGACATGCGCCGTACCAGCGCCCTCATCCAGAGCCCGACGCTCGTGATCGCCGGCGAGTTCGACACCGTGACGTCGCACGCCATGGGTGAAGCAATCGCCAATACGATCCCCGGAGCGAGGTTGAAAACCTTCCCGACCGTACACTTCTCCAATATCGAGTTTGCGCAAGCCTTCAGCGAAGAGGTTGTGGCGTTTCTCAACCAAAAATCCGCTTGAAATCCTGGTCGAGTCCGGACGAGCACCGCCTGCGAAACCTGGGCAGGCGGCGCTTGTCCAGGCCGAAAACTGCAGGCGAAGGGCAAGACGTCGCGGGTCGACGCTCGCTCGATAGTGGCCTTCTTGTTCCGACCTTCGGTTGAGTGTAAGGATGCTGAAGCTTAGGATTGTCTTTACCGCGGGGCTCGCTGAATGACTTGGACGTCGCTATGACGCAGGTGCCACATGTCACTTCCGCTGAGCGGATCGGCGTACTTGATGAGCTCAGGTTCCTGGCTGCACTTGCGGTGGCGCTCTTTCATTTCGGGTTCCGAGGCAAAACGCTTGGTTTTACCGAGATGAATCTTCCAGACTGGATATCAGTGTTGAAATACGGATATCTGGGCGTGCAGATGTTCTTCGTGATAAGCGGTTTCGTCATCGCCTACTCGGCGGAAGGGCGAACACCGGGGCAATTTGCTATCGCGCGCTTTGCGCGAATTTATCCGATGTTCGTATTATGCATGACATTGACGTTCCTGATCGTCGCCATTTATGGCGCGCCGCAGATCAACGCGACCGTTGCGCAATGGGCCGCTAATCTACTCCTCCAGCCCGGACTGCTAGGGCAAGAGATCATGGACGGCTCCTATTGGTCGATCTCTTACGAGGTCGTGTTTTACGGTTGGGTTTTCGTTCTGATAAAACTGGGCGGTTTCAAGCCGCGGCTGTATCCGGCCTTTGTTGTCGGCTGGCTGCTTGTTTCAACAGTAGATCGTGCTTTCTTTGCCAATCCTTTGATGCGCCATCTCGCGCTGACCGACGAAAGCGGCTTTTTCTGTATCGGCTTGGTTTTTTACGCCGCGTTTCGCGAAGGCTACACGCTTCGCAATTTCGTTTTGCTTGCCTTATCGGTTGCGGTTGCCCTGTACCAATCCTTGGAAATGACCCAATGGAATCGCGAGAATTACGGTGTGGACTATAGCGATCTGGTTGTTGTCTGTTCCTGCCTTGCCATTGTGGCAATTGTCGCCTTGGCAATAAAGCGACAGCGTTCGCTTTTGCCTGGAGGCATGATGCTCGCGCTTGGCGGCATCAGCTATCCCTTTTATCTACTGCATCAGCACATCGGTTACGTAATCTTCAATAAGGTCGGAGCGACGGCTTCGCCGGAAACCGTTGTGACGATGACCGTACTGCTTCTGATATGCATTTCATACCTGCTTTGGCGCTTCTTCGATGAGCCGTCCCGACGGCTGACCAGGTCAGTTTTGACGCGGCTATTTGAGAATGGGTTTTATCTACCTCGGCCTAAGAAAGGTATTTCCGGAGCGGAATGAAGATTCGCCGGGCGCCGAGACGGTCATGGCAGTCTCCCTCAAAGGGAACTTTCCGCGCTCGTCGGTTCCGCTGGGCGGCCCCGCAGAGCGCACAAAGCAATGACCATCGACCTTTCGGGAAGGCTTCAAAGCGATCGAACGACCTCCACAAGACACTTCATATCGGTGGGTTTCCCGAGATTGGGCACCTTGGCGAAAACATCATGCCGGACAAGAACCGCTTTCGCTGCGAGACCTGCGATATCGAGGATACGAACCGGCACGTCAACCGGCTCCGCCGCCGGATGGCGAAGGACGAGTTTTTGGGAATATGTGATAGCGACGATCCGTCTCTCGGCATATGTATGGACCGATCTACAGGCCGGCCAACGCTTGATCGATCGCCGCCATCACATCTGCTCGCAAGGGTCCCTTTGCCAGGGCACCGGCGTTTTCCTCGACTTGGGCAACTGTACGGAAGCCGGGAATTGGCAGCGTGCGGGGCGAACGCGCCCATAACCAGGCAAGCGCACCCTGCGTAAGCGTACGTCCATCCTCGGTCAGCAGATTACGGATCGCCTCCAGGCGAGCAGCAAATTCAGGCGCGATCCTGCCGTCTTTGAAGTAGACCATCCAGTCGAGGCTCGCACCGCGCACATCCTTCTCGCCGATAGCCTTGTCAGGCGTGAACTTGCCGCTAAGCAGCCCCATGGCAAGCGGACCGCGATTGATGGAAATCAAGCCGTTGCGCTCGATGACATCGATCGTCGCCGGAACCGGCTCGAAGACGTTCATCGTATGTTGAACCGAGACGAACCCTGCGCGATGCACATGACGTGCCGCACGATCCGGGTGGTCAGTGCTCCAGCCGAAGGCGTCAATCTTGCCTTCAGCCTTGAGCGTTTCGAGTGTCTCGAATACCTCGTCAGACGCTTCAAGCGGAAAATCGTTGAGATGGAACTGCAGCAGATCCAGACGATCGCGGCGCAGACGGCGCAAGGATGTCTCGGCGGACCGCCGGATAAAGGCGGGATCGGAGAAAGCGCCTGTCGCTTGCTTGGTCTTCTCGTCCGTCGCGAAGCCGAATTTGGTGGCGATGATGATATCGTCGCGATTGCCGAGCGCTCTGCCAACCACCTCTTCAGAATGCCCAGCCCCGTAATTCGAGGCAGTGTCGAAGAAGCGAATGCCGAGATCCACCGCCCGGTCGATAGCACGGATCGATTCATCGTCATCGACTTCGCCCCAGCCGAGAGGCACGTCGCCAGCGTAAAATGGTCCGCCGATTGCCCAGCATCCCATGCCAAGGCGTGGAATTTCCCGGTCATTCCAGAGCGTTATTTTGGTCACGCTATCGGCTTTGGTCAGCATGTCATCCTCCACGATCATCCACCGTTGCAGGCAGACATAGGCAGAGATGCCGGAGTGATAAACAGCCAAATCTGCAGGGTGTTTTTCATTCATGAAAAACAGTGGTTCAACCGTTCCGAGGGACGAGACGCAACCAAGACGGAGTTGAATGCCAGAAGGCCCCAAGGAAGCGGACCGCTGCATCAGCGATCCGCCGCCGCGGCATTCGTCACTCCTTCACGGCACCGGTCATCGACGAAACGTAGTAGTCGACGAAGAAAGAGTAGAGGATGACGACCGGCAGTGAACCGAATAATGCGCCGGCCATGAGCGACCCCCACTCGAAAACATCGCCGCGAACCAACTCCGTCAGAACACCGACCGGGATCGTTTTGTTTTCCGACGATTGAATGAAGGTGAGCGCATAGATGAATTCGTTCCAGGACAGCGTAAAGGCGAAGATGCCGGCCGAGATCAGTCCGGGCACCGCCAGGGGCAGAATAATTTTGACAAGGATCTGCCAGCGGCTGGCGCCATCGACCAGCGCGCTTTCTTCCAGCTCGAAGGGTATCGACCTGAAATAGCCCATCAATAGCCAAGTGCAGAATGGAATGAGGAAGGTTGGATAGGTGAAGATGAGAGCAAGTCTGGAATCGTAAATTCCCAGCTTGAAGACGATGAAAGCCAAGGGAATGAACAGGATCGAAGGCGGAACGAGGTAGGCCAGAAAAATCAGCAGCCCGATCGAACGAGAGCCGGTAAAGCGCACCCGCTCGATTGCGTAGGCGCCAAAAATCGACGCCAGCAGCGACAACACCGTCGATCCCACCGCCACCAATATCGTGTTCCAGAGCCAGCCTGGATAGGAGGTCTCGAAGAACAGGTATTTAATGTGATCGAGCGTCGGCTCCACGACCCAGAAGGGGCTGTAGTTATTGTAGTCGGTCAGCTGTGCGTTCGGCTTGATCGCCGTTATGGCCATCCAGTAGAAGGGAAACAGAAGAATGAAGACAAAGACCGCCATCGGCAGATAGAGCATGACGATACGGCGAGGCAGCCGGTTCAGATAGCCCATGCCTTGGATGTCGTCGGTAAGAATGGGATTGGCCGTTTCGGTTTTTATGGTCATGGCGTTCTCCCAATCTCAGTCCTGTCCACCCTGCTGCCATTTGCGGCGCTGCAGACCGAAGAAGCTGAACATGATGGCGGCAAGCAGGAAGGGGATCATTGCCACCGCGATTGCCGCACCCTCGCCGAGCTGACCGCCCGGAATGCCGCGCTGAAAAGAAAGCGTCGCCATCAGATGCGTCGCGTTGACCGGCCCGCCCTTGGTCAGCACATAGATCAACTGGAAATCCGTGAATGTGAACAGCACGGAGAACGTCATCACGACGGCGATGATCGGCGTCAACATCGGCAGCGTTACATACCGGAAACGCTGCCAACTCGTAGCGCCATCAAGGGACGCCGCCTCCTGAAGCGAAGCGGGAATCGTCTGCAGGCCGGCGAGCAGCGAGATCGCGACGAAAGGAATGCCGCGCCAGACATTGGCGATGATCACCGAGATCCTTGCATTGGTCGGATCGCCGAGGAAATTGATCGGACTATGGATCAGGCCAATTTTCATCAGGGACCACGAGATAATGGAAAACTGGGAGTCGTAGATCCACCAGAATGCCAATCCCGAAAGCACCGTCGGCACGACCCAGGGCAGGAGCACGATTGCCCGGAAGAAGGATTTGAATGGGAGGTGCTGATTGAGAAGCAGCGCCAACCAAAGGCCTAGCACGAATTTCAGGACGGAAGCTACGAAAGTGTAGAGCAGTGTATTGAAGACCGACAGCCAGAAGACGGAATCATTGACCAGGTATTGATAATTCTCCAAGCCGATGAAACTGCCGGCGCGCCCGATCCGCGTGTCCGTGAAACCGAGCCAGACCCCAAGTCCCAGTGGGTAGGTGAGAAAGCAAACCAGAAAGATGGCTGCCGGCAACATGAAGAGGAAGCCGAGCATATTGTTGTTCTGCATGAGCGATCTGATCGGGCCGCGCGTCGTATCGCCGGATGTCACGGTCGACATGGCATTATCTCCTGATGAACGGTCGCAGCATGCCGGCGCCGGCATGCTGCAGATCTTCTGGGGGGATCAAACCTTGTAATAACGGTTTGCGCGTCGCTCAGCCTCTTTCATCGCATCCTCCGGCGTCATCTGGCCGGTTACGGCGGCCGCGAACATGTCGACGAGCACGTAATCGGCCATCACACCTGCCGAAGCATAGCCGAGTGGGCCGGCATAGCCGTTCGGGCGTAGCGTTTCCGAGGCGCGTGCATAGGGTGCGTGAACGGGATCGGCGGTCCAGACAGGATTGTTGGCAAAGGCCTTCAACGGTTGGCAGCAATAGGCACTCGATCCTTGGATCCAGGCGTTCATCTGGTCGCCTTCCATCATGAACTTGATATAGGCCTTGGCTGCTTCCGGATATTTGGTATGGCTGAATAGAACCAGCGAGCTCGTCTGGTGCAGTTCGACACTCTTGCCGACCGGGCCGATCGGGAAGTTTGTGGTTCTGATATCTGCCGCGATTTCGGCAAGCTTCGGATCTTTTTTAGCTGCGTAATAAACCGAAACGCCGTTTGCGATCAGCGATACCTGCCCGGCAAGGAAGGCCCGGTTGTTGTTGATGTCCTGCCAGCTCTCTGTGCCGGGGATGAAGGTTGCATAGAGGGCTTGCGCATAGTGGATGGCCGCCAGCGTTTCAGGGCTGTTGATGGTCACCTTGCCGCTTTCGTCCACCATCTTGCCGCCATGGCTCCAAAGCAGCCAATGGGCGTAATTGTTGCCGTCACCGACCGCCTTGCCATGCGGGAAGCCGGCGGGCGTACCTTTCGCCTTCATGGCCTTGCAAAGCTCAAGGAATCCCGCGGTATCCTTGGGGAATTCGCTGAAACCGGCGGCCTTGACATGGCTGTCGCGATAAACGACGGCATTACCGATGGCCGTCAGCGGCATGGCGATGAACTTGTCGCCGCGGGTTGCATACCCGCGCACGCCGTCATACCAGCCGCCGTATTTATTGCCGAGATAGGTGGCGAGCTCCGTCAGGTCGACGAGTTTGTCAGGATATTGATGAGCATCGTCGAACCAACACATCACCATGTCGGGACCGGAGCCGACGTTGGCCGCGACGGCAGCCTTCGGTCGGATGTCCTCCCAGCTTTCCTTGTCAACACGAACCTCGACGCCCGTCGCCTCGGTGAATTTCTTGGTATTGGCAAGCCAGGCATCCTCGTCTCCCTTGACGAAGGGTGTCCAGCGAAGCAGCCGGAGACTTGCGCCCTTTTCGGGCGTATAGCCCGGTTCGGCCTGGGCGAAAGATGGGCGTATACCGAGTGGCGAGAGGCCGGCGATGCCGGCGGCGGCCGCCGATGCGGCAAGAAAGTCACGTCTCTTGAATGGCATGATACTCCTCCTTTGAAAACGGGAGCAAATTCCCCCGGCGCCCACCTTCCCGTTTGGTGAACGACGACTATCGCATTCGAACCGGCCGAATGCTTCCGCATCGATGGGTGAGCAGGAAGACTCCTCTTCTTCCGGCTCCGCACCGAAGCGGCATCAAATCGTCAATCTCTGACCGCTTTCGGCGTCGAAGAGATGGACATGCGGCACATCGATGGAAATGCGCAGCGTATCGCCGGGTTTGGCATTGATCCTCTCCCGGAAGATGCAATTGACATCGCTGCCGCCGAACCGGACCGTCATCTGCGTTTCATAGCCCGTCGGCTCGATCACGATGATTTCCGCGGGCAGCCCCTCGGGGTCGAGCGTGATGTATTCCGGACGCAGCCCATAGACGAGGTCGCGCGCTCTGGCGCCAGCGGGCGGATTTGCAACCGGCAGGACAGTTCCATCCGACGCGATGAACCGGCCATCGCTCTCCGTATCGAGGCGGCCTTTGATCATGTTCATCGCCGGCGAGCCGATGAAACCCGCGACGAAAAGATTGGCAGGCGTGTCGTAGAGATCCAGCGGCTTTCCCACCTGCTCTACGACGCCATCATGCATGACGACGATCTTGTCGGCCATCGTCATGGCCTCGATCTGATCATGCGTGACGTAGACGGTCGTGGTGCCGAGACGTTGGTGCAGCTCCTTGATTTCCGCGCGCATGGCAACCCGGAGCTTGGCGTCAAGATTGGAAAGCGGTTCGTCGAAGAGGAAGACCTGGGGATCGCGCACGATCGCGCGGCCCATGGCGACACGCTGGCGCTGACCGCCGGAAAGCTGGCGGGGATAGCGGTCGAGAAGTTTGGTCAGCCCCAGGATTTCAGCCGCCTTCTTGACGCGCTGGTCCATGTCCGCTTTCGGCGCGCGTTTGAGCATCAGCGAGAAAGCCATGTTCTGGGCCACCGACATATGCGGATAGAGCGCATAATTCTGAAACACCATGGCTATGTCGCGGTCGCCCGGCGCCATTCCATTGACCACGCGATTGCCGATACGGATCTCGCCGGCGGAAATATTCTCGAGCCCGGCAAGCATTCTGAGAAGCGTGGACTTTCCGCACCCGGACGGTCCGACCAGGATCACGAATTCCCCGTCCGCAATATCGATATTCACACCCTTGATAACCGGGAACGCCCCGAATGATTTCCTGACATCGACAAACTCGACACCTGCCATAAAAGCCCCTCCCAGAACCTTTCACCTGCCTGACTTGCGGTCAGCCCTCCTCCGAGGCACGAACCGCCAGAATGCATTAATCCGACTTCGACGTCCTATCCCCCGCCGCCGACCGGCATCTTTATCTCTCTCACGTGCATCTCAGCCATATCTCCTCATACTGGCCAGATCAGACCGGATTGCCGCTCGCCAGTTGAACCTTGGTCGTGTCGTAAATACGCGTCAGATGATGCTCGAACGCCGCAACGACGGCATCTTGGCATGGCGAGCGAGCGCCTCAAAGATCGCCAGATGATCGCTGTAGCTCGCCTCGACGGCACCCGGCTTGGCCATGGCATGGCGGCGGTAATTCATCATGTAAGTGTATAAATCGGTGACAAAGGCAGCGAGGAGCGGGTTTCCGCAGGCCCGATAGATGGCCACGTGGAATTCGCGGTCGCAGATCAGGAAACGCATCGCATCGTCGCCCCCGAGACGCTGGGCCTCCAGCAGCGCCTGCAGCTTTGCCAGGGTGACGTCATCGATGCGCTCGGCGGCGTCGCGGACAACCTTGAGTTCGATGTGAAGACGGGCAGCGTGGACGGATTCCAGATCATAGCCGTCGATTGCATTGGGAGAGGCGATCGTCACCGTAATGTGGCTGAGATCGACCTCACAGACGCGGCTGCGGCTGCCATGCGAAACTTCGATAATGCCCTGCGCGGCGAGCGCCTGAATAGCGCCACGCACCGTTTCGCGGCTGACATGAAGAACGTTAGCCAATTCACGCTCGCCCGGCAGCTCGTCGCCCGGTCGCAACATGTTGGTGGCGATCAGGACCATCAGCTTCTCGGCGATGACATCACGCGCCGTTCGGCGGGCGAGACTCCGCGCGATATTCGGCACCTCGGTCAAGATCGGACTTTCGTCCATCGCGCCCCCCGGTCCACTGGTTGGTCCAGCAGATCAGTTAATTAAAGATCGTTGAGGAAATCCGTCAAGACAATTTCGTTGCCGCAACCGACGAGAGCCTAATCAAAAAGCGCTGCCGCTGAAGAGGATTCTTTTTCGTTGCAGTCTCGCCTTTGGCCACGATGGCGGCGAGCCGAGAGGCTTGCGGCGCTCTTCTGCCCTCAGCTCCGACCTGCGCGATCTTGCGCCAATTATCGTCCAGCTTGTTCAACAGCATTTCGGCGAGCGCCTGCCAAGAGAAGCCCCCTTGGTCTTGCGTTAAGCCAATCGCAGGCGGTTTTGCGGAACTGCGTCGAGGTCAGCATCGCATATGCGATCTCGTCCCGCAGCTTTTGCCAGATACAATGCTTGGTCAGCCTCCCGGCAAAGGCTCGCAAGTTCAGTCCCGTGGAAAGCTCTTGCAACCCCACCACTTATCGTCACCGTAATCTCGGGATCAAGTGTAGGAAAGCGGAGTTCGGCCACGGTCTTGCGGATCCGCTCCGCATAAAATAACGCGTCCCCCACCTTTGCCGGAAGGAAGACGATAAACTCTTCTCCCCCTTGGCGCGCTAGCAACGCCCCTTTCGGTAAGGTTGACTGCACCGCCTGCGCCATCGTTGAAAGAACCTCGTCGCCCGCTGCATGCCCCCAGCGATCGTTCAATTGCTTGAAATGATCTATGTCCAGAAAAAGAACCGCGTCTCCGGGATGTGGCTGGCTAGGCGCGTTTGCATTAAAAAAGCGACGATTGTAGAGGCCTGTGAGGTGATCGCGGTCAGCAAGGTTTTTAATCTTGGCATGTTGACGCTCGCTGATGAAGATCACGATTGCAATCGCAAGCACGAACTTGGAAATGATCATCAGAAGGAAGCCGTTAGCCACAGCGAGCACAGGAAAGGACCTGGTGGAGAATTCCAGCGCCATAATTAACGAAAGCAGACTGGCGGCGGCAAGCAGTCCTACAATCAACCTGCGGATCGGCAGCGGCTCACGATATGCATCCCGAAACACGACAACGGCGGTAGCAGCCATCGTCAAACAACCGAGAACAGTGAAAGTTGTCGCCCGGTAGGTGTTAGTCAGATGGAATGCTGTGATCAATCCAGCAGCCAAAGTTCCGATTGCTGGCAGGAATACAAGCCATGGATTGATTTTACGATCGGGATCGCTGATCAGGACAAAGGCCAAGGCAAGAAGGCAATACCCCAGAACCCCAAGCACGATATTGACGAGACTTAGAAAGCCGTAAAGTGCTGGATAAAGCTCTGCATACCCCGCCAGTGTCGATCCCGCGGCAAGGACCATAAAGCTCGCTGCGAGAAGCCCGACCCCACGGCTTTCCGCCGAGGTGAGCCGCAAATAGCCCAAAGTCAAAGCGCCAGCGATATAGGACGCTTTCTGCAAGAAGAGGACAGTCGGAAGATCAAGTTCGTTGGTCATTCAACACCAAGGGGTCATTCGTCAGCACCGCAATATCCAGTATTCTTGAATTTTTTGCGAATATCCCCAGAGGAGTGGAATTTTGTTCTAATTCTGAGGGCTTTCTGGAATTACAATTGATGTGAAGGGCGATCTCGTATCGCCCCTCGTCGGTTAGGCAGGGCGATCGCATATGAACCGACGTAGGTTCACTGGCCAGGAATTTCCCGCCCGGCTGCCGTCGGTCGCCAATCGGCGCTTCGACATTGCTGCGGTGGTGATCGGAGCGACCGAGGCAGGCAGGAGAAGGTCGATTTCTCTGATGGCTATCTCACTTACATGCCTTTTGCGGCGAGGAGCTATTATGGAACCACTATGCGTTTTCTCGCCGCTTGCCTTCACTGCTGTCTAGAGGACGATGCGTCCTCCCATCGCGGCCGAGCGCTTGACGGCCTCAATGACTTTCAATGTCTCCAAGCCTTCCCGGCCGCTGACTAGAGGAGCTTCCTCGCCCCGAATGACGCTACAGAACTGACGGATCTGCATAACAAGCGGGTCCTTATTTTCGAATGCGGCCCGGTCGTGCTCAAATGCCTCGGTCCAGCTTCGCTTCTCGGCATTGCTCCATATTTCTAGCGACGGCACGGCCATAGATCCGTGTGTTCCGCCGATCATGTAGCAAATCTCCTGAGTTTTCGGATAAGCGGGATTTTCTCCCGTCGTCATCTCCCAACTCCATGGCGCGACAACGGAATCGGACACGGAAGCAGTACCGAGAACACCGCTTTTGAACTCGATGAGGATAACAGCGGTTTCCTCGACGGCATTGCCTCGCACAGCGTTGGATTCACGTGCCTGTACCGCGTTTATATCGCCGCAAAGGAAACGGAGGTTATCGATGTCGTGAATTAGGTTGAGGAAGACCGGCCCCGCTCCACGCTCTCGCCGCCAGGGGATGTCAAAGTATTCGTCCGGCTTGAACAGCCAGAACATCGCATTCACGATCAGGATCCGACCGAGCGTCCCGCTGTCGATAATCTCCTTCGCTTTCTGCATCATCGGATTATGCCGGCGGTGATGTCCCGTCAGCAGCGCCACGCCTTTGGCCTCAGCCATTTGTACAAGCTTCTCGCCGGCAGCGATATCGTCCGCGATCGGCTTTTCGATCAGCGCCGGGACGCCCGCCTCCACCGCTTCCAACCCATTTTGAACATGCACCTGGTTCGGCGTCGCGATGATGACGCCGTCGGGGCGCCCGGAAATCATCATGTCGGCAAAACTGGGGAACCATTTGACACCAGCCTCACTCGCGATCGCCTGGCCGACTGGCGTGGGATCCACAACTGCCATCAGCTCTGCGGCGGGCTCTTCCATCACGTGCTTGATATGACGCTTGCCGATCAGCCCCGCCCCAAGGACTGCCAGCTTGACCCGGCTCGCCATCGCTATCAGTCCTTCTTCGCAGTCTTGAGCATGGTCGCAACTCTGCGGATGCCGAGTTGATAGCCTTCGGTGCCGAGACCAGCGATGACGCCGTCGGCCCGGTGGGACACGAAGGAATGGTGGCGAAAGCTCTCGCGCTTGTGGACGTTGGAGATGTGGATCTCGATGACGGGGCCTTCAAAGGTATTCAGTGCGTCAAGGATAGCGAGCGAAGTGTGCGTGAACGCGGCCGGGTTGATGACAATGCCGGCGCCGTCCTCGCGTGCCTGGTGGATCCAGTCGATGATCTCGTATTCGCGGTTGCTTTGATGGAAACGGATCTCGTGCCCCAGCTCCGATGCCAACTTTCGGCAGTCCGCCTCGACGTCAGCCAATGTCTCGTGCCCGTAGATATGTGGTTGGCGCTTGCCGAGGAGGTTTAGGTTTGGTCCGTTGAGAACGTAGATGATGCTCATTGCATTTATCCTTGTTGGGCGTTGCAGGGATCAGGCGAAGGCTATGTCCTGAAACGCGAAGTTTGGGTCGGATTCGTAGAGATCTGCGCGAAGCCCAAGCCGGCCGGTTTCCAGTGCGGAAGCCGCGACGTCACGCGCAGCTTCGAGCACCGATTTCAGCAGCTCTAGTTTGACCTCCGCAGGACGGCCTGGGGCCATGCGTACAATTATCTGCACGAAGTGGTTGTCGGGATGTTCGTCCCCGACGCAGGAGACGGTGGCTTCTCTAGCGAAGGTACGCACCACGGTTGGCTTGACCAGCCCTCCGTCGCGGACCCGGCGATGAACAGCGCGGGTCAGCTCTTCGATGGCGACGCGTTCCGCTGCGCCTCGGCTGTAGTCGATGATAATATGCGGCATGGAGTAGTCCCCCGATCAGGCTGTCACTCTGCACAGCTCGTCGAAATGGCGCGACATTCGTTCCGTATCAGGCGACAGGCCTGTGAAAAGCTCGAAGGCTGCGGCCGCCTGAAACACGGTCATTCCTCCGCCTGGGAGTGTTCGGCACCCCTTCTGCTTTGCCAACGCAAGGAGCTCGGTCACCAACGGCATATAGACAATATCCGCCACCCAGTGATGATGCTGTATCCAATCGGGATCTATCGGAAGCCCCGGATGGCTTGGCATACCAGTCGGCGTGGCGTGGATCAGGCCATCTGCGCTGGCGAGCGCAGCACCGACGTCCCGGACCAACCTTGCAACCTCTCCTGAAAATCTCTCGTTGAGCTGATCGGCGAGCGTGGAGGCGCGACGCTCGTCCTGATCAAAGATCGAGAGCCTTTCCATGCCGAGTTTCACGGCAGCGTGCGCAACGGCCACCCCAGCGCCGCCAGCCCCAAGCAGAACAGCATGAGCCTTCGCGACGTCGGGCAAGCCGCGCTCGAAATTCTTGTAGAAGCCATACCAGTCGGTGTTGTGTCCGATCCGCTCGCCGTTCTGAAGCACGACCGTGTTTACGGCCCCAAGCATCTTAGCATCCTCGGACAGGCGGGTCAGGTGAGGCAGCACGGTCTGTTTGCATGGATGGGTGATGTTGGTTCCCGCAAAGCCGCGGCTTTCCAGTTCGTTTAAAAGATCTGGCAGCGCGGAAGCAGGCAATCCGCGCTCCGCCAGGTCCACGAGCTCGTACTCGTAATCAAGCCCCAGGTGGCGCCCTTCCGTTTCATGGAGCGCCGGCGACTTTGACATCTGGATGTCGGCGCCGATGAGGCCGACCAGAAATTTGTTGTTGTCCATGTCTCTGCCCGATCAGTGATGCGCAAGGATTTCGCCGAGAAATGCCTTCGTCCGTTCATGCGTGGGATTCTTGAAGAAGGTTTCGGGCTCCGCCTCCTCGATGATCTCTCCGGAAGCCATGAAGATGACCCTGTCAGCAACTTGCCGGGCGAAGCCCATTTCATGGGTCACGCAGATCATGGTCATGCCGTCTCTTGCGAGGCCGATCATGGTGTCGAGAACCTCTTTGACCATTTCGGGATCCAAGGCGGATGTGGGCTCGTCGAAAAGCATCGCTTTCGGCTCCATGCACAGGGCACGCGCGATGGCGACGCGCTGCTGCTGTCCGCCGCTGAGTTGTGCCGGATACTTTTCCGCCTGATCGAGGATGCGAACGCGCTCGAGATATTTTCGTGCCAACTTCTCCGCGTCGGCGCGGCTTGCGCCCCGCACTCTCATGGGTGCAAGCGCGCAGTTTTGCAGGACGGTCATGTGCGGGAACAGATTGAAGTTCTGGAAAACCATTCCGACTTCACGTCGAATGGCATCGACCGCCTTGGTGGTGCCGTCCAGCAGTTGACCTTCCACCACGATCTTGCCGCCCTGAATCAGTTCAAGAGCGTTGATACAGCGGATCAGGGTGGACTTGCCGGAACCGGATGGTCCGCAAAGGACGATCTTCTCTCCCTTACGAACCGACAGATTGATGTTCTTCAGGGCATGGAAGGCGCCGTACCATTTCTCCACTTTATCAAGGGATATCAAGGTCGACTGATCGTTGGGGGAATTGAGCACGGCGCCCTCCATTTATGCTTTACTTGACCGTAAACGGGATGTTGGGGATGGATTCAGGGAACTTGGGAAGATCGATTGCCATCCACTTCTTGGTGATGGCTGCGAGTTCCCCGTCGCCCTTGATCTTGTCGAGGAAGGCGTTGACGGTCTCGTTCCAGTCCTTCTCGCCGAGTCGCGTTCCCACGCCGTTGTAAGTCGTCAGGAAGTCGATCTTTCGTTCATACGTGCCGGCGCTGGCTGCATCGAGCCTCTGCCCGTAGAACTGATTGCCGCCCACTGCCTTTACCTGTCCAGAGATCAGGGCCTGGATAGTGGCCGCGTCATCGTCGAAGCGGCGGATGGTGGCCTTCGATCCGACCGCGTCGGTTACGGCCTTGTCCTGCGAGCTGGACTTCGGCACGCCTATTTCCCAACCAGCCACATCGGCCGGCGATTTCACGGCGTCGGCTTTGGCGGCATAAAGCGAAATCGTGTTGGCCGCATAAGGTTTGCTATACTGGATCGCCTTGGCGCGCTCTTCCGTCATCGCCATCGTGGCGAAGAGAATATCGACCTTGCCGGTCGTCAGCGCGGGAATACGGTTCGCTACCGCGAGCGGTTGGAACTGGACTTTCACGCCGAGCTCCTTGGCGAACAGCGTGGCCACATCGGCGTCGAAGCCGTCCTGTTTGCCGCTCGAGTTCACAAAGCCCCAAGGCGCGTTGTCGCCCTGAATGCCCACGACGAGCGTTCCCTTCGACTTGATCTCCTCAACAGATGCCGCGTTGGCTGCCGCAGCGCCAACGGCGGCGAAGGTAGCGGTTGCCAGCGCTAGACCGAGAAATTTCCGACGATTGGTATTCATTGCACTTTCCTCCTCTTGTGCTGTTTACTTCTCCCGAAGCAGGTTTAGCGGGCGGCTTTTGCCATCCGTTTCTCAAGGCCGCTTCCGACGTGGGAAAGAGGCCAGCAAATCATGAAGTAGATTATTCCGACGATCCCGAAGACGAGCAGCGGGCGGTAGGTCTGGTTCGATATGATCTGGCCAGCCCGGGTCAGCTCGATGAAGCCCACGATCGCAGCAAGCGAGGTCCCCTTAATGAGCTGCACGAGAAAGCCGATGGTTGCAGGCATCGAAATCTTCAAAGCCTGTGGCAAAACCACGTCCTTCATTCGGGAGACGTAATGCAGGCCAAGAGCGTTCGCGGCTTCGGTCTGCCCTTTGGGAACGGCTTCAATCGAACCGCGCCATATCTCGCCGAGGAAGGCGCTTGCGTGGAGAGTGAACGCGATCGCGACAGCGACCCAGGCGTTGACGTCGATGCCAAGCAAGGCAACGCCGTAGTAGACGACAAAGAGCTGCATCAGGAGCGGCGTGCCCTGAAAGAGCGCGATATAGCCGGATGATGCAAGCCGGGCGAACCGATGCTTCGACGTGCGCGCAAGCGCGATCAAAATGCCGAACACGCCTCCGCCGATGAAACCGATAACCGCCAGCAATACGGTCCATTTCAGACCTTGCAGGATGAAGAACAGCTCATTTTCGCCGATGGGACCCATGAGCGCCTCCTATCGAGTCGGATAGTTGAAGTAGGAACGGGAGATCAGAGCAAAGATTCCCATCATCAGACTTGAGATGACCAGATAGATTGCGGTCACCGTGAAGTAGACTTCGAAGCTTCGGAACGTATCCGACTCGATGCGTTGCGCCGCGGAAGTCAGCTCATATGCGGCGATCGAGGTGCACACCGACGTGGTCAAGGTCAGCATCACGAACTGGCTCGTCAAAGAGGGGTAGATCGCTCGCAGTGCCGGCTTCAGAACGATGAGCCGGAAGACGTCGGCCTTGTGCAGCCCGAGCGCAAAACCGGCTTCGATCTGTCCCTTGCTGATGCTCTCAACGCCCCCGCGGATGATCTCGATAGCGTAGGCGCCTCCGTTGATCCCCAGCGCGATGATTGCGGTGACCGTCGGGTTCAGGCGGATGCCCATAAGCGGGAGGGCGAAGTAGATGAAGAAGATCTGCACCAGGAACGGCGTGTTGCGGACGACTTCGACGAACGCGATCACCGGAGCGCGAACCCACGCGGTCTTCGACGTTCTTGCTGCAACGCCCAGGATTCCGATCACGAGAGCGAGCAGCATCCCGGCGAAGGCGAGACCCAACGTTCCGAGCGAACCCCAAAACAATTCCGGGGCGCGGTCGAAGACCGCGCCGAAATCAAACCTGTAACCCATCTGCTGGCTTCCTCCCTTCGGCGCAGCTCTCGCCTCGCCGCCGCCGCGATCACTGACCCGGCTTAAATATTCGTAAGGCCCCTTCGAACAGGCGTTTCAAATGCTCCCCCGCGTCTGCCGAGCCTGAAAGAGGTACTTCGACCGAGACCGATGCTGCCCCGTTGGCTATCGCGACCAGTTCGCCCAAGGGCAATTCGCCCTCGCCAGGAGCAAGACGCTTGCCTCGGGCTTCAGCGATCATGGCCTCCGCCGTGCTCGGAGCGGGTCCGATGACGTCGCACAACTGAACGTGCTTGACCCTATCGATCTCGTCGCGCAGCGATGTCAACGTTCCGCCGTTCCTGAAGAAATGAACTCCGTCAACGAGTGCGCCGGCATTGGACGCGCCGCTCGATTTCAGGAGATCGACGCTGTCAGCGAAGGTTCTGACCGTCCGCCATCCCATGTTCTCGATATCGACTGCCAATCCGTAGCCGCTTGCAAGATCGCAGAATTCGGTGAAGTTCGACTGCAGCCTGCTCCGCTCCGGATCGTCGCCGCACACGCTCAGACGCCTGGCACCGATGTTGGCAGCCGCGGCCACTACGGGCTCCAGAGACAAGGCATTGAACGATGGGTCGATGACAAAGAACTCGATATCGAAAACCTCGAGCGCTTCGCCGCGCAGTACGGCTTTCAATTCTTCCGCTGCGCGGCCGCCTACAGGCAGCTCGTAGTATGGCGCTCCAGGAAATGCCGGATTCAGCCTCAGCCCAATTCTGGAAAAGCCCACCCCCGCTGCAGCCTTCGCAAAATCGCTCGGCGCCAGGGAGATGGCGGAGAAGTGCGCTACGCCAATCTGTTGCTCTGATTTCGATCCAGGCGTCACCATCACACGATCCCTTTCGTCGCGAGATGATTTCGAAGGTTCGTTCCAGTACGGTGGATGTGCTGTCGCAGTTTCTCGGTGGCGTATTCGATGTCCCGCGCGACCGCTCCTTGCGCAATCTCGCTGTGCTCCTGCCCGACGTTCCGGTCGCCGGAAGTCCTGATGAGGAAGACCCGGCGGTATCGGTCATTCAAGTTCAGCAAGAGGCCGCAGAAATGCAGCAGAAGCGGTTTGCCGCAACCGGAAATGAGTGTGAGATGGAATTCTCGGTGAAGAGTCTCCCATTGCTCGAGCGTCTCAGGCCGTGAGGAATCTCGTTCCGTGCGGTTCAGGCGATGGAGCGAGCGCATTATATTGCCCTCCCACTCGACATCGCCGATACGCATGGATTCCCGCAGCGCGAAGACTTCCAGCTCTTCGCGGAGCGTCGTGATTTCTTCCAGATTCGCCAGCGAGATCGGCGCTACGCGATAGCCGCGGTTGTCCTGAAACTCCACCAGGCCGTCCGAGATCAAGCGAGCAAGCCCCTCCCTCAGAGGACTTAAGCTGACGTTGAAGGTGCGGCGCGCCTTGTCGAGATTGATCTTGCTGCCGGCCTCCAACTCGCCGGAAATGATCGCCTCGCGCAGCCGCGACGCCAACTGACTTCCGATCGTGTTCTTGCCATCATCGGAAAAACCTGTGGCCGCTGTTTCCTCGTCTGTCATTGGCGCAGAGGCGCTGTCGTCGGTCGAGCTCATCCCTACTCCCTGACAATTCTGATCAACTGTCGATGATCGATATGATAAACGATTATTTATGTCAACGAGAAAGCGAGGAAGAGCCCGTTTTGTAGCTAAAACTCGATCGCCTCCCTGATTCAATATAATGAATTCAGTAAGTTAATATAATGCAGAGCCAATTTTCCTCCCACCAATGGAAAAAGTCGTCGCAACATTCATTGACAGATAATCGATTATTTTTAATAGTCAGCGCCAGCGGGAGGTACCCTTATGGCCATAAAAACTGAAAGCGAGTTGACGCCTGCCGTCCTCGCGGTGATGAACAAAACCGAGGATCCACGTCTGCGAGAAATCCTCGTAGTAATGGTGAAGCATCTCCATGCATTCGTACGGGAGGTGAGATTGTCCGAAGTCGAGTTCCGCGAAGCCACGGCGATACTCAACGAGATCGGACAACTGCAGACGGACAGCCACAACGAGTTTGTTCTCATGGCCGGATCTCTCGGCGTGTCCTCGCTGGTTTGCCTTTTGAACAACGGCGACGGTGGCCAGACGGAGACGTCGCAGTCGCTTCTCGGCCCGTTCTGGCGCCTGAACTCTCCCCGTGTCGAAAACGGCGGCACGATCATCCGCTCCGACACGCCAGGCACGCCGCTCTATGTTCGCGCCAGGGTCGTAGACCGGGACGGCAGGCCGATCGCGAGTGCCGAGGTCGATGTTTGGCATGCTTCTCCTGTTGGGCTCTATGAAAATCAGGACCCCGATCAGGCTGAGATGAACCTTCGGGGCAAATTCACCACGGACGCCGACGGCCGCTTCTGGTTCAGTACCGTGAAGATGGTCGGATACCCGATCCCGGTCGATGGCGTCGTCGGCCGACTGCTAAAAGCGCAGGGACGTCACCCGTACCGACCAGCGCATCTTCACGCCCTGATCTTCAAGCAGGGATACAAGACGCTGATTTCCCAGGTCTTCGATCCAAGCGATCCCAACATCGATTCCGACGTTCAGTTTGGAGTGACGGCAGCCCTGACCGGCGACTTCGTCCGCCATGACGAACCGCATCCGTCCGAACCCGGCATCGAGGGGCCTTGGTTCTCGCTCGACTACACCTACGTCATGGAGCCCGGCGAAGCCGTGCTGCCGCGCCCGCCAATCAAATAACCAACGACAGAGCCGAACCGATGATCACAGAACAGGAACGCCGAGAGGCGGCCAACGCCCTTCTGAAGGCAGAAATTGACCGCAAGCCAATCGTTCAACCGAGCAAGACCTATCCCGGCCTGGAGCTTGAAGACGCCTACAAAATTCAAGCGCTCTGGTCGGAGGCTCGGACTGCTAGGGGTGCTCGGGTCGTCGGCCACAAGATCGGCCTCACATCGCGCGCGATGCAGATGGCATCCAAGATGACCGAGCCCGACTATGGCGTCATCCTCGACGACGCCCTCTACAACGACGGAGCGCAGATCAAGGCGGAGCTTTTTATCAAGCCCCGCCTCGAAGTCGAGCTCGCCTTTGTGATGGGCGAGGATCTCGAGGGGCCTGGTACGCGGATCTACGACGTGATGAGGGCGACGGAATTCGTAGTCCCGGCTCTCGAGATCATCGACTATCGCACCGAGGTCCCAAGGGCGATCACCGACACGATTGCCGACAATGCCGCTTTCGGAGCGATCGTTATTGGCGGGCGCATCATTCGCCCAATGGACATCGACATCCGCTGGGTGGGCGCCACCCTCTCGAAGAACGGCATTATCGAGGAATCCGGTGTTTCTGCAGCGATCATGGGCCATCCGGCAGCCGGGATCGCCTGGTTGGTAAACAAGCTCCATGCTGTGGGCGGCGGTTTGAAAAAGGGGCATATCGTGCTGGCCGGCTCTTTCACCCGCCCTGTGGACATAGCCCACGGCGACGTGATCCAGGCCGACTACGGTCCCGTCGGCTCAATTGGCGTCTCATTCGTGTGAGGATCTAATGGAACTCCCCGTCAACAGCTTCAAGCGAAAACTCCAGGCCGGTCAAAGTCAGATCGGATTGTGGTGCGGCCTTCCGGGCAGCTATACAGCGGAAATCGTCGCACCGTCCGGTTTCGACTGGCTGCTTTTCGATACCGAGCATTCTCCCAGCGACGTTCTTACTGTGCTTCCACAGTTGCAGGCGGTCGCGCCGTACGACGTCGCCCCCGTGGTTCGCCCAGCCTTTAACGACCCCGTATTGATCAAGCGTTTTCTGGATATCGGCGTCCAAACGCTTCTCATTCCATATGTGCAGAATGAACAGGAGGCGAAGGCGGCCGTGGCGGCGGCGCGTTACGCACCGCGAGGTATCCGCGGCGTATCCGCCCTCACCCGCGCCACCCGTTTCGGGCGCGTGCCGAGCTACACGCAGACCGCCGAACAGGAAATCTGCCTCTTGCTGCAGATCGAGACACGAGAGGCGCTCGATCGGCTTGAAGCCATTGCAGGGGTCGACGGAGTCGACGGGATCTTCATCGGTCCGGCAGACCTTGCAGCCAGCCTCGGTTATCCCGGCCAACCGGGACATCCCGAGGTAGTTTCGGCAATCGAGAATGCGATCGAGCGCTTGAAAGCCGTCGGTAAGCCCTCGGGCATCTTGACGCCTGACGAGAAGTTTGCGGCTCGCTGCATTGCGCAGGGAACGCTGTTCACCGCAGTTGGCGTCGATGTTGCTCTCCTTGCCAGAGGATCGGAAGCACTTGCGTCCAGGTTTTCGCACTAGAGCCGGCTGATTTTAGGTCTGTTCGACCTAAAATCTGAATCCGCTCTAGACTCAAAGAAGTAGAGCCGGATGTCGTCCGAAAGCCGCCTACACTTTTCGGCATCACGCTCTAGGGAGACGTAGCATGTTCAGTCTGGAGCAGGTCCGGTCGGAAATAGCGCCGGCTGGATCCATTAGGGCTGCCGTCAATATGTCGAACGCAGCATTGATCCGCTGGGACGAAAACGCGGGCGCCCTAGTGGGACCGAGCGCGGAAATTGCGGATAGGATCGCCCGCGAACTTGATCGGGGGCTTTCCCTCATACGATACGGATCCGCGGCGGATATTCTTTCCGCTGCGGACGGCGGCGAGTGGGACATCGCCTTCATCGCGTCAGACCCATCAAGAACCGATCGCTTCAGCTTCTCGCCCCCCTACATCTCGGTCGAGGCCACCTACCTGGTTCCGGTAACTTCATCCTACCGGACGGCGGACGAGCTGGATACCACTGGAATTCGCATCGCTTCCGCGCGTAGCGCAGCCTATACGAAGCAGCTTGAGCGAACACTCAAGCGAGCGACGGTGCTGCATGTCGACAGCCCCACGGCGGCCCTCGACTTTCTCTCAAACCGAGAATGCGACGCGGCGGCTGGACTGACCGAATTCCTCTTCAACGCCTCGGAGCGGATGGAAGGCTTCCGGGTGGTAGATGGGGTGTTTTCGCAAATTCCTCAGACCATCGCGGTGCATAAACGGGCCACTAACGCCTCGCTCTTCTTCGCGGACTTCGTGCGGCGGCTCGGTGGCGCGGATGCTGGGGAAGAAAAAAACGGAGTTCCGTGAAACCCGCCTCTATGCATAAACCCTGCGCTGGCGGAGTTTACCTCTAGATCAGCCGAACGCGCCGTGCCGCCACAACCCGATAAAGCGGATCACCCCAGACCAGTTGTTCCTGTAATGCCGAAAAGACCAAGCTAATGTCGTGTTCGTCGTTGGAGGCCACGGCCGTGGCCCTTATCTCTGGCCAGTCTGGTACCCGCATTTCACGCATCGCCTGAAGCGCTTCGGCGGCAGGAAGCGCCGGGAAGCCGATTTTCGGAACGAGTGTGGCAATCACCTGCCAGAAGGCACGGTAGAGCGGCAGGGGATCATCCAGATGCGCCGCGACCAACCGAGCCCAATGCAAGCCGGTAACGGCGTGGAGCGCCGAGAAATCCATGGTCGAGGCGAATAGGGCGAGCGCCGTCTCCGCCATGCGTCTCGGTGTCGCTTCATCGATGCGCAAACGATCGATCACTGGCGGAAAGTCCGGTAAGGCGGCGACTTCGCGTATGTTGTGCCAGAGAAGATCGGTCTCAGGCACATAGTCATGTGCGCCGGCAACATCATTCATGGCAGCGAGAATTGCTGCCGGATCATCCGTCTCCGGCTCTATTCCAGTCGGATCCGACAAGGGCAGATAACACGTCGCCCAGTATCCGAGCGCCGTTCCCACTTCCTTCACGTCGCTGTTGAGTACCGCGTAGGCGAGCCGCATCAGCGGGTGCAGCGCACTGCCAGCGACGCCCTGGATCAGCAGAGGCAAATAATGGCGGATCGCGGCGTCGGTTCCGAGCCGTTCGACTTCGGCGATGAAATAGGCGCGATAATCGGATTCCCGCGTCCGGTCACCCAGCGCCGCATCCCAACGCGCACGCTCGATCGGAGCCACGGGCGGCGGCGCGGGAACAAGCTGGTTTGCCACGCGGTAAATCTCATACCATTCGTCGAGACGCTCAGGGGATGCGCCCATGCGATCGAGTGCTACGAGGACCATCGGAGCGTGATTGGCCAACAGATAGGGAAATTCCACACTCTCACACCGGGTCTTCTCCAGAACTCGGCCGAGCGGAAACGCTGGTATGATTGTCATGATGACACTTCCTTTATGCCTTCAAAGTCTCCGCCGTGGCCGCGCGGATCGAAATGATGCTCCTGATAGGCCGCAAGGTCACGGAGAAAATCGTCGGCCGCCTCGTGAAAGAGACCGCCCACCACCGCATCGACGATACGCGGCAGACCGTATTTCATGCCAGTCACACCGTTACTGATCGGGCCGAGGCTGGCAAGGGCCGAGCAGTTGAACAAATGGATATGCGACAGCCAGCCATGGGTCACCGCATTCTTCGGCGTCAGTTCGAAGCCGCGCCCGAGATAGGGATGGGCCGCGATCTCGGCCGATGCCTCGCCATCCGGCGGCGTGAAGCGATCGGACCAGAAAGCCACATGCGGCGCAATGCTCTTCAATTCGGCGCGCCGGGTGAAATCGATCGTATAACCGGTACCAAGCAGAAGATGATCGGCGCTGAATGTACCGCTGTCGCTTTCGATCACAACCCGCCCGGCATCCAATGTCACGGACCGCACCTTATGACCCAGCACCATGGTGAAGCGCGGATCGGACACTGCACGATCGAATTGATCCTGTGTCGGCGGGATCTTGAAGCCATTGTAGAGCCGGATATAGCGCCATTTCTGTAGGTCCGACAGGTCACCGAAATGACCAAGGAAGCCCGGAAAATTGGTCCAGGCCAAGACTTCCGTCCGGCCGAAATTGCGTGAGCGGCCGATCATCGCCACGCTTTTTGCGCCCTTTTCCAAAGCCGTTGCCGCCCAGTCGAAGCTGGAAGTCGCCGAACCCAGAATGGCGACATTTCGATCCTTGAGACGGCCATCGTCTGCGATCTCGGCACTATGGGTCCAGTATGGCTTGGGCAAGGTACGAACGAAATCGGGAATCATCAGCGCGCCGCCGCCATCAATACCGGTCGCCAGCACAAGCCGACGGCATTCGATCTGTTGCGTTTCACCGTCCGCTTCAAGCACAAGCCGCAGCCAGCCTTTGACTTGCGATATCCCGACAAGGCTCGTGCCGTTGGAGACATCCGGCCCCGTCACCGCGCGATACCAGCCGAGATAGGCCATCCAGTCTTGCCGTGACATCTTGTCGAGGCTTTCATAGGCGTCTGTGCCATAGACCGCTTCGTACCAGGCACGCGGCGTCAGCGACGGCAGGCCGAAATCCGGCCCCGCGAGATATTTCGGCGAGCGCAGCGTCTTCATCCGCGCGCAGCCGATCCAAGGCCCTTCCCGCCCCTTCTCGGCCTTGTCGATCACCTGAACGCCCTCAATGCCGCGCCGTTTCAGGCCGAAGGCGATAGCGAGTCCCGACATGCCAGCCCCACAGATCACGACATTATAGCGTGCGACGCGAGCAGGTCCTGGCTCTGGTGCTGAAGCCCAGACCCGCCCGAGCGCTTCCGTCGCCTCCATTTCGCCGACAAGCCGTTTTTCGAGCGTTTCAAGTCGCGATATGCTGAGAGCGCCATTCATGTTCGATCCTGACACTTCTTTCTTCAATACGGCCTCACGCTAAGCCCGCCATGACCGCAAGTCTTTTAAGCAACCCGGCGAATGCGCAAAAACGAGGCATACTGCACAATCGTCAAGCAAAAAATGAGCGATATTGTTCAATTTTGTTATATTCAGGCCGTTATTGCTTTTTTGTCAAGTGTACTTGAGTGCGTTTTTGTTTGATGTATAGTGGCAACCAATCATGAAAAGGAGAACACTAATGACATTCATGAAGGGGAATTTTCAGAAATTTGCTACCGTTTGCATCGTTGCCCTGTCAGCGGGCATGGCGCAGGCCGCCGACAAGCCGCTGACCGGCATCACACTCAATCTTGCATCCATGAACGACCAATTTTCGGCCGTGCTGGCGCAGATCGCGCCCGAGTTCAAGGAAGCGACCGGCGCAGAACTCAAGGTCGACATCATGGACTACGGCTCTCTGCTGACGAAGACGACCGCCGATTTCGTGGGGCACACCGCCGGTTATGATCTGATCACCATGGACATCGTCTGGGCAGGGCAGTTCGCCGCCAATGGCTATACGATCGATCTCAACGACCTGATGAAGCGCGACGCCAAGGAGCTGGATACCGCCGACATCTATCCCAAGCTCACGGAAGCGCTCGGCAATTACAAAGGCAAGCAGGTCGCCTATCCCTTTGCCGGCTATGCCAACGTCCTCGCCTATCGCAAGGATCTCTTCGATGCCGCCGGCCTGAAGGCTCCCGAAACGATGGAAGACCTGGTTGCCGCGGCCTATAAGCTGACCGACCCGGCCAAGAAACAGTACGGCTTTGTCGCTAACGGCCAGAAAGGCCCGGCGGTCGCTCAGGACTGGATGCAATATAACGCCGAAATGGGCGGCGCCATCCTCGACAAGGACGGCAAGCCGGCGCTCAATTCCGAAGCCAATATCAAGAGCCTGACTGTTTATCGCGACCTCTTCAAGAAGGCAGCCCCTCCCGGTGCCGCCGACTATGACTGGGGCGGCCGCGAGGAAAGCTTCCGCCAGGGCATCGCCGCCACGATGCAGACCTGGTCTGTCGGCGCGCCTGGCTATTACGATCCGAAGACATCCAAGATAGTCGGCAAGGTCGACGTCGCGCTTGCCCCGCGCGGCAAGGGTTTGCCGAAGATCTACGGAATCGGCGGCTGGGGCATGGCCATCAACGCCGATGCGAAGGACAAGCAGAAAGAAGCCGCCTGGACCTTCATCAAGTGGGTCACCAGTCCGAAGATCCAGAAGGAGATGAACATGCTCGGCGCTGGCAGCTATATCCGCAAGAGCACGGTCGCGGACAAGGAACTGAACGCCAAGTATCCGTTCCTGCCCGTTCTCAACGAAGTCTTCGAGAACGGCGACGGCGACTACCGCCCACGCATTCCGGAATATCCGGAAATCCAGGACATGCTGGGCACAGCCGTTAACTCTGTCCTCGTCGGTACGGCTGAGCCCAAGGCCGCGCTTGATGCGGCGCAGGAAGCAGCCGCCAAGCTGTTCTAAGAACAGGCCCGCTTCACGAAAGACCGTGAAGCGGGCCTTTCATTTCGAGGGCGATGGTCGGGCCGGCTTTAGCGGCACGCTGAAGGCAAGATTCCGTTTGCGCACCGGCCCGTTTTCCTCTCAGATCGAAACGCGAAGCAATTGGCCATTCGGTGATGACGAATTACGCGATGAACCTGACCAGTTCCGTTGACAGCAAGGCGGCCACGCGCTTCCCCTCGGTCTCTTTTGCCACGCGACGAAAATTCTTCCTGTTTGCCATGGCGCTCCCCGCCGTCGCCTACGTGATCGCGCTCGGCGTCTTCCCGCTCGTAAAGGGCATCTGGTACAGCCTCTACGAATACAATCTCCTGAAGCCGGCGCGAACGCATTTCGTCGGCATCGACAATTACATCAACCTGCTGGCAGATGCCGATTTTCGCGGCGCCATCGCCAATACGGTGATCTTCACCGTCTTTTCTGTCGCCATCGAACTCGTCTTCGGCTTTGTCATCGCGCTGGCGCTCTGGCGCGACGACCGGTTCAATCGCGTCTGCCTGACGTTGATCCTTGTTCCCGTCACCATTACGCCGCTGGTCGTCGGCCTCATCTTCAAAGGCTTGCTGCTCGCCGACTACGGGATGGTCGGCTATTATCTTGCGCAGTGGGGTATCACCGATCCGCGCGGCCTCTTCGCCACGCCGTCGACTGCGTTGGCCACGCTCATCTTCATCGACGTCTGGGAATGGACGCCGCTCGTCGCGCTTATTCTACTGGCCGGCCTAAAGGCACTCCCAGGAGATCTCCTGGAAGCCGCCGCCGTCGACGGAGCAACCGCCTGGCGCACTTTCCGCTCCATTACATTGCCACTCATGCTCCCCGCCGTCATGCTGGCGCTGACGCTACGCACCATCGACGCCTTCCGCGTCTTTGACAGCGTGTTCGTGACCACAGGCGGCGGACCGGGCAATTCCACCAACACGCTCATGGTCTATGCGGTGAAGGAGGGCCTAAGCTTTTTCAATATCGGCAAGGCGTCGGCGATTTCCAACATCGCACTTCTCTGCGTAGCGATCATTGCCACCTGCTTCATCCTCATGATCCGCCATTTCGACAAGAAGGCCAACGGTCGATGACGACACGCTCCATGGTCTTTGATACGGCACGGCGCGGCTTCCTGCTGCTTACTCTCGCCTTCTTCCTGCTGCCCTTCCTGTGGCTCGCAATGACCGCCTACAAACCGTCGAACGAGATCTTCTCCATTCCGCCCCATCTCTTCTTCGCACCGACGCTGGACCAGTTCCGCAATGCACTGCGCATCTTCGATGTCGGCAGCCTCATCACTTCCAGTCTCCTGATTGCAGGCGGCTCGATGCTGCTTTCGCTGATACTCGGCGTTCCGGCCGGCTATGCGCTCGCTCGCTCGACACATCCTGCCGCCATGGGCGTTGCCTATTTCTTCATGACGATCCGCATGGTCCCCGCTGTCGCGGCGCTTATCCCTTTCTATCTGCTCATGCGCGATATCGGCCTCATCGGCAGTTGGTTCAGCGTCGTCCTGATCAATTGCGTGCTCAATACCGCCTTCGTGAGCTGGATGATGTTTTCCTACTTCCGCGGGCTGCCGAAGGAGCTGGAAGAAGCGGCGTTGACGGATGGCTGCGGGCAGTTCGGCGCGTTCTGGAAAGTATCCTTGCCTGCGGTGCGTTCCGGCATCATCGCCTCTACGCTTTTCTGCGTGCTCTTCTCGTGGAACGATTTCCTCTTCGCCATGTTCCTGACGCGGCTCGATTCCAAGCCGATCTCGGTGGCATTGCTGTCGGCCTACGGCACAAAGGACATCACCTGGGGGACGCTCGGGGCGTTGGCGCATTTCTCGACCGTGCCAATCGTGCTCATCGTGCTCGTCCTCAACCGCTATTTCGTGCAGGGACTGACCAAAGGCATCAACTGAGCGAACAAACATTGGCGATTAAAAAGGCGTCACCTCGCGGAGCCGTCTTTCGTCATTTCGAACAAGTCAAACAAAAACGTAAAGAGCGCTTCAGGCGATTTCGTTTTTACCGGAAACCCTCCCCCGAGAACCTTTCTCAGGCCGCTTTCGAAGCCAGGTAATTCTTCCAGCCGGCATGCGCCGTAATGTCGATCGCGCCGTCCAACGCTACGGTCTCGCAGAGAAAGCCGGATACCTGGCGACCGTTCTCAAGCGTGACCTTACCGATCCCCAGCGGCTGCGGAATGCGCTCGACGAAATCGGCAAAGCCTGCAAGCGGCAGTGACCAGATCTCGACCTCGATGCCCGGCCCCTTGGCGCTTGGATCACGAATGAGACCCGGCTTGGCCGGTGTCGTGCCGGTGAGCACATAAAGCCGATAATCACCTGTCGTGCGGGTCTGGCCACGGAATATGCCGCCGCGCTCCGTCAGTTCATGATTGAGCGGCATGCCGGACAGATGTGCGCCGACAACGGCAATCTCGCGGTGACCGGCCGGAATTTCCGTTGGTGTGCTATAGGCCGGATAGGGATGGAGGTTCATGCCGAGCCCGATGCCGGCGCGACGGTGGAATTCGGCCGCGATCGCCGCCGCTTTCGCTTCAGCCATGCCGGGGGCGAGGAAGGTGACACCCGAGGGCAGCCCATCGGCGCGGAAACCATTCGGTACGGCTATCCCGCAAAGGCCCATCAGATTGACGAAATTGGTATAGATGCCGAGCCGCGCATTGAGCGCGATCGGATCGGCGAGAATCTCGCTTTTGCGATAGATCGTCGGCGTCGTCGGCACCAGAAGCACTTCGATATCGTCCCAGATCGGGCGTGTCGCGCACTTCAACTCGGCGATGCGGTGAATGGCGCGGAACGTATCGAGGGATGAATATTGCCCGCCGTTTTCGAGAATCTTCTTTGTCACCGGATGGATCGCGTCGCCATGCTGGGCCAGCACCTTGTCGAGACTGAGCGCGCGCTCCGAAATCCATGGGCCTTCATAGAGAATGCGCTGGGTTTCCTCGAACGCGGCAAAATCGACCTCGACCGCCGTGCCGCCCATGGCATCCAGTCGTTTGATGGCTTCCTGGAACAGCCGCTCCGCCTCGCTGTCGCCGAAGAAGCGAAGCGAAGCGCCGGCTGGAACGCCGAAGCGGAACTTCGGCGGGGCCGGCTGCATGTCGAGCGCGACATGATCGGCCTCGGGCTTGGAAAAGGGATAGGTCGGATCGTAGCCGGTGATGATGCGCAGAACCGCCATGCCATCCTCCACCGTCAGCGCGAAGACGGATACGGTCTCAATCGTCTTCACGCAGCCGCCGCCCGATACGCAGGCATTACTGACAATGCCCGGCGTCGGCTTGATCCCGACGATATTGTTGAAACCCGCCGGCACGCGGCCGGAGCCGGCAGCGTCGTTGGCGATGGAGAAGCTGGAAAGCCCGGCCGCCACCGAAACGCCAGAACCGGAACTGGAACCGCCGGAAATATAGTCATCGTTGAACACCGACGAGGATGCACCATACGGCGTGCGCATGCCGACAAGGCCGATGCCGAACTGGTCCATATTGGTCTTGCCGATCAGGATTGCACCATTGTCGAAAAGGCGCGTCACGGCCTGACCGGTGCTTTCAGCGATATAGGCCCCCTCTTTCAACGCGTTGGTCGTCGGCAGGCCGATAACGTCGTTGCAATCCTTGATCGAAAAAGGAATGCCCCAGAGAGGACGGCCGTCATAGCCGGCATTCTCCAGTTCCTCGACGGCCCTCAGCGCATCGGCGCGGGAGACGAGATAGATCCAAACATGGTCGTCACCCCGCGCCTCGATCCTATCATAGATCGCATTGACGACCGTGGAAGGCTTGAGCTGACCTGAAGCATAGGCAACCGTCAGCGTATGGAAGTCGAGGCTGCCGGTCTCGGCCGGCCAATGAAAATCAGACATGTCGATCCTCTTCAGGTCGGGATGGGCGCCCTCGGCGACGAGAACAGTTGATCCGAGCGCGCCACGGTGCCGAAAAGCCCGTTGCCGAAGACGGTTATGCGCAATTGCCCGGCATGACGGGCATCCGTCGTTCCCTTGCAAGCATCGGAAACGGCGATGCATTCGAAACCCATGTCGTTGGCAGCACGCTGGGTCGCGTGCAGCAGGCCCTCGGTTGGAATACCGGCTAGCACCAGATTGCGGATGCCGCGCCGTCGCAACCAGGCATCAAGCCCGGTCGAATAGAAGGCGTTGTCGCCCGGATGATCGAAGATCGAAGCCTCCGCCTGCAGGCCGAGCGTGTCTGAAAGCTGCCATTCCGGCGTCCCCGGCGCAAAGATCGGATCGCCCAGGACGGCGCGGCGGGCGGCAACCGGGGAAAGCGCCTCGCTGCGGCCGCGCCGGCTCGCAATCACCGGCAGGCCGGCCTCCTGGGCGCATGCGATCAACCTTGCCGCGACAGCGGCCTCCGGCTCCGCACCGAGTGCGGCGATCGTACCGTTCTGGAACCCTAGAATAAGAAGCGCGCTATCGGCGGCGCTCCATCGCCCATCGAAGGGCCAGGAATAGGGAGTGGCGGCAATGCCGGCGAAGCTGTCAGCCATGAAGCGCCTCCATAGCGGCGCGGAAGCCCACGAGATCGGACACAGTCCCCCAGCGCCCGCCGAAGGCTTTCAAGATATCCATCGTCGCTTTGTGATTGGTCGTTTCGACCGCGGCCGTGCAATCTTCGAGAATGACGCATTCATAGCCGCGCTCGAATCCATCGCGGAAAGTCGATTGCACGCAGCAATCGGAGGTGACGCCGATGACGATCAGATGGGTGATGCCTTGAGCCTTCAGCTGCGCATCGAAATCGGTCGCATGGAAACTCGACTTACCCGGCTTGTCGATCACCGTTTCGTCCGCAAGTGGCGCAAGTTCCGGAACGATTTCGAAGCCAGGTTCGCCGCGCACAAGTATGCGCCCCGAAGCACCTTCATCACCGATGCCCAGCCCATGGACGCGGGTACGCCATTGCTTGTTAGCGGGGAGATCCGATAGGTCCGGCTTGTGGCCCTCCCGGGTATGGAAGACGGCGAGGCCCGCGTCCCGTGCGATTGCCAGAGCCTCCGCAACGGCCGGAATGACGGAGCGCGTATTGTTGATATCCTCGCCCAATTGATCGACCCACCCGCCCGGCGCACAGAAATCGACCTGCATGTCAATCACAACAAGCGCCGCCGTAGCGGCGCGTTCAGGCGGGTTGCATGGCCAGAAATTCATCATGCACGAAGCCTACGCTCTTCAACGAGATCGAGGATCGCCGAGAAGTCGGTGAAATCCGCGCCATAGCGCAGCACAGGCATGCCCGCCGCCTGTGCCGAGGCCGCGCCCACGACGCTATCCTCGACGGCCAGCACGTGCGAAGCATCAAGGCCAAGACGCTCGCAGGCAAGCCGATAGGGCTCGGGATCAGGCTTGCCATGCATCACATCCTCGCACCCGATCGCAAAGGCCATCGCGCGGTCGAGCCCCATGGCCTTGAGATTGGCCTCGACAATGCGGCGAGACGAGTTGGAAACCGCGCATTGAACAAGCCCCGCCGCGGCAAGCACAAGCACCGTCTCCGGCGCGCCCGCCATCGGCTGCAACTCGGCGGTCCGCTCAATATAGGCCTCGACAATCTCGGAGTTCCAGGTCTCGGGGCGAAGTCCGGGCGGATAGAGCGGTGCGAGCACCGTCCAGACATCACTCATTGCCACCCCGATGAAACGCGTATCATCGGCGGCGATGTTGACGCCATAGCGCTCCGAGACGGCCATCAGCGCCTTGTGGTGAACCGGTTCGCTGTCGATCAGCGTCCCGTCGATATCCCAGGCGATTGCCTTGATCATGGCTGGTCTCCACGCGCGAAGAAGGGTTTCAGCGACCGGTAGAGATCGCGGTAGTCGGCATAGATCCGGTCACCGGCGGCAACACCTTCAGGCGAAGGCTGAAGCACCGCGCCAAAACGCACGGAGGCCGCGACATCCTCCCACGCCGCCACGCCTGATCCGGCCGCCGCCACCCAGGCCGCGCCAATCGACGAACCGAAGGCGTCGGACAAGACATGAACCGGCTGACCGCAGACATCGGCGACGATCTGCATCCAGACATGGCTTCGGCTTCCCCCGTCGGAGGCGATCAGCCGTGTTGCCGGACGCCCGGTTTCCGCAAGCACATCGAGATGATGGCGGAAGCCGCAGGCAATCGCTTCCAGCACCGCGCGCCACATATGGCCGCGCGTGTGACCGAGACTGAGGCCCGTGATCGTACCGCGCGCCAGCGGGTCATGAATCGGTGTCTTCTCGCCGAGAAAATAGGGCAGTGCGCGCACGCCGTCCGCGCCAGCGGGCACGGTCGCCGCTTCCTGGTCGAGCTGCTTTAAAACATCGTCGCCTTCCGAGCCGCCGATGAGGGCGGCAAGCCACCTGAGAAGCGAGCCTGAGGAAGCCATACAGCCGTTCGGCGCATAAAGGCCGGGAACGAGATGGTAATCAAGGAAAAGCCGGCGGTCGGGCTCCGGCCGGCCGGCAATGGCGATGATGTCGCCTGCCCCACCAAATTTGAGGAGGACATCGCCAGCCTGCGTCAGGCCAGCCGCCAGCGCGGAGGCGATATGGTCCGCGGCTCCGCCAAAGACGGGCAGGCCTTCCGGCAGGCCGGTCAGTTCCGCCGCTTCCGCCGTCACCGCGCCGATGACCTCATGCGAGGCGACCAACTCCGGCAGGACGCCGGAGCGAAGTCCCGACAGCGCCACGAGGTCATCCGCAATCCGGTGATCGTCAAGATCGATGAAGCCCGCTTCAAGCGCCCAGTTGCGCTCGACCGTCAGACGGTCGGTCAGGTGCATGTTGATGAAATCATAGGAGCCGAGGACATGGGCGATCCGGCCATAGACATCCGGCTCATGCGCCCTCAGCCATTGCAGTTTCGGGGCGACTAATTGTTGGGTCAGGCCCTGGCCGGTGCGGCTAAGGAAGCGCGTCTCGTCCAACGCCGCTTTCATGGCTTCGACTTCCGCCCCGCAACGCGCGTCACTCTGCTGGATGCTCGGGCGCAGTACGCGGCGTGCGCGATCGAGCAGCACCACAGCCGGCAGCATTCCGGTGACGCAGACACCGGCAAGTTCGCATCCCTCAGGCAAGTGGGTGATCATCTCCCGCACCACGACCTGCGTGTTCGCCCACCATTGCCCGGGATCGGCCTCGGCAAAGCCGGGATGCGGCGAGGACAAGCGCGAGGGGCGCGAGGCCGAGGCCAGGGGCTCGCCGGCCTCCGACATCGCTACCGCGATCGTCGAGGTCGTGCCAATATCGATGCCGATGAACACTGGCATGGCGGAAGAACCTTTCAGTCGCGGATCGCGTTTTCGGTCTCGGCGTCGAAGAAATGCAGTTCTGCGGGATTGACCGACAGGGATAGCGTCTCGCCGAGGCGAAGCGCATACGTGGCCGGAACAGAGACACGCAATCGAGGCCCGGAAAGCGAAACCTCGTCGGCTTCCGCCGTCACCTCCTCCAGCTTGCCAGCCCCGCCAATATCGAGATGGACGAGTTTCGTGGCACCGAAATCCTCAATGAAGGCGATCGTTCCTTCAATTCGCCCGAAACCGGGATCAACGGCGTCTGTGGCGCTCAACGCTTCGGCACGCACGCCGACAATGATCTCCTTGCCAACATGACGCGCAAGCGCCGGACGCGTGACAACGACGGGCTCGGGTACCGGCAGGGTGAACCCGCCAGCGGCAGCAGCCAGACTGCCCTCGCCGACCACCAGCGTCGCTTTCAGGAAGTTCATCGACGGCGTGCCGATGAAGCCGGCAACGAAGAGATTGGCGGGCGTGTCGTAAAGCGCGCGCGGCGTGCCGAGCTGCTGCAAAGCGCCAGCGCGCATCACGGCGACGCGATCACCCATGGTCATGGCCTCGATCTGGTCATGCGTGACATAGACGGTGGTAATACCGCTCAACTTCTGCAGCCGGGCGATTTCGGCCCGCATCTGGCCTCGCAGCCGTGCGTCGAGATTGCTCAAAGGTTCGTCCATCAGAAACGCCTTGGGCGCGCGCACCAGCGCCCGGCCCATCGCCACGCGCTGTCGCTGACCGCCTGAAAGCTGCCCTGGCTTGCGGCCGAGATAGGCATCGAGTTCGAGAAGCTTGGCCGTGTCCCTGACCTTGCGGTCGATCTCCGTCTTGTCGACGCCGCGCACGGACAAGCCGAAGCCGATATTCTCGGCGACCGTCATATGCGGATAAAGCGCGTAGGACTGGAAGACCATCGCGATATCGCGATCGCGGGGTGCAAGGCCGTTGGCAACGGTATCGCCAACCAACAGGCGACCGCCGGTGATATCCTCCAGACCCGCAATCATTCGGAGAGCGGTCGACTTACCGCAGCCGCTCGGGCCGACTAGAACCAGAAACTCACCATCCTCGATGGTGAGATCGAGGTGCTGGATTGCCGCATATCCGTCCGGATAACGTTTTTCCACTCCCTCAAAGACGATGGATGCCATGATCTCTCCGATATGATGCGGCTTGGGCGGCCGGCTTGCCCGTCAGGTCATATAAACGCCGCCAGTGACATTGACGCCCTGGCCGGTCATGAAACGGGCGGAATCCGAGCAGAGGAAAACGACGACATCGGCGACGTCCTCGGGCGTCTCCAGTCGTCCGAGCGGCGTCTGGGCGATGTAGTCTTCAACGACACGTTCAGGACTGACGCTGCGCAGTTTGGCTTCCCAATCGATCTCGCGCTCCTGCATGCCGGTCTTGACGAAACCCGGGCAGACGGCATTGACGCGGATGCCTTTCGAGGCCAATTCGCGGGCAAGCGCCTGTGTCCAGCCGAGAACGGCGAACTTGCTGGCAGAGTAATGCGCCAGCAGCGGCGCGCCGACCTTTGCGGCAAGCGAGGCCGTGTTGACAATCACCCCCTGGCCCTGCGCCACGAAGCGGCGCGCAGCGATCTGGTTCGTCAGAAAGATGCCGCGGGTATTGACGTCAAAGTTGAAATCCCACTCCTCGTCGGTGATCTCCAGCGCATGCTGCATGGTGGAGACACCGGCATTGGCAATCAGTATATCGTAGCCGCCCATGATATCGGCTGCTTGTTCGAATGTCTTTTCCACGGAGGAACGTGAGCGAACATCGATCTCCAGAGCGTGGCCGGAAATCGACTGTGCGACTGTGTTCGCCGCGTCCAGATTGATGTCGCAAATGGTGACCTTGACGCCTTGTTTTGCCAGCGCCCGCGCGATTGCGCGGCCTATTCCACTGCCCCCGCCGGTGACGATGGCCTTTAAACCCTCGAGTTCCGCAAATTTCGGATGTCCCACGAACCATGTCTCCGACCAAAAGAACACGTCGATCATATAGCAACAAAAACGTACAAATCAATCGAAATTTATGTTTGAATTTGTTCGCTTTCTGAGTTAAGCACTGATCATGTAATGGGAGGACTGGACTTCGGGTGTATGCGGCCGCAATCACCCAGCCGCCTTTTCTAAATGAAAGACAGACCAATGATCGCAGGCCATGACGCTGAAACGCAGACAATCGAAAGGACGAAAGTTCTTGCGCGCACGCGCCGCGCCTTCATTTTAGATGCGGTGGCCGAAACGGGCGCCGTATCCGTCACGGAAATTGCTGCGCAGCTCGGCGTGTCCGAAATGACTGTGCGGCGCGACCTGACCGAACTGGAAAAGGAAGGACGGCTTGCCCGCACCCATGGCGGAGCAGTCAGCACCGATCTTACCGCAATTGTCGAACCCGGCCTTTCAGCAACCACCTCGCGCCTCAACGAGCCGACCTTTCAGGCCCGTCTTGCCAAGAACGCATTGCCGAAGCGGTTGATTGCGGAAGCGGCGGCACAGGTCGCTTCCGGACTTCGCACCATCGCGCTGGATGTCGGCACGACAACGTTCCTGCTTGCCCGGTTGCTCGCCGGCCAGCAGCATGTAAAGTTCTTCACCAACAGCGTGCGCAACGCTACCCAGCTTGGCGAAGGCTTGGCGGAAGTCTACCTGCCGGGTGGGCGCATGAGAAACGATGAATTGTCGATTTCCAATGCGACGGCGATTTCCCAGTTCGAAGCACTTTGGTTTGATATCGCCTTTGTCGGCGTTTCCGGACTGACGTCGGATGGTATTTATGACTATTCCTTCGATGATACGGAGATGAAGCGCGTCTATCTCCGCCGCTCGACAAAGAAGGTCGTTCTCTGCGACGCATCGAAATTCGATTGCATGTCGCTCGTCCACATCGCGCCGCTTTCACAATTCGACATGCTGATCACCAATGCATCGCCGCCGCCCGAACTGGCCGAAGCGCTTGAGGCTGCCAAGGTCGAAGTGATGGTCGCCGGCTCGCCCTCCTGAAACATCCGGTTTGTGAAAACACGCTTTCTCTAACGCCCAATTTCGGAGCTTTCGATGGTTTTTGAATTTTTTGGTGACAAGAAGAAGGTCATCATTGCCATGGCGCATATCGGCGCCCTGCCGGGTTCGCCGAATTATGATCCGAAAGGCGGCGTCTCGAAGCTCATCGACGACGTGATGGAAGATATTCGCGCGCTGCAGGAAGGCGGCGTCGATGCCATCATGTTTGGCAACGAGAATGACCGGCCTTACGAGTTGAAAGCGCCTCCGGAAGGTATTGCTGCGATGACGGCGATCGTCCAGGCTGCGAAGGCGGAGCTCAAGATTCCCTTCGGCGTCAACTATCTCTGGGATCCGACAGCCAGCGTTGCCATCGGTGCCGCCACCGGCGCAAGCTTCGTGCGTGAGATCTTCACCGGCGTCTTCGCCTCCGACATGGGTATCTGGGCGCCGGATTGCGCGACGCCGGCCCGGCTGCGCGCAAAGCTCGGCCGCACCGACATGAAGATGCTGTTCAACATCAATGCGGAATTCGCCCATTCGCTCGACCAGCGCCCGATCGAGCTCCGCGCAAAGAGCGCCGTGTTTTCCTCGCTTGCCGATGCCATCCTTGTATCCGGCCCGCTGACCGGCCAGCCGGTCGACCAGTCCGGCCTGCGCAAGGTCTGTGAAGCCGTGACGGATGTTCCCGTTTTCGCCAATACGGGCGTCAACAAGGATAATGTCACCGGCATCCTCTCCTGCGCCAGCGGCGTCGTCATCGGCACTCATTTCAAATATGAGGGCAATACCTGGAACAAGGTCGAGCCCGCCCGCGTCAAGCGCTTCATGGACGTCGTAAGCACTATTCGCTGACGACGCTCTGGCTCAAAAGTCTCCATCTTATAAAGTCATGAGTGGAGTGACGATGTGGACGCCTCCACACCAGCGACGGAGTCCGCATAGGGAAGTACCCGAGGAGGAAGCTTGGAAAATCATCATAGTTCCAATCTCTTCGTGGGCTCGGCGGTTTCTGAGAGGGCCGTCCGCGCGGATCCACGGCCGACCCTATTTATCATCATGACGCAATCCTGATTTCCCTCAGAGCCTGCCTCTTATTCGCCGTGACCTGCTCAATCGCCGCTTCCAGCGAACAGGCCGACAATCTCTCCAGCTGGCAGCCGTGCGGTCGCTGGCCGCAGCGGGTATCGAACGTCATTTTCTCCTGTCGAAATACAAGCACGCGTGATCACGAGTCTCATCTTTGAAACTCAGGAAAATCGGCGCTGCGGGTCACATCGCTCCACTCGTCGAAATTCTTCCGAAGTGTTTCAAGGCGCTTATAGGCCAGATCCAGAGCAGAGCCGCCCAAGAGGAGCCGCAGGGGAGGCGCTTTCGATTCAACCGCCATCTGGATAGCCGCTGCGGCGCGGGCGGGATCGCCCGGCTGATTGCCGGAAACCGCCTTCGTCGATATCCGACGCTTTCCTGCCGTCTCGGCATAATCATCAATGACGATGGGAGATTCCGCCATCGAGCTTCCAGCCCAGTTGGTGCGAAATGCGCCGGGTTCGACAATGGTTACCTTGATGCCGAGCGGAGCGACCTCCTGGGCGAGAGACTCTGAAACGGCCTCGACTGCAAATTTTGTGGCGTGGTAGTAACCGGTCGCTGCGAATGCCATGAGCCCGCCAAGCGAAGAGACGTTTACAATATGACCGCTTCTGCGCGCCCGCATGGCAGGCAGGGCTTCTTTCGTAACATCGATGAGCCCGAAGAGGTTGGTGTCGAACTGGCTGCGAACACCTTCCTCGTCTCCCTCTTCGATCGCTGCGAGATAGCCGTAGCCGGCATTGTTGACGAGAACGTCGATCTGACCGAACGTCGAGAGCGTTTCGGCAACAGCGCTCCTGATCGTCGAGCGATCGGTGACATCGACTTTCAGCGCGAGCGCTTGCTCCTTGAACTGGTTGGCGAGCCCGGCCAGTTGCGCGGGATTCCTTGCCGTCAGGACCACCCGGTAACCGAGACCGAGCACGTGTTTTGCGATCTCGAAGCCGAGGCCATTCGAGGCGCCGGTAATGAACCATACGGGTTTATTCGTCATTTTCGATCATCCTTCTGATTTGCTGACGCTCATGGCTGCAGAGCCGGTGTCAGGACCGGTTGCCTTTGACGAAAGATACAAACCGGAGAACGGGCGCGTTATGGCGAAACACCCAATCTTTCGTACGATCCTACCAAATCTCCTGGCACTGCCTATATTGGAGGCTCTGCCGGGAGATCGTGGAGAAACAGGTTGAGTACCAAGGAAGAGCTTGTCGCGATCATTGATCGACACGCTGCCGCGCCGAAACAAAAAACCCCAATCGCTGGTCTTTCGATCTTCAGGGTCGAAGCGCCGACCCTTCCTGTTGAGAGCATTTACACTCCCCGCCTCTGCGTTGTGATCCAGGGCCGAAAGGAAATTTTGCTGGGCGGTCGCGCGTTCGAAGTTGATGACACGCAATACTTCATCGCTTCAGTGAATTTGCCGGTTTCGGCCCGGATAACCGCCGCTTCCAGCGACCATCCGCATTATGCACTCTCATTCGAACTTAACCGGCAGGACCTGGCCGAACTGCTTCCGAATGTCGCGGTCCGCCCTGCTGCAGCGCACAGAGAGGGTCTGTCGCTAGGGCGTCAGACAGAAGACATCCTGGGCGCACTTCATCGCCTCATACTGTTTCTCAACCGCCCGGAGGATCTGCCCGCACTTCTCAAGCCAGCAACGACTGAACTCTATTACCGGCTTCTCCGGAGTGAGCATGGTGCAACATTAAGAGACTACGCCACAATGGACACGAGGATCGCCCAGATTGGGAGGGTCACCTCGTGGATAAAGGAGCATTACAATAAGCCTATGACGATCGGCCTGCTTGCCGACCTCGCAGGCATGAGTGCGACATCACTTCATCGCCATTTCAAGGCGACAACACTGATGACGCCGCTTGAATATAGGACGCATGTCAGGCTTCAGGAGGCGCGCAAACGCTTGCTGACTGGCGGATCGAGTGCCCGAACAGTCGGCTTCGAGGTCGGCTATGACAGCCAGACGCAGTTCACGCGCGAGTACAGACGCTTGTTCGGCCGGCCACCCGTCCGGGACGCCGCCTATCTGAAGGGCATCGGACCGTCTAACCCTGCCCGACAAGCTGGCGTGAAGGAAGCGCCAGTGGAGCGCCCGTTAAAGATCTGAGCGAGTGGAGTCTTTCAACGATGAGATCTAAGCTTCAATTGACCCGTTCTGCAGCTGGATGGCTGATACGCCGAGAACCATCTCATGGCGCTACCGGCAGCGCTTGAGCGCGGCGCCTTCGTCGGCGCTGCGAAGGATGGGCGCTTTTCGTCCGCGGCGCGGCAGGACTATGCCGAGGCCGCGGCTGTGGTGCTGGCGACTGATGGGCATGCCGGGAAGACCTATGAGCTTGCAGCCGACCAGGCCTTTACCCTTGCCGAGCTTGCCGCGGAGGTCTCGCGGCAGTCGGGAAGGCGACCGTCTACAACGATCTTTCCGAGGCCGCCTATCGCGATGTGCTGACGGGCGCCGGCCTGCCGGCCGATCTCGCTGCGCTTCTGGCCGATGCCGATGCCGCAGCGTCGCATGGAGCGTTGTTCGACGACGGAGGCGCTCTTGGTCGGCTGATCGGTCGTCCAACCAAATCGATGCAGAGCCTCGTCGCGACGGCTTTACGCGGCTAACGACATCGGGACGTTACTCGGTCACCTTGATTGGCGTCGGACCGATTGAGCCGCAGGTTGCCAAGGTGATCGAGTCGGCCGCCGAGTCACCACGAGCTCCAGGCTTCCGATCCAGTTGGTCCGTATCCCCGGCTCGAGAGAACCTTTGAAAGTGACGATGAAGCAGCCTTCGCGGAGAAGACAAGCCAATCCCAGTCAGTTCCCAGCGCAAATCAACAGCGCCGGCCGATGATCGGGAAATCATGCATCACTTCGACCCGATGGCAGCGGCGGTTCGACAAGCATCGCGACCTGCCGAAAATCTTCTCTTCC
This sequence comes from Rhizobium sp. BK312, assembly GCF_014193605.1. Lineage (NCBI taxonomy): Bacteria > Pseudomonadati > Pseudomonadota > Alphaproteobacteria > Hyphomicrobiales > Rhizobiaceae > Rhizobium > Rhizobium sp. BK312. The sequence goes on along the minus strand of NZ_JACHZP010000002.1, from coordinate 191,158 downwards.
GCCACCTCTGTTGCCAATATTTCAATTCAACCTATATAAGGTCTATCGACCATTGCTTGCGACATCGTCGAGGAGCCTCTGCGCCCTCGCTGGATTTCCTCTCAAATAATCGATCTAATCCCGCAAGGTATCGCGGGGCAAACAACGATTGCTATGAAAGGAAATCGTTATGAACACTGGTACAGTAAAGTGGTTTAACTCCACCAAGGGCTTCGGCTTCATTCAGCCTGATGATGGCAGCACGGACGTTTTCGTCCATATCTCCGCGGTAGAGCGCGCCGGCATGCGTTCGCTCAACGATGGTCAGAAGATCACTTACGACATCGTGCAGGATCGCAGATCCGGCAAGAGCTCGGCTGACAATCTTCGGGCCGCATAAGTTTGTCACGGCTTTGTGCGACCACGGATGTACTGGCGCGCTGAAACCATGACCGAGGAAGGTCGGGATACGTCCCGGCCTTTTGTTTTTCATTTCGAACGGAGAACGACATGGCAAATGGTCGTTACCGGCCGGGCGACAGCATCGTCCTGAAGCCTGGAATTTTCGGAAACGCCCAGCCGGCCGGCCGCATCGTGTCTGTGCTGCCTGTGTCACAGGGCGTTGTCCATTATCGCGTCCGCTTCCAAAGTGAGAGTTTCGAGCGGAGCGTCCGTCAGGACGATATCGATGCCGGGGCGTCACCATCGTCGCTTTCACCGGCGCAAGCCGAAATATCGCAAACATCGAAATCGAGCTGGATCAACTCGAATTCAATCCGCACCAAGAAATAAACCCAGCGCGAGCTGAGAAGGAGAAGTTTTGCAGGTTCTGGTCAGAGACAACAATGTCGATCAAGCGCTCCGCGTTCTGAAAAAGAAATTGCAGCGCGAAGGCGTATTTCGGGAAATGAAGGCCCGCAGCGCCTATGAAAAGCCGTCCGAAAAGCGCGCTCGCGAAAAGGGCGAGGCGGTCCGCCGCGCGCGGAAGCTTGCCCGTAAGCAGGCACAACGCGAAGGCTTGCTGCCGGCGCCGAAGAAGAAAGTCATGGCGCGAGCTCGCTGACGTCCAGCGTCTTTTGGAACGCGCCTGCTGAAATGGAGGAAGCATGACAAAGACGAAAGACAATCTGTTCAAGCCTGAAAAGCTGTCAGCGCAGACCAAGTCCGAACAGACGACGTCGATTGCCAAGGATATCCTGGCCGATGAGGCCTCCGCTCGACAGAAGAAGACGGACAGGCTTCGCGCGCTTCGTTTGGCGCAGGAGCCTGTGCCAGCGCCGAAAGCAAAAAAGAAAGACAGGAAGGGATAGCGGTTGTCTGGCGGTTCTTCGCCAGACAACCGCTCGCTTTCCCGCGGCGGAGCACTATGTGAGGATTAGGAGGCAATGTCGTCGTCCGGCGGCACGAGGCCCAACAATTGGGCCGGCCTCATCAGGTCTAGTCAATCGTCGCGCTCGTACCAACCGCGCGACAACACCTAAATAATGTCTCCATTTCCTCCAAGCATCATCACCTTTTAGACGGCGCATTTCGCTCGCACTGAAGAGGCTGCGGCCATGAGCGCCCTGCCGGCCTGCTTCGATGTCGACGCCAGGTCCATCGTGCTTTTGTCGTAAAAGGCAAGATGCACAGTCCTGCCTTTCGACATTAAGATTTGGACCCGGTCTTACAAACGTCTCGACAGCCCGAACAGCCATGTTCGATTCCCGGGAATGGACCCATGCCTGGGCTGAAGCGATGGATTTCGCGAAGTCTTAGCTAACCTGCGGCATTGCCTCAACTATCGCCGTGCAAAATTCTTCTCTCCATCTCTTCAATATTTTCATCATTGCATCGTGCACGGGAACAAAGCAGCGTATTATTCCCTGTGTAGCAGACCAATAGATTTTTGTATTTCTTCGGACCGTTACTTATTGCCGGAGATGCAGGCCAAAGGGGCTGACACCATAATGGTGACGCGTGCGCAGCAAATTGGCGTCGTTATCGGCCTGGCCTTCGTCACGGCATTGACGACCCTGCGGGCAAGCGATCCTCCGTTGCTAAGGCTCGCCCGCGATTTGACATTCGACCAGTATCAGCGCCTGGTGCCCCGGACGTTCGAAAACCAGCCTGTCCGGGTCGTCGACATAGACGAGGCGTCGCTGCGGGAGTTCGGTCAATGGCCCTGGCCAAGAAACCGGATTGCCGCGCTTGTCGACAGGCTTTCGGATCTGGGCGCGGCCGCCATCGCTTTCGATATCCTCTTCGCCGAGCCGGATCGTCTGTCGCCGCGCAACGTCGTTCGCGATGTCATGGGCGTCGATCCGTCACTGCTTGGCAAACTACCGGATAATGATGAGATTTTTTCCCAATCGCTGTCGGGAAGGCCGGTAGTTCTGGGCTTCGGCCTCTCCAACGAAGGAAACTATCTGCCGCCGGTCAAGGCAGGATTTGCCTATACCGGCGAAGATCCCTCCGGTGCGCCGCCGGCGATCAAGGCCGCCACGCCGTTGCAGCCGCAATTGGAAACCAATGCTGCGGGGCTCGGCCATATCAGCCTCAATCCGGGCGCATCATCGGCGGTGGTGCGTGCGGTTCCGCTTTTTCTCAGCGACGGCAAGCAGCTTTATCCCAGTCTCGCGCTTGAGGCGCTTCGCGTCGCACAGGGAGCCTCCACCTACGTGCTTGACGCTGCGCCGCACACACCCAATACGCTCACCCGGGTCAAGATCGGCAATTTCGTCGTGCCGGTAACGGCCGCGGGCGAGCTGTGGCTCTATGTCAGCCGCGACACCGCGGAGCGCTATATTTCGGCAAGCAAGATACTCGCGACCGAAGGCGCCTCCGCCGATATTAGAGCCGCCATCGAAGGCAGTATCGTTTTCGTCGGAACCTCCGCTTCTGGCCTCCAAGATGTCCGCACGACGGCCCTTGACGAGAATGTGCCGGGTGTCTCAATCCACGCGCAGATCGTCGAGCAGATCCTGTCAGGCCGCTTCCTTTCCCGACCGGATTGGGCAGACGGACTGGAAATCCTGTCCATCGCCGTCCTGGGCAGCCTTTTGGTGATCGTCACCACCTTCGTCAATCCGGCCACGGCCCTCGCCTGCGGCCTGCTGATTACCTTTTTTGCCCTTGTGGCCTCCTGGGCTGCCTTTCTTTATGGGGGGCTTCTCTTCGACCCGCTGGCACCGATCGTCTCGGGATCAATCACGCACTTCGCTGCAACGGCATTCCGCTTTCTCGTGACGGATCGGGAGCGGCGCGACGTGCGGCGGGCTTTCGGGCATTACCTCTCGCCATCGCTACTCCATCGCATCGAGCATACGCGCAATGCCCTGCGCCTCGGGGGAGATGAACGCGAGCTGACGGTCATGTTCGTCGACGTGCGAAACTTTACCCAGATTAGCGAGGAGATGAGCCCGAGCGCCGTCGTCGCGTTTTTGAACACGCTGCTCGATGCGCTCAGCCACCATGTCATCGCCAATGAAGGCACGCTCGACAAGTTCATCGGAGACTCGATCATGGCCTTCTGGAATGCCCCCGTCGATGTCTCCGATCATGCCGGCAAGGCCGTGCGAGCGGCTCTCGGCATGCGGGAAACCCTGGCCCGCCTCAATGGCGACGATGCCTTCGGTTTCGGAGACGCGCGACGGGTCGGAATAGGGATCGGCATCCATACGGGACTCGCCTGCGTCGGCAATATGGGGGCCGAGACCCGTTTCAATTACACGGCAGTTGGCGATGCCGTCAACATTGCCGCGCGCATCGAATCCGCCTGCAAGGACATCAATTTCGACATTCTGGTATCCGAACCGACGGCGGGCTTGCTGCCCGACTGTGCCCTGCTCGAAGCGGGAGCGCTGACGCTGAAGGGTAAGAGTATGCGAACCAAGCTCTTTGCGGTGGTCGGCGACGAACGCGTGGCGAGATCCGTCGGATTTGTCGAATTGCAGGCTACGCACAGGCAGCTTGTTAATGCCCTGCGAACTCGGTCAGCGAGCAGCCGCAAACTCATCAGTGCCGCCAAACTTAAAGCGCAAGCCGCGGCAACAGGACTGTTGCAGGGCTTTTACAGCCACATTTCGCGACGAGGCGGACACTTCGCCGACGAGACTGCGGAGGACAAGGCAGCCGACATCTAAAGTAGTTCCAGCAAAAGTGCCGAGCGGTTTTGCGTCCGGAACTGCGTAAAAACAAGAAGATAGAGCGTTTTCGCGATTCGAAGAAAAGCGGAAATGCTCTATCTGATTTGGAAGCCATCCTGCGCAACCCACGGCGCTATCGCTGGTGATGCCCACCACCGTGATCGCCATGGTTGCCGCCATCGCCCTGGCTATCCTGGTCGTCTCCTTGATGATCACCCCGTCCGTGATCGCCTCTGCCATGATGGTCGTGATGCTCGCCTTCGTCGCCATCATGCTCGTGCGGTTTGCCTGACTTGTCGGGCGCACTTGGCGGATTCGAGACATCCGGCGTGCTGGGAGTTTCGTGTGGTGCGGCAGGCGCCTCGGCGTGTGGCGATTCCTGGGGGCTGGGTGCGCTCGGCGTATCGTGCGGTGCCGGTGCAGGATTATTCTCCGGAGCGCTGCGCGGAGAGATCCCGTTAGGCTGGCCCCTCATCGCCGTCGACAGACCGCAACCACCGCCCCCGACAAAACCCATTCCCCCTGAAAGTTGCTGGCTCCCGGACAGAAACGGCAGAGCCCGCTGATTGCCCAGCGTTTTGAGGACGTCGCGATTGACCCGGCGAGGTTCGCTGATCTGACCGTTGCGCTTTGCAACGACACAATCACATTGCTGTTTCAGTTGCCTGCAGCCGCCAGCACCGCAGAATTGCGCAGCGCCGTTCAACAGCACGACCGCCGTCGTGCCGTTCGCCCCGACATAAAAATCAAACGCGGTTCCACGCACGCCGATCGTTCCGGCGGGCGTCACGATCTGATAGGCTGAGTGGTTCGAATTTCCGCTCATCCAGCGAAAGCTGCCCTTTGCTGCATTTATGGTCAGCTTTTTCACTGCGCCCGAGTCATCGAACACGAACTTGTCGATGGTAACGGACGATCCGGCTCCGACAGCCAGTCTCGTGCCGTCCCGAAATGTGAACTGTCCGAGGCCCGAAATCGAGGTGCGAATTTGCTCGTCCCGATGAACGGGATCGTCGACCGCGAGCGGACCACCAGCACCCGTAACTTCGGTTTTAATCAGCACCGCCTGGCCGACCTTCTCGGCGGCTTGCGAAGACAATGGTGCGAGCAGCATGGCGCTCAACACAACGGTCACGGCGTGACGCAAACAAAACACCGCACCCTCCCAATATTATTTATATATTATCATAATATTTTAATAAATACAATTGTAATTCATGATTGCAAATGCGTATATTTTTATACTGTCGAATTAAAATTCGCCAAAACATGCGTATATTCTGCAGAATATGTTTTTACATATATTCAGGAAGAAATTTATACAGTAATTACAATAATATACCGGCATAGACTCTTGCGGATAACTCAAAAAAGAGGTGACTATTCAAGGCTGCTGAGCTCGAAGAATTTGAGGCAGGCTCCTTGAACAATGCGTAAGAATATCGGCTGGCAGAGGCCCTCGAAAGAGTTGGCTTTGGTCGCGCGCAATGTAGACTGGCGAACTGTTCCGGATGTTGTCATACAAGTATAGGCCGATACGGAGTTCACATCATGGCGATCAGCGATGCTCGGTGGGAGCAAACATACCCAACACTTTCAGCTCTTCAAATCGGTGCGGCGCGACGCTTCGCGAGCGGTGAGCCGCATCATTTCGGCCCAGGTGATGTACTCTACGAGATCGGCACTCGCAACGCCCCTGCCTGGCTAGTTCTAGAAGGCTCGGCCGATGCAATTCAGCGTGGCGCGACTGGGAGATCATCCGTGATCGGCACCTACGGTCCCGGCCAGTTCACCGGCGAGACCAATCAATTGTCTGGTCACGCAACCCTCGCATCGGTCGTCGCGGGCGATAAGGGCGTATTGGCTATACCTTTCGATGCGCCGCATCTGCGTGCACTGGTGATCGGGTCGGCGGATGTGGGTGAAGCAATCATGCGCGCCTTTATACTCCGTCGCGTTGCGCTGATCGAAGAAGGGCGGATCGGAGGTGCGGGTTCGGTTCTGGTCGGACGCCGGGATGCTCCCGATATTGTGAGATTATCGGGATTTCTCACCCGGAATGGCTATCCCCACGCCCTTATCGCAGCATGCGAGGTCGAGGGGCGCGAGCTGGTGGAACGGCTCGGCATCGCACCGGAAGATCTGCCATTGATGATCTGCCCAAACGGAACGCTGCTCAGAAATCCGAGCGACGCGGATGCGGCGTCTTGTCTCGGCATTATGCCGGATCTCGATCCGAAGAATGTCTATGATGTGGCAGTTGTCGGTGCAGGACCGGCTGGGCTGGCCACTGCCGTCTATGGGGCATCTGAGGGGCTGTCTGTTCTCGTTGTCGATTCCCGGGCCTTCGGCGGCCAGGCGGGTGCATCCGCCCGGATCGAAAATTATCTTGGCTTTCCGACCGGTATCTCGGGACAGGCTCTTGCAGGTCGAGCCTTTAATCAGGCGGCGAAATTCGGCGCCGAGCTTGCGATCCCGCTGACCGTCGGAAAGCTTTGCTGCCATGGAACCGATTCGGCGGCTCCATTCTCCCTTGAACTTAGCAACGGATATACTGCACGGGCGCGTTCCATCGTGATCGCGTCAGGAGCGCGCTACCGTCGGCCCGATATTGCCAATGTCGAAGAACTGGAGGGGGCCGGCGTCTCCTACTGGGCATCCCCGATTGAGGCTCGCCTTTGCGCCGGAGAGGAAATCACTCTGGTCGGCGGCGGAAACTCAGCCGGCCAGGCCGTTGCTTACCTCGCACCGCAGGTAAGCCGCCTGCACCTCGTGGTCCGGCGGCCGCTCGAGCAAACCATGTCCCAATATCTGATTGACCGGATAGCGGCATTGCCCAATGTCGAACTCCATGTGGGTATCGAGATTACGGACTTGCATGGTGATCGAGAGACAGGTCTGACCGGTGCCACCTTCCGTAATGTCCGAACCGGAGAGAGCGAGGAATGTGCCTCACGCCACCTCTTTCTGTTTATCGGCGCCGATCCCTATACCGGCTGGCTCGATGGCTGTGTCGCGACTGATGGAAAGGGCTTCGTTCTCACAGGAGACCGCATCAGTGATGGCGAGCGACTGCCGCTGGAGGCGAGTTGCCCTGGCATTTTTGCCGTCGGAGACGTACGCGCCGGCTCCACCAAGCGGGTCGCCGCCGCCGTCGGTGAGGGTGCGGCCGTCATCGCTCAGATCCATTCCTTTCTGGCGCGAAATGTCGGAGGTCAAAATAAGCACTAGCCGACCACCGGTCATCACCGGCTGGCTATTGTCGGCATCCCTACCTTTTTTACGCTTGGCTGCATGCCTAGAGTTCCAGGAAAAGTGCGTAGCGGTTTTCCGTCCGGAATTGCGTGAAAACAAGGAGATAGAGCGGTTCAGGGATTCCGCGAAAAGCTGAACCGTTCTAAGTATTTCCCGACACGGTTTGGAACCTTTCTGGTCTCGCCAACCCAAGGGGACGCGCAATTTTCTGCAAGCTCTGCAGATGGGATCTACCAAATGATGGATACGGCTTAGGCGTTGCGCCTGATACGGCCGGCACCGGTGTCGTCGACGGTAATGAAGGGCGCCGAAACCAGTCCGGCGTCCACAACAGTGGGCTTCGATACCTCTCACGTATGGACATCTCGGTTAGAAGCGGGAGCCCGTCGCACATGCGAAAGCTCCTTTCTAAAGCCTAATCGCGATGTTCGGGCATTGCCTTCAGCTGGTCCTTTGTCCAGGAAGTCACCCCATGGACCTCGCCGCTTTCGTCGCGCATGAAATCGAGATCGGTCACTCGAACGGACACCGGCTTTGCGCCGATACCAAGGAAACCGCCAACATCGATCACGACGCTGCTGCTGATGCCGGCTCCATGCACGTGGTCAACCGTGCCAACCTTGTCGTCATCAGTACCATAGATCGATGCGCCTTCCAGATTAGCCTGTGTGAGCTCCTCTTCGGTCAGTCGTATGTGGTTGCTATGATCCATGAGTTTATTCCTCCTTTAGCTTCGGGTGTAGCGTCGATTAGCGATGTGATTGGCCTTGCATTCCCGTGTGTCCGTCTACCTGGATTGATTGCCACTGGGGCTTGGCCTTTCCTTTTCCGTTCATCAAAAGAACGAACGGCCCTGCGAAAGCTTTGTTCCGGAGGGCGCGGTTCGGAAGTCAGTCCCTATGACCGACGTCTGCCAGCGTGTCGGCCACCCCCCCTGGAAACACTTGGCGTCTGCCATTTAATCGGGGTCTTGCTCACTTTGCGTGGTTAAGAGATCACTAGTAGTGACGCCGCTATGGCTGGCATGCGACCAAAATCGAAATGGTCGCCCGGTCCGGGCATCAAGATGCAGAGCGTGGTATTCGGCGAGGAAGGCTGTTGGCTGCGTCTGCTTGCGGACCATCCTAGGGCATATGCCCGGATTGCCGATATTGCGCCCGGGCGAAGCCGATTGCGCCAAGGCGTTTCAGGCGCTTGCTCATGCGACACTAGGTGCCTGCGCCGCTCCTTTTCCCAACGGCGGATGTATCGAGCTGTCCTTAGCTCTCGAATGATTGTGGCGACCATGCATGAAGGATAATCCAAAACGTTTTGACTTGACTACCAAAACGTTTTGGAGAATCCTCTGTGCCATTCGGGAGGACGATCTTGGCAAATCTCAAGCAACTCGCGCAGTCGCTCGGACTGTCGATCACAACGGTTTCCCGTGCACTCGACGGTTACGACGACGTCTCTGCAGCAACCCGGAAGCGTGTGAGAGAGGCTGCAGACATAGTCGGCTATCGCCCCAACGCATCGGCGCGCAGGCTGAGAAAGCAACGTGCCGAACTGGTTGCCATCACGCTGCCGAGCGACCCCGGCCATATCGGTCCGCCGCATTTCCTCGACATGCTCTCCAGCTGTGCTGAGCATCTTGCGAGTGCCGGCCTCAATCTGGTTATCGCGCCTGTGCCACGCGGTGAAAGCGAACTCGACATCTGCCGTCGTTTCGTTGATGGCCGCCGCGTCGATGCCATGCTTCTCGTGCGCACCAGGCGGCAGGACGAACGCGTCGAATTTCTCCAGTCGCGCGGCATCCCCTTCGTCACCAATGGACGCACCGAAAGCCTCGTGCCGCATCCCTATATCGACGGCGACGGTTTTGCCGGGTTCCACGCGGCAACGGCCCGTTTTCAGGCCGCCGGCCACCGCCGCATCGGCCATATTGCCGGGCCGCAGGACTATTACTTCGCGCATGTGCGCTGCACGGGGTGGAAGGCCGCGATGGACGAGGCAGGTCTGGATGCCGATCTCTGCGCCGAAGGCGCGCCCACCGAACAGGGCGGTTATCTCGCCGCACTGGAATTGCTCCGGCAGCCTTCGCGTCCCACCGCGCTCGTCTGCTCCACGGACGAAATGGCGATCGGAGCGCTCAGAGCGCTACGCGAGATCGACGGCGGCGAAGCGATCAGCATTGTCGGTCACGACGACCTGCCGACGGGCGCTTTCACCAGCCCTTCCCTCTCGACCATGCGCATGACCGGCGAAAACCTCGGCGCGAGCTTCGCCTCGCTGCTGTTGCGGGCAATCGCCGGCGAGCCTGCGGAGGAACTGCAGGAGCTTCACGCGATCGAATTCATCGATCGCGACAGCCATCGCCGTCCGATGAAGGCGGCATGATCCGACACAGTGCATCACAGATAAAAACAATGAAGGAGGAGAGAATATGAAACGCATCACGTCATTCGGAATTCTGGCTTCCACTGTGCTGGCCTTTGCTTCGCCGGTGCTTGCCCAGACGGTTTTCGTATCCACCCAGCTTCGCCCGATCGAAGAGGCGACCGTCGTGCGGCAGGACCTGCTGAAGGATGCCGGCAAGGTGGATTATGTGGTCGAAGAACCGCCGCAGTTCGCCGTACGCATGGAAGCAGAGGCCAAGACCGGTAAGCACACCGTCAGCCTGGTCGGCGCGCTGCACGGTGAGCTTTCGCCACTTGCCGACAAGGATCAGCTCGAACCGCTTGATAACCTCGCTAAGAAGCTCGCCGGCGGCGGCATGCCGCAATCGCTCCTCGATCTCGGCAAGCTCGGCAAATCCACCCAGCAATACATTCCGTGGATGCAGGCAACCTATGTCATGGCCGCTAAGAAGGAAGCCCTGCAATACCTGCCGAAGGGCGCCGATATCAACGCCATCACCTACGATCAGCTGATCGAGTGGGGCAAGAACATGCAGCAGGCGACGGGCCAGCCGCAGATCGGCTTCCCGGCCGGTCCCAAGGGCCTGATGGCACGTTACTTCCAGGGTTATTTCTACCCGTCCTTCACCGGCGGCGTAGTGCGCACCTTCAAGAACGCCGATGCCGCGGCAGGCTGGGAGAAACTCAAAGCCCTCTGGGCCTATGTAAATCCCAACTCGACCAATTACGACTTCATGCAGGAGCCGCTGGCCGCGGGTGAAGTCATGGTCGCCTGGGACCATGTCGCCCGACTGAAGAATGCCATTTCCGCCTCGCCGGACGACTATGTCGTATTCCCGTCTCCGGCCGGCCCCAAGGGCCGCGGATACATGCCCGTTCTCGCGGGCCTTTCGATCCCGAAGGGTGCCCCGGATGTGGCGGGCGCGATGAAGATCATCGAGACACTGACGACCCAGAAGATCCAGCTGCTCACCGCGTCCAAGGTCGGCTTCTTCCCGACGCTGAACGTCCAGCTGCCGCCGGATCTCGACAAGGGCGTCGCACTTCTCGCCGATGCCGTCACCAAGACCCAGGCGGCCAAGGATGCCGTGATCTCGCTTCTTCCAGTCGGCCTCGGCGACAAAGGCGGCGAGTTCAACAAGGTCTATATGGACAGCTTCCAGCTGATCGTGCTGCAAAACCAGCCCGTCGGCGACGTGCTGGCCAAGCAGGGCGCCGTCATGGCCAAGCTGATGACCGATACCAAGGCTCCCTGCTGGGCACCGGATGCCAAGAGTGACGGCGCCTGCCCGGTTCAATAATCCTCCCTGGAGTGCCTGGGCGCGAATGCCCGGACATTCTTTCTGCAACCCTGCTTTTCGAGGCGGGAGTCCATGACCCAAAACCGACCCTGGATCCCCTATCTGCTGATCCTACCATCCGTCGTTTTCCTCGGCCTGCTTTTCATCGTGCCGCTGGTGCAGACGATCTGGCTGGCGGTCTCGGATGATGGCGCACCGTCGCTTGCAAACATGCAGCGCATGGTGTCGGACATCAATTTCATGCAATCGGTGCGCAACACTTTCCTGCTGACGATCGTGGTCGTACCGGTCCAGATCGCCATCGCGCTCGCCATGGGCACGATGGTCGCCAAGATCGGTCGCGGGCGGGAGACGATTCTGTGGATTTGGACGATCCCGCTCGGCATTTCGGATCTCGCCGCCGGCCTCGTCTGGCTGTCGATCCTTCAGAATACCGGTTATTTCAACTCGCTGCTCTTCAGCATCGGCGTGATCAGCCGCCAGGCGAGTTGGCTCTCCTACCAGACGCCGGTTGCGCTTTTCATCGCCATCGCGGTGGCGGAGATCTGGCGCGGCACGGCGATCGTCATGGTCATCATCGTCGCCGGCCTCAACCAGGTGCCGAAGGAGTTCAAGGAAGCCGCCGAAATCTTCGGGGCCGGTCCCTGGACGCGCTTCTGGAAAATAACCCTGCCGTTGATCCGCCCGGCGCTGCAATCGGCCCTCATCCTGCGCACCGTGCTCGCCTTCGAGGTCTTCGCAGTCGTATATGCGCTGGGCGGCCGTAATTTTCCGGTTCTCGTGGGCGAAGCCTACAACTGGCAGAACCAGAACCAGAATTACAGCGTCGCGGCCGCCTATGCGGTTCTGATCATGGTCATCTCGCTCGCCGCAACCCTCGTCTATCTCAAGGCCTTCAAGGTCGATCCGGAGCGCCTGCCATGAACATGCAAGCCATAAGTTCCGAAGCAGCCGCCACCGCCAATCCCGCAAGCTTCGTATCATCACGCCGCTGGTTGCTCTGGAGCGGCATCGCCGCGCTTTGCGCCTGGGTTCTGGTGCCGATCTATCTCGTGGCGCTAGGCGCACTCGGCGGGCGACAGGGCGTCTACATCTGGCCGAAGACCGGCTTGCCGACTGGCATCTCGCTCGAACCCTTCATCCTCTTCCTGCAGACGGAAGGGGTCGTCCGCTCCTTCCTCAATTCGCTGGGCGCCGCAGGCATCACGGTAGCCCTCTCCATCCTGCTCGGGGCGCCCGCGGGCTATGCGCTCGCCCGCTACAATTTTCCGGGCAAGGACAGCTACCGGCTGCTGGTCCTGCTGACGCGCGCCTTCCCGTTGGCGATCCTGGCGCTGCCGCTCACCGTCTCCTTCATCCGGCTCGGCCTTTACGATACGATCGTCGGCGTCGGCCTGATCCATACGGTCCTGGCGCTCCCCTTCGCGGCTCTAGTGACCCAGGGCATTTTCCTCGGCGTCCCGAAAGAGCTGGAAGAAGCCGCATGGGTTTTCGGCTGCACCCGCATCCAGGCCTTTTTCAAGGTCGTTGCGCCGCTCGCCTTGCCGGGCATCGTCGCGACGGCCGTCTTTGCGTTCGTCATCTCGTGGAACGAAGTCTTCGCCGCCTCGGTGCTGACGGTGCGCAACCGCACGCTGACGGCCTATCTGCTGACGGTGCTTTCCGAAAGCCCGATGCATTATCGCTTCGCCGGCGGCCTGATGCTCATCCTTCCCTCGGTTGTCTTCATCTTCGCGGTCAGGCGCTACCTTTTCGCGATCTGGGGCATCTCCTCCAAATAACGGGACCAATTCCATGGCCAATATTGTCATCGACCGTGTCCGCAAGAGTTTCGGGGCATTCCAGGCCCTGAAAGAGGTCTCGCTGACGATCAACGACGGTGAATTCGTCTCGCTTCTCGGCCCATCCGGCTGCGGGAAGACCACGCTCCTGCGCATCATCGCCGGTCTCGAAACCGCATCCGGCGGCGATGTCCGCATCGGCGACAAGTCGGTCCTCGGGCTCGCTCCCAAAGATCGCGGGCTCGCGATGGTCTTCCAAAACTACGCGGTCTTCCCGCATATGACGGTCTACGAAAATGTTGCTTTCGGGCTGCGTATGCAAAAGGCAGACGACGCGCGCATCAAGGCGCAGGTCGAAAAGGCCGCCGGCCTGCTGCATATCGAACAGTATCTCGACCGTTATCCGAACAAGCTTTCGGGCGGCCAGCGCCAGCGCGTCGCCGTTGCCCGTGCGCTTGCCGTCGAGCCCAAGCTACTCCTCATGGACGAACCGCTCTCCAACCTCGATGCGCTGCTTCGCCTCGAAATGCGCACCGAACTCAAGACGGTGCTGCAATCAGCCGGCACGACGACAATCTACGTCACGCATGACCAGACGGAGGCGATGGGCCTTTCCGACCGCATCGCCGTCATGCACGGAGGGATCGTCGAGCAGGTCGGCTCGCCGGTCGATGTCTACAATCATCCCGCAACGCGCTTCGTCGGCGGGTTCATCGGCAATCCGCCGATGAACTTCATCAAGGTACCCGTCCTGAACGGCCAGGTCTCCGCCGGTATCGAGCAACTGAATGCACCGCAGGGAGCCGGCAAGGAGATCATCCTCGGCCTGCGCGGCGAGGCGGTAGAGCTTGCGGGCCTGCCCGAGGGCCTCGAAATGAAAGTGCGGGTCGCCGAACCGATGGGCTCGCACCTGCTCCTGACCGGCTCGATCCACGATCAGCCCGTCCGCGTCATTCTGCCTGCCTCCGAAACCGTTGGGAGCGGCGATACGATCGGCCTGAAGCTCGATCGCAAGCGCATCACCTGGCTTTCGCCCGAAAGCGGCAAATCCTTTCCGGCCGTGATGGCCTAGGGGCGTCCCTCCCCGATACCGGAGTACCGACATGAACCTGCATATCGATCAAGCCAAGCGTATTCTCGTCGCCAACGACCGCGGCGGCTATACGGTTCCGACGGACCGGCTCTATCCCTTCCAATGGAACTGGGATTCCGCCTTTGTCGCCATGGGCTTCGTGCTCTACGATACGGACCGCGCCTATCGCGAACTGGAGCGGCTGATCGAGGGCCAGTGGACGGACGGAATGATCCCGCATATCGTCTTCCACCAGCCGAGTGATACCTATTTTCCAGGCCCGAGCGTCTGGCGCACTCGCCATACGATCCCCACCTCCGGCATTACCCAGCCGCCCGTTTTCGCCATCGCGCTCCGCAAGCTGCACGAAGCCACCGGCGACAAGACCCGCACCCTGCCGCTCTATGAGGCGGCCCTGAAATGGCATCGCTGGTGGTATGCGGCTCGCGACCCTGAGGGGACCGGCCTCGTTGCCCTGCTTCATCCCTGGGAAAGCGGCAGCGACAATTCTCCCGCATGGGACCTCGCGCTCGCGCGCGTTCCCACCACTACCGACACGCCGGTCGTGCGCAAGGATACCGGCCATGTGAACGCTTTGATGCGCCCCCGCAACGAGGACTATCAGCGCTTCATCCACCTGGTTGATACCTATGCCGCCTGCGACTGGGAGCCGGCCAGACAGTGGGCGAAGGCCCCCTTCAAGGTCGCCGAGATCCAGACCACCGCGATCCTGCTCAAGGCCGGCGAAGACCTCGAAGCGCTCGCCCACGAATTCGGCCGCATGGAAGACGCGTCCGAAATCGCCGCGCTCAATGAAAAAACTCGTAACGCGATCCTCGCCCAGTGGCGACCCAATCTGTCACGTTTCGTATCCCGCGATCTCGTTTCGGGCTGGGATATCGAGGCTCCGACACAGGCGGGCTTCATCCCGCTTCTGTCGCTCGATCTCGACCAGGCGGTCGTCGGCGCTCTCGTCGATGAAATGAAGGCATGGTCCAAGGGGATGAAAGTCGCCTTCCCGACGGTAAAGCCCGGCGTCGCCAGCTGGGAGCCGAAACGCTACTGGCGCGGCCCGGCCTGGGCGATCATCAACTGGCTGCTGATCGACGGCCTGAAGCGCAACGGCCGGGTCGACGATGCCGAGAAGCTTCGCAAGTCGACCATCACGGCGATCGAGGCGGAGGGTTTTGCCGAATATTTCGACCCGGTCACCGGGGAGGGCTGCGGCGGCCTTGGCTTCTCCTGGACGGCTGCAGCTTATATGTGGCTCGTCGCATCATAAATTTAGGTGCCGGTCGCGCTACGCATAAATCTTAGATTGTGCAAGCAAATCAAGGCAGTAGAAGAAGAGACACTCGCCGGAAAGCTGAAATCAAGCTACCCCTACCAAGCCCGGCGAGGCGCGCAAGCGGGCTATGTCGCGCGCCGGCGGTTCTCCAAAGTGGCGCCGATATTCGCGAGTGAACTGCGACGGGCTTTCGTAACCCACGCGGAAGGCGGCGGTCGTGGCGTCGATGTCATCGACCAGCATCAGGCTGCGCGCGTCCTGAAGCCTTAGCTGCTTCTAGAATTGCAATGGCGTCATCGCCGTCACGGCGCGAAAATGCTCGTGCAGGCTCGACGGACTCATGCCGACTTCCGCAGCAAGCTGCTCGATGCTGAACCGTTCCCGGAAGTTCTGCCCGATCCATGCAATGGCGCGGCCGACTTGGGCCACCCGTCCCTGGCTGGAGGTGATCTGGCGCATCCTCGCACCGTCCGGGCCGGCGAGCAGGCGATAGAGAATTTCCTGCTCAGTAAGCGGTCCGAGTATCGGCAACGCTGCCGGATCGTCGAGCAGCAGTAGCAGGCGCAGCACCGAATCGAGCAGACTAGCGCCGGCGTCGGACACCGTCTTGCCTATGGGCCGAGAGGGCACCCCCGGCGACGGCGGCACGTGCAACGCCAATTGTCCCAACATGACCGGATCGAAATCGAGGTACAGGCATAGATAGGGCTTATCAGGCGTCGCCTCGACCACCTGGCCCGTGACCGGCAGGTCGTAAGTCACGACCCTGTATCGGCCCGGTGCATATCTGAACACGCGGTCGCCCAGCGTAACCTCCTTTTGCCCTTGTGCGACAAGGCATAGTTGCGGCCGGTATACGTTCGGCATCGGCATCGTCACCGTGGAGGATCGAGCAAGCGTCACACGTTCGAGTGCGGTGGCGTGGAAGCCATCCTTCGAGACGTACCGGGCAATTATCGCAGAGATTTCGGTCAGTATTTCCATGAAGCGGACCATCGCACGCGTGCGGGAGGGCAGCAAGGCGGATCGGCGCGGCTTCTGGAGGATTGGGCAGTAAATGCGGCGCATCGGGCTAACGGTTCGGCGTCGCCACCCATCATAGTGTCTGCAGCGCCTGAGTCACAGCGAACCTGGCTGCAGAACAAGTATGGAGCAAACATGACAATCGATAATCTGAGGACCGCCATGGTCGCACTGGGCACCTGGGCCTGGGGCGACAGCGGCGAGGCTGGCGACGGCTACTTCGGCAGCCGCCTCACTCAGGCCAGCCTCGAAGAGGTCGCGGAAAAGGCGCATGCGGCCGGCTTTACGCTGTGGGATACCGCCATGGTATACGGCATGGGCCGTTCAGAGACCACGCTCGGGAAGATACTGGAGCGCTACGCTCGCAGCGACTACCAGCTCTCCACGAAGTTCACCCCGCAAGCGGCAGGGACCAGTGATGATCCGGTGGCGGACATGCTGGAACAAAGCCTGGCGCGCCTCGGCACCGACTACATCGACCTCTACTGGATTCACAATCCAGCCGATGTGGCGCGGTGGACCCCGCACCTGATACCGTTGCTGAAGAGTGGAAAGGTCAAACATGTCGGTGTTTCGAATCACAACCTGAGCGAAATCGAGCTCGCCAACCGGATCCTCGGGGAAGCCGGATTCCGGGTTGAAGCCATCCAGAACCACTACAGTCTTCTTTACCGCAGCTCCGAGCAAGCTGGCATTCTGGATTACTGCCGCAACCGAGGTATTCCGTTCTTCGCCTACATGGTGCTTGAGCAGGGCGCCCTGACCGGCAAGTACAGTCCGGAGAACCTGCTGCCTAAAGGAAGCAGACGGGCGGAGGCTTACAATGGCATGCTGTGCTGCCTCAGCTGAAGGCGCTGACGGATAAGCTCGCTTCGATCGGAGAGAAGCAGGGTGCGGCAGCGCCCGATGTCGCGACGGCATGGGCCATCGCCAAGGGCACGACGCCGATCATCGGCGTCACCAAGCCCCATCATGTCGATGGTCTGATCCGAGCCGGCAGCATCACCCTTACCGACGCCGACATTGCGGAGCTGGAGGCTCTCGCTGACGCCACTGACGTGAGCACCCGCGGCTGGTGGGAAAAAGAGATGTAAGCCTGCAGCGCCGCTGTCCGAAGATTTTGGAGCCGCTCGAAGGCGCTCTTCGCTCGCACTGAAGAGGTCTTGGTGCGAGCGGCCTACATAGGCCGCAGCAATCGATGGCAGCAAGATCTATTCAGCTGCCACCACATGCCTGCTCTTCAGCACTGCGATCGAAAGGAGAAGCACGATGGCCGAGCAGATGGCGATGACGACCACCATCGGTCTCGCCGTACCGTCCATAAACATACCGCCGATGCCAACCACCAGCGCCGATGTCATGAACTGAACCGTCCCCATCATCGCCGAGGCCGTGCCAGCGATGCGGCCATGGTGTTCAAGCGCCAGCACCGCCGCATTCGGCACGATCATTCCAAGGAAAGCGTAGCCCGCAAACAGGAAGGCCGCCATAATGTCGAGGCGGTCGACGCCACCGGCCATCACGACAGCCAGCGCCAACATCGTCAGCGCATAACCGGAAACCGCACCGCGGATCACCTTGCGCAGACCGATCCGGCGGGCAAGCCAGCCGTTCATCTGCGACATGCCGATGAAGCCAACGGCATTCACCGAAAACACCATGCTGTAAAAGCTCGGAGAGAGCCCATAATGGCCGATGAGTACGAAGGAGGAGTTGGCGACATAGATCATGTAGCTCGACATGCCGAAGGAGGCCATCAGCACCAGACCGAGATAGTACGGGTCCTTAAGGAGTGTTCCATAGGCCTTCAATGCCCCGCCGAGGCTGCTTTCACTGCGAGCCGCAACCGGCCGGGTTTCCTCGAGGAAAAAGCGGCCCGCGACGAAGCCGACAACGCCGGCGAAGACCATGACCCAAAAGATCAGTCGCCAGTTTCCGAACATTGTCACGATGCTGCCCGCGAGCGGCGCCAGAATGGGTGAGATACTGAAGACCAGCATAAGCCGCGACATCAGTTGCGCGGCGGCCGCCCCCGTATGCAGGTCGCGCACGATGGCGCGGGCAATCACGACGCCGGCACAGGCGCCTGTGCCCTGAATGAAACGGAAGGCGACCAGCCAGCCAATATCGGTGGAGAGCGCGCAGCCGATCGCGCCGATGATATAGAGCACCAGACCGACATACAGAGGCCGCTTGCGGCCAAACATATCCGACAATGGACCATAGACAATCTGCGACACGGCCATGGCGGCGAAGAAGGAGATCAGGCTTGCCTGGACTGCATGGGTGTCAGCGCGAAGATCCAGGCTGATCGTCGGCAACGCAGGTAAATACATGTCGAGGGCAAAGAGACCCACGGCTGAAAGAATGCCAAGGACGATGGCATGGTGGGAGCCGCCGGCCCCGAGGGATGAAACGGAATCCTTGCTCTGCACGGAAGAAACCTTTCCCGCACACCATTCCCCGGACGAAACAAAGTCTCATACAAAAAGCATGTGACGGGGATTGAGTGGGCGATTATAGATGGGACAGCGGAAAGACGGAGATGGTTCCAACGCATGGCCCGTCATTCCTGTAAAATATTTTGGACAGTATTGTCCAATTGGTCAAGTCCTATACGGTGGTGTCATGAAAACTTCGCCCGCAGCGGTTTCTTCTGAGACAGAGAGTCCGCCCGCCACCAGCAAACGGCAGGCAATCCTCAACGCGGCCGCAGACGTTTTTGCCGAGGACGGGTTTGCAGCGGCGAGCATCGATGCCATCGCAGCACGAGCCGGCGTGTCCCGTCAGACGGTGTACAATCAACTCGGCGACAAGGATAATCTGTTCAAGGTTGTGGTTGCGGAGATCACCGAGAAGTCGAGCGCCGACTTCTTTCGGGTGTTGGACACATTTCCCGTGGCGCCTATCGATCTGGAAACGGAGCTGACGGAGTTCTCAGCGCGGCTCCTGCGCAAGGCTGTCTGCGATCCGAATGGCCGCTGGCTACGCAAGCTCGTCGAGACCGAGGGCGGCAGATTTCCCGAATTGTTCGAGACCTGGAAGGAATACGGGCCGGGCAAGAAATACCCCGCCATCGCGGCCCGCCTGGCGCAGCTCGCGCTCGCTGGTCATCTCGACATAGAGGATCCGGCACTTGCCGCGCGCCAGTATATGGCGCTGCTCGCAACAGATCTGCGGATCAACCAACAGATCGGCCGTCAAACTCCAGAGGAAGAAGTCGACCGTATGGCAAGAGAGGCAACGAAGACCTTTTTGCGCGCATTCGCCAAGCGCCAAGCACCGGGTGTCGGCTCCGCTCCTGTGACTACCGCCGAGTAGTTTTCGAAGGCTCTTGAAGGGAATAGACCAGCGACGCTGTTGTTGCAAAAGCCGTCCGCTCGAGTTTCCTCAATATCGGCGCATTGATACCGCCGACGGTTAACATGGTAGCGTCGGCTTTTGGGAAAGAGCCATTGCGGGCTTTTCGGCCGAATGGGGACGCATTGCTGCCCTCGGATACCGATCTAATTTAAGTCATTCCCTTCTTGCCATCATCGCCAGACCGACTTGTCAGGATGGCGCTTGTAATAAGGTGGACAAGATGGTCCGCCCGTGGCGCGAATGAGGGTTGGTCGGCCGCCCAGCCGAGAGCCGTTATCAGAGCGAACAGGTCGTCCCCATTCATATCGACGCGCGCTGTCCCCTCGCCCTGAGCACGGAGCAATAGTCGCGCCCCTGCCGAGTGCACCGCTGCGCACGAAGCATAAAGAGCGGAGTCGGGGTTCGTGTGGGCGGCCGCCATCATGGCGACAACGCCCCTAGAGCTTTGGGTGAATTCCACCAATTTTCGAAACCAGGAGAGAAGCGCTTCGTCGGCCGAAGTTGACCGTTCGAGTTCGGCTGCCCTCTGCGTCAGTGCGTCCAGATGAGTACACAGCAGCGCTTCGAACAACGCCTCTCGCGTCGGGAAATGACGGAGCAGCGTGGCCAACCCGACGCCGGCCCGGCGGGCAATGTCACGCATCGACGCGTCCACACCATGCTCGGCGACAACGTCACGCGCGACGGTGAGAATTTGGCTGCGATTTTTTTCTGCGTCGGCTCGCATGGACTACCTTGTTAAATGGATCGGCGATCCATATATGTGGATCGCCGATCCGGTTATGAAGCGGATCGATGATCCACTGAGGTAGCGTCCGTCTGCGCAGATGGCAACAGGCGCTCTCCGACGCGACAAAGGAAAAGTCATGGGAAAGCTTGAGGGTAAGACCGCCGTGATCACTGGCGGCGCCACCGGTATCGGCCTTGCCGCCGCAAAGCGCTTTATCGAAGAGGGTGCCTTCGTCTTCATTTATGGCCGTCGGCAGCAAGCACTCGATGCGGCTGTGGCCGAGCTTGGGCCTAACGCCCGCGCAGTGAAGGGCTCGGTTTCCGATGAAGCCGATCTCGACCGGCTCTATGCGGCGGTGAAGGCCGAGCGCGGAACCCTCGACATCGTGTTCGCCAATGCTGGAACAGGAAGCCCGCTTCCTCTCGGCCAGATCACCGCCGCGCATATCGACGAAACCTTTGACACCAATGTGAAGGGCACGATCTTCACGGTCCAGAAGGCGCTACCGCTGATGAGCGACGGCGGTTCGATCATCCTGACCGGATCGAGCGCCGGCACCACGGGCGCCCCCGCATTCAGCGCCTACAGCGCGAGCAAGGCAGCGGTGCGCAATCTCGCGCGGACCTGGGCCGAGGACCTGAAGGGCACCGGTATCCGCGTAAACGTGCTGTCGCCCGGCGCGACGGCGACCGAACTTGCGAAGGAAGCGCTTGGGGAGGAGGGCCAGAAGGCCTACGGCGCGATCACGCCACTCCAGCGCATGGCCGATCCGGCTGAGATCGGAGCGGTGGCTGCCTTTCTCGCTTCCTCGGACAGCAGCTTCATGACCGCTAGCGAGGTCGCCGCCGACGGCGGCCTGGCGCAAATCTGACCCCGGCGCGGTTCCGTGCCTATCTCACACACAACGAAGGACAAAAGATTATGAATGCACTCGAAGGTAAAATCGCAGTCATCACGGGCGGAAGCAGCGGGATCGGCTTGGCCACAGCCAAGCGTTTCGTGGAGGAAGGTGCGCAGGTCGTGATTATCGGGCGACGCGAGAAAGCCTTACAAGAGGCCGCCGCCTTTATCGGGAAAAACGTGACGACGGTCGTGGGCGACGTCTCGCGCTTGGAAGATCTGGACCGGCTCTACGCCATCGTGAAGGAGAAACATGGTCACATCAACATTCTCTTCGCAAACGCGGGCGCAGGCACGGTCGCACCACTCGCGGCAGCTACTGAGGCTCATTTTGACCAGACCTTCGATGTGAACGTGAAGGGGCTGTTTTTTACCGTACAAAAGGCCCTTCCTCTCTTCAAGGACGGCGGATCGATTATCCTGAACTCTTCGGTCTCGAACGTGATGGGGCTGCCAGCGTTCAGCGCCTACGCAGCAAGTAAGGCGGCTGTTCGCAGCTTCTCGCGGTCCTGGACCCTAGAGCTGAAGGATCGCAATATCCGCGTCAATACGATGAGCCCTGGCGCGATCGAGACTCCCGCCTTGGCGACAACGACCGGCCTCACCGCAGAGCAAGCCGAGGAGGCAGTCGCCCAGTTTGCGTCTCAGATCCCAATGGGTCGCAGGGGCAAGCCAGAGGAAATCGCAGCCGCCCTCACCTTCCTCGCCTCAGATGAAAGCTCCTACATCACCGGTATAGATCTCGCCGTCGATGGCGGTTGGGCGCAGGTCTGAGCCAACGTCAACACAGGATAGGAAAAGCATTATGAGCTATGCAATCATCGGCTTCGGCAATATCGGCCGAGCGCTGGCCAAGGCCTTTGCCCGCAAGGGCATCGAAGTATCTGTTGCAACCACGCGGGACCCGGAGAGCTTTGCAGCTGATGCGGCCGCGATCGGGCCTAAGGTCATTGCAAAAACATTAGCGGAAGCCGTCAAGGCGGACATCATCTTCTTGGCAGTCCGCTTCGAACAGCACCCGGAGGTCGCGAAGGCGCTCCTCACCTGGCAGGGGAAGACGATCGTCGATGTGACCAATGCCTACGGCGTGTCCCCTGAGCAACTGGGAGGACAGCCTTCTTCCAAGGTCGTCGGGCAGGCTTTCTCTGGCGCAAGGTTGGTCAAGGGCTTCAACCATCTGGCTGCCGCCGTTCTTGACCAGGATCCGGCGGTCCATGGCGGCAGGAGGGTCGTGTTCCTGGCGAGCGACGACGTCGCTGCGGCAGACGAGATTGGTGCGCTTGCGGAAAGGCTCGGTTTCGCGCCCATCCAACTTGGCAGACTTTCGGAGGGTGGATTGCTTGTACATGCGCGCGGAAAGAGCTGGGGGCACTTGATCTTTAAGGACTTAGTCAAGTTCGAGTGATGCGGCCGCGAGACGCCGAATTGGCTTAACGAAAATGGCCCGCACAAAGTGTCCGGGCCAATCTTCGCTTGATGAGCCGTGGTAGAATTGCGGCATCCGTCTTCACATCAGACCAATCAGAACTCCGACCACTCTTGCTGGAGATGTTTAAGTGCAGCATTGCCCTGCGTAGCGGGAGCGGGGCGCGCAGCAAGCCGGCCTGTTGTCGGGGCGGAGGCAGGCCGGGCCACGGGCCTCGCCTGCGGCTCCATGCGCTCGGCTTCGCCTGTGCGGAATGCGCTCAGAAGCTCGCCAAGACGCTTGCTCTCTTCGGCCAAACCTGCGCCGGCCGCATTCATCTCTTCGACCATGGCGGCATTCTGCTGTGTCGCCTGGTCCATATGATTGACGGCACTGTTGATCTCGGAAAGACCCATGGACTGCTCCTGAGCGGCGGTTGCAATCGCATCCATGTGCTGATTGATCTGCAGGACCAGGTCGGCGATAGCTGAGAGACCCTCGCCGGTGTCGTTGACGAGCTTCACGCCTTCGCTGACTGCGACTTCGGAGTTGCCGATCAGGGCCTTGATCTCTTTGGCGGCATTGGCCGAACGCTGGGCCAGCTCGCGGACCTCCTGGGCGACAACGGCAAAGCCTTTACCGGCTTCGCCCGCACGCGCCGCCTCGACGCCGGCGTTAAGCGCAAGCAGGTTGGTCTGGAAGGCGATCTCGTCGATCACGCTGATGATCTGGCTGATCTGCTTGGACGAATGCTCAATTCTTCCCATGGCGCTGACGGCATTGCCGACGACCTGGCTGGAGTTTTCTGCCCGTGATCGGGCACCACGTACCAGGTCACGTGCATCGCCAGCTCGTTTGGAGGTCGACTGAACATTGGCTGTTACCTCTTCGAGCGCTGCTGCTGTCTCTTCCAGCGAGGCGGCCTGCTGCTCCGTTCGCTTGGAGAGATTGTCGGAAGCCTGCGAGATCTCGTAGCTACCGCTGTTTACCAGCGACGCGGCCTGGCCGACCTGGGACATGGCAGCGCGCAGCTGGCTGACCGATGAATTGAAGTCGTGACGCAGAGCTTCGAACTGCGCAGCCAGCGGCGTTTCGATCTCACAGCGCAGGTTGCCGGATGCCAAATGACGAAGTCCCGTCGCAAGCGAACCCGTTGCCTGCAGCAGCCTCTCTTCTGCCTCTGCCTCGACACGGCGCTGGACTTCGACGCGTTCATTCTCCGATGTAATGCGTGCCTCGGCAGCTTCCGCTTCCAGCGCCTTGTTGCGCAAGGCTGCCTGTTGGAAAATCTGCACGGAACGCGCCATGGCGCCGATCTCGTCGCGCCGTTCGACGCCACCGATTGAGACCGAGAGGTTGCCTTGGGCGAGTTCGGTCATGGAATGAGTTAGCACCCCGACGGGCTTGGTGACGCGATAGATGATGACGCAGATGCCCGTAATGCTCAGGGCGACGGCAACAAGGAAAGTGAGCCCGTAGGCGATGAAACTGACGAATGCATCACTCTGGCTGGCGGCTGCATTGGCGACCATGCCATCTGCTGCTGCCGCGGCGGTGTTCGTGATCGTCAGAAGGGCGGCATTGCCGACCGGACGCCAGTCGTCGAGAGACATGGCTTTCTTCTCACCGGCTGCGAACTTCGCAAGCAATGCATTGTGTTTTGCTGCAAAATCACCGCTGAAAAAGGTCGTACTGCTGATCTTATAAGCGTCTTTGACGACCTGTGGTGTCGACGGATGATTGACCAGAGTGCCGATCTGCCCCCAGGTGAAGTTCGCGGCGTAATCGAATTGTTGGATCTTGCTGACGTCCTCAGGCTTCATCGCCTCTCCAGAGGCGAGTGTGTTGACGTACAACAAGTTTGCAGCACCGGCCGTTGCGCGCGTGTACCATGTCAGCGCACGGATCTGAATAAGGGCCGTCATTGAAGGATCGCTCGCGCGAATCCGGTTTTCAATGGCGGTCGAACCTGTCTCCAACGCGGTCAAGAACTGCTGACCGAGGTCCAGCGTCGTGGCCTGCAATGTCGGGTCACGATCAGCAAGCTTCTTAGAGACTTCGTTGTCGAGCTTTGAGCGGAATGCGACCACGCGATCATAGGCGTTCATGACATCGGCAATCGGAGCTTTGAGCGTCGGGTCGTCGATGTTTGCAAAGACCGATTTTGCATCAGCCATATATTTGTCGACGATGCCCCTGTCCGTTTTCAGCAAGGTAAGCGTTGCATCTTGCGCGCCAAGCTCAAGTTTGGCGAGCGACGACCCGTCACCTCGCTCGTTGCGAAAATTCGCGAGTGTTTGGAAGAGTGCGCGGTCTAGCATGGTGAACTTCGAGACGTCGGCATACTTGCCTGCATCGCGATAGGCATCAAGCGTCGAAGATCCCGTTAGCACGCATAGGGCAATGCTGAGAAAAAGGAAAATCCCAAGAAGTATATTGCGAAGAGAAAAAATCATAATTGCTCACCTACGTTCGGGGTGCTGTAACGCTAACCCGCTTCGCCAAAACACGTACTTCTGGAGCTCTTGAGGTGAAATTTTCTAAAAGAAAAGCAGTCCGTGAGCCATCGAGGCGCCGCCCGATCACAGGCGCATCATGCCCTGCCCAATCAAAGGAATAATTAGCCCAGCTTTGTTGAAACAGGATTAATGCCCCTAAAAATATATGGGATGTTTCGCACCACCCAGTCCGGCGGCGAGAATGAATCGTGAAACGCTTCAAGCCAAAGCGACATTTGCAACGCTTCGGCTCCATGCAGGACCGCGCTACGACGTCACCTCAAGCCGGTATCGCGAACTGCGTACTGCGGCCACGGGCCTGCCGGACGCAAATCGCTGAGGCGCGAACCGCGTAGTCTATCGGGAAGAGCTTTGGGCTGAACTTACTTGGCGAATAGACATATGTCTGTCGCCCGGATCCGGGGAAGAAATCATGGTCTGCGCTTCCTCCGGACCGAGGGACCAGAAATTTCCGCGCCACATACGAGCGCGAACGCGCCGTCTTCGCTTAAGACGTTTCACCCGATCTACAATCGCAGCCGCGCTGCAAGCCACGAGCCAGAAATCAGAACCAGTTCAACGACAGGCAGATGGTGCAGGCAATCGTAAGCCACACAACAATAATCGCTGCAAGCAGAACGAATTCGACCCTCATATTTCCATGAGGGTCCTTAAATTCCAGAACAATGTCCCCTGTATCAGCGGAGCTTGCTTTTTTCGCGGACCGGCTCACCCTGGCTGGTATTCTTCCAAGCAAACTAGACCTCTTGAAGGTTCCAAGTGCCAAGCCGGCATCGGTTAAATGTATTGATCGGTAATTTCTGCAGGACGCGAACCTGCTAGCAGTGACCATGCGTGTCACTGACAAGCCCGCCCAGATGTGCATTTGAGAGCGCCGCTCTTTCGGTCTTCAAGACGGAAAGAAGAGCATCTTGTGCCTCCTTTATCAGGAACACGGCCTGCGGTGTATCGAGCCCGCTGGCGATCTGACCGGCATACTGCATCATTTTGACAAGCGCCAAGATCTCGCAATGACGCTCATGACCTTCAAAATCAATCACTCTTAAAGCCCCCAACAAAATTTCCTGAGGCGAGATTGGCATATTTCAAGTGGTGAGGTGCGTTGCAAAGGCGTTGCACACGCAAAGCCTGCATTAGAGAATCGGCTACATGCGGCAAAATTGTGGGAAGAGTTCGCGCCACAGCGGAGTTGCATTGAAGGACCAGCCCGCCTTAGGTGCCGATGATGGTATCTCCACTATTGCGCGCATCAGCTCTATCGCATCCTGGCGCTTCTGGTCACTCCACGCAGTTGCGACGAGAGCCCTAACCTGCCCTGTGTCCATATTGCTGGTTTCGGCAACACGCCTCCAGGTCCGGTCCTTGAAAAATACACGACGGGCTGCTTGGGAGAGCTGTAGAGCGACTTCTCCACCGATAACGCCTTGGTCAATTGCGGCTTCGATCGTCGCATCAACATTGACCAGCGGGACTGACAAGGCCGGATAACCCAGTTCCGCCGGGCCATGAAGGAGGGCGACATCCGCATCATCCACCCGGCGTCCAGAAGCGTAGTCATCGAAGATCCTGCCAACGCCGACCATGCCGTAAGCCTGGCACTCCACTGCGCGGAGCGCTCCCATACTGGCTGCCCCGAACACCGGGACACCTCTGGATAAGGCAAAGAGCAACTCCTTATGCCAGACCGGCGCGACAAACTCGAACTGGCCGTCGACAAGGCCGATGGCCGTCGCCCCATCCTCAAGGGCTCTGACGACGTCGCCCTGACGCGCCGGGGACCGTATAATCATCGTGTCGTCTGCGAAAGCGTCGGCATCGGGCAGGCTCGGGCCTACAAAGATCACTTTCATAAGAGGCTCGCCGAGAATGCGCGACTGCCAAAACGAGTTCGGCGGTTCCCATCCGGATGTTCGAGTTGTGGCGCGAAAACCTTTGCGACCGATGCCGGCAGCCATTCAGGTGCGAGCTCGATTGCATAAAGCTGGTCGATCCCGCGCTCCGACAGAGCCTCGACAAGATGGTCGAGCGCATCCTGCGCAGGCCCGATAGGCATCGATGGCAGTTCATCGAGGTTCGTCGTATATCGCGCCCGGAACGACAGCAGGAGGGCTGGATCAGCGCGGCGTGAGAACAACTCCGGGACAAGATCATCTCTGGCACCGGCGATGAAGGTCATCCGCGACTGCACGGCCTCGGAAATTGCCCGGGCTGCGGCCACATAGGGGGACAAGGATGCGCCTGCCCCCATGGTCAAGTCGACATATCTGAGCGAACCGTCATCGCCTTTCGGCCGTAGCAACGCGACGACGGCGGCAACGGCCAAATCGCTCGTCACATCGAAAAGGGCGACATCGAAATCGGCGGAGAAAATCTTCTCCAGCATCTCGCGAATATCGTTGTCTTCGATGCTTTGTGGATCTATCCGGCGCGCATATCGATACTCTGGCTCGTCGACGTTCCAAAGGACGCAAGCATCCCGCTCTATCCGCTCCAACAGCCCGTGCAGGACTGCCTCATGCCAGGTATTCCCCGACGCCAATCCGTCCGATGATACCCAAAAGCGTGGGCTGACATGCGTCCTGTCAAGATGAACGGCCTCGAAAGGTACGAATATCGAGACGTTCTTTGCCAGATCGTGGGCTTGAGACCATCTGATCTGTTCACCGGCTTCTACCGGTTGCGCGCCGATCGCCAGCAGATCCTCCAGGCAATCCGTGGCATGGTCGCTTGCGGCAAGATCATCCTGGCTTGCCATCAATGCTGAACAGAAAGGTTGGGTCGCGACCGATCGCTCGACCGCTTCCATCACGGCAGATGTCTTCGCGGAGACGTCGTCCAGACCTTTTCCCTGAGCGATGACGATCGCCCTGGAATTCGGGGCG
Organism: Rhizobium sp. BK312; assembly: GCF_014193605.1. Lineage (NCBI taxonomy): Bacteria > Pseudomonadati > Pseudomonadota > Alphaproteobacteria > Hyphomicrobiales > Rhizobiaceae > Rhizobium > Rhizobium sp. BK312. The sequence continues at coordinate 163,134 of NZ_JACHZP010000002.1, read as the reverse complement.
TAGGCACACCAAACGGGAATGCCTATGCGATCGAGTTCGGTCTGGCGGCCGACACGGGTTATGCCAAGCCGCTCCAGATAGGGCGAAACCCTCGACAAGGTTTCCCCAGGGGGGCATGCTCTAAAATTGTTCGACACGGATGAACGAGCGCCTAGCCCTCATAAAGGCCTGAGGCCGCGGAGCTTGCCGACCTTAACGCCACAGCGAAATCGACATCTTTCTCCACTCTAACCCCTTTGGCCCGCCAGGACGCCGCCTTCGCCAGATCACCCGACAGCCGCCGCGTGTATCGGACGACAGTCCCCTTTTCGAGGTCAACCAGCCAAAGCCCCTCTTGGCCCTTGATTCCAAGCAACACTGCGCCTGCCATAATATCTTCCTTTCAAAACCCGGCCTTCAGCAGGCCTTCCCTGTAATGCTCAGTCTGCCACTTTTCCTTGTTTGGAATCATGGACAGCCATGCCTCAAGATCGAAATTCGGATTATCGCGTAAGGCGCGCAGCCGATATGTCTTGGCCTTGGCAGCATCGCCAAGCATTGCCCAGCTTGCCGCCGCAAGCCTGCTTGCCGGCCCTGGCTCTCTCATCCTGTCAAGATAAGCCAATGCTTCGGTATACTCCCCAAGGAAATAGCTGGCTCCCGCTGCGGTCCAGTAATAATAGTCCGGAGCAAGCGGATTGAGATCGAGAGCCATTGCGACCTTTGCCAATGCCGCTTTCGGATTGGCGCCATGGGTAAGACTGTCGGCATGACTACAAATGACGTCCGCGTAGTGGGGGCTAAGATCCTCGGCATTCGACAAGGCCTCCAGGCTACCGTCGATATTTCCGCGATAAAGCCGAGCAACCCCAATTTCCTTGAAACCTCCGGCAAACCGACTGTCATCGCGGATCGCATCCGCCGCCATTTTTTCCGCCTGACTCAACAGATCGCTGTCGCCCCGGGCCGTCAAAACCCATTCCATGGTCAAGGTTCGGGCGATGCCCGCAAGGGCCGCCGCGAAACCGCGCTCGTGCTCAAGAGCTTCCCTGAAGTGCTTGCGCGCACGGCGGACATTCTGAAGGCCCAGCCGGGACAGGCATTGCACGCCCTCAAGATAAGCAAAATAGGCCTGAGGCTTGCAGCTGAAATCGGAAACTATGTGGTGGAAGGCGCCCACACGCTCGATGATGGAGTGCTGGATCGCAGTGGCGATCTCGTTGCGATGCTCCGTTATGGCCGCGCTATCCAATTGAACGCGCGTTGCCCAAACAATCTCGTCGCGCGGCATGAAAATCAGCTGCGCAAAAAGACTGTCGCCAGTCCTCTTCGTATCGAGCGCGTAGACCACGTTATGTTGCCTGAGAAGCCCCGCCTTGTCGTTGGAAGACCGAATCTGCTCAGCCGTGTAGGGAGCGACCACGGAGACGCTTCGATCGACGCAAAGGCTGATCGTGAGGTCTTCGATGACCGCATTGGCAACCGAGCCGGCTCGCTCTGCTGCCTCCAGCGTCTCGGGAGGAAGCAGGGCGATACGGGGCACCCTACCGTCGGCGGAGAGCGGAATCGTGTCTTCAGCCGGGTGGCTTGAAGTCGGATCTTTCGTTTCGCCGATCACCTGAATGTAAGAGGTGATTTTCTCGCCAAGCGCTATCCTGACCTCATCATCGGAGTGATCCCTATCCAACAGAAGCATGGCTGCACGCTTCAATTCACCGCGATATTGAGGCGACGAGGGTGCATTCAGCGCCTTGAAGAATTCGGTTCGCAGCTCTCCCGCGAGCCGTGCGCGCACGTCGCGTACCCAGACGGCCACAGCTGTAAAGCCGCTGCCGTAAATGGGTAGAAAATTCTTGGCAACCGCATCGCTAAGGGCGCTAAGCTTGGCAACGCCGGACGTATTTTCGATGGCATCCAGATCGCAGCGGAGCGCGTCGAAATTCAAAGCGATGTTCGCAGCGACGCCGCTGATCAGCGGCTTGGGGGATTTGGACGTCGCAGTCGCCAAACGCAGCAGGGTCGATCTCAAGTTGACGCCGGCCGCTTGAACATTGCCGGACCAGAGAAATGCTGCCAACTCCTTGCGTGGTATCGATTGCCGGCAATCACGGAGATAGGCAAGCATGAGTAGCGCCTGTTTCGGCGCATTCACACGATCGCCCTTCTCATCGTAAAGGGCACAGCTTCCGAGGGTCGTTAAATGAAATGTCATTTTACCAGATCAGCGCTCACTACCAGATTCGCTTGATTGCACAAAGGCGAGGATCTTCGCCCGCAACCGCTTGTCCACGATCCCCGATAAGGCTGTTCGCAGAACGGCTTTATGATGCTTCGCAAATCGAAAACCAGCTAGCGCCTCCTTGGAGGGAAGCGCCTCGTCCGATTCGCTTTCGAAGAAAAACATGATTGGGACATCGAGAATTTCGGAAACATGCAGAAGGCGACTGGCGCTGATTTTCTCGAAGCCGCATTCGTATTTTTCGAGCTCTTGAGGCCCTATGCGAAGCTTCTCGGCCAATACATCCTGCGTAATTGACAATTCCTCGCGACGCAGCCGGATGCGCAATCCAAGCTCAACGTCGATTACATCCGGTTTTTTGTTCATAAAGAAACCATCAGGAGAAAAACTGCCTTCATGTTCGCAGGTTTCCCTCGAATTCACAATCTTCCAGCAAGGCACCCAAGATCAATTTTACACAACGCCAGGAGTTTCCAATCCGCTATATTATGCGGCTGCAAATTCGGAGAGCCGCCGCTGCATCGCGCGGACGACATTCTTCTCGACGAGAACGAGATATTTCTCCGGGAGCGCCCGTTTCCCAATGTCGTTTTGCATTTAACCGGGCTCATCCTCACTCTGTGCGATTCAGCGGCAGCATTCTCGTGGGTGATGGCAGGTTAATTCTGCGGAGAGTATTTTGGACAGATGCGCTTGGATCAGCTGGCCATGCCAGCAACGGCCTTCCAATGCGATATGGCGCTTAGGCGATGTAAATGGACGGCGATAGCTGAGCGTTTTGAGTGAGGCGGAACGAAGAGATTTCCGACCGCCGAGAAGACGGACACGAAACGCTGCAATCCGCCAATCGTCACGGCCACTTCGTCGAGATACCATACATCGCTGGCGCTCGGCGATTTCCGCGGGAAACGGCCGGCATAGTCCGGGCCGAACTTTCTCGCCCAGCATCAAACCATCTCGTAAGAAACGACGATGCCGCGCTCCAGCAGCCTCTCTTCCACCAGCCGCAGGCTCAGCGGAAATCGCGCGTATAGCCAGACTGCATGGCCAATCACAGCGGGCGGAAAACGATGACGCTTATAACTGACACTGGCTTGGATCATGGCTGCCGATTATCAGCCAAGGGCTTCAGCCACCTTTAACCTCGCATCACCGGGGAAGCAGCTTCAGCTTCCACCGGCAAGGCTATTGATAACTGAGGGGACTTCCTTGCAATTATCCGAAAGACTGCGACGCAAGTGCAAATACGATCGGAGAACCTGTGTTCGGGGCTCCATAGGAGGCCCTCTCAGAGGAAACCATAGTGGTCACGGTGTCAAAGACGGACATTCCGCTTTGCTGGATAAAACTGGCGAACAGTCCGGCACCAAAATGGGTGTCGAGGCGCAAAAAACTGCCGACATGCGCTACGACATGCGGATGAACGACAGCAATCGCGTCTTCCTCGCAATACGCGACGACAGGACCGACGACGTGACCGCGGCCAAACCGGCGCCGCATGGAATAAGCCATTAGCCTGCCACCATCATAAAGACCGTAGCAGATGGAGCTTTCAAACAATCGCTTGAGATGTTGATAGCGCAGCGTACCGAAAGCCGGCTCATCCAGAGCCGCAACCGCATCCAGATCGCTACGTTCGAGCCGCCTAAGATCAAGCCCCGGCCTGATATCGCCCGCCTGAGGTACGGATAGAATCTCCCCCTGACACTGAAAGACCGTCTGTTTCGGCATAAATCCAAAAGTTGCACACATCCGGCGTGCCGCTCTTGTCGCATTCAACCGTATCCGTTCATGGTGGCATTCCTCCAGCATCCGTTTAACCAGCCACTCCGCCGTACCGTTCGTCTGCAGGCGCGGTGCGGTGATCAGCATTCCGAATGTGGCGAAGCTCTCCTCGTGCGGGAACCACATGGTGGAACCGGAAACCCTGCCGATTTCGTCAAGCGCCACGAAGCCGCGGCCGACATCCCGCAGGTGCTGCCAGTCCTGCGATCGATGCGGCCACCCGACCGACATCGAGAGAGCCTGAAGCTGCGACAAAGAGACCTCTGAGATGTCGGCAAAGCGCAGTTCGAATGCATCGACATGCAGCTTTTCGGGTATTTTTTCCATTGGTGATCCAGACGCCATCCGATCCTCCCGGCTACATATTCGCTCACGCCGGCATCATGCTTTGGCGAGCTTAGCCGAGACTCAACGAAACATTTCACTGCCTATGCAAACGGCGGCGCAAGAATTCACCGTATGATCCATACTTTCGGCAGGTATTCTACTGATTGAGGCTTAACCTTCCTTTGATCAAGACGTCGCTTGCACAGACGAGGACGGCAATCGGAGATTGGCAACACCAATGCAGGCATCGGACATTCTGGCAAAACTGGTCGGCTTCGATTCCGTCGTTGGAACGCCCAATGCCGAGATTGTCGAGTGGATCGGCGCCTACCTGAAGTCCTTCGGCGCCACGGTTGATATCCTTGCTGGCCCCGAGGGAGACCGGTCGAACCTTTTTGCCACGATCGGTCCCCGTGATATACGCGGTTATGTCCTCTCCGGTCACATGGATGTCGTGCCGGCAAACGAAACGGGATGGACGAGCAACCCCTTCGTGCTGCGGGCCGATGGAGATAGACTCTATGGCCGCGGCACCAGCGATATGAAGGGCTTTCTGGCCGCGTCTCTGGCGGCCGTACCAATGCTCGCCGCAAGCCCTCTGATGCGGCCGATCCATCTAGCCTTCTCCTATGACGAGGAAGCAGGTTGCCGCGGCGTACCGCATCTCATTGCGCGCCTGCCGGAGCTTTGCGAGACGCCGCTCGGCATCATTGTCGGAGAACCCAGTAACATGCGGGCCATCCTCGCCCATAAGGGGAAATCAGCCGCCCGCCTCACCCTGAAGGGACGCTCCGGTCATTCGTCGCGGCCCGATCTCGGTCTCAACGCAATCCATGCCGCCGCCGAGGTTTTGCAGGCCGCCGTTTCGACCGCGCATTCTCTGGCCCAGGGGCCATTCGAAGCGGAGTTCGAGCCGCCTTATTCATCGATCTCTGTCGGCACCATTTACGGCGGGCAGGCCATCAATATCATTCCAGATCTCTGCACGCTCGAAGTCGAAGCGCGGGCAATTTCCGGCGCGGACCCGGCAGCACTGCTCCTACCGGTGCACGAGGCCGCCGCCGCGCTTGAGCGTCGGGGCTTTCAGGTGCAATGGGAGGAGCTGAGTTCTTACCCCGCCCTCTCCCTTCCGCGGACAGCGCATCTTGCCGGTCTGCTGGCCGAGCTGACTGGCATCGAACCGCTGGCAGCCGTCAGCTATGGCACTGAAGCCGGGCTCTACCAGCGTGCCGGCCTTGAGGCGATCATTTGCGGTCCGGGCGATATCGCTCGCGCACACAAGCCGAACGAATTCATCCTCACGCACGAACTCGACGCCTGCCAGGCCATGATCGAGGCTCTCGGCCGTCGTTGCCTGGTGTGATGCCGTAAGACCGAAGGATAGAAGCCCATGACGTTCCTCTTCAATTCGGATGCCCGCCGCGGCCATGTCTTTCAGCAAGCCTTCGCCCGCGAGCTGCCGGATCTCCCCTTCTCTATGGATCCGACGTCCGTCGACCCGGATGCCGTACGCTATCTGATCACCTGGACGGTTCCGGACGACTTGCCGCGCTACCGCAATCTCGAAGTTCTGTTTTCAATCGGTGCCGGCATCGATCAGTTCGATACGACAAATGTCCCCGATCACGTAAAAGTCGTGCGTATGGTCGAAGACGGCATTACGCGCATGATGCAGGAATATGTGACGCTCGGCGTCCTCGCACTCCACCGCAATCTGCCCTCCTATCTCAGCCAGCAGCACCGTCAGGTCTGGAATGCCTTGCCACAGGTTCAGGCCGCCGAACGCCGCATCGGCGTGCTGGGGCTCGGGAACCTTGGCCAGGCCGTGCTCGAAAGATTGAAGCCGTTCGGCTTTGTGCTTTCCGGCTGGAGCCGCAATCAACGCGAACTGGAGGGCGTTACCTGTTTTGCCGGCGAAGCTGGACTCCACGCTATGCTTTCCACGACCGATATCGTGATCTGCCTCCTGCCGCTGACCGACGAAACTCGCGGTTTTCTCAACGTCGATCTCTTCGAAAAACTGCCGCAGGGTGCAAGCCTTGTGCATGTCGGCCGCGGACCGCAGCTTGTGTCGGAAGATCTCCTGGCAGCGCTCGACAGCGGCCGGCTTGCCGGCGCCGTGATCGATGTCACCGATCCCGAACCGCTGCCGACCGGACATCCGTTCTGGAACCACGACCGCATCCTGCTGACACCGCATATTGCGAGCGTCACCCAGCCCCATAGCGCTGCACGCACCGTCATCGACAACATCAAGCGGATCCGGGCGGGCTTGGACCCGTTCGGCCTCGTCGACCGCCGCCGCGGCTACTGATCGCCAACCCGAAAGGAACTCCATGTCCCTCCTCAAGACGATTGACCCCAACCCTTCCTTCGCACCGCGCGAAAACGTCGTCGCGCCGGAGCGACTGATCTCGGGCGATCCGAAGCTTAAGACCTGGGCACAGGACGTTGCGCGCAACGAGACTGTGCACACCGGTGTATGGGAAGCCACACCCGGCGTCAGCCGTTCGATCAAGGGCGAAACCTTCGAATTCTGCCATATTCTCTCCGGCGTCGTCGAATTGACACCGGAAGGCGGCGAGTCCGTCGTCTATAAAGCAGGTGACAGCTTCGTCATGAAACCGGGCTTCGTCGGAATCTGGAAGACGATCGAAACGGTCCGGAAGATATACGTGACCGTCACCCCTTGAGCTTTGCTACCTCGGCGCGGCCTCTGAGCCCGCGCCGCATCTGGCCTGACCAAAGAATACACTGCGGGACCTTCTCAAAACGGCTTTTTCCGCCGCGACAGCCGACGCGATCGGATCAAGCTACTTCGCCGATCCTATAGCATCTCTGTAAATTGACCGGAGGTATCATTATGGACCTGAGCTTCGATCCAGATAGTCTTTCGCTCCCCGTCGGGCATTTCATCGGCGAGCATTTCAGCGCCGCGAACGGTGTCATTCCGATGCACCGCCCTTCCGATGGCAAAGCCTATGCCGGATGCCCGGTCGCGGACGCCTCCATTGTCGACCAGGCCGTTCAGACGGCCAAGGCCGCGCTGAAGCAAAGCAATTGGGGCGGCGTCCGCCCACGCGAGCGCCTGAATGTCCTGCACCGTTGGGCCAAGCTCATCGAGGAGGAAGCCGAAACGCTGGCAAGGCTGGAGGCCGTCGCTTCGACGCGCCCCGTCGGCCAGCTTGTCGAGGGCGATATCGCGATCTCGGCAGAGCAGATCCGCTTCTTCGCCGAATTCGCCGACAAGGAAGGCAGCGACCTCGTGCCGACCGACGACGGCAATATCGGCATGATCATGACCGAGCCCTACGGGGTGGTGGGTGCCATCACGCCCTGGAACTTTCCGATCAACATGGCCGCCTGGAAACTTGGCCCGGCGCTGGCTGCCGGAAATGCCGTCATCCTGAAGCCATCCGAAATGACGCCGTTTTCATCCATCTATCTGGCAGAGCTCGCCGTGCGTGCCGGCCTTCCCGCCGGCCTAATCAACGTGGTACTGGGTGACGGCGCGACGACCGGCCAGGCTATCACCAGCCATCCCGACATCGCCAAGATCAGCTTTACCGGCTCGGGCCGGGCTGGATCGGCGATCATGGAAAACATTGCCCGCACGGGAATAAAGCCAATGACGCTGGAGCTCGGCGGCAAGAGCCCGCAGATCGTCTTTGCCGATGCGGACCTCGACAAGGCGGCCGCGGCCGTTACGGCCAGTATCGTCGGCAATGCCGGCCAGGCCTGCGTGGCCGGATCGCGGCTCATCGTCGAGAAAAAGATAGCGGCCGAACTGGTTGACACCATCCGAAATCGGATGAAGGGTGTTGCTCCCGGTCCCACCTGGAATGCCGCAAGCCGCTACTCCCCCATCATATCGGAGAAGCAGAGACAGCGTATCGATGCGATCGTCTCCGCCACCGTCGCGGCCGGCGGAGAATGTCTTGCCGGCGGCGCGATCATGGACGCACCGGGCTATTTCTACGCCCCGACACTGATGGCCGGAGTCGATCAGACTTCTCCAGCCATCATCGAGGAGATCTTCGGTCCGGTGCTGACGCTCCAGACATTCGAGGAGGAAGAAGAAGCCCTGCAGCTTGCCGACCATCCAAGCTACGGGCTCGCGGCAGGCCTCTTCACCCGCGACCTCTCCCGCGCCATCCGGCTGACCCGCCGTCTCCAAGCCGGTACCATCTGGGTCAACCGCTATAGCCGCTCACTTGACCACATCCTGCCGACCGGCGGCTATAAGCAGTCCGGTATCGGCAAGGATCTAGGCCGCGAGGCATTCCAGGCCAATCGCAAGAGCAAGAGCGTTTTGATCAGTCTTTAAGGACAGTGAACATGAAAACCTACAAGATCGCATTGATCCCGGGTGATGGCATCGGTCGCGACATGACCGCCGCCGCCTGGTCGGTTCTGCAAAAGGCGGCTGGCAACGGCGGCTTTCTGCTCGACGGCACCGAATTTCCCTGGTCCTGTGCCTTCTACAAGGAAACCGGCGCCATGATGCCCGCCGATGGCATTGCAACGCTGCGCGGTTTCGATGCCATCCTGCTCGGAGCCGTCGGCTGGCCGGCCGAAGTGCCGGATGCGGTATCCCTGCACGGGCTGCTGCTGCCGATCCGCAAGAACTTCGTACAATATGCCAATATTCGCCCGCACAGGCTGCTGCCGGGTGTCCAGGGACCGCTCAAGGCATCGGCCTTCGACATTCTCTGCATCCGCGAAAACACCGAGGGCGAATATTCCGGCGCCGGCGGCCGCGTTCATCAGGGAACGCTCGACGAAGTCGCGGTCGAAACGTCGATCTTCACCCGTAAGGGCGTCGAGCGCATCCTGCGTTTCGCCTTCGAGCAAGCAAGGAACCGCCGCGGCAAGCTCGCCTCGGTGACGAAATCCAACGCCCAGAAGCATTCGATGGTCTTCTGGGACGACATTACCCGGCAGCTCGCGCAGGATTATCCCGATGTCGAGGTCACGAGCTATCACATCGATGCCATGGCCGCCCGCATGGTGATGGCGCCGGAAACCCTCGACGTGGTCGTCGCATCCAACCTCTTCGGCGACATCCTCACGGATCTCGGCGCAGCAATCCAGGGCGGCCTCGGTTTCGCGGCATCGGCCAATATCAACCCCGAGCGGAACGCTCCCTCGATGTTCGAACCCGTGCACGGGTCTGCGCCCGATATTGCCCATCTCGGCATCGCCAATCCGATCGCAACGGTGTGGTCCGGCGCCATGATGCTCGAACATCTGGGCGAGCAGGCCGCGGCAAATGCCGTCATGGCGGCGATCGAGGCGACAACCGCAAACGGCATCGGCACGATTCCGGGCAAAGACAGGACCGACGCGATCACCACGGCACTGCTCGCCGCAATCTGACGTCTCATCAAGGATCCGAACATGCAAAATCTGAAAATGCCATCCCTGTTCCGTGAGCAGGCGCTGATCGGCGGCGACTGGCTTCCCGCCCGTTCGGGCAAGACCGTGGCCGTCGTCGATCCGGCAACGCAGGCCGTCATCGGAACGGTGCCGGACATGGGCGACGACGAGACCCGGGCGGCAATCGAGGCCGCCGAGGCGGCTTATGGCTCCTGGAAGAAGCGGACCCATGCCGAGCGTGCAGCGCGGCTGGAAGCCTGGCACGATCTGATGCTCGAGCATATCGATGATCTCGCGCTGATCCTGACGATCGAGCAGGGCAAGCCGCTTGATGAAGCCCGTGGCGAAATCCGCTACGGCGCCTCCTTCGTCAAATGGTTCGCCGAAGAAGCCCGCCGCATCGGTGGCCAGACCATTCCCTCGCCGACGCCCGACCGCCGCATTCTTGTGCTGAAAGAGCCGGTCGGCGTTTGCGGCATCATCACGCCCTGGAATTTTCCGAATGCGATGATCACGCGCAAGCTTGCGCCGGCGCTCGCGGCCGGCTGCACCGTCGTGGTGAAGCCTTCCGAATTCACCCCCTACTCGGCCCTGGCGCTCGGCGTGCTTGCAGAAATGGCCGGCATTCCGGCCGGCGTCATCAATATCGTCACGGGCATGCCATCCGAGATCGGCGCAGAGATCCTTGCCAATCCGACCGTACGCAAGATTTCCTTCACCGGCTCCACGCCCGTCGGCTCGCTGCTGATGCGCGGGGCGGCGGCCAGCATCAAGCGGCTTTCGCTCGAGCTCGGCGGCAACGCCCCCTTCATCGTCTTCGATGACGCGGATCTCGACCTTGCCGTAGAGGGAGCGATCGTCTCCAAATTCCGTAATGGCGGACAGACCTGCGTCTGCGCCAACCGCATCCTGGTCCAGGCCGGCGTCTATGATGCTTTCGCCAAGAAGCTCGCCACCCGCGTCGATGCCATGAAGGTTGGCCCGGGCACCGAAGCCGGCGTTGCGATCGGTCCGATGATCAACGATGCGGCAATCTCCAAGATCAACCGCCATGTCGAAGACGCGCTCTCGAAGGGCGCGACAATCGTGACAGCCAAGCGGGACTTGCCGGCCGGCCCGCAATACACCGCGCCGATCGTCCTGACCGGGGCCACCACCGCCATGCAGCTCGCCGCCGAGGAGTCCTTCGGGCCGGTCGCACCGCTCTTCCGCTTCGAGACGGAAGAAGAGGCGATCACTATTGCCAACGGCACGCCCTATGGGCTTGCGGCCTATTTCTATACAGAGAGCCTGAAGCGCGCGTGGCGGGTGGGCGAGGCGCTCGAATTCGGCATGGTTGGCCTCAATACCGGCCTGATTTCCACGGAGGTCGCGCCGTTCGGCGGCGTCAAGCAATCGGGCCTCGGACGCGAAGGTTCTCAGCTCGGCATTGAGGAATATCTGGAAACAAAGGCCTTCCACATCGGTGGTCTTAACTGAGTTGTCGCGTCTCAGACTGGAAAAAGGGCCGCAAGCGCGCCCGCCACTAGCGTAAATGTGGAATCGGCAAAATTTTACGGTTCCACATTTCTCAGTCGTGACCGCTGATGGCCCGAGCCGCCATTGCAAGACTGATATGGACATGTCCAGGATTCGTGGGAAGGAGACAGTCCGATCTTGGCTAAGGCGTGCTCGAGAGCTGACGTCAGTTAGCGAGCGATGCCCGGACCGGGAGACGGCTGATGCTGTGTCCTGTGGCTGCTTCGGCTGCGCGCCGCAGGATGGCCGGGTCTGACACTCCCTGATGGTCGAGCCGCGGCGTATATGGCGCCTCCAGTCTTGCTGCCTCGTCGTCGGTGAGGCTGATCGACAGGGAAGCCACAGCGTCATCGATATGTTTCGCTTTCAGTGCACCAACGATCGAAGCTGCCACTACGGGATTGCGACGCAGCCAGGCAAGCGCAATCATTGACCGTCCGACGCCCCGTTCCTCCGCAATGGCGCCCACCACGTCGATAATCAGCTCGTCGCTGTCGGCAGTGGCTGCACCCAGATTGTAGACAGCTTCGGTTTCCGCTCTTGGCGTGGTCTCTCCCCACGGTCTGGCCAGTCGACCACGGTTGAGAGGGCTATAGATAATGGTCTGCACCCCTTCGTCGATGCAAAGCGCGTGCATCTCGCGCTCTTCTTCGCGGTCAAGCAGATTGTAGGTATCCTGCATGGACACGAACCGGGTCCAGCCGTTGGATTTCTGCAGGTGTAGCGCTTTGCCAAATTCCCAGGCCATCATAGACGATGCACCGAGGTATCGGACCTTGCCGGCCTTGACGACATCGTTCAGGGTCTCGAGCGTTTCTTCCCAAGGGGTAGTCCTGTCACGACGATGGATTTGGTAGAGGTCGATATAGTCCGTGCTTAGGCGCTTGAGGCTCATATCCACTTCGGTCATGATTGCCTTGCGCGATAGCCCTATACTATTAGGTCCATCGCGCATTGGTGCGCTGAGTTTGGTGGCGATCACAACGTTTTCACGGTGTGCAAAGTCCTTCAATGACCGCCCGAGGATCTCCTCGCTGGAACCATTTGAATACAAATTGGCGGTGTCGAAGAAATTGATGCCCGCCTCAAGTGCATGGCGAACGAGACGTCGGCTTGCTTCCTCGTCGAGAGACCAGGAAGGGTAACCTCGCGACGAGGCCCCGAACCCCATACAGCCAATAGCGATAGGCGAAATATCGAGGCCCGTCCGGCCGAGCTTGGTATATTGCATGTCCGTCTCCATATCCGCTATATTCGGACAAATGTCCGTTTATCGTTAAGTAGCGGACAATTGTCCGTTTAGTCAAGAGGCGATATGGCTATAGAAGAGGATGGGTTGCGAGCAGACGCCCGCGCAAACCGCGATCGCATACTTGAGGTGGCACGAAAGGCCCTGACCGCCGATCCCGAAACGCCGCTCAGCGCCATCAGCAAGGCAGCCGGAGTCGGGCAAGGCACGCTCTATCGCCACTTCCCGACGCGGGAAGCTCTGGCCTTGGCCATTTATCGCAAGGAGATCAATGCCCTTGCGGCTCTCGCATCCACGCTTTTGCAAGAGCATCCGCCGCTGGAGGCGTTTCGTCTGTGGTGTGCCCAGGTGGCTGATTCCAGCGCCATGAAGCGCGGCGTGGCAAGACTTCTGCAAGCGGCCACGTCCGAGGATGATAAACGCGAGACCTATCAGCAGATGCTGTTGGCGGTGCGTTCACTCATCGCTGCATGCGAGACCGCCGGCGCGATCGATCGCGGTGCAAATGCCGACGATGTTTTGATGCTTCTCGGAGTCCTTTGGCAGATTCCATCGCATCCCGATAGCGATGCTCAGGCAGCGAGGATAATAGCACTCATCTTCAGAGGATTGGGGGCCAAGAGTGGCTAGGCTGGCTTTCTGAACCATGGAACTGCGCCGAGAGTAACCTGTGTGTCAGGCCAACGATTCCACATTTAAGTTAGTGGCTGACGCAAGCGCGACCACTCTCTTTTGCGGTCACGCTTTCGCCAAAACCCACTGCCGGCTGATATCACTGAAATCTGTCGAGCGTTTTGTAATACAGGCCGACCAAAGGCAGGAACCATGGCTTGCCGAAATGGCCGGGAACGGCCGGCCAATCGAGCCCCTTGAGCGGGTTGCGGTCAGGCCTTCCGAGGATCGCATCCGCAATGGTCATGCCGAGATGCGTGGAAAGTTGCGCGCCGTGACCTGAATAACCCATGGCGTACCAGATGCCGTCATGATAGCCGGCACGCGGATAGCGGTCCTTGGTGATATCGACGAGACCGCCCCAGCAATAATCGATCTCGACCTCGGCGAGCTGGGGAAATATGCGGGCAAGGCTTTCGCGAAGGATCTCGCCGCTCCGGGCGTCGGAACGCTGATCCGAGGTCGCCGAAAATCGGGCGCGCCCTCCAAAGATAAGCCGGTTATCCGGTGACAGGCGCCAGTAGTTGCCGATGTTCATCGTGTTCACGCAGGTGCGATTGCCGGGCATTGCCGAGGCGACTTCCGCATCCGTCAAGGGCCGGGTCGCGACGATGAAACTGCCGACCGCCATGATGCGGCGACGGAAATAGCTGAAATTGGCTGTCGTGTAGGCGCCGGTCGCGATCATGACCTGGTCTGCCGTGACGGTGCCCTTGGTGGTCTTGAGGACGCGCCTACCGCCAGCTTGGCTGCGCTCCGTCACAGCAGCGCCTTCCACGATGACCGCTCCGCGTCGCCTGGCCGCCTCGGCCAATCCGGCGACATAGCGACCCATATGCATCATCGCGCTTTTCTTCGAGAGCATTGCGCCATGAAACGGCGAGCCAATCTCATCCTTGAGATCGGTGGCGGAAAGCAGCGCGGTATCGGGATCGACCTCGGCATGCACCGCCTCGAAATTCCTGGCCAGACCTTCGAAATGCTGTGGCTTGGAGGCAAGCTTCAGCTTGCCCGCGCGGCGGAAATTGCAGTCGATTCCCTCTTCCGCGATGATCGCTTCGAGCGTGTCGATCGAAGCATCGAATGCACGATAGAGCGCGATGGCCCGCTCCTTGCCCAATTCCGCCTTTGCCGCGATGTAACTATGCGCCAGGCCGTTGTTCAGATGACCACCATTACGACCGGACGCGCCGAAGCCGACGGTCTCAGCCTCCAGAACAAGGACCTTCGCCCCCGCCATGGCGAGCTGCCGGGCGGCGCCAAGCCCGGTGAAGCCGCCGCCCACGACGACGACGTCATAATGCCCTTCGACGGGGCCGGCGGCGGCACCCGCAAAGCGGGGCGCCGTATCATGCCAATAGGAGGAATATTTCATCTGGCTGCCCTTTCTCAGAGCCCCACAACACCCGGCAGACCGGAAATATCGGCGATTTCGACATAGCCATAATAAGGATTGGCCGGCTCGTGACCACGGTTGACCCAGACCTTGTTCTTGATGCCGAGATCATGGGCCGACATGAGGTCGTAGCGGAAGGAGGACGAGCAGTGCAGAATGTCTTCCGGGCCGCAGCCGAGCATGTCGAACATGTATTCGAAGGCCTGGAAGCGCGGCTTATAGGCATTGGCCTGCTCGGCCGTATAGACGGCATGGAAGGGTGCGCCGAGCTTTGCGACATTCGACATGATCTGGCTATTCATCGCATTCGAAAGGATGACGAGCGGAATTTCCTTGGCGACCTTGGCAAGACCTGCCGGAACGTCGGCATGCGGCCCCCAGGTGGGGACGCGTTCATAAACAATTTTGGCATCTTCCTCCTTGAAGGCAACGCCGTTGCGCTTGCACGTCCGCTCGAGCGAATTGTGCACCACGTCGGCATAGGGCTTCCAGGCGCCCATGATCTCGTCGAGCCGATAAGCAGCGAAATTGTTGATGAACTGCAGCATGGCCGCCTCGTCGAGACGATCGCCATAGAGGTCACGGGCGGCTTCCGCCATCTGGAAATTGATCAGCGTGCCGTGGCAATCGAAGGTAATATATTTCGGGCGGAAGGTGGTCATGCGCTTCGTCCTTACGTGTTGCCCCTCGAGGCGTTTGGTGGAGAACACGATAATAGGATTGCTTTCGGCGCGTGAGCCCACTGATTTTGCGAGGTTCGGAGCAGAAAGTTTCGTATAGCGGCGTTCGTTTGGCATTTGCTTGCAGGGACAGCCGACGAAGACGCCTTTCGCTCCCAGTTTCGCGATCGCCGTCAGCGACTGTGACGGCATAAGATGCGGCAAGAGCAAGCAGCTACGGCCAAAGATACCGTCAAGGACATCGCCTTCAGATAATCTTCCGGCACCGACGCTCCGACACTTGGGCAAAAGAAATATGAGGAGCGCCATGCAGGAGCGACAGATAGAAATCAGGCCTTTCGGTCCCGACCATTTGGACGCTGCGGTCCGGCTGTCGCAAGAGGCGGGCTGGCCTCATCGCCTGGAGGACTGGAAAGTCGCCCTGGACCTCAGCAAAGGTGTCGTTGCAATCGGAGCCGATGGTGAGGTGGTTGGCACCACGCTACTGACGCCTTACGAAACGGACTGCGCGACGATCAATATGGTGATCGTCGCTGCAAGCATGCGCGGACGCGGACTGGGACGCCGCCTCATGGAGGCAGCCTTGGCTCTCGCGGATGCCCGCCCCCTGCGCCTCACCGCGACCTCCGATGGCCTGCCGCTCTATGAAAAGCTGGGATTTCGCCAGACCGGCGCCGTCGTTCAGCACCAAGGTCTTGTGGCGGCGGTTGCGAAACCGGCAAACACCGAAGCGGCGACCAGGGCCGATATCTCGGCAATTACAGCTCTCGACCGCGAGGCCTTTGGCGCCGACCGTTCCGCCCTGATTGAACGATTAGCGGATCTGGGTGAATTTGCGATCATCCGCCGCAACGGCAAGGTCGCCGCCTTCGCCTGCCTTCGTCCCTTCGGCCGAGGCGAGGTCGTGGGGCCGGTCGTCGCCCCAGACATAGAAGATGCGAAATCGCTGCTGTCCCACTTCATGAGCCGGAAAACCGGCGCGTTCCTGCGTGTCGACACCAGTGCGGAAACCGGTCTCGGACCGTGGCTCGCCAGCCATTCGCTCGTCCATGTCGGTGGCGGCATTACCATGGCGAACCCCGTTATCCAGCGTAGCAATTCCTCGAAAGTCACTACTTTCGCCCTCGCCAACCAGGCGCTCGGCTGATCCGGAGAAGACCATGTACAGCAATTCCCTCATCGAGCTCGATCGCGCCCATCTGGTGCATCCGGTCGCCTCCTATCGCGGCCATGAGCAGCAAGGCGTGCGAGTGCTTTCATCCGCCAAGGGAGCGACGGTCACCGATGCTCAGGGCCGCCAGTTGATCGATGGCTTCGCGGGGCTTTGGTGCGTCAACGCCGGCTACGGTCACGAAACGATCGTGGAGGCGGCGGCTCGCCAGATGCGCGAGCTTCCCTATGCGACAGCTTATTTCGGCCTCGGCAGTGAATCGGCCATCCGCCTTGCCGCCGAGCTCGCCGAACGTGCCCCCGGCGACCTCAACCACATCTATTTCACGCTGGGCGGCTCGGACGCTATCGACAGTACCGTCCGCTTCATCCGGTACTACTGGTTTGCCCGCGGTGAGGCGCAGCGCGATCAGTTCATCTCGATGGAGCAGGGTTATCACGGCTCTTCCACGGTCGGCGCGGGACTGACCGCCCTGCCCAACTTCCATGCCGGCTTCGGCGTTCCGCTCGACTGGCAGCACAAAATTCCGTCGCCCTACCCTTATCGCAATCCCGTCGGGCAGGATGCGAATGCCATCATCCAAGCGTCTCTCGCAGCACTCAGAGCAAAGGTCGAAGCGATTGGAGCAAACCGGGTTGCTGCCTTCTATGCCGAACCGATCCAGGGCTCGGGCGGGGTGATCGTCCCTCCGAAGGGATGGATGAAGGCCATGCGGGAGCTCTGCAAGGAACTCGACATTCTCTTCGTCGCAGACGAAGTAATTACCGGCTTCGGCCGGACAGGCCCGCTTTTTGCCTGTTCCGAAGACGAGATCGTTCCCGATTTCATCACCACGGCGAAGGGGCTCACCTCCGGCTACGTTCCGATGGGCGCGGTGTTCATGGCCGATCATGTCTATCAGGTCATTGCCGACGGGGCGGGAGCCTCTGCCGTAGGTCACGGTTACACCTATTCCGCCCATCCCGTAAGCGCGGCCGTCGGGCTGGAAGTCTTGAAACTCTATGAAGGCGGACTGCTCGAAAACGGCATAAAGGCCGGCGCGAGGCTGATGGCCGGCCTCGAGAGCCTGAGAGATCATCCCCTGGTGGGCGATGTCCGCGGCCGCGGCATGCTGGCTGCGATCGAGCTGGTCGTTGACAAGGCCGCAAAAACGCCGCTGCCGGCGGAAGCCCAGCCATCACGCCGGATTTTCGACCGGGCTTGGGAAAACGGTCTCGTGGTCCGCGCCTTCGCCAATGGCGTGCTGGGGTATGCTCCGCCGCTTTGCTGCACGGACGCCGATATCGACGCGATCATCGAACGAACGGAAACGACGCTTGATCAGACGCTCGAAGATCCCGACATCCGCCGGGCGCTGAAGGACTGAACCGGCCGAGGGCTAGGATCGATATACCGCGCGCAGGCGTTTTTCAGAATTTTGTGCCGCATCGCTAGTCCGATTCGGCGCAAACGGCGCGGTCGAAGTGCCAAACTTATCCTTAATGAAGGTCCATCCCGGCGAATTCGGGAGCGTCAGAAAACAAGTGGACCTGGGAACAGCATAATCTTCCGTAAGGCGGCCGCCCGGCGCCGCCGGCAAGCAGACTGGGGTAAGATATGACTAAGTCATTGGCAGAATTCAAATATATGAGCTTCGACGTTGTCGGAACTCTGGTCGACTTCGAAGGCGGCCTCAAAACCTGCCTCAACGAAATTGCAGCTGAAGCGAAGGTGACGATCGACGGCGAGGAGGCGCTCGCGCTCTATCGAGCCGCGCGCTACGCCGACGATGCGGATCTGTTTCCCGATGATCTCGTGCGTGTCTATCTCGCCATCGCCCCAAAACTCGGTTTGCCGGCCGAAGAGGCCTATGGCCGACGCCTGCGCGATTCCGCCAGACAATGGAAAGCCTTTCCCGACAGTGCCGAAGCCCTGGCGCAGCTTGCCCGCAAATATCGGCTGATCGCCATGACGAACGCCCGACGCTGGGCCTTCGAACATTTCTCGGCGGAACTGGGACATCCGTTTTACGCTGCCTTCACTGCGGACGACACCGGCACCGAAAAGCCCGATCCGGCGTTCTTTCATAAGGTCTTCGACTTCGTGGCCGGCGAGAATGCCAGCAAGGACGATATTCTCCACGTGGCGCAGAGCCAGTACCACGATATCGGCGTATCCCGGCAATTGGGAATGACGAACTGCTGGATCCAGCGCCGTCACGCGCAGGCCGGTTACGGCGGCACGATCGAACCGGCCAAATTCACCACGCCGGACTACCACTTCAAATCCATGGCCGAGCTTGCCGAAGCCGTGAGGGCGCTGGAGGCGGTCTGACCAGCCGTCATCATCGTCGCATCCAATAAAAAGCAGACTGCCAACCAGAAAAAAGGGGAATGACATGAACGACAAGATCATGAACTGGACTGCCTCGGATGACGCGATGGTCGAGAACGCCATTCGTCGAGGCGCCACCCGCCGCGAACTTCTCACCATGCTTCTGGCAGGCGGTGTCGCCATGTCGGCGGGCGGCCTGGTACTCGGCCGGGCATCGAATGCCGTCGCGGCCACGCCCAAATCCGGCGGCAATCTGAAAGCGGCCGGCTGGTCGTCCTCGACCGCCGATACGCTGGATCCCGCCAAGGCATCGCTGTCGACGGACTATGTGCGCTGTTGCTCGCTCTACAATCGCCTGACCTTCATCGACAAGGCCGGCGTGACGCAGATGGAACTCGCCGAAAGCATCGAAAGCAAGGACGCCAAGACCTGGACGGTCAAGCTGCGCAAGGGCGTAACATTCCATGACGGCAAGGAGCTGACGGCCGATGATGTCGTCTTCTCGCTCAAACGCCATCTCGATCCTGGCGTCGGCTCGAAAGTCGCCAAGATCGCCGCGCAGATGACCGGCTTCAAGGCTGTCGACAAGTCTACGGTCGAAATCGCGTTGGCCGACCCGAACGCCGACCTGCCGACCATTCTCGCCCTGCATCACTTCATGATCGTCGCCAACGGAACGACGGACTTCTCGAAGGGCAATGGCACCGGAGCCTTCGTTCTCGAAACCTTCGATCCGGGCAATCGCTCGGTCGTGGTGAAGAACAAGAACTACTGGAAGTCCGGCCAGCCCTACCTCGAGTCATTTGAGTTCTTTGCGATCAGCGATGACAATGCCCGGGTCAATGCGCTGCTTTCGGGCGACATTCACTACGCAGCTTCGATCAATCCCCGCGCCATGAAGCTCATCGACGGACAGTCGGGCTTTACGCTGTCGAAAACGACGAGCGGCAATTACACCAATCTGAACATGCGCCTCGACATGACACCGGGCAACAAGAAGGACTTCATCGATGGCATGAAGTCGCTGGTCAATCGCGAGCAGATCGTCAAGTCGGCCCTGCGCGGCCTTGGCGAAGTTGCCAATGACCAGCCCGTTTCCCCCGCCAATATCTATCACAACAACGATCTGAAGCCGAAGGCCTTCGATCCGGACAAGGCGAAGTTCCATTTCCAGAAGGCCGGCGTGCTCGGACAATCCATTCCGGTGATAGCCTCCGACGCTGCAACTTCGTCGATCGACATGGCGATGATCATCCAGGCGGCCGGTGCAAACATCGGCATGAAGCTCGATGTCCAACGCGTTCCTTCCGATGGTTATTGGGATAACTACTGGCTCAAGGCACCGATCCATTTCGGCAACATTAATCCGCGCCCGACGCCGGACATCCTGTTTTCACTTCTCTATGCTTCGAATGCACCGTGGAACGAAAGCCAGTACAAGTCGGAAAAGTTCGACAAGATGCTGATCGAAGCCCGCGGCTTGCTCGATCAGGCCAAACGCAAGCAGATCTACGCCGAAATGCAGGTGATGGTCGCTGAAGAAGCCGGCACCATCATCCCGGCTTACATCTCGAATGTGGATGCGCTTTCGGGCAAGGTGCACGGATTGGAAGCCAATCCGCTCGGTGGCATGATGGGTTATGCAATGGCGGAGTATCTGTGGCTCGATGCCTAACGGCAGCTGAGCCCCCCGGACGGCGCAAACCCGTCCGGGAACCTCCGTCTCGCGAACGCCGTTCGTGTCGTAGATCGCCGCAGGAGCATCGCCATTGAGATCCGAGGTCTCCAATCTCATCCTAAACCGGCTCTTCATCGCGCTCATCACCTTGCTGATCGTGTCATTCGCCGTCTTCTTCGCAACGAATATGCTGCCGGGAGACACGGCGTCCATTCTGCTCGGCCAGGCAGCTACGCCAGAAGCGGTTGCCGGCTTGCGCAAGGCAATGCATCTCGACGAGCCGGCGATCCTGCGGTTCCTGGAATGGCTTCTGGGCCTGATCAGGGGTGACCTCGGCACGTCCTATGCAAACAATATGCCCGTTGCGGAGCTGATCGGCCGCCGTCTGGTTGCGACGCTGGAGCTTGCCGCCATCACGACGTTCGTCTCGGTCCCGCTTGCACTCCTGCTTGGCATTACTTCGGCCATGCTTCGAGGCTCCTATTACGATCGGATTGTCACGATCATTTCCATCGGCGTCATATCGGTGCCCGAATTCATGGTCGCAACGCTTGCGGTGCTGCTGTTCGCCGTCTATCTGCGCTGGCTGCCAGCACTGTCCTCCATCAGCCAGGTGCATACGGTCTTCGACCTTCTGAAGATCTACGCCATGCCCGTCATCACGCTCACCTTCGTCATCTCAGCCCAGATGATCCGCATGACCCGGGCGGCCCTGATCGAGACGTTGAAGACGCCTTATGTGGAAATGGCCCTGCTCAAGGGCGCCTCGCGCGGCCGCATGGTGTTCAGGCACGCGTTGCCCAATGCGCTGGGGCCGATCGTCAACGCGATCGCGCTGTCGCTCTCCTATCTCGTCGGCGGCGTGATCATTGTCGAAACCATCTTCAATTATCCGGGCATCGCGAAATTGATGGTGGACGCCGTCGCGACCCGCGATCTCCCGCTCATCCAGAGCTGCGCAATGATTTTCTGCCTCGGTTATCTCCTGCTGATCACCATGGCCGATATCGTCGCAATCCTGTCAAATCCGAGGCTGCGATGACCACGAACAGCTTGGCTTCCCGCACCCCTTCCCTTCTCGGCTATAATGTCAGCCTTATTGGCATCGTGGCCTTTGCCATAATCCTTGGCTGGACGATCGTCGCATTGTTCGCACCCTACATGCTCCCCTATTCCGTCGGCGATATCGTCGATACGGACTATTTCGGCCCTATAAGCCGGCAATTGTGGCTCGGCTCGGACTATCTCGGCCGTGATATGTTCTCGCGCGTTTTGATGGGCGCGCGCTATACGGTCGGCATTTCATTGGCTGCGGTCGCGCTGTGCTGCTTTTGCGGCGTGACGCTCGGCATGACCGCCGCAGTTGTCGGTGGATGGTTCGACGCGATCCTGAGCCGGTTTCTCGATGCATTGAACTCCATTCCAAGCAAGCTTTTCGGCCTCGTCGTCGTTGCCGCCGTCGGCTCGTCCATTCCGGTGCTGATTATCACGCTTGCCGTCATCTATACGCCCGGCGCCTATCGCTTTGCTCGCGCGCTCGCGGTCAATATCAACACGATGGACTTCATCACGGTTGCCCGCACCCGCGGCGAGCGGGTCGGCTACATCATCGGTTCGGAAATTCTGCCGAACATCATCCGCCCGGTTCTGGCGGATTTCGGCTTGCGCTTCGTCTTTGTCGTTCTCCTGCTGTCCGGTCTATCCTTTCTCGGCCTCGGCCTGCAGCCGCCCTATGCCGACTGGGGAGCCCTGGTCCGCGAAAATATCGGCGGGCTGCCCTTTGCCGCCCCGGCCGTACTCGTGCCCTCTTTTGCCATTGCCAGCCTCACCATCAGCGTCAACCTGCTGATCGACAACCTGCCGCGCAGGATCAGAGACAGGAGCGCATGACGATGACCAGCCTCGTTGAAATCAAGAATCTTAAAGTCGAGGCGACGACCGATTCCGGGCGTATCGTCGAGATCATCAAGGGCGTCAGTTTTAACATTGCCAAGGGCGAGATTGTCGCGCTCATCGGCGAAAGCGGCTCGGGCAAGACGACGATCGCGCTGACGCTCATGGGGCATGCGCGCGAGGGCTGTCGCATCTCCGGCGGGGAGATCCAAGTCGATGGGCAGGACATGGCCGCCCTTTCGGAAAGCGAGCGTTCAAAGGTCCGCGGCACCACGGTTGCCTATATTCCGCAAAGTGCAGCGGCCGCCTTCAACCCCGCTACGAAGATCATGGAGCAGGTGATCGAGGTCACTCGCATTCACCGGCTGATGCCGCCTGAACAGGCTCGCCAGCGCGCGATCGAGCTCTTCCGTGCGCTGTCGCTGCCAAATCCGGAGACGATCGGCGAACGATATCCGCATCAGGTCTCGGGAGGTCAGTTGCAGCGGTTGGCGGCGGCCATGGCTCTGATCGGCGAACCCAAGCTTGTCATTTTTGACGAACCGACGACCGCACTTGATGTGACGACGCAGATCGATGTGCTGAAGGCATTCAAATCCGTCATCCGTGCCGGCGACATCGCCGGCGTCTATGTTTCACACGATCTGGCCGTCGTCGCACAGATCGCCGATCGGATTGCCGTGCTCAAGGGCGGCGAAATTCAGGAAATCGCGGAGACGGAGACGATCCTAAGACAGCCGAGCCATCCCTATACGCGCGAGCTGCTGGCGGCGTTCGAGCCGAAGCAAGCCATCCGCGACGGTAAAACAGGTGGGACGATTGCATCCGTGCTGAGGATCGACAATCTGGTGGCGGGCTATGGCGATATCCAGACTAATGGCCTACCCGCGGTCTGTGCGGTTCAATCCGTAAGCCTGGAGGTGGAAAAGGGGAGGAATCTCGGCATTATCGGTGAATCCGGATGCGGAAAGTCGACGCTGGCGCGCGCAATTGCCGGCATATTGCCGGCCGTATCAGGCACTATCGGCTTCAATGGCAGCGACATGAATCGTGCTGCCAAATTGCGCTCGCGCGATCAATTGCGGGAGATGCAGATCGTCTTTCAATATGCCGACACCGCGCTCAATCCGGCAAAATCGATCGCCGATATTCTCGAGCGGCCCCTGGCCTTCTATCACGGGATGGACCGCAGGGCTCGAGCGGCCAGAGTCGACGAGTTGCTTGACATGGTGCGATTGCCGCGCGCACTTCGCTATCGCTATCCGTCGGAATTGTCAGGTGGACAGAAGCAGCGCGTGAATTTCGCTCGTGCGCTTGCGGCAGAGCCACGGCTGATCATTTGCGATGAAATCACATCCGCGCTCGACACGGTGGTTGCGGCGGCGATTATCGACCTGCTTAAGGAACTGCAGCGGGAGCTGCATCTGTCCTACATCTTCATCAGCCACGATCTGTCGGTGGTCGAAGCGATCTGCGACGAGATCGTCGTGATGTATGGCGGCAAGAAAGTCGAACAGATCACGCGCGAGGCCGCAGATGCGCCGCGCCACCCCTATTCCCAGCTGCTGTTCGGGTCCGTTCCCAAGCTCGATCCGACTTGGCTCGACAATCTCGTCCAGGACCCGGAACTCAAGCGCGAGTATGGCCACGGCTAGCCGGACACAGTCCGGAAATGCAACTGGGCGCTACATGGGAAACAGGCTGGTCAAGGGCATGTGCGCCTTGACGATCGGCGACTTGAGCACCACGAAGCTGAAATACTTGTCGATGCCGATATCCAGGTCGGTTAGGCGTTCCATGATCGTCTGATATTCTCCGATCCCAGCCGTCACGAACTTCAGCATATAGTCGTAGCCACCCGAAACGAGGTGGCATTCGATGACCTGATCGACCTTTTCGACTGCCGAAAGGAAACGGGCGAAATCGATCTGCCGATGGTTCTTGAGCGTGACTTCCGTAAAGACTGTCAGCGTCTGGCCAAGTTTACCGATATTGATCTGGGCCGAGTATCCCTCGATATAGCCTTCCTGCTGCAGCTTCTTCACTCGCATCAGACAGGGGCTCGGCGACAGGTTGACCAGTTCCGCCAATTCGACATTGGTGATGCGGCCGTTCTTCTGAAGTTCGTACAGGATCTTGATGTCGATACGGTCGAGCTTCATCGGCAGATCTTTCCCATTTAAGGCGGCATTTTATGCTGCGAATTCTCGAAGATTGAGCATAACACCATGGTCCATCTTGTCTATTTCATTCTGCAGGAATCGAACCGGCACAATCGACCGCTTGGTTCCCCCTGAGCAGAATCTTATGCCGCATGGCGCGGTTGTGCGGCAGCTTCATGTCCGATCATTTGGCTATGCTGTCGGCTCGATAGGAGACCCGCATCCATGCCCGCACCGCTTACCCTTGTCGAAAACTCGCCGGAATTGCCGGCCTCTGCCGATGTCGTCGTCATCGGGGCTGGGATTGTCGGCGTTTTTACCGCCTATTATCTGGCAAAGCGGGGCCTCAAAGTCGTTCTCCTCGAAAAAGGTCGCGTCGGCGCCGAGCAGTCCAGCCGCAACTGGGGCTGGTGCAGGCAGCAGAACCGCGATGCCCGCGAGCTGCCGATGGCGACGAAAAGCCTGGAGCTTTGGGACCGATTCGCCGCGGAGAGCGGAGAGAACACCGGCTTTCGCCGCTGCGGCCTCTTCTATCTGAGCAATAGTGACGAAGAGCTTGCCGGATGGGCCCGTTGGCGCGACTTTGCCGGCGGCATGGGCGTGACCACGCATATGCTGGATAGCGCTCAGGCCAGCGAACGCGGCAAGGCGACCGGCCGCACCTGGAAGGGTGGGGTCTTTTCCCCAACCGATGGCATTGCCGATCCCGCCAACGCCGCCCCGGCTGTCGCTCGCGCCCTGATGAAGCTGGGGGGCTGCCTACGCCAGAATTGCGCGGCGCGCGGCATAGAAACCGAAGGCGGGAAGCTCTCCGCCGTCGTGACCGAGGAAGGCACGATCAAGACCAAGGTTGCCGTCCTGTCGGGCGGCGCCTGGGCTTCGTCCTTCTGCCGTCAGCTTGGCGTTCGCTTTCCGCAGGCGTCGATCCGCTCATCGATCCTTTCCGTCAGCCCCGGCAACGGCGAGCTCCCGGATGCTCTTCATACTGCGTATGTTTCGGTGACGCGCAGAGGCGATGGCGGCCATACGCTCGCGATCAGCGGGCGGGGCCGCGTCGATCCCACGCCGCAGAACATTCGGTTTGGCGCACAGTTTCTGCCGATGTTCGTTCGCCGCTGGCGCGCGCTTTCGCTGGGCGGCGTCGAGGGCTTTCGCAGCGGCCACGAAAGCCTGGCGCGCTGGCGTCTGGACCAGCCGACGCCGATGGAGCGGATGCGTATCCTCGATCCGGCCGTCGATAGAGGCACGATCCAGCTTACCTATGACCGTGCGCGCGAATTGCTTCCTGCCATCGCAAACCGCCGCATCACCGCAAGCTGGGCCGGCTATATCGATTCCACCCCTGACGGCGTGCCCGGCATAGGCGAAATCGCATCCATACCGGGCTTCGTGCTGGCGGCCGGTTTCAGCGGCCACGGCTTCGGCATCGGACCGGGTGCCGGCCACCTGATCGCCGATATCGTCACCGCCGTCACGCCGATGGTCGACCCGAAACCCTATCACCCAGACCGTTTCCTGCAATCCGCATGGGGCAAGGTAGCCGACTTCTGAAATGGGTCACCCATGCTAGACTTCGCCGGCAACCGAACCAGACAATACGGATTTTCCTGATGCAGGCCCGTCAGCTCGAAGTCTTCTGCATGCTGATGCGATCCGGAACTGTGACCGGCGCTGCCGCCATGCTCAACATCACGCAGCCGGCGCTAAGCCAAATCCTGCTGCATGCCGAAGACCAGCTGGGGTTCAAACTCTTCAACCGCGTGCGCGGCAAGCTGGTCCCGACGAGAGAGGCTGAAGAATTATATCCGGAGGCCGAACGCATCTTTTCCGAGCTCGGAGCGCTTCGGCGCCGAACGACCGACATGCGCTTCGGGCGGACCGGCTTGATCAGGATCGCGGCCACGACACCGCCGGCCATGTCGATCGTTCCCAAGGCACTTCTCGCCTTCAGAACGACATATCCGGATATCGTCGTCCGTTCGCTGATCGCACCGCTGATCAATGTCGTCGATATGATCCGCAATGGCGATGCCCCACTCGGCATCGTCATGAACAATATTGCGCGGCCTGGCATCGATGTCGAAACGCTCGGATATGCCGAACTCATCTGCATCGTGCCGGAAGGGCACCATCTTGCCGCGCGCGACTACATCACCTTCGCCGATCTTCAGAACGAGACGCTGATCTCCTACCGCGCCGATACCTTCCCCGGCCAGCTGCTTGCCAACGCCGCAGCTTTAGAAAATCAGTCGTTCAATCCCGCAATCGAAATCGATATCTCTATTACCGCCTTGCCCTTCGTCCGCAATGGTTTCGGTGTCGCGATCGTCGATGGTCTGCTGCCGTGGGAACAGTTTCCCGGCCTTGTGCGCCGGCCGCTGTTGCCACGAAAGACAGTTCCGATCGCGCTGCTGACCAGCCGGGACCGCCCCTTGACGGGTAGCCACCTTATGATGCGCGACTATTTGCGCCAGGCCTGCGCCGGCGTGCTGAAGAATGGCGAAGCCGCGCCGGAGTAAATCGCGTCGGCATAGCCAAACGAACTTGGTCAGGTCTCGTTTATCCAGGATCCGATAGGCAGCGGACGAACAGGCGCCTGCTCACGCAGGCGACCGACCTCGCAAACCGGGATTCCCGCACGCTCCGCAATCAGTTCGGCGCCGGCGAGCTGACAAAACCGTCCTTGGCATCGTCCCATACCCACCCGCACCATTGACTTCACCCGGTTTGCCTCACCCCCGGCATGGTCGACGCTTTCACGCAGATCGCCGGCGCTGATGCCTTCGCAGCGGCAGACCATCGTTTCATCGGGAACGGATCGGACCATGCCGGCAGGCCAGGGGAAAGCGCGGGCAAGGGCGCGAGCAAAGCGTTCATAGCGGGCGAGCCGCCGGAGGTCCCGTGCCGGATTGGGATAAGGCAATCCCATATCGGCAAGGCAGGCGCTCGCGGCAAGCCGTCCCGCAACCTCCGCGCCATCGGCGCCAAGGATCCTCAGGCCATCGCCAGCAAGATATACGCCATCTGCAGCTCGGCCCATTCGATCCGCCCGTGGGAGCCATTGGGCCCAGCCCGGATCGTAATCGAACGCGCATCGGACCAGGCCTGCAAGCTGCGTTTCGGCTCTCAGGTGCCAGCCAATGCCGACCATATCGCATTCGGTGCGATGCTCGCCCCCGCCGGCATCCCGCCAGCGAACAGCCGTCGGTCCGGTCTCGTCGCTGACGATATCCGTCAGCGTCACGCCCGCGCGATATATCAGGCCGAGTTTCATCCGCATCGCCAGGCCCCGCAGGACCAGAGCCGGCCTTGCCATCATGTGCGGAAGCGCAAGGATCTGGTTTCGAAGCGAGGCGGTATCGAGAACGGCAGCAACATTCGCTCCGGCCTTCAGAAGCTGGGCCGCAACGAGGGTCAGCAGGGGGCCGGAACCCGCGAGAACGATCCTTCGCCCCAAGGCGACGCCCTGCGCCTTCAGGGCGATCTGCGCAGCTCCGAGGCTATAGACGCCGGGCGCCTGCCAGCCAGGTATCGGCACCAGCCGATCAGTCGCGCCGGTTGCCAGTATCAGCCTGTTATAGGCGAATTCCCAGCGGCCAGCGGGCGTCAGCACCTGCAGCATATTGTCCGCGAGCGCCATCGCTGAACTTTGAGGATGGTATTCGACCTCGCCGCGAGCGACCATACAATCGAAGAGGGAATGAAGGGCAAGGGCTTTGCCGGCCTCCGAACCATAGAGCTGCTGGGCTGACCGCATAAACCCCGCCGGTGGCCGGCGATATATCTGGCCGCCCGCCCTCATCCCCTCGTCAATCACGACGGGCCGGATACCGGCGGCTACCAGAAGCTCGACTGCGCGGATGCCCGCCGGACCAGCGCCGACAATCACCGTTGCCTTCCGATCATTCGTCGTCATGGCCAATCTCCCGGCGCCCGGGTTAACAGGGACATGCCGTTGCCGACGAGGGTCGAACAGGCGCGCAGACGGATTCCATTCTGCTGCCAGACCCAGCAATCCTGGCAGGCGCCCATCAGGCAGAAGCCGGCCCTCCCCTCCGGCCCGAATTCGGATTGCCGAAGAACCTGTGAGAATGTCAGCATCGCCGTCAGTACCGTGTCACCGGCCAAAGCTTCCCGTTCTATGCCGTCAAGCAGGAAGCGGACGGATGGCCGGTCCTGTTCGGCGAGACGGACGATGCGCCCCGTTTCTCCAGTCGGACGCGGCCCCTTGCTCATTCGGCCGCCTCCACCTCTTTGATTTGAAGACGAACCTCCGGCATTTCCGGGAACCGGGCGCGGACATCGGCAAAAGCCGCGGCAACGCCCTCATGTCCCGCACGTCCCTTCATTCGGCGGAAAATCTCCGTCTTGGTGAAGAAGCGCCAATGGATCGGAAGACAGGCGAGAATATCCGTGAGCAGGTTATAGGCCGCGGGTGTCCATTGTGCCTCGTAGCCTTCACGCTCGTCACCGTAGTGAAAGTGGGCCGTTGGACTCGTGCGCGATGCCCTGAGACGGGATGTTTCGGCTTCGTCCACCTTGCCGTCGCCAATGACTACGCCATAATCGCGCTCGGCCACTTCCAAGGAAACATAGCCGCGCTCCACATCCTGCAGCACGCGCCAGGCCTCGCGCTCAAGCGGATTTCCGCGACCGCCGCCCCCGGCCGAACGGATCTCGAGCACATCGCCCGGCTGCAGGACGGCGGTATCGATATTGCCGAGCCGGCGATAATCCTCATGGCCCGGGTTCAATACCATGTCGGAAAGCCCTGCCGCCTTGCCGCCGAGCACACCCCAGGGGCGGAAGAAGCTGCGGTCGCGGTTGCGGGCCGTGATACGGCTTCCGGGCGAGAACACGCGGAACGCCATCTCGGTCGCAAGACCCCCACGCCAACGGCCGGCCCCACCGCTGTCTTTGGCAAGCCCGTATTTGACGAACTCGATCGGCACTTCGGTTTCGGTGATTTCGATCGGCGTATTCTTCAGATAACCTGCATCGGCACCCGAACCGTTGGTCCCGTCGCGATGCGGCATCCCGCCGCCGCCGCCGACCACCGGGTTGACGGCGGCGATCACGCTACGGCCCGTCCGCTCGTCCGTGGTCATGACGTTGACGATGCAATTGTTGCCGGCCGGCGCGGCGGGCAACAACTCGGGAACCGCTTGGCAGAAGGCGCCGAAGATCACGGACCGCAAGCGCGCGCAGGTGAGCGAACGCATACCGACAGCCGCCGGCGATACCGGATTGAGAACACTTCCCTGCGGCGCAATGCAGGTGAAAGGACGGGTCAGCCCGGTGTTGAGCAGGATCTTGGGGTTCAGCGTATAGAGAATATAGTAGACGCCGACCAGCAGCATGGTGTGGCGCGGATCGCCGCCCGAGGGAACGTTGAGCGACGAGCCAAGCTGCGGATCGGATCCGGTAAAATCGAGGATCGCCGCATCGCCCCTGATCGTCAGCGTCAGCTTCAGGCGGCATGGATTGGCCTCGACGGAATCCTCATCCGCATAATCGACGAATTCCCACGTGCCATCCGGCATTGTCCGCAGGAGATCGCGCGCCTGCGCTTCAGCGTGATCGAGAAGCACGTCAGCGCCTTCGAGAAATGCCTGCTTGCCGAATTTTTCGACCATCGCCAGGATCTTGCGCTCACCGGTGTTGAGCGCCCCCACCAACGCCTTGATGTCGCCGATGTTGAGGTCTGGTTTACGCACATTCGTAGTCATGATTTTGAGGATGTTTTCATCGAAGATGCCTTCGTTGACCAGCTTCATCGGCGGAAAGCGAATGCCTTCCTGATGGATCTCGGTTAACGCGCGCGACAGGGAAGCCGGCACGGCACCGCCCATGTCGGTATTGTGGATATGCCCGCCGGTCCAGGCGATGATCTCGCCGTCATAAAAAACCGGCTTCCAGAGATGCGTGTCCGGTGCGTGCGTCGCCACGAAACAGGAATAGGGATCATTGGTAAAGGCAACGTCGCCCGGCTTGTAATCCCCGACCATTTCGATGGCCCGGGTATAGGTAAGCCCCGGATACCAGGTCGCGCCAAGGCTCATCGGGACGCCGAAGGTTTCCCCTTTGCGATTGATCAGCATGACGGTAAAATCCTCCGTCTCCTTGACGAAGGCCGAATGTGC
This sequence comes from Rhizobium sp. BK312, assembly GCF_014193605.1. NCBI lineage: Bacteria > Pseudomonadati > Pseudomonadota > Alphaproteobacteria > Hyphomicrobiales > Rhizobiaceae > Rhizobium > Rhizobium sp. BK312. The sequence goes on along the minus strand of NZ_JACHZP010000002.1, from coordinate 132,550 downwards.
CGTCCGCTGCAGCGTATAGGCCATGTTTTCGGCGGCAGCCCGGGTATGGTTGGCAAACACTTGAAGGTTCGAACGGTCGAACATGGGCCGTTACTCCGAAAAGGTGAGATGAAGGTTCAGGTGGCGGTCGATCGTCACCTGCGTGCCGGCAGGAATGGCAAAAGTCGTATCGTCCTGGGCTACGACGGCGGGGCCGCTGAAGCGGCCGCCCGGATGCAATTGGTCCCGCCGGTATAGCCCGATCCATTCGAATGCCTTGCCGGTATAAACCGGTATTTCGCGTTCCGGCTCGGCCATGCCGACAATCTCGTCGAGGCCGACGGTCGTTTGCGGCGCCGGCCCGGCGCCGATGGCGGACAGACGGAGATTGACGATCTCGATCCCGCCGTCCGGGTCGGCAAAATCATAGAGGCGGGCGTGCATGGCATGGAACGCCTCTTCCATCGCGGCGAGATTGCCTTCCGCTACCCAGGCCGCCTGCAGCGGAACCTCGATTTCAAAGCTTTGACCGACATAGCGCATGTCGGCGGAAATCCGCAATTCGGCAGGTCCTTCATGGCCCTGCTTGATGAGCCAGCTCCGCCCTTCGTCCGACAGCGCCTCCAAGGAACCGCGCAGCAACGGCACGGCTGCCGGCGATAGATGCGTGAAGACCGTCTTGATGAAGTCGCCGCGCAGATCCGCGACCAGACCGCCGAGAGCCGACACCACCCCCGGACGTGGCGGTCCGATGACCTTGGCCATGCGGAATTCGCGAGCAAGGAACGCGCCCAGCATCGGGCCGCCACCGCCGAACGGCATGAGGGTAAACTCCCGCAGGTCGACCCCGGCCCGCGATGCCAGCTTCTCTACCTCGACGAACATCTCCGAGATAGCGATATCGAGAATAGCCTGGGACACCTCTTCAACCGAGCGACCGATACGCTCGGCAAGCGTCGAGACGGCTGCGCGCGCCAGCCCGACATCGACCTGCAACTGACCGTAGGCCATTTCGCTGTGCCCCAGCCAGCCGCAGACGGCCATGGCATCGGTCACGGTCGCTTGCGTGCCGCCGCGGCCATAACAGGCGGGACCGGGCGTCGAGCCGGCCGATTCAGGCCCGACCCGCAAGACGCCATGAGCGTCGATGCTGGCAATGGAACCGCCGCCGACGCCTATGGAGCTGACGGAGACCGAGGGAATGTGAAGCGGAAACTCGCCGATCAATTCGCCTGTCCCGAATTGCGGCTCGCCGTCGATGATCAACGCGAAGTCTGCCGAGGTGCCGCCGATGTCAAGGGTGAGGACATGTTTCTCACCGGCGAGACGCGCCAGCCAGGCGGCGCCGATCACGCCCGAGGCCGTACCGGAAAGCAGCATCTGGACGCAGGAACGCTTTCCTTCCGCCGCGTTCATGACGCCGCCGTTCGATTTCGTCAGCAGGGCCGGCGCCTTCACTCCGCGCGATGCGAGCTTGTCTTCGAGAGCCGTCAGGTAACCCGAAACCCTCGGATGGACGTAGCCGTTGAGGATCGCGGTCGTCGTGCGCTCGTATTCGCGAATGACCGGCCACACTTCCGAGGAGGTGAAAACGAAGAGATCGGGTGCGAGTTTTTCGATTTCGCTCTTGATGGCGGTTTCCTGAGCATCGTCGCGCCAGGAATGCAGAAAGGATATGATAATGCCCGCCGCGCCCTTGGCTCTTGCGGCAGCCACCGCCGCGGCAACCGCTTTCATGTCCGGCGCCCGCGCTTCGCTGCCATCGGCCCGCAAGCGCGCGGGGATGCCGAAGATCATGTCGCGTGCGATCAGCTGTTCCGGCCGCGAGCAGAAAAGAGAATAGACGTCAGGCATTTTCAGCCGTGCGAGCTCGATGACATCTTCGAACCCGGCATTCGTCAGGAGCGCGAGCGACACGCCGCGTCTCTGAATGACGGTGTTGATACCGACCGTGGTGCCGTGAACGAAGCGACTGATTGCCTCCGGCTGCAACCCCTCGCGCTCGGCAAGCAGGGAAAGCCCGGTCATCAACTCCGCACCCGGATCATCGGGCGTTGTCAGCACCTTCAATGAAGCAATGCGACCGGAGCGGCTTTCCAGCGCGCAGAAATCGATGAAGGTGCCGCCAATATCGACGCCGATCTTCCAATCCTGCTGCGAAGCCTCTACTGCTTGTCTTGCCGCATCCGCCATATCCGTTCCTTTCCTTTGCCTGTTCCGAAACTGGCATGGACGGGTCGGCAAGGTCCAAGAGCGAAAACGCCAAATGTCATAAGCCGGACTTATGCTCTGACGACCGGCAAACCCCATAGGCCGGACTTATGGGCATTGCGTAATCCCGACTTTGACAGCGCCGAGCCGGGTCGGACAGGATGGGGACTGTTTTCAGCCCCTGGAGATCCTCAATGGATGCTATCGTGCTGGGCGGCGGGCTCATGGGAGCTGCCTCCGCCTTTTTTCTCGCCCGGCGCGGCATCCGCGTGACACTTATCGAACGCAATCGGGTCGGGAGCGGCGCTACGATAGCGTCATTCGGCAACGTCAGACGAAGCGGCCGGTATATTCCGCAATTGCCGCTTGCTCACCGCTCGCTTGCCCTGTGGCGAGAGGCCGAGGCCATGCTGGGACGAGACGTGGAATTCCGCGCAACCGGCCATCTACGGCTGGCGTTCAGCCAGGAAGGGCTTGCCGCGATGCGATCCTTCGTCAAGGAGGCCCGGCCGTGGGGACTGGAGCTGGAGGAGCTGACCACGAAAGACGTGCGGTCTCGCTTTCCCGGTCTTGGCCCCGATGCGATCGCGGCATCCTTTTCCCCGAAGGATGGAAGCGGCAATCCGCGTCTTATCGCACCGGCTTTCGCTCATGCCGCCCGAAAATTGGGCGCCGACATCGTCGAAAATGTCGGCATCGGCGCCATCAGAAAAAGTGCCTGTGGATTTCAGGTCGAAACGTCGAAGGGTTCGCATGAAGCCTCGATGTTGCTGAACACCACGGGTGCCTGGGGTGCGCGCATCGCAAGCCTGTTCGGGGAGGAGGTTCCGATCGTTGCCAAAGGTCCGCAAATGGGCGTGACGGAACCTCTCCCCTATCGCATTCTCGCGGTCGTCGGCGTCTGGGCACATGATCACGGAGGCGGTTATCTGCGGCAGGTGGAACGGGGCAACATCGTCTTCGGTGGCGGCGCCGAGCGCACCGACGTTTCACTCGATACCGGATACGCCAAGGCAGACCCGGCTCGCTTGCCGGGACAGCTTCGTTCGCTGCTGCCGATTTTGCCGGCGCTGAAAAACGTTGCGGTCATACGCACTTGGTCGGGTTGCGAGGGCTATGTCGAGGATGGCCTTCCGGTGATGGGATGGTCATCGACGACACCGGGGCTCTTCCACGCATTCGGCTTTTCCGGCCATGGTTTCCAACTCGGACCCGGCGTTGGCGACGTCATGGCGGAAATCATGGCGACAGGGAAAACGGATATTCCGCTGCAGGAGTTCCGCATCGAGCGCTTCGCAAAGCCGAATTGACTTTCAGGCCGATTTGCCTCGCCGGCTTCTGCTAAACTGGTTTCGTCAACAATCGACGACGGAGCCGCATAAGCACTTGGGATCGCTCTCCGAGATCCGCTTTCATCTGGATGTCAGGGCGAGAGGGATCGTGCACAGCGAATAGCGCCGTAACAAGCGGCGAAGGTGCCTGTCGCCGCTTGACGCCTCCGGTGAGCGATGAACAATTCGCGCTCAAGCACCATGCAATTCCCGCCTACCTCAAGGAACGAACATGACAGTCACTTTGACGAAAAGGGCAGATATCAATCTCCAGTCCGTTCTTCGCGTCGCCTGGCAGGGGGAGAATGTGAAGATCTCCGACGCGGCCATCGCCGAGATTGCCCGTTGCCGTGAAGCATTCCTGCTGCTGATCGACAATGATCCGACGATCATGATCTACGGTGTCACGACGGCGATGGGAGAGCTGGCAAGCACGCGTCTTTCCCGGGAAGAGCGCGACCGCCACGCCCGGATCAAGGCCTTTGCCGCCGCGACATCCTTCGGCGATCCCTATCCCGAACGTGTCGTCAGGGCGATGGTGTTTGCCCGTCTTACTAATTTCATCGAGGGCAACGCTGCGACCACCCCACGTATCGCGCTGGCGGTCGCCGACATGCTCGATGGCTCTCCGTTGCCGACAGTCGCATCGTCAGGCCAAGGCGGCGCCGGAGAAATTCTTGCGCTCTATCCACTGTTTGCCGAGCTGACGGCTCGCTTCGACCTCGAAGTCAAGGAAAGAGGATCCCTCATCAACGGCTCGCCCTGCGCGGCGGCCCTTCTGGCGGATGCTGCCCTTGCAGCGCGGCGGCGTCTTCATCTTGTGGAACAGGTCTTCGCCCTGTCGATCGAGGCGTTCCGCGCGCCTATGGAGCATTATGACGCAGCGCTAGAGCAGCTCTGGGGCGACGAACATGAAGCAGCCGCCCTTCGCGCATTGCGCACGCTTCTCGCGGGCGCCGGCAGCGATCGCCGCAACTATCAGGCTCCGGTGAGCTATCGCATCGTGCCTCGCGTGCTGGGCCATGCCCATCGCGCCGTCTCCGCCGCCGAGCGCGCGGCAAATCTGTCGCTTGCCTCGGCCTCGGACAACCCAGTCTACATTCCGCCCGACAAGGAGCATCCGCTCGGCCGGTGCATCAGCACGGGTGGCTATCATAATGCGATGGCCGCGCCGGCGCTGGATGATCTTGCCGCCATCTGGGCCGACATCTGCCTCCTGTGTGACCGCCATGGCTCCAAGCTCCTGAACGGCGCGGTGTCGCATCTGCCCGACATGCTGATGGTCGGCCGTCATCCGAGCGACAGCGATGGCCACGGCAGCCTCGGCTACGTGCCGATGGCGACAACCGGATATCTCGAACAGGCGAAACTCGCCGCACAGCGGACCTTTATACCCGGCACGGAATCGGCAGGATCAGGTCAGGACGATGTCGCCGCCACCGCCTTCCTGGCCTGGGCCAAGGAAGAACGAGCGGGCCGCTGCCTGGACGCCTGCCTGGCGAGCCTTGCCATGATCGCTTCGCAGGCACTTCACGTTACCGGCCGTCAGGCGCCGGCTGCATTGCATGATTTCGTTTCGGAGGTGCGCGGCGTCGTGCCTCCGGTCGATGACGATCGCGTTCTCGGGCCGGAGTTGTCGCGCCTGGCAACACTGTTCACCTCGAAGGCATTCACACCCTGACGCCCCCTGCGTCTTCGCACAGTCATCACCAGGATCTTGTTCTCATGAACGGTCGCCTGGCTGATCACGAGAGCTTCGATGTCATCGCCAGGGGAAGGCCAGTCCGTAGCCGCCTGCCTGACTAGGAGCAGATAAAGCACGTTGCTGTCGAACATCTTGTAGAACTGCGCTTCGGTGACCGTTTCCGGCGGACCAAACTCATAGACACCCGAGTTATTGACCAGGATATCGATGCGTCCATATTGGCGACGTAAGCTGCTGGCTAAGGGAGCAATCATGCCCTTTCGTGGATGGCGCCGACCTCAACATGCGTTCAGCGTTTGCTCGTGCCCGATCTGGCTGATCATGGACGGCGAAAGGATGCCCCTATGTGGCGATCCGGCAATCTGTCACCTTCACCAAAAAGCTTTCTGCGAAGCGAGCCCTGTTCATAAGCGGTTTTGTAGAGGCCGCGCTCCTGAAGCGCCGGCACCACAATGTCGATAAAGTCCTCAAAGCTCTCCGGCACGACCGTGCGGGTAAGATTGAAACCATCAATCTCGCCTTCATCCATCCATGACGAAAGCTCATCGGCAACCTCCGTGGCATCGCCGACAACGACCGGGTAACGCCCACCCATGGCGAGCTCCTGCAGCAACTGTCGCTTTGTCCAGCCGCGTTGTTGAGCAATCTGCGTTGCCGATTGGCTCGCATTGGATTTGCCGTAGATGATGGTCTCATCGAGATCGTACCTGGAAAAATCGATGCCCGTGCCGGCCGAAAAATGCGCAAGCCCCGCCTCCGGATTGGCATACCGCAGATATTCTGCGTGCTTGTCTCGTGCCGCCGAGACGGAGCGATCGGTTATGACGGTGATACCAAGGAAGATCTTTATGTCCTCTGGCTTTCTGCCCGCCGCCGCCACTGCCTCGCGCAACGAACGGGAGGCCGCGCGAGCGGAGTTCTTGTCAGGGGCTGCGATGAAGACGCATTCAGCATGTCGCGCTGCAAACTGCTTCCCACGGCCGGACGTTCCGGCCTGATAAAGAACCGGCGTGCGCTGGGGCGACGGTTCGGCCAGGTGATAGGCCTGCGAGCGGTAAAACGGCCCTTGATGGTCGATCACGTGTACCTTTGATGGATCGGCATAGATACGCCTTTCCTTGTCGATCAAGACCGCATCGTCCTCCCAGCTTTCCTCCCACAGCCTGTAGAGCAGGTCGAGATAGTCATCGGCGCGATCATAGCGGGTGTCATGCTCGATCTGGTTGTCAAGACCCAGGCCGCGCGCCGCGCTGTCGAGATAGCCCGTCACGATGTTCCAGCCGACGCGGCCATCGGTTAGATGATCCAGGGTCGAGATCCGTCTGGCGAAAATATACGGCGCGTCAGCACTGGCATTGACGGTGATGCCAAATCCAAGGTTCCGGGTCACGGCCGCCATCGCGGAGACGAGCAGGAGAGGATCGTTGACCGGCAACTGAATGGATTCACGAAGCGTCAAATCGGCGGAGCCCTGATAGACGTCGTAGACGCCCAAGATGTCGGCAAGAAAGATACCGTCGAACAGCCCGCGTTCCAGCGTGGCGGCAAGCGAGATCCAATAGTCGAGTGTCTTGTAGCGATGCGACTGATCCCTGGGATGCGCCCATAGTCCGTGATTGATGTGCCCGACGCTGTTCATGTTGAACGCATTGAGCAATATCTGTTTTTTCCTGGTCGCCATCTTCAGCTATTCCGATTTCAGATCGCGCCGTGGCGCGGTGGCCGTTTGCCATTGAGATAATAGTTGCCGATGGCCTGATATTTCCAGCGCACCGGGTCATGCAGCGTATGGGTGCGGGCATTACGCCAATAGCGATCGAAGTTGTCATCCGAAAGCGTCGATGAGGTGCCAGACAGCTCGAACAGCTTGTTGGCGGCAAGCAGGCTTGCCTTGGTCGTCAATATCTTCGCTTCCGCAACGGCGATCGAGGCGTGGGCAACGCTGTCCTCGGTCATATCAGCACGAGCCGCATCCGTTGCGTCTGCGGCTCGCTTGAGCAAGCCTTCCGCAGCCCGCAGCCGCAGCCAGACATTCCCGACGTTTTGCAGCGTCAAGGGATCTTCCGAGGCACGTTCGACCTTTGAATCCAGCCAGGGCCGGGCCCGTTCGCGGATGAACTGCAACATTTCCCGATAGGCACCCTGCCCTATGCCAAGATCGATGGCCGCATGCATGATTTGAGCGACCGGACCGATCGTCGTCGGGCGTTCGAAGGAAGACTGAAAGGGGACGATCCATTCCGGATCGATCTCCACCTGATCGAATCCGACCGAGCCACTTCCGGTAACCCGCTGCCCGAAGCCGTCCCAATCGTCGACGATCGTCACACCGGGTGCATTTCGTGGGATGAAGGCGAGATAAGCGACGTCCCTTGCGTCCTCCTCAGCAACGACAAGGGTCGGAATCCAGTGCGCGTAAATGGCGCCTGTGCAGTAAAATTTTTGCCCGTGAACTATCCACTTTCCCCGCTCGCGAAAAAGCCGGGTACGTCGCTTGAAATCGCGCTGGCCGATTTCCGCCAGCGCATTGCCAAAACGTTCGCCCGCCAGTACGCGCTCGAAAAAGAAGCGTTGTTGCTTGACCGAGGCTCCGACACGCAAGACTTCAAGCGCGTAAAAGTGGTTTTGAGGAATCTGCGACAGCGATCCATCCGCGGCACCGATAATGGCAATCAACTGAGCTAACGTGTGCGTCGACACATCAGCACCGCCGAACTCACGCGGCACGGTAATGCCCCACAAACCAGTTTCGCTGAAACGCTCCAGTTCACGCCATGGCAAGACGCGATCCCTGTCCCGTTCCGCGCTACCGGCGGCAAATTCTGCCGCCAGGACGGTTGCCACCGCGATCGCCTGCTCGTCGTCGGAGATGAGATCGGGTCGCCGCAGCGGCGGCGGTGCGGGTTCGACGGGGATGCGAAAGTCGGTATCAGTCACGGTTTTCCTCGCTAGTTCCATTGATGGCGGGCCGGGAATATGCCGTTGAGCTGATAATTACCGAGCAAATGATATTTCCAGCGTACGGGGTCGTGAAGCGTATGCACGCGCGCATTTCGCCAATGCCGATCCAGATTGTGGGCGGCCCGCGTCGCCGCGGATCCCGCGACATCGAAGAGCTTTTCAGCCGCCTTCAGCGCGACTTCCGTCGTCAATATCTTGGCTTCGGCAACGGCGGCAGAGGCTCTGGCGCTCTCCGCTTCGCCGACAGGCGCCTTTGCCACCTCGTCGATAACGGCACCCGCTTCATAAAGAAGTGCTTGCGCTGCGTGCAAATCCACATGGAGGTCACCGATTTCATGCAGGATCGTCGGATCCTCGCTGGCCGACTGCAGGCCGGAATCCATCCAAGGTCTTGCGTGATCGCGGACAAAGGTCACCGCATCGGCAATCGCGGCCGCTGCTATGCCGGAATCGATCGCCGCCTGAATGAGCTGCGAGACGGGACCGGAGATACCGGGTCTGTCCGCATAGGACCAGACTGGGAAAACCAAAGCTTCATCTATCGGTACGTCTGTAAATTCCACCGAGCCGCTGGCCGTCGTACGCTGGCCGAAAGAAGACCAATCGTCGATGACGCGCACGCCCGGCGCGTCATAGGCAGCCCAGACCTGGATCGCACGCCCGTCATCGTCGACGGCGCGCGTCGGAATCCAATGAGCGAAAATGGCGCCAGTGGAATAAAAGCGCCGCCCGGTCAATCTTAATCCATCTGCCCCGCGCGCCAGGCGAGTTGAGCTGTGGTTGATCGCCTTCTGGCCACGCTCAGGCCCTGCATTGCCGATGCGATAACCGGCAAGGATATCGCCGTAGATACGGGCTTTCTGCTGTGGCGACCCCACATCGCGCAGCAGCGCCAGCACGCCGAACTGGTTCTGCGGAATCTGACCGAGTGCAGGGTCGGGTGCGCAAAGGATTTCGAAGACCTTGGCAAGCGTTACGCAGGAGACGTCGGCGCCGCCGAATTCCTTCGGCACTGTGATGCCGCCGAGGCCGCTTGCGGTATATTCCTCCACCTCATCCCAAGGAAGGCGACGAACGCGGTCCCGTTCTGCCGCACCCGCCGCGAAACGAACCGCGAGGCCGTGGGCAATCTCCAGCGCCTCGGCATCCGAGCGGATCAGATGTGGAGTACGCGGTGGCAAGGGGCGCCTGATGGTGCTTTCTTCTTTCGAGCCGGACGCAGCCGGCACGGCATCAGGTTCAGTCATGGAGCTACTCCGGATATTGTCGCTGATATTAGCGCGCTCGCAGGCGCCGCACGGCATGGTCGCCTGCGAACTGCACCAAACAGACCATGGCAATGAGCACGACGATGACCACTGCCATGACGGTGGTATCGAAGCGCTGATAGCCATAGCGGATCGCCATGTCTCCGAGACCGCCTGCGCCCACCGCGCCTGCCATGGCCGAGGCGCCGATCATGCTGACGATGGTGATGGTAAAGCCGCCGACGATGCCCGGAAGCGCTTCTGGCAGAAGCACATGGCGCACGATGTGCCAGCGTCGGCAGCCGATCGCCTGGGCAGCTTCGATCAACCCGCCGTCGACCTCGCGGAGGCTGACTTCGGCAATGCGCGCAAAAAACGGCGTAGCGCTGATGGAAAGCGGCACGACGGCGGCCCACACACCAATCGTCGTTCCGGTGAGCCATCGCGTCAATGGCAACAACGCCACCAGGAGAACGATGAACGGCGTGGCCCGAAAGCCGTTGATGATTGCGGCGAGAATGCCATGCAACCGCGGCGCATGGATGAGGCCGCCAGACGCCGAAAGCACTAGGAAGACGGCAAGAGGAATGCCGGCGATAAATGCGATGAGAGCGGAAGCACCGACCATCGCAATCGTATCAAGAAACGCCTGCCACAGGCGTTCATACATCATGGTCGACATAACCCAATACCCTGACTTGATGAGCAAGATCGGCAAATTGCGAGGGGACCGTCGGATTGCTCCCCGTCCGGCGTACTGCAATCAACAGCCGGCCGTGAACGCGACCCTCAATGCGGTCGAGCGAGCTCTGCAGCAACCGCACGGAAGCGCCGGTCGCGCTGGCTATTCTAGAAAGGTCGGGTTCCAAGCCACCCTCACCAGTATAGACCAGTTCCCAGATAGCCTGCGAATGCTCGTTGCGCAGCGAAGATCGCAGATGCCTGGCTATATCCTCCGGGATTTCGCGGTTGAGGGGTCGCAAGAGCGCCTGCGTGGCAGAATGCTGCGGATTGCCGAAAATGCGCCAGACCGGCCCGGCTTCGGCAATCTCACCCTCATCGAGAACTAGCACGTGGTCGCAGATCTCACGGATGACGCTCATTTCATGAGTGATGAGAATGATGGTCAGCTTGAGACGGCGATTGATGTCCTTGAGCAGCCCCAGGATGGAAAGCGTCGTCTCCGGGTCGAGCGCCGATGTCGCCTCGTCGCAAAGGAGGATTTCCGGCCTATGAACAAGTGCGCGCGCAATGCCCACGCGTTGCTTCTGACCACCGGAAAGGCGCGACGGATAGGCGCGCTCCTTACCTTCCAATCCCACCAGCGACAGGACTTCGGCCACTCTTTCTTCGATCTGCCGGCGCGGCACGCCTGCAACGATCAATGGCAAAGCGACATTGCCCCAGACAGTCTTGGCTGAGAGAAGATTGAAGTGCTGGAAAATCATGCCGATGCGTCGTCGCAACGCGACCAGCGCATCCTCATCGAGCACCGAAATGTCTTGTCCGTCGACCAAGACCTTTCCGCCGGTCGGCTTTTCCAGGCGGTTTATAGTCCGCAGCAAGCTGGATTTTCCGGCCCCGCTTCGCCCGATGATACCGTAGATCGCACCCGCCGGCACATCGAGGCTGATGTTCTTGAGGGCATGGACCGGACCAGCCGCCGACGAATAAATCTTCTCGACACCGTCAAAAGCTACCGACCCCATCGGAGAGCTTGACAGCGGCTGACCGACAGCGGCGGCGTGCTGCAAGGTGCCGCCGCTCGCCGCCGTCTTGTGTTCCGGATCCTGCCTTATCCGCTCGATCAATTCAGCCATGGGAGCGTATAAAGCTTCTGATCATTGGCGAATGCTTTGCTGATTGCTGCCCGTACGGCCGGCGAATTCTGATAAAGCGCCACGAGCTCCTTAATCCCGGCATCATTTACCTTTTGCTTTTGTACTGCAAAAATGATAGCAAATTGCTTGTCGTCCACACCGGAATAGATAAGGCCCGAGCTCGGATCGAAGGCCTTGGATGCGACGATGAAGTGCGGATAGCCCTGGGCCAGGTCGACATCACCGGTCACGCGCGCAAGCTGTGGACCCTCGACTTCGTTGAAGGTCAGCTTCTTGGGATTGTCGACGATATCGTCGAGCGTGCCCTTGAAGCCCGCGCCATCCCTGAGCTTGATAAGCCCAGCCTTTTGCAGCAGGAGCAGCCCACGACCTTGATTGACGGGATCATTGGCGATCGCAACCTTTCCATTTTGCGGCACATCGGCAAAATTCTTGTACTTCAAAGAATAGATACCGATATTGGCGAGAACGCCGATGCCTGCGCTGACAAACTCATAGCCCCGTTCTTTGATCGCATTGTTCAGGAACGGCTGATGCTGGAAATAGTTGACATCGATATCGCCGGATTGAAGCGCGATGTTTGGCGTCGTCCAGTCGCTGAATTCGACAACCTGAATATCCAAGCCCTTGGCCTTTGCCTCGGGGATCACCGCCTCGATGGAGTCGGCATAAACGCCCGGCACAACGCCCACTTTGATTGTCTCGGCCTGTGCAACCCCCGTCGCTGCAAGTAGAATTGCGGAAAAAAGACCTGCAATATGAATTCTCATGTCGTCCTCTCGGGTTCAATGACACGGAAGATAAAGACCACAAATTTTATAGGCAAAGACGGAAATACCCACCATCGAGGCTATATGGAATATTTTTTCTCCAGTCCGTCCGATTTGCCATGATGTCTCTCAAAACTGCTTAGGCAAAAGCCGCAATCCTTCTTCTGCGCCCTATTGCATCGGGAGCAGGAAAAAGGTGGACTAGCCTGTCGGCTTCGGTAAGCCGGACGATATAACGTCCCGGCTTACCGATCGCTTCTGACCATGATGGATGAGGCGTTTCCGCATCGATAATGACGCACTCGCCGTTATGTCCTGTGCCCCCTATGGGCTGGCGGTCACCTAGACTTCAAATCGCTAACGATGTTCGACAAAAGCAACGCTGGCATCGCTGACGATGGCGACATGCGAATAGGCCGCCTGTCTGGCCGCCTGGGCGTCTGCGCGCATGATTGCGGTGACGATGATATCGTGCTCATCGAAGGACTTGGCAAGGCGTCCGGGAAGGCGGAATTGTGCGCGACGGAAGGGGGCAAGCCGGGCGCGCGTTTGCGTCACAAGCTCGAGGATATGGTCGTTATGCGCGCCACGATAGAGCTGATTGTGAAACTCGACATTGTATGTGGCATAATCTTCCTCGGCGCCGGCACGCACCAGCCGGGCGGAAGCGTGATGTTGGCGCTCAAGGGTGCGACGTTCATCAACGGTCATTCGTTCCGCCGATAGGCGCGCGCAAATGGCTTCAAGCTCCGCCATTGCCTCAAACATCGAATGCAGATAGGCACCACTAACATTCGTCACAACAGCACTGCGGTTCGGTTCACGGCCGACAAGCCCCATCGCGCCAAGTTCGCGTAAGGCTTCGCGAACCGGGGTCCGTGATACCTCGAAGCGGGCCGCCAGCGTTATTTCGTCAAGCTTCTCGCCCGGCAGGAGCGCTCCCGTTACAATCATATCGGCCACAGCCCGCACCATCTGTTCGACGGTCGTTCCCGGCCTCACAACTTCCCTACGCTTGATCTGCTTCACAGAAATAGGCGAATCCTCAACATCTTGCATACAGATGTATGCACGAACGAACCAAAGTCAATTGTCAATTTAATTAGTTGTTTTTCAATGATATTTTTTAACAGAAAATCTCTGTCGAATTGGTCTCTGCGGCGTTCCTCGCAAAATGAAGATTAAAAAAAGTGCATTGCTTATTTCAGGGCATTATTTCAATAGAATCTGCATACACTTTTTGCGGCTAAGACTTCTATTAGACTTTAATACAATGATATCATTCACTTAATATCTGGCATGATGATTGCATACACTTTCATGTGATCCTTTTTACGAACCGGGCGCCAGCCCCAAGGAGCATTCCCATGACCAGACTCCTTCACATGACTCGCCGCAACTTTCTCCAGGCTTCGGCTGCAGGTGCAGTCACCAGTGTGGCGCCGGGCCTTCTGTCATCTCGCGCCTACGCCCAAACCGCCCTCACCGTCGGCTTCATCTATGTCGGCCCAAAAGATGATTATGGCTACAACCAAGCCCATGCCGAAGGCGCTGCCGTCGTCAAGGCGCTTCCTGGTGTCACCGTAGTCGAAGAGGAAAACGTCCCTGAAACCGTCGATGTTCAAAAGACGATGGAATCGATGATCAACCTTGACGGTGCCACGCTGATCTTCCCGACTTCATTCGGTTATTTCGACCCGCATATGCTGGCCATGGCCGCCAAATATCCCAACATCCAGTTCCGCCACTGCGGCGGTCTCTGGCAGGCCGACAAAAACCCGGTCAATACCGGCTCCTATTTCGGTTACATTTTCCAGGGTCAATATCTGAACGGCGTGACCGCCGGTTATGCCACGAAGAGCAAGAAGATCGGCTTTGTTGCAGCCAAGCCGATCCCGCAGGTTTTGCAAAACATCAACGCCTTTCTGCTCGGCGCGCGCTCCGTCGATCCGGCCATCACCTGCCAGGTGATCTTCACGGGCGAATGGTCACTGGCTGTCAAGGAGGCCGAAGCGACCAACGCGCTGATCGACCAGGGGGCGGATGTCATCACCTGCCATGTCGACAGCCCGAAGGTTGTCGTCGAAACCGCCGCCGGCCGCGGTGCCTTCGTCTGTGGCTATCACGCCAACCAGAGCCCCCTTGCACCGGCGAAGTATCTGACTGGCGCGGAGTGGGCCTGGGGGAATGTGTACTCCGATTTCGTCAAGAAGGCGCAGGCCGGCGGAAAGCTCGGCAATTTCGTTCGCGGCGGTCTGAAGGACGGCTTCGTCAAGATGAGCCCGCTCGGCCCCGGCGTTTCGGATGAATCCCGCAAGAAATTCGAGGCGACGCTTGCCGAGATGATGGCGGGAAAATTCTCGGTCTTCAAAGGCCCGATCAAGGACAACAAGGGCAATGTCGTCATCACCTCGGACAAGAGCTTCGCCGAGGACGCAATCGAACTCGAAAGCATGAACTATCTCGTCGAAGGCGTTGTCGGCTCCACGGCCTGATTATCGAGGGAGAACCGTCATGACGGTTGAAGTCAACGAGCCCGCATTGTCCATCGTCCAGCAGAGGCGGGCGCAGCTGCGCCCGGCCCTCGAATGGCTCGCGCGACGGGCCGAGCCTGTGGTGATCACGCTTGGCGCAATCCTGGTCGGCCTCGCACTGTTCTCCCTCTTCATCCTGGCCGTCGGCAAATCGCCGGCCGACCTCTTTCGCTTCATGTATGCCGGCGGCTTCGGCAGCTGGTTTTCCATCCAGAACAGCTTGAGCCGCGCCTCCCCGCTGCTACTCACTGCGCTTTGCGTTGCGCTGCCGGCCAGACTCGGTCTCGTCATCATCGGCGGCGAAGGCGCCGTCGTCCTCGGCGGTGTGGCGGCCGCGGCGATCACATTGCCGATCATCGGCCTGTTGTCGCCGATCATCGTTCTTGTCCTCATGGCGCTTGCCGCCATGACAATCGGCGGCATTTGGATCGGTCTTGCCGGCTTCCTTCGCCATTATCGCGGCGTCAACGAAACCATCTCCTCACTGCTGCTCGCCTATATAGCCATCGCCTTGATGAACCAGTTCGTCGAAGGACCGCTGCGCGATCCGGCAAGCCTCAACAAGCCCTCCACCAAGCCACTGCCACACGACTATATGCTCGGCAATATTCCAGGCATGGACGTGCATTGGGGCCTCGTCATCGGCATTATCGCCTGTGTTTTCTCGTGGATATTGCTCGAGATGACCAGTTACGGTTTCGCCGCTCGCATCGCTGGCGGCAATGTTCGAGCCGCGCAGATCCAGGGCTTGCCCGTGGGGCGGCTGATTGCCGGTTTCACGGCAATTGCCGGCAGCTTCGCCGGCCTTGCCGGCATGATCGAGGTCGCCGCGGTCCAGGGCAGTGCCAATGCTTCGCTTGCCGCCGGGTATGGTTATACCGGCATCCTTGTCGCTTTCCTGGCGCGTCACAATCCGCTTGCGATCATCCCGGTCGCCATCCTTCTCGGCGGCATCGACGCATCCGGCGGCCTGATCCAGCGCCGCATGGGCCTGCCCGACGCGACCGTCCTCGTGCTGCAGGGCACGCTCTTCGTCGTCATCCTTTTTGGCGAAACCTTCTATGGCCGCTTCAAGATCTTCAATCCCGACCTTTGGAAAAGGAGCGCATGATGGACGATACCGCAATCGGTCTCTGGGGCGTGCCTCTCGCCATCCTCGCCGGCGCGATCCGCGTCTCGACGCCCTTCATCTTCGTCAGCCTCGGCGAGACGATCACCGAGCGTTCCGGCCGCATCAATCTCGGCCTTGAAGGCACGCTCGTATTCGGCGCCATGACGGCCTATGCGGTCGCCGTGATGAGCGGTTCGGCCTGGCTCGGCGTGCTCGGCGCGATGGCAACCGGGGCGATCTTCGGCGCTGTACACGGCTGGATCTGCAAATGGCCGAAGGTCAACGACATCGCCATCGGCATCGCCATGATGCAATTCGGCCTCGGCCTCGCTTTCTTTCTCGGCAAGTCCTTCATCCAGCCTGTCGCGCCGCACCTGCCGGCGATCCCCTTCGGTTTCTGGTCAAACCTGCAGCCGGTACAGGCAGCGTTGAACATCAACATCCTTTTTATTCTCGGTGCAGCTCTCGCCCTCGTCCTCTGGTGGGCATTCAGGAACACCAGGATCGGCCTCATGCTGCGCGTCGTGGGCGACAGTACGGACGCGGCGCGCGCCATGGGCATCGACCCCGATCGTGTCCGGCTGCTGGCAACCGCTGTCGGCGGTTCGCTGGCTGCGATCGGCGGCGCCTATCTATCGCTCTACTATCCAGGCTCCTGGAACGAGCGCATCTCCTCTGGACAGGGCCTGATGGCCGTGGCGCTGGTGATCTTTGCGCGCTGGAACCCGATCGGCTGCTTCGTTGCCGCACTTCTCTTCGGCGGTGCCGGCGCGCTTGGCCCAGCTTTGCAATCCGTCGGCGTGACGCAGGGATATTATCTCTTCTACGCCGCTCCGTACGTGCTGACGCTCGTCATCATGATCATCACCTCCTCGCCCACCCGCGCGCTTAGCGGCGCTCCCGGCGCGCTTTCGCTCACCAAATAGGAAGATCAGCCATGAACAGTCTCGCAGCCGCAGCCATCGTTCAGAAACTGACTTACATCAACGCCGATCCCTATAAATGGCCCTATAATGGCGCCCTCAGACCGGACAACACAGCGCTCATCATCATCGACATGCAGACGGATTTCTGCGGGCCTGGCGGCTATGTCGATCACATGGGCTATGATCTTTCGCTGGTACGCGCGCCGATAGAGCCGATCAAACGGGTTTTAGCCGCCATGCGCGCCAAGGGCTATCATATCATTCATACCCGCGAGGGTCATCGCCCCGATCTTGCCGACCTGCCTGCCAATAAGCGCTGGCGCTCGCAGCGCATCAATGCCGGCATCGGCGACCCCGGCCCCTGTGGCCGCATCCTCGTGCGCGGCGAGCCCGGCTGGGACATCATCGAGGAACTGAAACCGATAGACGGCGAGACGATCATCGACAAACCCGGCAAGGGTTCCTTCTGTGCTACAGATCTGGAGCTGATCCTGAACCAGAAGCGCATCGAGAACATCATTCTCACCGGCATCACGACCGACGTCTGCGTTCACACCACCATGCGCGAGGCGAATGATCGCGGCTTTGAGTGCCTGTTGCTCGAAGATTGCTGTGGCGCGACCGATTACGGAAATCACCTTGCCGCCATCAAGATGGTGAAGATGCAGGGCGGCGTCTTCGGCTCGGTTTCCAATTCCAAGGCCTTGATCGAGGCATTGCCCTGATGCCTTCACTACGTGCCCATGTCTATCGTGTTTCTGCGCAAGGACCGGACGATACCTCCGGGGTCGAAGCGCTTTTTGCCGACGGCCTGGCGGCCAAGAATGTCGTAGCTATACTCGGCAAGACCGAGGGCAATGGCTGCGTTAACGATTTCAGCCGCGGCTATGCTACCCGCAGCTTCGAAACACTCTTTCGACAGCACGGCGCCGATGACGTCTCGCTCGTCATGTCCGGGGGGACGGAGGGGGCACTCTCGCCACACTGGACGGTGTTCGCGCGAGAAGTGGTAGATGCGCCGGCCGAACGCGCGCTGGCGATCGGGGTTGCGCGTACGCCTTCGCTGCCAGCCCAACATCTCGGACGGCGCGAACAGGTTCTGCTTGTGGCTGAAGCTGTGCGTGTAGCGATGCGTGACGCCGGCATCGACGACCCAAGCGATGTCCATTTCGTCCAGATCAAATGCCCGCTCCTCACGCTCAGCCGCATCAGCGCGGCTGAAGCCGAGGGAAAGACACTCGCCACCCGCGACACGTTGAAATCGATGGGCCTGTCGCGCGGCGCATCGGCGCTCGGCGTGGCGGTCGCGCTCGGCGAGGTTGACGAAGGAGCGCTCCGCGACACCGACATCTGTTACAGCCATGAACTCTTCTCGCGCCGCGCCTCTGCCTCGGCCGGCGTTGAATTGACGGATCACGAAATCATCGTGCTCGGCATGAGCGATCGATGGTCGGGGCCGCTGGCGATCGACCATGCGGTAATGCGTGATGCCGTCGATGTAGCCGCGGTGCGCGAGGCATACGAACGCCTGCCGGCCAACAGCCGCCTCGCTGCCGTTCTCGCCAAGGCCGAACCGGATCCGACCGGAAAGATTCGTGGCAAGCGCCATACGATGCTGGACGATTCCGATATCTCAGGCACGCGCCATGCGCGCGCCTTCGTTGGCGGCGTGCTCGCTGGCCTCTTCGGCATCACGGATCTCTACGTCTCCGGCGGCGCCGAACATCAAGGGCCTCCCGGCGGTGGTCCCGTCGCCATCATTGTCGAAAAGGAGCATTGAGGTGAGCATAATTCGCGATACCCCTCTTCCACAGGCCGGCAAGGCGGTCGGCATCGAAACGCTCGACATGACCATGCGTTTTGGCAGCTTCACAGCACTCGACCACGTATCCGTAAGTATTCCTGCAGGTACCTTCCACGCGCTGCTCGGTGAAAACGGCGCGGGGAAATCGACGCTCGTCAAGTGCATCATGGGCTTCTATCACCAGACCTCAGGTTCCCTGTCTGTCGACGGTCGCGAGGTGGCGGTCGCCTCCCCGAAGGACGCAGCTACTTATGGTCTTGGTATGGTTTACCAGCATTTTACGTTGGTGCCGTCGCTCACAGGTGCGGAAAATCTCGTCATCAGCCGCACCGAAGTACCCGCTATCGTCAACTGGGCCAAAGAGCGTAAGGCGCTTGCGGCCTTCATGGAGCGGATGCCCTTCAAGATCCCGCTCGACCGGCGGGTCAGCGAGCTTGCCGCCGGCGAAAAGCAGAAGCTCGAAATCGTCAAGCAGCTTTATCTTGGCCGCAACTTCCTCGTACTTGACGAACCAACCTCGGTGCTGACGCCGGCGGAGGCAGATGAGATGCTCGGCCTGGTGAGGGGCATGACCGAACGCGGCGAGCTGACCGTTTTGATGATCAGCCACAAATTCCATGAGGTGACGAAATTCGCCGACGCGGTCTCGATCCTGCGACGTGGCAAGCTTGTCGGCGGCGGCAAGGTCGGCGAACTCTCAACGGCGGATATGGCGGCGATGATGATCGGCGACATCAAACTCGCTGAACTCGATACTCGCATTCCCGTCGCAGATACAGCAAAACCGGTGTTGCAAGTCGAACGGGTCAAGGCTCCGGACCGTTCCGGCCTGAAGACGATCGAGATCGACAAGCTGACGGTGCGTTCCGGCGAGATTGTCGGCATCGCTGGTATTTCCGGCAATGGCCAGAAAGAGCTCACGGAAATTCTCGCCGGGCAGCGGCCGACCGAGACTGGAGCGATCAGCGTTAACGGCGAGATCTACGGTGCAACGCGGCCCGAAACACGAAAGAACAACGTCCGCTTCATTCCGGAAGAGCCCCTGCAGAATGCCTGTGCGCCGCGCATGACCGTCAGCGAAAATCTCGCCTTCCGCACCTTCGACCTGACGGAGACCGGCACTGACGCGATCTGGCTAAACAGGGGCCGGATGAAGAAGCGGGCGACATCGCTGATTTCCGACTTCAAGGTGAAGACAGCATCGTCCTCTTCGCCGATCGCGGCCCTTTCTGGCGGCAATGTTCAGCGTGCCGTGTTGGCGCGGGAGCTGACGGGCGACGTTGATTTGTTGATCGTCTCCAATCCCTGCTTCGGCCTCGATTTTTCTGCCGTGGCCGAAATCCGTGCCCGTATCATGCGTGCCCGCAACGCCGGGGCGGCTGTGCTGCTTTTGTCGGAGGATCTCGACGAACTTCTGGAAATGTCGGATCGCATCATGGTGATCTCCGAAGGCAGGCTCGTCTACGAAACAACGGCGCAGACCGCCGATGTCTCGGTGATCGGCGCTCACATGGCGGGACATCACTGATGACCGACATCAAGGCTCAACCGTTCCCCTTCCCGCTGCAACGCGACGCCGTGGCATTGATCGTCATCGACATGCAGCGTGATTTTGCCGAGCCTGGCGGCTTCGGCGCCAGCCTCGGCAATGATGTCAGCCGCATCACGAGGATCATCCCCGATGTGAAGCGGCTGATCGCGGGTTTCCGTTCAGCCGGCCTGCCGGTGATCCATACGATGGAATGCCACAGACCTGACCTTTCCGACCTGCCGCCCGCCAAGCGCGACCGCGGCAATCCTTCGCTCAGGATCGGTGACAAGGGACCAATGGGCCGCATCCTGATTGCCGGCGAGCCTGGCACGGCAATTCTTCTCGAGCTCGCACCCATCGATGGCGAGATTGTTATCGAGAAACCCGGCAAGGGCGCCTTCTACGCCACCGGACTCGGCGACATCCTGAAGCGTAAGGGTATCAAGCAGCTCGTCTTTGCCGGTGTCACCACTGAAGTCTGCGTCCAGACCACCATGCGCGAGGCCAACGACCGCGGCTATGAATGCCTGCTCGTCGAAGAGGCAACCGAAAGCTATTTCCCCGAATTCAAGTCTGCCGCCATCGCAATGATCCAAGCGCAGGGCGCTATCGTCGGCTGGACGGCGCATATCGATGACATTCTGGAGGCCATCAACCATGCCTGAAACAACTCGCGAACTGTTGACGGCGGGTGGCTGGAAAGAACTGGAATTCGGACCCTTCCGACCGGACGTGACGATCCACTGGATCCGTCCCTTCGAAGGCGACCAGCCCGGCGTGGCACTGCTGAAATACGAGGCCGGAGCCTCGGTGCCGCGCCATCGCCACGAAGGGCTCGAAACCATCCTGGTGCTTGAAGGCACCCAATCCGACGAGGCCGGCGACTACGGCAGAGGAAGCTATGTAGTGAATGCTGCCGGCACCGAACATTCAGTCTGGAGTGACACCGGTTGCGTCGTGCTCATCCAATGGGACCGGCCCGTCAAAATACTCGAAGAGAAAACAACATGAGAGCGGGACCAGCTTTCGACATCGCTTCCCTACACGCAGCCTACCAGAACGGTCTGACGGCCGCCGACATGATCGGCACGGTGTTTGCGCGCATTGCTGAGGTGAACGATCCCGGCATCTTCATCCATCTTGTCGACATAGGGGATCTGCTCGTCGAAGCTGAAGCGCTAGGCGCCTTCGACCCGGCGACAAAACCGCTTTGGGGCATTCCCTTTGCCGTAAAGGACAATATCGACGTCGCCGGCATGCCGACGACCGCTTCGTGCCCCGACTACGCCTATATGCCCGACACAGATGCCACCGTTGTTCGCCTGCTGAAAGAAGCCGGTGCTCTGGTAATCGGTAAGACAAATCTCGATCAATTCGCAACTGGCCTCGTCGGTGTCCGCACTCCGTATCCCGTTCCGCGCAACGCCATGGATGCCGATTTGGTGCCAGGCGGATCGAGCTCCGGTTCAGCCGTGGCGACGGCGCAGGGTATCGTCAGCTTCGCGCTCGGCACCGATACTGCCGGATCGGGTCGCATTCCAGCCGGCCTCAACAATATCGTCGGCATGAAACCCAGCCTCGGCGCATTGTCGACAAGCGGCGTTATTCCCGCCTGCCGCACGCTGGATTGTGTTTCAATCTTCGCGCTGACGGTCGACGACGCCTGGCGGGTATTCGAGGTTGCCGCATGTCACGATGCCAAGGACGCCTATTCGAAAACCATTCCGGCCAATGGGTTTAGGCAAGCACCGCCGGTCCTGACCATCGGCGTGCCGGCGAGGGCCGACCGGTTGTTCTTCGGTGACGCCGTCATGGAGGCGGCCTATGACGAGGCCTTGCGTATGTTGACGAAACTGGGCCATCGCTTGGTGGAAGTACCGTTTGGCGATTTCTACAAGGTGGCAAACCTGCTTTATGAAGGCGCCTGGGTGGCCGAGCGCTATGCGGCGGTCAAGGATTTCTTTGACGCCAAGGAGGCGAGCTTCCATCCCGTCACCCGCGGGATCTATGGCGGCGCCAAGCAGCTTTCGGCCGCGGACGCCTTCAAGGGTCTCTATGCGCTGCAGGCCTTGAAACAGAAGGTTGCTCAGCTGATCGCATCGGTTGATCTCTTTTGTGTACCGACGGCGCCGACACATTACACACGTGCCGACCTTGAGGCCGAACCGATCCGTGAAAATTCGCGTCTCGGCACTTACACCAACTTCGTCAATCTGCTCGACATGTGCGGCATCGCCGTGCCAGCGGGCATACGCAGCGACGGTCGTCCAGCCAGCGTGACCCTGCTGACATCGTCGGGACGCGACGGCCTCACGGCTTCGCTTGCCCGTGACATTCACGCAAGCAGCGGCTTGGCGCTCGGCGCAACCGGATGGCTGCAGCCGAAGCCGAACGATACGATCAGCGTTGACGAAGCCGGGCTGATCGATATAGCGGTGGTCGGCGCCCATCTCTCCGGCATGCCGCTGAACGCACAACTCCTTGCCCTCGATAGCCGCTTTCTGCGGAAAGCACGAACATCGGATTGCTATCGGCTTTATGTCTTGCCGGGGCAGAAGCCGGCAAAGCCGGGACTTATCCGTGTTCCACAGGCGACAGGCGGTCAAATCGATGTCGAAATCTGGCGAATGACCCCGGCCGCGTTCGGCCAATTCGTTGCGGCCATCCCCTCACCCCTCAGCATCGGCACCCTTTTTTTATCGGATGGCACGTCGACCAAGGGATTTCTGGTCGAAGCCACCGCCATCGCCGACACGACGGATATCACGCATTATGGCGGATGGCGCACTTATATCGCTGCGACGGTGTAAGGCTTCAAAGAAGCGCCGATAATGCGCCACCGCACATCTAAAGAAGTTCCTGCAAATCCATTTTTCAGATGAAGATTAAGAAACGGATTGGAACCCGCGACCTCGGTCATTCGACGCCTTCAGTGATGGTTCACGGTCGCTCCAAAAACGGTCTCTCTTAAAAATGCAAATGCTCCCTATTGACGATAGGCGCATATGCTCTTATTTTCGCTCTTATAAGAGCATATGCCCTTATATAAAGAACAGGAGCGAGATTATGAGTGAAGCCGAGGTACTTGTAAGCGGAGCAACCGGACGGACCGGCGGTGCCGCAATCGATGAATTACTTAAGATGGGCAAGTCGGTGCGCGCCTATGTGCGTTCGGACGATGAGCGGGCGACGGCCCTTAGGCAGCGGGGAGTTGATATCGCCATCGGCGACTTCACTCATATAGACAGCATCCGTGCCGCCATGGAAGGCGTCCGATCGGCCTATTTCCTGCATCCGATCGCGCCAGGCATCATCGGCGCCGCGGCCTATTTCGCACAGGCCGCAAAGGAAGCGGGCGTCACAGCAATCGTCAACATGTCGCAGATATCGGCGCGCCGCGAATCGGCGAGCCACGCGGCGCAGGACCATTGGATTTCCGAGCGGGTCTTCGACTGGTCCGGCGTGCCAACGACCCATCTTCGCCCCACCTTCTTTGCCGATTGGCTCGTTTATCCGCATTTCGCAAAGGAGATATGGGCGACGAAAAAGATCGAGTTTCCGTTTGCTGATGGGCGTCACGCACCGATCGCGACCGATGATCAGGGGCGGGTGATTGCGCATCTTTTGGCAAATCCTGGGGGGCATGAGGGCAAGATTTATCCCCTCCATGGACCGATCGAGATGAACCATACCGAGATCGCTGCCGCCATGAGCGAAGTGCTCGGCGCAAAGATCGACTATGCGCCGACTTCGATCGATGTGTTCAAAGACAAGATGGAAAATCTCTACAAGTTTCCGCCTTTCCTCGTGCAGCACCTGGTCGAAGTTGCCCAAAACTATCGTGATGGCATCTTTGTGGGCACGAACGATGCTGTTGAGAAAATCACCGGAACGCCAGCACTCTCGGTCCAGCAATTCATCACCAACAATCGTGCCGCCTTTGCGTGAGCACCGTCGAGGTAAGGAGCTTGAACAATGTCGAATATTCAAGGCGAGCGTCACCCGTTTCTGGACGACCTGACTGCGGACGCGGAGCTGACCAGTTCCGTGCTGCGAGGTCCCGTCATCGGACGCGACGAGATCAAGCTGGCCGTCAACACAGTCGGGGCCTTCTACGCTTCGCAGGATCCCACGTTTCTCGAGACTGTCGGCGCGCGCCTCTTTCTTGAATACGAGGCGGTTCTGACAAGCGGGGAAAGGCTGAACGCCACCGTCGTCGTCGATCGCAACTCTGATGGTTCGGTACCACGCGTCAGTGTGCGGATGAGCCCGCTTGGTGCTGTGTTATCTCTTGCCGCCAATCTTCGCGAGGCACTCTCCGGCCGGTTGCCGGAAGACCTTCTTCTTTAAACCGAACGCCCACAGGCAGGTATCGATATTGGATGCCCTGATCTGTGGCTTTAGAGAGGTAATTTGTCATGGATGTCACCAACGCCACCGTCTTCATTACCGGAGCTAATCGCGGCTTGGGCCTCGCCTTCGCACGCGAAGCCCGTCGTCGCGGAGCAAAGAAGGTCTATGCAGGCATGCGCAATACGAACGGCTTCGACGAACCGGACATCGTTCCCGTCCGGATCGATGTCACGGATAAAGCATCAATCGCTGCGGCAGCGGAACTGGCGACGGATACCGATCTGCTGATCAACAACGCGGGCATCGCTGCCCTTATCGACGGGCCTCTGGCAAACGATGTCGAAGAGCAGTCGCAGCGTCTATTCGATACCAACTATTATGGCGTCGTCCGCGTCACGCAGGCCTTCGAGCCGATCCTGTCGGCCAAGCCGCGTGCTGCCATCATCAACGTGCTATCCGATATCGTGTGGCTTCCGCGGCCTATTTTGACACCCTATGCTGCATCAAAGGCGGCGGCATGGAGCTTCACGAACCAGCTTCGCTTTCACCTTCAGGATCGTAGCATCCAGGTTCTCGGTCTGCATGTGGGTTTCGTGGATACCGACCTGACCAATGGCATCGATGTGCCAAAAGCCAGCCCGGGAGATGTGGTGCGCCAAACCTATGAAGCGCTCGCCGCCGGCAAGAGCGAGATCATGGCCGACCAGGGAACGGCACTACTGAAGAGCACGCTCGCTGCCGAGGTACCCGGTTATATCACGCCGCCGGCAGGATTGTTCTAAGCGCCAAAATGGTGGAGAAACCGCCAAGCCGCAGGCTATGTGATGCGGAGGCCTTGGCCTTTGCGCCATATAGCCTGCGGACAATAAGCAGGATTCGAAAGGAAAGCGACATGTTGTCAGCGAACCAACCGCTTGGAATCGATCAATGCAATTGCTCCGCCATGAGAAAGGCGAGCCGACAGATCACGCGGTTCTACGATGCCCATCTTGAATCCGTCGGGCTGCGTATCACGCAGTTCCTGACCCTGGCGGCTCTCGACGAAGCTGACGGTGCCACCGTCAACGCTCTCGCGGAACGGCTCGATATCGAGCGGACGGCGATGGGAAAGATGGTTGGCTTTCTGGAACGCGACGGTTTCGTCACGATCAAGCCATCACCCGCGGACGGTCGAGTTCGTATCATTGAACTCACGGACGAAGGCCGACGCTTGCATGAGAGAGCGGCTCCCCTCTGGCGGGATGCGCAGCAAGAATTCGAACGACTGAACGGTAGGACCAATGTCGCAACGCTCCGGCAAGGCCTGAGAGAGATTGTCGTTGGCGACTTGCCGGCCGTCTCGTCCGGAGACTGAGCCTTCGGAAGAGGCCCGCCGATCACGAACCAATCAAATGGACGAACGTCAACGGGAGCGGGAAAAGGCTGGGGGTAGGCTGTGAGGTCGAGCTTTGCCTGTTTGAGACGGCCGTATGGCACCACACGCCGTCCACCGAGATGTCGATGAGCTGTGCACCATGGGCGGGAACTCGGCGTGTGCGGCGTTGTAAAGGGCCATCTGATCGCCGCAGACGGGACTCTAGTTGGTGGGATAGAAGGCCAGGATCACAGGAGCGCCGCGAAGGTCTTCCAGAGCTACGGTCTGGTCTCGATAGTATCACCGTCGTGGCGCTAACACTCAGTTGACCAAATCGAGGAAGATCCTAATTAAGCGCAAAGCGACAAAATTACCGGTCTCCCTTAGGTTGCAGTAACGAGAGATGCTGGTGAAGCATATTTGTCGAAAGCGTTGGTGATACGACATTGCGGCATCTCAGTCTTCGCCCGGTTCATCTTCCGTGATCTTTTTCAACAGGAACAGTAGCGCAACCCGTTCGGCAGGGTTAAGCCGTCCCATCGTCTTTTCGCTGATGATATGCGCGTTCGGATACATGGAGCGCAGGACCGCTTCACCCTTCGCCAGCAGTGAGATGATAACCTTGCGGCCATCGGCAGCGTCCTTAGAGAGATTGATGAGACCACGCGCCTTGAGGCGCTCCACGATGCCGCGAATAGTTGCCTGATCGACCGAGGTTGCCTTCACCAGCTCGGCCTGCGAACTTGGGCCACGGTCGTGGAGCGTACAAAGGGTGACAAACTGCACGGAGGTCAGGTCGGGATCGCTAGCATTTTCCTGGAAAATCGCAAGATGCCGCTGATAGGCCTTGCGCAACAGATGTCCAACCTGCTCGGTCACCTGATAGCCCGCCCGCGGGTCCGCTTCTCCGATGTCGCTATTTTCTGCCATGCTCGCGTCGTCCGCTCCTATTGACGCTTCTAATCCTCCAAAATCCAACAAATCGCAAGCGGGCCGAAGCGCAGCGTGATATGGAGGAGAGGCGGACGAGCAATCGCTTCCTGAGAGAATCCCCGTGAACGGCATAGGGCCGACCACGGGGCTGCCACTCTATTCGAGAGCCATGTTTCTGGATTCAGCGTTGATGAAGGCTACGCTGACTGCCGCAAGCAAAAGAAGACCGGAGATGACACCGAGCGCCAGACCAAAATTCGAGGTCATGACCGGCGCGACAATCGACGGCGCCAGAAGCCCCCCGAAACGCGCGACGGACCCGGACAAGCCCATACCGCTGGCGCGAAGCGTGGTCGGATAGATTTCCGGCGTGAAGGCGTAGATCGCGCCCCAGGTGCCGAGCAGCGCAAAGCTGAGCAGCAGCGTTGCGGAGATGACGATCTCGACCGACTGGCCCAGCCCATAACCCAATGTGCCGATGGCGCTCAGGATCAGGAAACCGATCAGGGTCGGCTTGCGCCCCCATTTCTCGACGCCGTAGGCTGCCAGCGCATAGCCCGGAAGCTGGGCGATCGCCAGCACGAGGAGGAACAACTGACCGCGCATGAAGCCGAAGCCTTCTCCTGCCAGCCGCACCGGCAGGTAGACAAACACGCCATAGTAGGAAACCGAGATCAGCATCCACGCCAGCATCAGGAAGATGGTCCGACGCCGAAGCTCCGGCGACAGCAGCGCGGCAATCGACTTGTGCTGTGGCGCCTGTGGCGTCAGCGGTGCGATCTCGACGACGTTGCCGTTGGTGGCGGCGACGCGCTGAAGAACCTTGCGTGCCTCTTCCGATTTTCCCTGTTGGCTGAGATAGAGTGGTGACTCCGGCACGTAAAAGCGCAGGACAACACCGACAAGCGCCGGCAGACCGGTCACGAAGAAGATCGTGCGCCAGGGCTCTCCGCCCTGCGAACCGGCGACCAGTGCGAGAAGCGCCAGTGCCACAGTTCCCACAGCCCAGAAGCCTTCGAGCAGCACGAGCCAGCGACCGCGTCGGTCTGACGGAAGAAACTCGGCCATCATGGCGTAGTCAACCGGAAGCGTTCCACCCACACCGAGACCTGTCAGGAAGCGCGCGACGAGCAACCAGTGCAGATCAGGAGCAAAGGCCGATGCCACACCACAGATCGCATCGAGAATGATTGCGATGAACAACACCGGCCGACGGCCGATCCGGTCGGCAAGGCGACCAAAAGTGAACGCGCCGACGAGCATGCCGAGAAAGAAAAACGTACCGGTCTGGAGCGCCTGTGGAACGGTGATGCCGAAGCTTGCGGCGATTGAAGGTGCGGTGAAACCGATTGCCAACACCTGCATGGCATCAGCGGCCCAGACAAGCCCGAAAATGATGAACAGACGCTTCTGGAAGCTGCCGACGCCGGCCGCCCTGAGACCCTGTTCCACGGTGATTGGAGTTTGCATGTTACCCCTCGTTCCTTTTTATTTGGGATTACAGTCGAAGCGGTGATCTTCGCCACCTTGGCGCCAGTGAATTGACGCACGAACTCATCCGTTCCGGTCGCGCGACCGGAACGTTGGGATTGACCGAATATGCCGGAAACCCGGCGCTTCTATCAGTCGAACTTTGCCTGCATTTCCTTCACGGCGATTTTGCCGTTGAGCACCATCGGCTCATCATCCAGGAACAGTGAACAACCGCGCATCGGAATATCCAGATGGCAGGCAGTGTCGTTCGGGCCGCCGAGCTCGTTGTTCGGACCGGTGGAGAACATAACGTTGCCGTAGAAGGAGCGAGCTTCCATGCCCATGCCGCCCGGGAATTCTCCCGGCACCATGCGATGCCACTTGGCGTTCTGGTTCAGACCCCAGCCGACATGGCTCATGCCCATGCCGCGCGGATCGTTGAAGCCTTCCATGTAGGACTTGACCAGATCGGCATCGAGCCCGCCTCTGATGTCGGTGATCCAGCCCTTTTCGATCGTGTAGGTGATCGGGTCGCGAACGTAGATGTTCTGCGGCAGCAGGATATCGCCCGGTGCAACGACGATTGTGCCGTCGACGCCATCATCGTCACCGCCGGTGAAGACGAAGCCGGACGGCCAGTGGTCCCAGCGGCCTGGCTCGTCGGTGCATGCATATTCGGTGATGGCAGGATAGGTGTTGAGCTTATAGGTGACGTCGGTGCCGTGTGGCGAGGTGATCCGCATGACCTTCGCCTTGGAGAGCAGGTCACCGGCGAACTCGACGCGCTCACGCAGTTCCTTCGTCGGCAGCATGCGGGCGAGAACTTCCGGCGGTTCGACAGCGGTCAGGATGCGCGTCCCGGCTGCCTGGATCGCCATCTGCTCCGGGCTGAAGAGCAAGAAGATGCAGTCGATCAGCATGTCGGCGGCCTTGAGAGCCTCAACCGCTTCCGGCATGGAGGCGAGGCCCGTTTGGCCGACCGCCCATGCACCTGCCGGCGGCACTGGCGGCAAACGCATGTGATACATTTTGGCGCCGAGACGCATGCCTGCCGCCATGAAGGCGTCAGCATAGTCCAGACGCTCGTTACCCTGTGTCAAGACGATAAGTTTTTCGCCCTCGTGGACGCCCGACATCTTCAGCTGATGCAGGCAGATTTCCGTGAAGCTGAATTGATCCATGCTCGTTCCCCTTGTTGGTTTAAGGCTCAGGTGCTCTTGCGGTTACGGACTATTGGGCTTGACTTTAGCGATTTCGGTAATCGCCTCCTCCCGTGAAACGACGTCGCCATACTTGCTATCGATATCGAAGAGGTTGGCATTGTGCGGGTCCGGATGGCGGTCGCCGACGCAATCACGCACGACAATGGCCCGAAACCCGTGCTGCACGGCATCGACCGCGCTGGCGCGGATGCAGCCGCTCGTCGAGCATCCTGCCATGATGACGGTATCAATGCCCTGCGCATGCAGGTGGGAAGCAAGGCTGGTGCCGAAAAAGGCGCTGGCATATTGCTTGACGATGACCAGCTCGCCGGCCGCCGGCTCCACGCCCTCGCAGAATTCGGCCAGCACATTGCCTTCGACCATGGCCTTCATGACTGGCGACTTCTTGACCCACATGCCGCCATCGGCGCAGTTTTCCGCAAGATAGAGAATGCGTGTATGGATCACGGGGATGCCTGAAGCCCGGGCGGAGGCAATCAGCGCCGGTGTTTGCGCCACTGCTTCGACGACGCCGGGTGCATAGAGCGGCGCTCCTTCGATCGTGTATGCCTTGAGAAAATCGATAACGACGAGCGCTGGCCGCTGGCCGAAGCCGATACGGTTGCCCCAGACACCCTGATAATTGGCTTCGGCAGTTTGCATTGTCGTCTCCCTTAGTAGGCGCCGGACAGAAGCGCGCCGGCGCCCGGCACAACGGCTTCCAGCCCGAGCGATTTCAGCATGCAATAGGTCGTGGCGACGGCGGCGGTCAGCACCGGCTTGCCGGTCATGGCTTCGACCTTCGCGATAACAGGCAGCGAAGGCATCTGGACGCAGGCCGAAAGGACGATCACATCGACATCCGTCAGGTCTAGCGTCTGGACGATGGCCGGAAGATTTTCCGGGTCGTGCCGGGCAACATCGAGATTGTCCGGGATTTCCAGCGCGCGCCAGTCCATGACCTCGAAGCCCTCTTCGCGGATATAATCGACTACGAGCTCCGTAAGCGGCTTCATATAGGGCGCAACGACGGCAATCTTCCGTGCATTCATTACCTTTAGGCCCTCGATCAGAGCACCGGCGCTGGTAACGACTGGAATGTTCGCGCCGTTTTCCTGCGTGCGCCCCGTCAGGCGCTTTTCCGACTGGCGGTGGTAGCCGAGACCCATGGCCATGATGGCAACAAGGCAGGCATAACCCAGCACATCGACGCGGGCATCCGAAAGCTCGACGGCGCAGCGGTCCGATTCCGCATCCATCGCCGCCAGCTCTTCCTTGACGACCTTCTTCATCCGCATGCGGCTTGAATGGAACGTGAAGCGCTCGGGCCGGATGGACTGGCGGGCGGTCAGCATGGCCGGAATTTCGGTTTCCATCGTGGTGTTGGAACTCGGAACGATCTGGCCGATACGGTAATATTTCTGCACGGATGAAATCCTCTGCTGCATGGAAGGCGAAAAACAGGCAAGCGGCGAAGCAAAACGCTCCACCACCACAATCAGCGGGACAGGAAGTCGCCGAGCGCCAGGAAGAAGCCGTCGAAGTCATCCCACGGGATCATGTGACCGGCGTCTGGCACGCGGGTGATCTGCAGCGACGGATTGAGACCCTTGATCTCTTCTTCGTCGGCCGCCTGGATCACGCCGCCGCGGCCCGCGACCATCAGCATCGCGGGAATGGTCAGGGTGGCGAAATCAGGCAAGATGTCGATGTCGTGGAAATCGTTGAACGCCTTGACGATCCCAGGCGCATAGCAAGTATGGAGCCATTCGGCGCGCAGCTGTAGCTGTTCCCCGGTCCAGGTCGGGCAGAACGCCTTCATCGCCTCGGCATCCATTCCCTTCTCGGCCAGTGCGATCGAATCCGTATACCACGGCAGCTTGCTCGGGTACGGGCGACGACCGGGACCGGAAACCGGCGGATCAATCAGCGCCAGACGGCTGAAGGAACCGGGGGAGCGGTTGGACGCCCGCATCGCGATGCGCGCGCCCATGGAATGGCCGAGAATGGCGGGCTGTCTCAGTTCGAGCTCGCTGGCGAAGGCGATCACATCATCGGCCATCGCATCGAGGCCGTAGTTGAGGTCCGGGCCCGTCGACGAAAGACCACGGCCGCGGACATCAAGAACATAAACGTCATGGTGCAGCGACAGGCTTTCGGCAACGAAACCCCAGGTGATTGCCGGCGATGTTATGCCGGGAACCAGAATGACCACCGGCCCCTTGCCGCCATAGCGCAGATAGTGCTGGCGGATGCCGTTGGCGAAGACATTCGCACCATGGAGGAACCGGCTGCTCATGCTGCATTCTCCGTGCGCAGCGGTTCGGCATAGACGTCATAGCCGTATACCCAGGACGGATCCTCCTGCGTCAGCAGGAAGGTATTGGCATTGGAGACGCTCTGCACGCGGGTTGCGCGATCACGGCGATTGGCTTCGTAAAGGCCGAACGCGGTGGCGAAATCGTTGACGCCGGTCTCCTGGAGGCAGCGCGTCAACATGGCGGCATCCTCGATGGCCATGGCCGCACCCTGCGCCATGTGCGGCTTCATCGGATGGCAGGCATCCCCCAGCAGGACAAGTCGGCCGCTGCTCCAAAGAGGCAGCGGGTTGCGGTTGAACAGCGGCCACTTGGTGACCCCGTCCGTGCTTTCGATCAACGCTTGGATGATGGGGTGATAACCCTCGAACTCGGACGCCATTTCCTCGCGACTGCTGGGTACGAATGCAGTATCGAATTCCCAGGCCGGATGAGGCACACCGGTGACGTAGTAATATTCATCGCGACGAGCCGTCGTGTAGTAAACCATCATGTGGCGGTCCGGACCCCACCACTTGACGCAATCTTCGAAGGTCAGGTTGTATTTCCGCAGCTTGTCGGAGGAAATCAGCGCACGATGGCCGACCCAGCCGCTGTAGTTTGGCTTCTCCGCACCAAGCAGCGTTTCGCGGACGCGTGAATTGATGCCGTCGGCGCCGATCACGATGTCCGCCCTTACAGACGTGCCGTCTTCGAACTCGATGAGAACATCCGTGCCATTATCGTCGATACGGGTCAGCTTCTTGCCGAAATGCAGTGTTCCTGGCTGCAGAGCATCGCACTGGATGCCCTGAAGATCACCGCGGTGCACAGTGCAGTAGGTCGCGCCGTAACCTTCAAGCGGAATACGCGACAGATAGTCGCCACTGATGCCATCACGGCTGAACCAATGACTAGGCGTGCTGCTGATGCTGACAACCTTTTCGGCAACGCCGATGCGCTCGAAGATCTTGAGGACATTCGGCCCCATGTGGATGCCAGCGCCCAGCCGCGAAAAGCTCGGCGCCTGTTCATAGACGTTCACGTCGAAGCCGGCATGTTGGAGCAGCGCTCCCGCCACGGCGCCGCCGAGGCCGGCGCCAATAATCGCGATTCTTTCCTTGCTGCTGGACATGGCCGACCCTTCTCGCCGTCACCTGGACGCGTAAACTGAAATTGGAAGTATGACAAATTTTGTAGCGCATACGCTGTAAATAGCAAGTACAGCATCTGCACTTTTGCAAAAATTCCTTCTGGCTTTTCCGCAAAATATGATTATCGTCGCTGTTGCCGGCACATGCATACGCATGGAGAAACGGTCATATAAAGTGCATACGCTTTATAAATGAGCAAGGAACAGCAAATGCGTGACGTGATCTGCAATCGCGTCATTATGAATTGCAGGCACCAGGAACAGGCCTTCAGCATAATGGCGTATTTGAGTATCGGCGGCCTCACTTTGGCCGGTGACCGCGTAGTGGAGCGGGGCTTTTGAAAGAGGCCGCCTCATTCAGCCTGAGCGTCAACGGCACTGTCAGCGACATCGAAGCCGGCGGCGCAACGCCGCTCCTTTACATCCTTAGGAACGATCTCTGCCTCAACGGACCCAAATACGGGTGCGGCCTCGGCGAATGCGGAGCCTGCGCGGTCCTCGTCGACGGCCGGCCCGTACGCTCGTGCACCGTGCCGCTGAAGGCGATCGGCGACCGCAAGGTCACGACGCTTGAAGGGCTGGGAAAGCCCGGCCATCTACATATCGTCCAGCGCGCCTTCATCGAAGAGGCCGCGGCGCAGTGCGGCTACTGTCTGAACGGCATGATCATTGCCATCGTTGGCCTGCTGGAAGCGAAGGCGGAGCCCGACGAGAGCGATATTCGCGCGGCGCTCCGGCATCATCTCTGCCGCTGTGGCACGCATATGGAAATACTTGCCGCAGCACGCCGCGCCGTCGCCTATGCGAAGGCTGAAAAGTCCGCCGGCTCGGGAACGGAAGACAGGATCGAGGTTTCGCCATGAGCATCCACCGCGAAACGCCGAGAGCTACCTACCTCGCCACATCAGACATCCTACTGATCGTCTCCGATGCATCCCTGGGCGATGCAGCCGAGCTCTACGTCGCCATCGATAGCAACGGTCGCGTCAAGGCATTCAACGGGCATGTCGATCTTGGAACCGGCATCCGCACGTCACTGGCGCAGATCGTCGCCGAGGAACTGCATGTTCCTTTCGAGCATGTGGAAATGGTGCTGGGCGCGACTTCCGCCGCCCCCAACCAGGGCGCCACCATCGCCAGTGAGACGATCCAGATCACCGCCGTGCCGCTCCGGCAGGCCGCGGCAACGGCGCGTCATCACCTCATGGCGAAGGCTGCTGCCCTGAAGGGCACCGCGGTCGAGCACCTTGTCCTTGAAGACGGCGTCATCCGCGCCGGCAACGGAGCGAACTGGAGCTTCACCTTCGGCGAACTCGTCGCGGGAGAGCATGTGCGCCTGTCGATCGACGCCAGTGCGGAGCTGAAGCCCGCGTCTGCCTACCGCATCGTCGGCTCCTCGCGGCCGCGCGTGGACATCCCGGCCAAGGCAACCGGTCAATGGACGTATGTGCATGACGTGCGCGTACCCGGCATGCTGCATGGCCGGGTCATCCGGCCGCTCTATGCCGGCTTTGATCACGGCGAGCATGTCGGCAACAGCCTCATCTCCATCGACGAAGGCTCGATTGCCCACATCGATGGTGTTGTCGGCGTTGTCGCCATCGGTGATTTCGTTGGCGTCGTCGCAACGCGCGAGGAAATCGCCATCGAGGCTGCGAAGACGCTGAAGGTCTTGTGGCGGGAGCCGCCGCAGCGCCCGGATCTGAATGCGCCGGAGATGGCGCTGCGTGCTAATCCCGCCACGCCGCGCAAGCTCATCGATCGCGGCAATGTCGAAATGGCTCTCGCCGGCAGCGCCGAACCCATGAACCGCACCTATATCTGGCCCTATCAAATGCATGGCTCGATCGGGCCGTCCTGCGCCGTGGCCGATTATAGCGAGACCGGGCTGACCGTCTGGTCGGGCACGCAGAACCCCTTCCCCATGCGTCGCGATCTGGCACTCCTCCTCGACATGCCCGAGAACATGATCCTCGTGGAGCGCCTGGAAGCCGCCGGCTGCTATGGCCGCAACTGCGCCGACGATGTGACTGCCGATGCCGCGCTTCTGTCCCGCGCCGTGCGCGCGCCAGTGCGCGTGCAGCTCACGCGCGAGCAGGAGCATGCCTGGGAGCCAAAGGGCGCTGCCCAGATCATCGACGTGCGCGGCGGCCTCGATCTTGAGGGTGGTCCTTCGGCCTATGATTTCGAGACGCGCTATCCGTCCAATCTCGCACCGACATTATCGCTGATCCTGACCGGCAAGATCCCGCCGGTGTCCGACGTAGTGCAGATGGGTGACCGAACGGCGATCCCACCCTATGCCTATGGCAATCTCCGGGTCACCGTCCACGATATGCCGCCGATTGCCCGGGCCTCGTGGTTCCGCGGCGTTTCCGCGATGCCGAACACCTTCGCGCATGAATGCTATATTGATGAACTTGCGGCCGCGGCCGGCGTCGATCCGATCGAATACCGGCTGCGATACCTTCACGATCCCCGTGCCGTGGACCTTGTGCATGCCCTGGCAGAGCGGGCGAACTGGGTGCCCCACACGAAATGGGGCACGCTTGGCGGCGAAGGCGACCTGCTTTACGGCCGCGGCTTCGCCTATGCTGTCTATATCCACGGGCCGTTTCCGGGCAAGGCTGCCGCCTGGGCGGCCTGGGTGGCCGATGTCGCCGTCAACACCAAGACCGGCGAGATCGCCGTAACCAAGGTGATCTGCGCACAGGATTCCGGGATGATGATCAATCCCGACGGCGTGCGGCATCAGATCCACGGCAACGTCATCCAGTCAACCAGTCGTGTGCTGAAGGAGCGCGTCGAGTTTTCCTCCACCGCCGTCACCTCGAAGGAATGGGGCGGCTATCCGCTGATCACCTTCCCCGAATTGCCCGATATCGACGTGCTGATGGTTCCAAGACAGGACGAGCCGCCGCTCGGCGTCGGTGAATCCGCTTCCGTCCCGAGCGCATCGGCCATCGCCAACGCGGTCTATGATGCCATCGGCATACGCTTCCGCGAACTGCCGCTGACACCGGAAATGGTGCTGGCGGCGCTGAAGGGCGGTACGTCCACGCCGCCTCCGGCAGCGCCCGCGAAAAGGAAGCGGTGGTGGAATATCGGCATCTCGACTGCCGGAGCCGCGGCGGCAATTTCAGGGCTTGTGGCGATGGCATCCCCATGGCGGCCCGCGATCGCCACGATCGAGCGGCCGGACGTGAATGTCTACAGCGCAGCGACGATCGAGCGCGGCCGCCTGGCCGCCGCGGCAGGCGCCTGCAATGTCTGCCATGTCGGCAACGACGGCACGCCCTTCGCCGGCGGCCGACGCTTCGACACGGCATTCGGCACGGTCTATGCCACCAACATCACGCCGGACGTGAAAAACGGCATCGGCGCCTGGTCCTACACCGCCTTCGAGCGGGCCATGCGTGAAGGCATCAGCCGCGATGGCCACCACCTCTATCCGGCCCATCCCTACACATCCTTCGCTGGCGCTGAGGAAGCGGACCTGCAGGCGCTCTACGCCTACATGATGACGCAGACGGCAGTGGCAGGAAAGGCGCCGGAGACAAAGCTGAAGTTTCCCTACAGCATCCGCATGATGATGGCAGGGTGGAATGCGCTGTTCCTGAGGTCGACGCCCATGACCTACGACCAGACGCGCAATGCCACCTGGAACAGGGGCGCCTATCTCGTCGAGACGCTCGGCCACTGTTCCGCCTGTCACACCGAACGCAATGCGCTGGGTGCTGAAAAGACCGGAAGTGCCCATCTCTCGGGTGGCTTTGCCGATGGCTGGGAGGCGCCTGCGCTCAACGCCATGGCCAAGGGTCCGGTTGGCTGGACAGAAGATGCTTTCTACGACTACCTGCGCACGGGCCATTCGCGCGACCACGGCAGCGCCGCCGGTCCGATGGCCCATGTGGTGGAGGTCATGCAGCCATTGCCGGACTCGGACATCCGCGCCATGGCAAATTATCTGGCCAGCCTGAATAAGGACAGCGACCCTTCGAAGGCCGTGGCCCAGAGCCAAGCAGCGATTGCAGCCAGTGAGGCGGCAAAGGTCAGTGCGGGACTGGTTTCGCCCAAGGGCGAGCGCATCTTCAATGGCGCCTGCGCCACCTGCCATACCGGCAACACGGTCCTCTCATCGCTGGCGCTGAACAGCAATCTGCATGCCGATACGCCCGACAATCTCATCCAGGCGATCCTCGGCGGTGTCGAGGCGCCGGCGATCCTTGCGGAAACCACTGGCCGCGGAGCGCCGGAAGTCATGTCCATGCCGGCATTCCGCGATACGCTGAACGAGACGCAGCTGAAGGATCTCACCGATTACCTGCGCGCCCGTTTCGCGCCGGACAAGCCGGCCTGGAGCGACACATCGGCGGCATTGCAACGCATTGCCGCCACCGCACACTGAGGAACACATATTGCCTGAAACAGCGGCCATTGCGGATATCGAAAGTCGGGCTCTCTTTGAGCGCCCGACTGCCGCATTTCGTCCTTCAGCCTACTGGTTCTGGCATAGCATTCCCGATGAGGCGACCTGCCGGACACAGCTTGCCGATTTCCAGGCGAAGGGCATCGGCACCATCCTGATCCAGGCGCGACTCGCCCTGCCGCGCGAGCAGTACCTGTCACCGCACTATCTGTCAGCCTACAGGCAGGCAGCCGACATCGCGGCTCAACTCGGGCTCAAGCTTGGCATTTATGACGACTATAACTGGATCAGCGGCCATGCCGGTGGCAGGACGGTAGAAGGGCGTGACGAACTGCGCGAGCGTCACCTGTTCTGGTCGTCTTCGGCAGATAGGCAGGGCACGATAAGCAGGATCCATCCGGCATTCACACTGAAGATGGGCGCCGACATCATTGCCTGGCAATATGAAGGCGGGCGCATCGAATGGTGCGAATGGACTGTCGAGACAGCAGTGCTGCATCCCTCCGGCCCAATTGAGGCATATGATCGGATCATCGACGTGACATCGCAGGTCAGCATCACAGGTTCCGATCGTGCGTCCTGCAGCTATTCCTATGATGGCGCGGTCGCATTCGGCTGGACGCTGACGGTCTTCATAAGCGCGCGTTCCGCAACATCACGGATCATCAACTATCTGCTGCCGGAGGCAGCCCAGCGTTTCATCGACGTTGGCCTCGAACCCATTGCCACAGCCCTTGGCAAGAGCGTGCCCGATCCCGTTGGATCTGTATTCTACGATCAGCCGGCCCCCGGCTTCTATCGCTGGGACCAGATGGCGGGAAATCTCGGCAACAGCCTGCTGTTTGCGCCTGCGCTGAAAGACTGTGTCCTGTCCAATACGGGCGTATCGTTCGCCGTCGCCCTTCTCGCGGTGGTGCGCAACGTTGGGCCGGAAACCTTGCGGCTGCGTGCGTTGTTTCACGCAGCCTATTCCACCTTGATGAACGAGGCATTCTTCGGCACGCTCAGGGCCTGGGCGGAAGGAAAAGGGATCGTCCTCACGGGGCATGAGATCCTCGCTCATGTCAGCTCATGGGCACCCAATGGCGGCTTCACAAGCATCGATCCGCGCGTCGCGCCGGCGGTGGACTTCTTCGGCATCGACGCCATCAGGCACGACACGGCCGTGGACGCAAACAATCTCACGCCACAGTTGGCTCCCAAGATGGGTGATTCCGTCGCCCGCTCGAACGGACGCAGCCGCTGCGTC
The DNA here is from genome assembly GCF_014193605.1 of Rhizobium sp. BK312. Lineage (NCBI taxonomy): Bacteria > Pseudomonadati > Pseudomonadota > Alphaproteobacteria > Hyphomicrobiales > Rhizobiaceae > Rhizobium > Rhizobium sp. BK312. The sequence goes on along the minus strand of NZ_JACHZP010000002.1, from coordinate 94,156 downwards.
GTCGAGACCTATTTCACCGCCGAACGCACTGAAGTGCGCGCTGCCGGCCAATGGGAGGTGACGCTGGAGGCATCGCGCGCCCAGGCGATCCGGCTTGCCTGCCTTGGCACACGGCAGTTCCTCTGGCACGGCGTCTACCAGACCGATGGACTCGACAACGACCCGACGCCCTTCACCAATCCGCGCTTCGACTTCGCGCCCGGCATCAACTTCGAGCCGTGGTGGCCCTATCATGATCTTTTCGCCGAAGAGATCGCACGCGTTTCCGCCTTCATAGAGGCTGCAAAACCGCGAGCGCCGGTTGCTATTCTTTATCCTCTCTACACTGCCTTTGCCGAAGGGCCTCGCCACGGCCATGCCACCCATATCGCCGCCTGGTGCGAGCAACTGTTGGCGCAGGGCTGCGATTTCATGTTCGTGAGCGAGGCGGATATCGCAAACGCGGCTATAGAAGATAGACGGCTGCTTGCATCCGGTCTCGCGTTCGACGCGGTGGTGCTGCCTTCGGTGACGGTACTGGAAACGGCTGTTACGATTCAAAAGCTCGATGCATTCACGAAGGCCGGCGGTCGGATCTGGTCTTCGGGCGAAACCGTCTCCACGGTTTGCACGGGCGAGAGAGTCTCCGACTCGGTTGGCGTCACGTCGCACACCACAGCGATACCCAATGCCGAAACGGTGTCCGCCCTCCTGTCGACCCTGACGCTCGACGGTCCGCAGATTTCGGGCCAAAGGCCGTGGCAATGGATCGGTCGTGATGTTGACGGCTGGTGGAGGATGGTCGTTTTCAACGATGGCGCAGAAGATATCGGCTTTGACATCCTGCTCGGAGATGGCTTTGATTATGCGATATGGGACTCAGAACATGGGTCTGTCGAAGCCTTCGCCGCCGTTCACAAGCTGACCGTAGAGTTGGAACCGCACGAAGTTCGCTGCATCCGTCTCCGTCAAAGCGACCAGGCGGCCAGGCCCATCGGTCATCTATCGAGCCGACCGACGCTTGAGCGAAACCGGCTCATTGCTCTGGCAGACGGCTGGACATTCGCGCCCGACCAAGATCAGGCCTTCGTGCCTATTTCCGTTGACAGCGGCTGGGAAGAGCAAGGCTTTCCGGCCTTCAGCGGCACGGGCATCTACCGGCTTTCCTTCACAATGGAAACCGAGGCCGACTGGATGCTGGAACTGCCGACCGTTCATACGGCGGTCACTGCTTATATCGATGGAACCGAAGTGGGACGCCGTGGCTGGCGGCCCTATCGCTTAGGGCTCGGCCACCTTGCCGCCGGCACCCATGAACTCGAGCTTCACGTCGCCAACACGGCAGCAAACCGCTATTACGACAACACACCCTATCTCGGCAGCGGCCCGGACAAGAGCGGGCTGACAGCCACACCCCTGCTCATACCGCTGCAAAACAGACCGGAATAAGAACCATGCTGAAACATTCTACCGTTCCCTTGATGCGCGCCTGGAACAGCTGGTCCGACAGACCGGCGGAAATGGTGTTTCTGCCCCTCGGTGTGCGCATCACGCCCGTTCTCTATTCCACGCGCAGCCGGACGACGTCAGCCATCGAGCCGCGTCGCGACACGGTGCGGCTCGGCCGCCATGCCATCGACGGATCGCTGATCGAGCTGGAAACGGAGCATAGCGGGACCACCGTCGCCTTCAGAACCGAGAAGTCCGATCCCTTCGCGGTTCGCGGAAATTGGGAGGGCAAGGCTGGCGGCGAGTGGGGACTGCGCTTCTGGCTGACCCTGGCGATTTCGGCTGACAGCGGAGAAGTGGTCACGCACGAAGCCGGCCGCAACGTCACACTCGTCAAGATCGGCACGCGCTTCGTGGCGGTCGCAACGGCGGAAGCTCCGGTGCATGTGACTGGCCATGATACGATCAACGACCTGCGCGCCGATTTCGAGGCGAACGGATATTTCTACACTGCGAGCCGGAAAAACGAGGCGTCAGTGATCGCCTTGCGCTTCAATCTGGAAATGATGCGCCAGGGAGCCTATGCCGCCGCCGTGGCCGACAGCGCCGAACTTGCGATCGTCAAGGCACAGACCTGCCTCGCGGCCGGCAACCCGAGCACCGCTCCCACCGCCCATAATGGCACCTACGAAGGATCCCTGGACGCGATCCGCGACGTCGTCGCCTGGAACACGATCTGGGATGAGACCAACTCCCGGCCCTATACGGCTGTGACGCGCATCTGGAATCTCGGCAAATTCGCCGTCTGGTACAACGACCAGCTGTTTGCCGCTCTGCTGGCCGGTGTCTTCGACGCTGATCTCGCTCGCGAGAATATGGCAACGGCGATGGCAAGCGCCACCCCCCAGGGCAATATCGCCTGCATCGTCACCTCGAATGATGCCTGGGTGGACCGCAGCCAGCATCCAAACGGCGCGCTCGTTGCCTGGCAGCTTTACCAGCGCACCGGCGAGCGTTCGCTTCTGGCGGCAAGCTATGATGCGCTGGCCCGCAATCAGCGTTGGTGGCGCGAACACCGCGATCCCGACGCCTTCGGCCTGCTGTCCTGCGGCACATCGGACGTCGGCGAAGGTCTCTATAAGGGCACGCACTTTGCCGCGCGCAACGAAACAGGCATGGATAATTCGGCCACTCATGACGAGGCCCTCTACGATCCCATCACGCGTACCCTGTCGACATTCGATCTCGGGCTGAATTGCGCTGCGGCGCTTGATGCTGAAATGCTGTCGAAGATGGCCAAGGTTCTCGGCAAGGAGGATGATGCCCGCGAATTCGCGGCCATCGCCGAACGCTGCCGCAAGCTGATCTCGGAAAACCTGTGGGATGAAAGCCGCAACATCTTCGCCAACCGGCAGCGCCACGGCGGCTTTGTGCGGTCGCTTTCGCCGACCAGCTTCTATCCCCTGCTATGTGGCGCAGCCACGCCCGAGCAGGCCGATAAGTTGCTCCAGCACCTCAGCGACGAAACCACCTTTGGCGGGGACTACGTCCTGCCGAACGCCACGCGTGACGATCCCGCCTTTGCCGACAATGTCTACTGGCGTGGCCGCATCTGGCCGAACGTCAACTACATGGTCTGGCTCGGGCTGCGCCGCTACGGCTTTGCGGCGGAGGCGAGTAGGCTTGCGCGGCAGAGCTACGAGCTCTTCATGAAGTCCTGGAGCAAGGACCGGATCGCGGCGGAGAACTACAACGCCACGACTGGCGAGGCGATGGACCAGGGCGATACGGATCCCTTCTACATCTGGGCCGCCATGCTGCCGCTGATGACTGTCGGCGAGATCATCGACTTCGATCCGTGGAGCGGCTGGACCCTTCACAATGCCGGCACTGACCTTTCGGTCGGTCCGATGCTGTCGCCTTCAGGAATGCTTTCGGTCTCGATCGCCGACGGCCTGCTGGAAATGAGTCTGGACGGCCGCGCATCGCTGAAGACTAACCTGCAAACATCATTCACACAGATCACTGTCAGTGATGCACGTTTCTCCTGCACCATCACTCCGGCGGGCAGCGACGGGTTTGTCACGCTTCCGAATGTCGAGCCAGATCGCATCGTGGCAGCACGTCTCGATGGCCAGGAAGTTCGGTTCGAGGCGAGTACCGATGGCGCGCGTCTCGAAATGGCAAGGGCCGCGCACGGCCGGAAACTGGATGTCTATTTTTTGACAGTGTGAATGGTATTGGCGCCTGATGGAACTTGACAGGCGCCGATCAGCCATATTACTTTGCATACAAATAAAAAGAATGCCGAAAGAGCATGAGGGTTGAACGGAATTGTCTATCGGGAGCGACACGCTCGCGATAGCAGCTTTATAACGGCAATGCCTGATAGAATGGCTAGGATTTAACGCTGCGCCGAAAGGCGCTGGGAGAACCCGTACATTCCAATTGGGTATGACCAGTCGTCAGCCTCACGTCAATTTAGTTTGCATACAAATCATATGGCCGCTTTTTAATAGGCGGACTGCCGATGATTTGCGTGAAGCCTGAGGTCGTCGGCCGTCGCCGCGGCCGTTGACAAGAGTACATTTTCAAGAGGGGTTCCAAATGACTGAAATCACAAGACGCAACACGCTGAAGCTGATGTCCGGAGCGGTGATTGCCGGCGCTGCCTTCTCGGCCATGCCGCGCATGGCCTTTTCCGCCGGTAAGATCACGGTTCTAAACTGGCAGGGCTACGGCACTGACGAAGCCTGGTCGATCAAGGCCTTTGCCGAGAAGACCGGTATCGAGGTCGTCCACGACTACTACAGCTCCGAGTCGGAAATGCTGACCAAGCTGCGCACCAACCCGGGCGCCTATGATCTCGTCGTTCTCAACGCTGCGCGCTGCGCGCAGGCAACCGCGGAAGACCTTCTGCAGCCGATCGATTTCAGCAAGGTTCCGAACGCTGCCACGATCGACGCAAATCTGCGCTCCAACGCCAACTTCCTGAAGGATGGCAAGGGCTATGCGGTGCCATGGGTCTGGGGCATGACTTCGCTCGCCATCCGCGACGGCATGCCTGTTCCAGACAGCTACAAGGTTCTGGCGGATCCCGCCTACAAGGGCCGTGTTGCCATGGACGACGATGCGATTATCTGCGTTGCCGCCGGTGCCCTGATGACCGGTCAGGACATGAATAACCCGAAGGATCTCGGTGCCATCCGCGACGCGTTGAAGTCCATCAAGCCGAACGTCAAGCTGCTGTGGTCGACGGAAGACCAATGGAACAAGTCCTTTGCAGCCAAGGAATTCGACCTTTCGCTCTTCTGGTCGGGCGGCTCGGTCCGTTCAAAGCGCAATTCGAAGCTGCCTGTCGATTTCGTCGTTCCCAAGGAAGGCGGCATCGGCTGGGTCGATGGCCTCGGTATTCCGGCGTCGGCTCCCAACGCCGAAGGCGCACTGGTCTTCGCGAACTGGCTGATCGACCCAACCTTCTATGTCGAATGGGCCACCAAGGTCGGTGCACCGGCATCGTCCAACTCCGCAGCACTTGCAACCCTTCCGGCCGACGACTTGAGCCGCCAGGTTCACAAGCCGGAATACCTGAAGACCATGGGCATCATGTCGGCTCTGCCGGATGACCGTCGTGAAGCCTTCAACAACCTGTGGCAGGAAGTGAAAGCCTTCTATGCAGAATGACAATCTGACATCGGCGTCAGAGCGCGGACCTTCGGGTCCGCGCGTGCGGCGTCCCCTGCCGTCCTGGGTGTCAACGACGGCGCTGCTGATGCCAACCTACGGCTGGCTGACGCTTGCCGTCTTTCTCCCGCTGCTGACCATGTTGGTCTTCAGCTTCATGGCGGCAACCCCAATGGGCAAGGCGCCGATCGTCTTTACCCTGAAGCAGTATCGCGCCTTCATCGACCAGCCCTATCTGATCGGTATTGCTTTCACATCGCTGCTTATCGGCTTCTGGACGACGTTTGCCTGCGCCGTGCTCGGTTTCCTGGCAGCCGTTGCGCTTGCTCGTTCCACCTTCGGCAAGACGCGCGAGATGCTGCTCATCCTCATCCTGCTGCCATTCTGGACGAACGGCCTTGTCCGTATCTTCTCATGGACAATGGTGCTGCGCGAAAACGGCTTCCTCGACACCATCTTCCACATGGTCTTACCGGACGCTGGATCGATCGGATTCCTCTATACGCGCTATGCAGTCGTTGTTGGCCTGGTCCATGGTTATCTGCCTTACATGATCCTCACCTGTTATATCGCGCTGGTTACGATCGATGACGCGATCATCGAAGCGGCCGCCAGCCTTGGTGCGCGCTGGTGGACCATTCTCTTCAAGATTCTCGTGCCTATGGCTGCTCCAGGCTTGATCTCGGGTGCCGTATTGACCTTCATCCCGGTCATAGGGTCCTTCATGGAGCCCCGAATCCTGGGCGGCCGCGTGGGCGTCACCATGGGCACCGTCATCGAGGACCAGTTCACGCAGGCCTTTAACTGGCCGCTCGGCGCCTCGCTGTCCTTCACGCTGCTTGCCGTCGTACTTGCAATCTTCGGCACGTTCTCCGGCGTCCTGCGCCGCGGCACGGCAGCTTAAAGGAGGGAACACCGAATGAGATCGCTTGGTCGTTTCTATCTGATCGCCGTACTGGTCTTCCTCTACACGCCGATCCTCGTGATGATGGCGATGGGCTTTAATGCCTCGCCGCTCTACGAACTGCCGTTCAGCTTCTCGACCCGCTGGTACGAGGCGCTCTGGAACAACAGCATCCTGCTCACCGCTGGCATGAACAGCATCATCATCGCCATCATTACGGCGGTTGTCGCAACCACGCTTGGCACCATGGCATCTGTTGCCCTGTCGCGCAGCACGTTCCGTGGCAAGAGCTTCCTGCAGATCATGCTGCTGCCGCCGATCGCCATTCCATGGCTGATCACCGGCACGGCGATGCTGATCTTCTTCTACTGGACCGGTATCGGCCGCGGCATGCACGCGATTATCATCGGTCACGTTGCCCTTGCCATCCCTTATGTAGTCCTGGTGGTGGGAACCGGCTTCCGGACAATCCGGGCCGATCTCGAAGAGGCAGCCATGAGCCTGGGGTCCACCCCCGTTCATGCGTTCTTCTCCGTCACCCTGCCGCTGCTTTACCCCAGCATCCTAGGCGCCGCCTTGTTTGCCTTCGCGGTCTCGCTCGACCAGTTCGTGATTTCCTATTTTCTCGCAACGCCCGGCTTCACCACGCTGCCGGTTCAGATCTACTCCTCGATCCGCAAGGGCTTCACCCCCGAAATCAATGCGATCTCGACTGTGCTTCTGCTCGGCTCGATGACCGTGATCCTGATTTTCGCGCGCTTCGCCAAGCCCGGAGACACCCGTGACAAACGTTAACGTCAATTCCGTAGCCAAGACCTACGGTACCACGCCGGTCCTGGCCGATATCACCACCGAATTCCCAGAGGGCTCGTTCACCAGCCTTCTTGGGCCTTCAGGCTCCGGCAAGACGACGCTCCTGCGCATCATCGCCGGCTTCATCAAGCCCAACCAGGGTGTGGTGACCATCGGCAGTAGGGATGTCACGAACGTACCCGTATGGGGTCGCAATATCGGCATGATGTTCCAGTCCTACGCGCTGTTCCCGCACATGACGATCGCCCAGAACGTGGCCTTCGGTCTCGAGCGGCGCGGCATCAAGGGTGCCGCCGCGCGCAAAGAAGTCGATCGCGCTCTCGAAATGGTTCGCCTGCCGGGCTTTGGCAACCGGATGCCAAAGCAGCTTTCGGGCGGCCAGCAACAGCGTGTAGCGCTGGCACGCGCCATTGTCATCAAGCCGAGCGTGTTGCTGCTTGACGAGCCGCTGTCCGCGCTCGACCGTAGGCTGCGGCAGGAGATGCAGGTCGAACTGCTACGGATCCAGCGCGAGAGCGGCCTGACGACGATCTTCGTCACCCACGACCAGGAAGAAGCTCTGACGCTGTCCGACAAGGTAGCCATTCTCGACAAGGGTCGCATCGTTCAGATCGGCGCGCCCGAGACTGTCTACGAGAAGCCTCTGACGCGTTTCGCCGCGGAGTTTCTGGGTGATTCCAACTTCCTTGTCGGCACCGTCGAGAACGGTGCGGTGCGGCTTTCCGACGGCACGACGGTGCGCAGCGCAAGCCCCCTGCCCGGCAACGGGACCAAGGTCACGCTCGCAGTGCGCCCGGAGAAGATGTCGATCTTGGCGGGGAATGCTGAAGGCAACAGCCTCACGGCGCGGATCACCACGGTCATCTACGCTGGACCGGTGCTCTCCTATCTCCTGGAGACCAAAGACGGTCTGCCACTAAAACTCTTCGTTCAGAACCGAGACGGCACCGTCCTCAAGGAAGGTGACAGCGTGACGCTGAACTGGTCGCCGGAACACACCGTCTGCGTTGTGGATTGACAATGACGAGGGCACCGTTGTCCCATAACACGTTGCATGTCGTCATCGACATGCAACGGCTCTTCGCCGAGGAAACGCCCTGGTTTACGCCAGCCCTCGCAGGCATCGTGCCGAATGTGCAGCGGCTTGCCGAGGCCAGGCCTGAAAGGACGGTCTTTGCCCGCTTCATCGTCGCGCAACGTCCCGAGGAGGCGAAAGGCCGATGGCAAGCCTATTATGAGCGCTGGAAAACGGTAACTCTGGACGAACTCGATCCGGTGATGCTGGATCTCGTTGCACCGCTGGCTGCGCTCGCGCAGCTGGGGTCAATCGTCGACAAGGAAACCTTTTCGATCTTCGGAGCGCCCGGCTTTATCGATCGTCTTGATAGCGAAGGCGTCGATACGCTTGTGTTCACCGGTGTCGAGACTGATGTCTGCGTGTATGCGAGCGCATTGGACGCGGTCGATCTCGGCTACAGGGTGGTCCTCGCCAGCGACGCTCTGGCGAGCGGCGACATGATGGCACATGAGATGGTACTGACGCGTCTGGCACCGAGGTTTTCGGAGCAGATTGAAATTTTGACAACTGAAGCCATTCTGGGTTTGTGGACTGTATGACGTTGATTTGGATTGTCCGATTCGGCGGCAGCAAGCCCGGCTGAGAGACAAGATGGATATTCCACTCAAGGACAAGGCCCGGGGAGCGAAGGGTGCAGATATGGCAGCGAAACCGAACTACACCCAATATGCACTGGGCGAGCAGATCGGCTTCTTCCTGCGCCAGGCGAACCAACGCCACGTCTCGATCTTCGCCAGCCTGATCTCCGAGAAGCTGACGACCACCCAATGGGCGGCGCTCGTCAAGCTCAAGGATCTGCAGCCCTGCTCGCAAGGTAATCTCGGCCGCGAAACCGCAATGGACATGGCGACCATCAAGGGGGTCGTCGACCGCCTCGTCAAGCGTGGCCTGGTGCACACCGCGCCCGACCCCGCAGATGCACGGCGCCTGGTTTTGACACTGACCGACGAAGGCGAGGCCACTGTAGAGCGTAATCTCTCCATTGCGCTGGAGATTTCGCAAGAGACCCTGGGGCCGCTGACGGCTGCCGAGCGCATGATGCTGATGGAACTGCTCCAGAAGATCTGTTGACGGCATCACACGCGGTCCGAGCCCATTCACTCAGACGGAGGAAGACACACCATGCCCGGAGCGGACGATGGGGGAATCAGAGCGCTGGTCACCTCCATGACCACGAATGAGAAAGTCGCTCTCGTCAGCGGCCAAGGCCTCTGGAGAACAGCCGCAATCGAAAGGCTGGGGATCGACTCGATTCTGATGACAGATGGCACCTACGGCGTGCGCTACTCGACAACCCAGATAGATGCCGGCACCGGCGATGAAGAAAGTCTCGCCGCATTCCTCGACCTGATTAACCAACAGGCCGACGATAAAGGCGGCATGTTCGGCACGACGCGACCGGCCACCTGCTTTCCGAACGGCAATCTCGTCGGCTGTTCCTGGGATGTGGACCTGCTGTATCGCATGGGCGAAGCGCTTGCTCTCGAATGCCGCAGCCTGGGAATTCATCTCCTGCTCGGACCGGGTATCAACACACGAAGGATGCCGCTCGCCGGCCGCGCCTATGAATATTACTCGGAGGATCCGGTCATCAACGGCGATCTTGCCGCCGCTCTGATTTCCGGCCTGCAGGACAACGGTATCGGTGCCTCGCTGAAGCATTTTGCCTGTAACAACTCGGAAATCGATCGGACAACGACAAGTTCCGATGTGGATGAACGGGCTCTGCGGGAGATCTATCTCGCAGGCTTCGAGCGCGCGATCCTGAAGAGCCCGCCCTGGACCGTGATGAGCGCCTATAATCCGGTGAACGGCGTTCAAGCGGCGGAAAGCCACTGGTTGCTGAAACACATCCTGAGGGATGAATGGGGATATGGCGGGCTTGTCCTGTCTGATTGGCACGCCATCAAGGATCGGCCCGCATCGCTTAAAGCCGGTACGGACCTCGACATGCCGGAAAGCAAACCTCGCAAGGCACGGCTTCTGTTGGCTATCGAAGATGGCAAAGTCGCCGACGACATACTCGATCGGGCTTGTGAGCGGGTTATCGGCCTCGTGCGCCGCTGTCATGCCGAGAAGCTGCCCGCAGCCCCTGTCGATCTGGACCGCCATCACGCCCTCGCCCAACAGATCGCAGCTGAGTCCATCGTGCTGCTGCGCAACGAACAGCAGACACTGCCGCTCGATGCGGCTGCTACCGGCGAGTTACTCGTGGTTGGCGATGGCGCCCCGGTCCCGACGATCCAGGGATCGGGGTCGGCGACGACCAATCCTTATCGCGTCGACAGCCCCTTGGAGCGGATCGCAGCGCGTGCGGGAGAACATCTGAAGGTACGTCATGTGCCTTTCCCGACAGCGCAAGGCATTCCGATGGAGAGTGAAACACAAGCCGTTCTAGATGCTGCGACGACAGCGGACGCAGTCATCATCTTCACCGAGAACGAGAAGTCGCGCAACGGCGAAGGCAATGATCGCGACACGTTGAAACTGGCGGCCGGCCACGACAGCCTGATCCGCTCGCTCACGGAGGCCGGCCGGAAAGTAATCGTCGTTCTAACGACACCGGATGCGGTCGAAATGCCGTGGCTGGGTGCCACGCAGGCCGTGCTGGCCTGCTTTTATCCTGGCCAGGGCGGCGGCGAAGCCATTGCCCGGGTTCTGTTCGGCGAACAGAACCCTTGCGGAAAACTGACGGCGACGATGCCCATCCGCATCGAGGACATTCCTGGGTGGCACACCTATCCCGGTGAGAACAGCCGGCATGTCTACAGCGAAGGAATTTTCGTCGGCTATCGCTTCTATGACCTCAAGGCAGTGACGCCCCTGTTCCCCTTCGGTCATGGCCTAAGCTACACGCGTTTTTCTTACGAGAGCATGGCACTCGACAGGCAGGAAATCGGCCCGTCGATGGGCTGCAGGGTGAGCGTCACCATCCGCAACACCGGCGAAGTGGCTGGCAAGGAAATCGTCCAACTCTACGTCCGTCCAGTAAAGCCCGGTCTCCGGCGGCCGATCCGGGAACTCAAGGCGTTTACCAAGGTCGAGCTTCAACCGGGCGAAGCCAAGGTTGTGACCCTGACGCTTTCCGCTCGGGATTTCCAATATTTCGATACCGCGCGCGGTGCATGGGTGCTCGATGCAGAAGCTTTCATCATCGAGGCGGCGGCTTCCTCGCGCGATATCCGCCTCGAAAGCCGACTCGCTTGCCGTTCCGAGCGCTTCCCTCCGGCAGCCCTTTCCGCGCTTTCGCCGCCAGCGCTGGTTTTCGCGAATGAACGGGCGATACCTGCGTTGACAGAATTACTGGCGAGGAAGCTCCGCATCTCCGGCGATGAAGCGATGGTCATCCTCGAAAAGCTCAACGGCTCTTTCCTGGGCTTCTACGATACCTTGAGCTGGTATGTCGGTGACGCGATCAACGAAGCTGACATCACAGCGCTCTTTGACACCCTGAATCGAGCGCCTTGACGGAAGCTGTAGCTCTACTCACCCAGAACCTTGAGGGGCAGCTCGCGTGACGGCGAATTAAGCTAGTTTTCTTCAGTCATCTGGAATATTTGCAACAGAGCCCGTTCAAAAACGGTGTATCCGCAGGCCGAACAGCTTTTCGGAAACCACGACCACGACGACCGTCATCACGATAGACAATGTCGATACGGCCGCCGCCTCCGGGGTAAAGTTCGTTCTGAGATAATCGTAGATCTGGATCGGAAGCGTGGCTGTTCCGACATTCTTCAACATGAATGATATAGTGAAGAGGTCGAACGAGATGATGAACGCGAACAGGCAGCCGCCGATGACGCCGGGCTTGATCAACGGCAGCATGATACGTCTGAAGCGCGTAAATGGTCCGGCACCAAGACTGCGGGCGGCAAGGCTCCATGACGGTTCATAGGCTTCCATCGCCGCAGACACGTTGATAAAGACGAAGGGCAGCGTCATGAGCACATGCCCAATCAGCATGCCAGCCATTGTCGTCGTGCCGATGCCGATCGCGTAGACAAAGAACAGAAGCGAGATCGCTGTCAGAACTTCCGGCAAAAGCAGCGGCAACAGCATCGCAAGCCGGACACTCTCCTTCCATCGCCCCGCATGCTGCACGTAGAACATTGCGGCCATCGTACCAATGATACCGGAAATCAGGGTCGAGACGGCCGCGACCCAAAGCGAGGTTCGGATGGCACGCCAGAAGACATCGTTATGGAAGAAAACAACATACCACCGAAATGAGAGGCCCTGCGGCGGAAAGGTCAGAAATGCTCCCGCATTGAAGGAGGCACCGACGACTACGAGAATGGGCAGCAGCAGAAAGCCGTAGATGATGAAGCAATAGCCATTCAACATATGCTTGGACATCAGCTCATCTTCCATTTCATGCGGGTAAGCCTCGCGAAGATCACGACGATCACCGCTCCGGTGAAGGAAAGGGTCAGCGCCATGGCGGAGCCGAACGGCCACTGGAAGGTGTCGATCAGCGCATCAACGACACTGACTGCCATTGTCTTCACCCTCAGGCCACCGATCAGGGCGGGGGTGACGTAGGCGCTCAATGAAAGCACGAACACCAGAATGCAGCCTGCCTGGATACCCGGCATGGCCAGCGGCAGGATTACGCGCCTGAAGACCGTCAGCTTTCCCGCACCAAGCGAGCGCGCAGCCGACTTCAACAACGGGTCGATCCCCTGCAGCGCGCTCATCAATGGCAGGATCATGAAGGGCAGGAAGACGTGGACGAGCGCAATGACGATGCCGAGGACGTTGTACATCAGTCCGATCGGGCGATCGACCAGGCCCAAATTCATCAGCGTCTTGTTGATGATGCCGTTATTCCCAAGAAGGATCGTCCACCCATAGCTACGGATGACAATGCCGACAAGAAGCGGCGACAGCACGAGCCCATAGGCAAGGCCGCGAAATCGCATCTTCTCGCGCGATAGCTGCCACGCAACCGGAAAGCCGAGAATGAGGCAAACAAGGGTCGTGAACAGACCGATCAAGAGCGTGTTCGCCACCTGCTGCATGTAGAAGGTATCGGTCGCCAGCCTCAGGTAATTGCCGACCGTAAATCCGGGCGCATAGGGCGAGCCGTTGGCCGGGTTGCGCAGGCTCATCACCACAATATTGAGATAAGGCAGAACAAGAAACAGCCCGAGAAGCAATGCCGAAGGCGCGATCAGGAGAAGCGGATAGGCGGATCTGGCGCGGTGTATCATGCGATCGTTCCCGGCACCCAGAAACGCTCGCTGTCGACCTTCACCGTCACGCGATCACCCGGCTGGAAGCGGCTTCGCGGAAAGGTCTGGACGCTCAGCGCTTCGCCGCTTTCGAGCACCAGCCGATAGTCGATCAGACTGCCGGAATAATAGCTCTGCGAAACGGTTGCGATAATACCAGCGTCCTCTTCCCCCGCGGCCGCAAGTTCGATGGCCTCCGGCCGCAGCAATACGGGGATGGAGCCGTCGCTTGACGGCACGGTACCTTTGACATTCGCCGCTCCAAGCGCGGTTTCGACGACCGACGTACCGTCATCGTTCCTGCCCTTCAGGCGGCCGGGCAACGTATTCACCTGCCCAACGAACTGCGCGACTTCCAGGCTTGCCGGTCGGTCATAAACATCAGACGGAGCGCCATACTGCGCAATTTGCCCGCCGAACATCACGACGATCCTGTCCGACATCGTCATCGCTTCGGCCTGATCGTGGGTCACATAGACCGTGGTAATGCCCACGCGCTTCTGCAGGTCGCGTATGAAGACCCGCATTTCGTCACGAAGCTTGGCATCGAGATTGGCAAGTGGCTCATCAAGCAACAGGATACGGGGTTCGATGATCAGCGCGCGGGCAAGCGCCACGCGCTGCTGCTGCCCGCCGGACAATTGGCGCGGATAGCGGTCGGCATATCCGGATAGCTGCACCATGTCCAGAACCTTGGCGGTGCGGATTGTGATTTCAGACCGCGAAATCCTGCGCATTTCCAGCCCGAAAGCCAGGTTCTGCGCCACGGTCATGTGCGGGAAGAGCGCATAGTTCTGGAACACCATGCCGATATCGCGCTTTTCCGCCGGCACATGCGAGACATCCTGTCCGTCGAAGCGGATGGCGCCGGATGTGACGTCCTCGAAACCGGCAATCATCTTAAGCGTCGTCGTCTTGCCACATCCTGATGGCCCGAGCAGCGAGATGAACTCGCCCTGCCCTATCTTGACGGAAATGCCGTTGACGGCGCGCGAGGCTCCATAATGCTTGGTCAGCCCTTCAATGCTCACCTCGGTCATGATCGATCTTCCAGATTGTCTGTGCGGCGCACCGCAAATCTCACTGCGTCAGGGGAGAATGCAGGATCGCCGCAACGAGGCGATCCGGTGTTGCTGCCTCATAGTGAGCGGCAGAGATCATTTCATGATCTTCGCCCAGGTCTCGGCAAAGCCCGCCTGCTTCTCGTTCATGAAGTCCCAGTCCCAGGTGAGGATCTTGTCCATCACTTCGCCGGAAATCGGCACGTCCTTCTTCAGATCGTCAGGGACGACAACCTTGACATTGGTCGGCGAGACGAAGAACTGCTTCATCAGCGGCAACTGGCCTGCAGGTGACAGAAGGAAGTCGGCATACTGGTAGGCCAGATCCTTCTCGGGGCCGTTTGCGAGAATGTTGAGGGTCTGATCGAACATCAAAAGCCCCTCTTCCGGCACGATGACGTCAATGGGAAGGCCCTGGCCGCGCAGACGCGCCACCTCGCCGAAATCGAAGGGAGCGACGACGAACTCGCCGGATGCGATGCCGGTGGAAAGGTTGAAATCGGCCTGGATGACCGGGCCAAGCTTTTCCAGCGCCTTGAAACCGGCATCGACATCATATTGATCCTTGCCGAAGATCTTGGATGCCAGCATCAGTTCCATCTTGCCGGCAGTATTGGCAAAATTGTAGAGGCCGATGCGCCCCCTAAACTCGGGGTTGTCCCAGAGATCCTTCCAGGCTTTCGGCGGCGTCTGGACCATGTCCGTGCGATAGGCGAGGCCGATCGGCGACACCATGGCCACGGCACCCCAGCCGTCGGTCTTCTTGGCAAGCGGATAGAGGTCGGCATAGTTCGGCAATTTCGCCAGATCGAGCTTTTCGAAGAAGCCTTCCTTGCGCAGGCTCGATGCGAATGCCTCATTGGTCATCAGGATCGAATATGGCGGCTTCTGCGCCCCTGCCGCCCGCAGGTTGGCGCTCCAGACACGCCCGTTACCCGCGTCCAGCGTCACCTGGGCGCCGCTTTTCTGAGTAAAGGCCGGTGCCAGCGTCTGGCGCCAGAACTGCTCCCATGCACCGCCGAGCGTCGGCACGACAAGTGTCTTGGATTGCGCCCATGCCGGCAGGCCAACCATGGCCGCCGCTGTTACTCCACCCATTCCGGCAAGAACCTGCCGCCTGTTCATGTTCATCATTGACGTTCCCTCAAAATGGTTCTGACTTGGTCATGCATTGCGGGGCAGGCGGTATTCCGCTTCTTGCCGTCAGCTTTTGCCGAAGGCCTGGCTGGTCTTCAGTGAAATGTAGTCGCCGTAGGTGATCGGCTCGTATTTGGCGGCGCCCTTTGCTGCAAAAGGCGCGAGACATTCAATCACGGTGTCCCTGGACGGATTGAGGAAGAACGGGATGGACTGGCGACGCGTCGCCCCCTTGAAAGCACCGGGCGGATTGGCGACCCTATGCGGCGTGGACAGCCATTCATCGTTGGACCAGCGCATGAAGGCGTCACCAATATTGATGACGTAGGCGCCTTCGACATTCGGCGCATCCAGCCAGTCACCCGCCCTGTTTTTCACCTGCAGTCCACCCGGAGAGGCTTCCGAACGCAGGATGGTCATGAAGCCGTAATCGGTGTGGACGCCGGCGCGGAGTTGCCCCGGAAGCGGGCTCTCCTTCTGCTCCGGATAATTGATCACCCGTAGCGCCGAGAGGTGGTTTTCAAAGGCCGGCTCGAAATAGTCCGGGGCGAGGCCTAAAGCCTCACAGAATGCCCGGCGCAAGTGACCCGCAAGCTTTTCCATCTCTGTGAAATAGTCGGCAAAGGCCTGTTCCAGCCCTTCCGGCCTGGTTGGCCATAGATCGCCGGGCAGGCGCGGGCCAAAGTTCAGGCTTTCCTTGTAATCGCCCGGCGTCTTGATGCCGAGCGTCGCTGCAAGCGCCTCGTCGGCGATCGGCGAGAAGGCAACACCACCCTCTATCGACGTACCCCTTCCCTGCCCGATCTTCCACTCCTGCGGCTCATCGAAGAAATCGCGAGCGAGGTTATAGAGACGGGTTGTCACGTCAGCGCTGACGCCGTGCCCCGTAACGAGGAAGAAGCCGGTTCGGCGGCAGGCATCCTCGATGGCGGTGACGACCTTCGGGCTTGCTTCCGCGCCTGCGATGAATGGTGCGATATCGATGACGGGTATGCTGTCCTGCACCTCATCCGGCGCTGTGATCGTCTGCATCCTGGAGCCTCCTTCCTTGATCGGCGGTGGCGGTGGCACCGAATGAGTGCCGCCGGGCGACATCGTAAAACAGGGTCAGTCGAGCCCCTTGAACGGGGCATCGCGGAACTCGAGATATTCCTTCAGCGACATCTTCTGCAGATTGCGCATCCACTCCTGCCCGTCGCGACTGACATGCAGGGCGGCGATGGCGTGGACGTTGAAATCGAAGGATGTCATCAGGCCAGCGGCCATCTGCTGGTTGTTGATGGAGGACTTGGCGAACTTGATTGCCGGCACGGGCATGCGGGCCAGCTTGCGTGCCAGGTTCTCGGTCTTTTCCCTCAATTGATCGGCGGGTACGATCTTGTTGATGAGGTGCATGCGCAAGGCTTCCTCGGCATCGACCACATCGCCTGTGTACATCAGCCAGCGCACGTCACGGGTGGCCAGCAGCCAGGGCATGAACAGTGCCGGCGGGCCGGAATTGTGCCGCACCTCCGGCTCGCCGAACTTCGCATTGTCGCTGGCAATGGCTAGATCGCAGGCCATCATCAGCTCAAGCGCACCGGCAAGCGCATAACCGTTCACGGAAGCGATGACCGGGATCGGTGCCTTCCAGATGTTGAGGAGCGCCTGAGCGTTCTCCGACATATCCGCATGCCAGTCCTCGATACCGACGTCGTAATCGGCGCCCTGAAGATCATAGCCGGACGAGAATGCGCGGCCCGCCCCCGTGATGATGAGCGCGTTGACCTCCTTGTCGGCGATAGCCATGGCGACGGCGCGATCGATTTCGCGCACCGTCGTCTTGTTCATCGCATTGAGCTTTTCAGGACGATTGATGGTGATCGTCGCGAATTTATCCTGGCCGTCCTTCTCGTAAAGGATTGTCTCGAAGGTCTCGGAAGTGCTCATATGCTTTTCCTCTTGGCCGCGTCCTGATCCGGCATCGCTGTTCGTTTCTCGTCATTGGCCGGCGCTGCAAGCAAGGCCGCCATCTTCTTCTCGAAGCGCCCGATCGACGCCATCTTGACGGGGCCGAACCCCTTGATCTCTTCCGGCAGCCGGGCAAGCGCGACGGCCTGGCCGTGCGTTTCGGCGGAAAGCTGTCTGGTGAGAGACTCGATCATCGCCTGATAGTCAGCGATCAGGCGCCGCTCCATCCGGCGCTCTTCGGTATAGCCGAAGGGATCCAGCGCCGTACCGCGCAGGAAGCGCAGCTTTTCCAGAAGCGCGAATGCCGGTCCGACCATTTTCTGAGGGATGGCGATCTTCGCCGGGTTTCCGGTGCGCTTGTCGATCCGCCGTGACAGGATTGGTGGCGCCAGGTGATGCTTGATGCTGAAGTCGCCTTCGAACTGGGCTTCGATCGCAGCCTTGAAGCTCCGGTCGCGGTGCAGGCGCGCCACCTCGTATTCGTCCTTGTAGGCCATCAGCCTGAAGGCATTTTTGGCGACGGCCATTGCAAACTCCTCGCCAGCCATGAGCCTGTTTTCGACCCGCCGCGCAGCATCGACCAGTGCCCGGTACCGGCGTGCATAGGCAGCGCTCTGATACGCGACGAGAAAAGCCTCACGGCGCTCGATGATCGTGTCGAGTGTCTCGACGGCCTTGACCTCGGCTAGGTCAGTTCCCGCAGCGCCGGCGACGATATCGGGGGAGACCGCCGAGCGGCGGCCCCAGCCGAAGGCGGCACGGTTCATCGCAACGCCGGTTCCATTGAGTGCAATCGCCTGATCGATGGAGGCAAGGCTGATCGGCACCAGGCCGCGCTGCCATGCATGACCAAGCAGGAACATGTTGGCTGCAATCGCATCGCCCATCAGCGCCGCGCCAAGCTTGGTCGCCGAGACGAGGTAAACGGCGTCCTCGCCGGCTGCGCGGCGCAGCGTTTTCAGCGTCGCTTCCTGCTGGAAATCGATCGCCGTGTTCTGGACGAAAGACGCCGTCGGCGCGAAGTGATCGTCGAGAACAGCGCGCGTGCGGCCAGCGCCAAAGGTCGATAGCGCATTGCGACCGGCCGACACCACGATGTCGAAGCCGAGCACCAGATCGCTTTCGCCAACGCCGATCCGGACCGACGACAAGTCACCAGCCATCCGCGCCACGCGAAGATGCGAAATGACAGCCCCGTTCTTCTGCGCAAGCCCCGTTTGATCCAGCGTCTGCACAAAAAGACCATCGAGATGCGCCGCCATGGAGAGGACAGCGCTGACGGTAATCACCCCCGTCCCGCCGATACCGGCTAAGAGCATGTTGTATGGCTGCGCTCCGATATCCGGCAGAACAGGTAGCGGCATGTCATCGAATGTCGCTTGCTGAGCTTTCGCAGCCGGCTTTCTGATCTTTCCGCCCTCCACCGTGACGAAGCTCGGACAGAAGCCCTTGATGCAGGAAAGGTCGGTATTGCAACTCGACTGGTTGATTTTGCGCTTACGGCCAAACTCCGTTTCCTTCGGCTCGATCGAGATGCAGTTGGAAACGGCCGAGCAATCGCCGCATCCTTCGCAGACCAGTTCGTTGATGAAGGCTCGCTTGTCCGAGACCGCCAGCGCCCCGCGCTTGCGACGCCGGCGTTTCTCTGCCGCGCAGACCTGATCGTAGACCAGCACCGTCACCCCGTCGATCTCACGCAGCTCACGCTGCACCTGATCGAGTTCGTCGCGATGGTTGACCGTGACATTGCGAGGCAAGCGGCCCTGCCAGACCTCCGGCCGCTCGGCGACGACGGCCACTCTTGCAGCCCCTTCGGCCAGCATCTGCCCGACAATACCGGGGACGGAGACCTCACCGTCGTGCTTTTGACCGCCGGTCATGGCGACGGCATCGTTATAGAGGATCTTGTAAGTGGCGTTGACCTTCGCGGCGATCGCGGCCCGGATCGCAAGCAGGCCCGAATGAAAATAGGTGCCGTCGCCCATATTGACGAAGATATGCTTTTCATCGGTAAATTGAGAAAGCCCGATCCATGCGCCGCCCTCACCTCCCATCTGGGTAAAGGTCGAGGTGTTCCGGTCCTCAAGCCCGATGACCATCATGTGGCATCCGATACCGGTCGACGCACGGCTTCCTTCGGGCAGTCGGGTCGAGACACTGTGCGGACAGCCGGAGCAGAAATACGGATCACGCTTTAGTGCCGGACTTTCCGTCACGCTGGCTGCAACAATTGCTTCCATCTCCCGCGACCGGCTATCGAGATCATCGGCCTGTGGCCCGAGCACAGCAAGAATGGCCCTCGCGACGGCCACCGCATCGATCTCGCCAACGGCGGATAGAAGCGGCGTGCCCGCCGGCCCGAGTTTGCCGAACACTCTTGGCCTGTCATCGGATGGCATGTTGAAGAGCAGAGCCTTGATCTGGTCTTCCATGATCGGACGTTTTTCTTCGATGACCAGCAGCGTCTCGACGCCGGCGGCAAACCGTGCGATCCCCTCCGGCTCGATTGGCCAGACAAGGCCCACCTTGTAGAGCCGGATGCCGAGCTCGCCGGCGCGCCGCTCGTCTATGCCGAGGCGCGAAAGCGCGCCCATCAGATCGAGCCAGGACTTGCCGGTCGAGACGATGCCGAGACGTGCCTTGGTGCGCTGCCCCTGCCAGATAGTGCGGTCGAGCCCGTTGTGACGGGCAAATCTATGGACCGCAGAAAGCTTGTCTTCCAGCCGGCGCTCCATCGCATGCGGCCCGTCAGGCCAGCGAAGCGACAGATTGCCTTGTGCATCCGGATAGACGATCGCGGGATGAGCCGGATCGAGATCGACTGTTGCCGTGCATTCGACAATCTCGGTCTGGCACTTGAAGCCGATCCACGCACCCGAATAGCGGCTCAGCGCAAATCCCAGCAAACCGTAGTCGATATATTCGGCGACGCCGGCAGGCGACAGCAAAGGCACCATGGCCGATATCAGGTTGTGCTCGCTCTGATGCGGCAAGGTCGATGAGACGGCGCCATGATCGTCGCCGACGAGCAGCAGCACGCCACCGTTCGGGTTGGTGCCGACGGCATTGGCATGCCGGATCGCATCCATGGTGCGATCGACGCCCGGGCCCTTGCCATACCACATCGAGAAGACACCGTCGTAGCGGACGCCGGAGAACATTGCCGTTTGCTGCGTTCCCCATACAGCCGTCGCCGCCATGTCCTCATTGAGGCCGGGCTGAAAGCGGATATGGTTCCGGTCGAGATAGGTCTTGGCGCGCGCCATCTCGCGGTCGAAGCTTGCGAGCGGCGAACCGCGATAACCGGAGACGTAACCGGCGGTGTTGAGGCCCCTTGCCAGATCGCGCTGTCGCTGGATCATCGGAAGACGCACCAGCGCCTGTGTGCCCGACACAAGGATTTTTCCATGATCGACCGTATACCGGTCATCAAGGCTCGGGCCTTTTTCACTGGGCAATGCGCGGGCCGTCTCGGACAGGTTCTGCATCTACGCACGCTCCGGCACGCCCGGCGACGGCATATCGAAAACCCGACCAGGATTGAGAATGTCGTTAGGATCGAAGGCGACCTTCAGGCGGCGCATGGCATTCATCTCGGCGGCACTTCGCCCGAGAGGCAGCCACTTCTTCTTCTCAAGGCCAATTCCGTGCTCGGCGGAAATCGCGCCGTCGGCACGAATCACGGCAGAGAGAGTGATGTCGGCGATCTCCTCGTGATGATGAGTGCGGACAAGAAAATGCAGGTTGCCATCGCCGAGATGGCCGAAAATATAGATCTCGGCATTCGGATCAGCGGCCGCGATCTCGTGGCTGGCAGCATCAAGGAAGGCCTGTATGTTGGACAAGGACAGGCTGACATCGAAGCCGGAGACATGGTCCATCGAGAAGATGAATTCACTGGCAGCCTCGCGAAGCTTCCAGATTGCGTGATACTCGCGCAACGACCCCGAAACAGCCACGTCCGTCGCGATTCCGCTTTCGTAGCACGCCATGAGCGCTTCGGAAAAACGCTCCTGATCGCCGGCCTCGTCCTGCCCCTGCATCTCCACAAGGGCATACATCCCGGCACCTGCCGCAACAGGTGGCTGAGCACCGGTCAGCGACAGAACCCCGTCATAAACGTTCGGAAAAATCACTTCGAAGGCCGACAGCGACGGGCCGAGCGCAGAACGCAAATGCTTCAGAAGGGCAATAGCGGCACTTAACGACGGCAATCCGCAAAAGGCGTTCGTTTGCGACCGCGGCTCTGGATGCAGCCGCAGACAGGCCCGCGTGACCACGCCAAGCACACCTTCGCTTCCGACGAAGAGCTGATTGAGATCGAAGCCCGAATTGTCCTTGGGCAATCCCTTCAAGCTGGTCAACACGGAGCCATCCGCCAGCACAACCTCAAGCCCCAGAACCTGGGACCGATACATGCCATAGCGCAGGACACGAATACCGCCCGCATTGGTGGCAACATTGCCGCCAACCGTGGACGTGCCGCGCGCGCCGATATCGACGCCGAAAAACAGCCCGCAGCCTGCCGCAGCCTCCTGTACCGATTGAAGCGTAACACCGGCCTCTACGATGATGGTGGCGGCATTCTCATCCACCGGCGACAGGTTCACCATTCGCTCAAGCGAAAGCGACACTTCGCCGACACGAGGCCTTGCCCCGCCCGCAAGGCCCGTCCTGCCGCCTTGGACGACGACGGGCTGACCCAGACGATTGCATTCTTCAAGGATAGCAGACACTTCCGCCGTATCCGCTGGCCGGAAAACGATTATAGGGCGCTCACCGCGCTCGTCGGTTGCGTCACCACGATAGCCGTCGCCGACGTCGTCGCCGGCGAGAACGGCCTTACTACCGATCCTCCCGCTCAGACGGCGCAGCAACTCTGCATGCCGGCCGACAGGCATACAGGCATCTTGGGCAATCTTCGCCCGACCAGTCGATCCGCCCAATTTCGTTCCCCTTGGTTATCTGGATCGAGGGCAGGTTATCGTCTATCCGATATTTGTCAAACCTATATTCAATTTTCAGTAGCGTTTTCGAGGCAGCCATGGCATCTATGAATCGAGGTAAGGGCAACAATCGATGACGTTGAAATTTGATGAGGTGGTGAGGGCTGGCATCGCCAAGCAGGTTGCGGAGAATATAAAGTCCGCGATCATGGATGGCCGCCTGAAGATCGACGAACGGCTCCCCACGGAAGAGGATCTCGCGAGAAGCTTCGGCATATCGCGGCCGACCGTGCGCGAGGCGCTGAAACGCCTGGCAGCGCAAAACCTCATCCATTCGAGGCGTGGCCCGCTCGGCGGAAACTTCGTCAAGAGGCCAGATCCGGAAGGTCTTTCCAACGCGATCACGGCAGCAGCAACCCTGCTTGTCGGCATCGGCGCCTTCGATATCGACGAGATCATTACGGCCCGCCTTGAGACGGAGACGATCTGTTGCAGGCTCGCCTGCGAAAATCACGGCGCTACCGATCTGGAGCGAATGGCGGCGGAGATAGAGATCCAGCGCGACGAGACGATCAGTGACGAAGACTTCTGTGCATCCGACGTGCGCTTTCATCGCGCTCTGGTGGATTCCACCTGCAATGGCCCACTGAAGCTGATGATGTACACGGTGATCGAGTCCTTCATCCCCATCACCAACATGATCGTGTTCCGGGTTCGCGAGCGCCGCAAGGTCACTGGCTTCCATCGGCAGATCATGGAGGCCGTCGCCAAGCGCGATACCGAGACGGCAACAAGGGCATTGGCGGACCTGCTAGCCTACATTCGCAACAGCTACGCAACCGCGATGGACGCACGCGACAGGATGAAGGCACAGCCTCAGGCCTGACAAGGCGAACGGCCGATTTCAAGTGTAAAGGGGGAACGCATGTCCGATACATTCCAGGCAATGGTCATCGACATGGCCGATGGCAAGCCGCAGGCCGGCTTCCGCCAGCTTTCACTCTCCGATCTGCCGGATCATGATGTTCTCGTCGAGGTTCATTATTCGACCGTCAATTACAAGGATGGTCTTGCCCTAACCGGCAAGGGACGGATAGCCCGGCGTACTCCCATGGTCGGAGGTATCGACCTTGCCGGAATCGTGGTTAAATCCCGATCGGACAAATGGGCGCCCGGCGACAAGGTCATCGTCAACGGCTGGGGCCTGTCCGAAACAGAATGGGGCGGATATTCGCGATTTCAGCGCCTGAAAGCGGAATGGCTGATCGCACTGCCCGAAACCTTCAGTCTTTCGCAGGCAATGGCAATTGGAACGGCCGGCTACACGGCGGCGCTGTGTGTCAATGCACTTGAGGATTGGGGCACGATCGCCAACGATGATCGCGAAATTCTCGTGACCGGTGCGGCGGGCGGTGTCGGCTCGGTGGCGATCAGCCTGCTTGCGGACAAGGGTTACAAAGTAACCGCATCGACCGGCCGCCCGGAAACTTGGGATTATCTCGGGTCGCTCGGCGCGAGCGCTTTCGTCGACCGGGCATCGCTTTCAGAAAAGGGCGGCCCTCTACAAAAGGAGCGCTGGGCCGGAGTAATTGATTCCGTTGGCTCGACGACGCTTGCAAACGCACTTTCACAGACCGTCTACGGCGGGGCGGTTGCTGCCTGCGGCCTTGCGGCAGGCGCAGACCTGCCGGCAACGGTTCTCCCGCATATCCTGCGCGGCGTGGCACTGCTTGGCATTGATTCCGTTATGGCACCGATGCCCAAACGAATCCGCGCATGGCAGACCCTGGCCGAACACCTGAAAGCAGAAAGGATCGGGACATTGGCGAGGATCGAGCCCTTCTCCCGGCTTCCGAGCCTCGCTCAGGATATCGTCGAGGGCAAAATCAGGGGGCGTGTCGTGGTGGAGATCGCACCGTAAGGCTGCTCCCACCCGCGATCTGCCCTACCGTAAATCGCCATTGCCAGATGTCATGCCGAGAATGAGCAGCCGTTGCGATGGGCTCTCATCCTCGGAGCAATCGCCGCATATCCACCGGGTAGCTGGTGCCTCGAAGCACGTACTATGGACAGCTCATGGTAGGGGCATCACACCCGACCATCCTCATCCCAAGGCACAAGAGCGACCGGAGGATAGGGATGAGAAAAGGCCCTGCGCCTGGTGATTTCAGCAAGCACCTACTCCGCAAAGTCGCCTGGTGTCCACTGGAGGGCTATTGCGGCCGACACCATACCGGATGATCGGCGTTACAATTTTCATCAGATCGCGTTGCCACGCCTCGGAAATCAGCAAATCTTCCGGCGCATTTTGGCGATTTTCTTCTATCCTTATGATATTTATATGAAACTATAATTTCACATAAAATGGCATGAAATCTGCTTCTCTTTTCCTGACTGGGCGAAAGCTCGGCAGCAATTCATAAAGGAGGGAAACAGCATGACCAGAACATCATCGAATACCCAACATGACACCGGCCTGATTGCGACCCTTCAGACGATGGCGGCGGCCGGCTTCGCGGCCATCGTCCTAACGGCGGCGGCCGCAGATCCGGCGCTTGCAGCGGGGACGCTGCGCATCGGCATGACGGCTTCCGACATTCCGCTCACCACCGGCCAGACCGACCAGGGCGGCGAAGGTCAGCGCTTCATGGGCTACACGGTCTACAATTCGCTAATCGAATGGGACCTGTCGAGCGCCGACAAGCCCTCTGCCCTCATCCCGAGCCTCGCCACGTCCTGGCAGGTGGATGCGACCGACAAAACTAAGTGGACCTTTAAGCTGCGGGACGGCGTCAAGTTCCATGACGGCAGCGTGTTCAATGCCGATGCCGTCGTTTGGAACCTCGACAAGCTTTTGAAGCCCGACGCGCCGCAGTTCGACAAGCGCCAGTCGGCGCAGGGCAAGTCGCGTATTCCTGGCGTTGCGTCCTACAAGGCGATCGATCCCCTGACGGTGGAGATCACCACCAATGGACCCGATGCAACGCTTCCCTACCAGCTGAGCTGGATCCTCATGTCCTCGCCGGCAAACTGGGAGAAGCAGGGCAAGAACTGGGATACCGTTGCCCAGAAGCCCTCCGGTACCGGTCCCTGGAAGCTCGAAAACGGCTTTACCCCACGCGAGCGCGCCGAGTTGACCCCGAACAAGGAGTATTGGGACAAGGCGCGCATCCCGAAGCTCGATAAACTGGTGCTGATCCCGCTGCCAGAGCCGAACACCCGCGTCGCCGCCCTGCGCTCGGGCCAGGTAGACTGGATCGAGGCCCCGGCGCCGGATTCGGTGAAGTCGCTGAAGGACGCCGGCTTCAAGGTCATCACCAATTCCTACCCGCATAACTGGACCTGGCATCTATCGCGCATCGAAGGTTCGCCGTGGAACGACATCCGCATTCGCAAGGCCGCCAACCTCGCGGTCGACCGCACCGGCCTCAACGAACTGCTCGGCGGCCTATCGGTGCCGGCCCAAGGCTACATGCCGCCCGGCCACCAGTGGTTCGGCAAGCCGACCTTCAAGCTTGATTACAATGTCGAGGAAGCCAAGAAGCTGATGAAGGAAGCCGGCTACACGCCGGAAAAGCCGCTGACAACCAAGGTCATCATCTCCTCGTCTGGTTCCGGCCAAATGTTGCCGCTGCAGATGAACGAATACATCCAGCAGACGCTCGCCGAAGTCGGCATCAAGGTCGAATACGAGGTGATGGACTGGAACACGGTAATCAATGTCTGGCGCGCCGGTGCCAAGGATGCGAGCGCCAAGGGCGCCACGGCAATCAACTACAGTTACTTTATCCAGGATCCGTTCACGGCGATGATCCGTCAGTCGCAGTGCAACCTCGCTCCGCCGACCGGCACCAACTGGGGTTATTATTGCGACAAGGAGATGGACGCGTTGTTCGACAAGGTGCGCAACACTTTCGACGCCAAGGAACAGGACAAGGTGATGCAGCAGATTCACGAGAAATATGTGAACGATGCGCTGTTCTTGATGGTGACGCATGATGTCAACCCGCGTGCCATGACGGCCAAGGTCAAGGGCTTCGTGCAGGCGCAGAATTGGTTCCAGGATTTCTCACCGATCTCGATAGAATGACTTCGAGCATGCGGTGTGCTGCCATTTGCACCACGGCGGCGCAACGCCTTTCATGATGCCCGATCAACCCTTTCCGGTGAGGACACCATGCTGCTCTATGCCCTGAAACGATTGCTCCACGTCATCCCTGTCACGATCGGCGTCAGCATCGTCTGTTTCATGCTCATCCATATCGCGCCGGGCGATCCGCTCGCCGCCATCCTGCCCTCGGACGCTTCCGCCGACATGCAGGCGCGGATGCGTGCCTTCTACGGCCTCGATCAGCCCCTACCCGTGCAATACGCGCTGTGGGCCTGGCATGCACTGCAGGGCGATCTTGGCACTTCGATCGCCACCGGCCGTCCGGTGCTCGGTGAGATCCTCGATGCCTCGGTCAACTCGATCATCCTGGCGGTCGCCGCGGCCTTCATCGGTTTTGTGGCCGGCTTGACGCTCGGCTTCCTCGCCGGCGTCTTCCGCGGCGGCTGGATCGACCGGCTGGCCTCGGCGGTGTCAATGCTCGGCGTCAGCGTGCCGCATTACTGGCTCGGCATGGTGCTGGTGATCGCCTTCTCCGTCACGCTCGGCTGGCTACCGGCAATGGGAGGCGGGCCGGAAGGGTCATCGGGCCGCAGCCTGAGCTGGGCCTATCTGCAGTTCCTCATCCTGCCGGCAGTGACTATGTCGGTCATCCCCATGGGAATCATCGCCCGTACCATCCGCTCGCTGGTGGCCGACATCCTTTCCCAGGATTTCACCCAGGCACTCGCGGCTAAGGGACTGATGACGCGGCAAATCCTGCGGCACGTGGTGCGCAACGCGGCGCCTACCGCGCTTTCGGTCATGGGCCTGCAGCTCGGCTATCTCCTGGGCGGCTCGATCCTGATCGAGACCGTCTTCTCTTGGCCGGGCACCGGCTTCCTGCTGAACGGAGCGATCTTCACCCGCGATCTGCCGATCCTGCAGGGCACGATCTTGGTGCTGGCAATGTTCTTCGTTTTCCTCAACCTGGTGGTCGACGTGCTGCAGAGCGTGATCGATCCGCGCATCCAGAGGAACTAACCATGGCCGTCGTCACCGCAGACATTTCGGTTCCCCCACCTGACATCGCCAGGTCCCCGGGCTTCTGGAGCGGCGTACTGCGCCGCCTCCGTCATGATCCCGTCGCGATCACGGCGCTGGCGATCCTCATCATCCTCGTGCTGATCGCGATCCTGGCACCCTATATCGCGCCCTACGACCCGTCCAAGGGCAGCGTCATTCGCCGCCTGAAGCCGATTGGCACAGAAGGTTATATCCTCGGCACGGACGAACTCGGCCGCGACATGCTGTCCCGGCTGATCTACGGCGCCCGGCTGTCGCTGATCATGGGTGTCGTGCCGGTGCCAGTCGCCTTCGTGATCGGCTCGGCGATTGGTATCATCGCCGGTTACGCCGGCGGTCTCGTCAACACGTTGATCATGCGCACCATCGACGTGTTCTATGCCTTCCCTTCGGTGCTCCTGGCGGTCGCGCTCTCAGGTGCGCTCGGATCAGGACTCACCAACGCGCTCGTCTCATTGACCGTGGTGTTCATCCCACAGATCGCCCGCGTCGCTGAAAGCGTCATGACACAAGTGCGCAAGCTCGATTACGTCGATGCCGCCCGTGCCTCCGGCGCCCCGCCGGCCACAATCATCCGGGTGCACATCCTCGGCAACGTTCTCGGGCCGATCTTCGTTTTTGCGACCAGCCTGATCTCGGTGTCGATGATCCTCGCCTCCGGCCTCTCCTTCCTCGGGCTCGGCGTGCGCCCACCGGATGCCGAATGGGGGCTGATGCTCAATACGCTGAGAACGGCGATCTACAACAACCCGTTCGTGGCCGCCCTTCCCGGCGTGATGATCTTCATCACCTCGATCTGCTTCAATCTTTTCTCAGACGGGTTGCGCTCAGCCATGGACGTGAAATCATGATCAGCATCGTTGAAAAACCGGCCTACGACCTGCCCGTCGGCGAACGCGGCGGCCCAGCCCAGCCGCTGATTTCCGCCCGCGGCCTGCTCAAGCATTTTCCGGTGAAGGGAAGCGGCTTCCTGAGGCCCAAAAAGGCCGTCCGCGCCGTCGACGGTGTCGATTTCGACATCCTCAAGGGCGAAACACTCGGCATCGTCGGCGAAAGCGGCTGCGGCAAGTCGACTACGGCGCGCCTGCTCATGCAGCTCATCGTGCCGGACCGGGGCGATATCCTGTTCGACGGCGAAAAGGTCGGCGAGGCGCTGGCGCTCGCAGATTACCGCCGCCAGGTGCAGATGGTCTTCCAGGACAGTTACGCCTCGCTCAATCCGCGTCTGACGATCGAGGAATCCATAGCCTTTGCCCCGCGCGTCCACGGCGTGCCTACCGCCAAGGCGATCGCGAGGGTCCATGACCTGCTCTTCCGGGTCGGGCTGGAACCATCCCGATTTGCCGGCCGCTATCCGCATGAACTATCCGGCGGCCAGCGCCAGCGCGTCAACATCGCTCGCGCCTTAGCGCTCGAACCACGTCTCGTCATTCTCGACGAGGCAGTCTCGGCGCTCGACAAATCCGTCGAGGCGCAGGTGCTGAACCTGCTGCTCGATTTGAAGCGGGATTTCGGCCTGACCTACCTGTTCATCTCCCACGACTTAAACGTCGTGCGCTTCATGTGCGACCGGGTGATGGTCATGTATCTCGGCAAGGTTGCCGAAGTCGGCAGCCGCGAGGCGATCTTCGACAATACCCGGCATCCCTATTCGTCGGCGCTGCTTGCCTCGATGCCGAAGATGGACCCGTCCGCGCGGACCACGGAGCCGCCGCTTTCCGGCGACCCGCCCAACCCGATCGATCCGCCGTCCGGCTGCCGTTTCCACACACGCTGTTCGTTTGCCGAAAACGTGTGCAGCGAAAAGCTACCGCCGCTCACCGACGTGTCCGCAAGCCAGGCGGCCGCCTGCCTGATGTCCATACCGGGATCCGGCCACGGCCGCGCGCCGGCCCGGATGGAGAGCTGAGATGCATAACGATGCGATGATCAACATCAACAACCTTTCCGTCACATTCAACCGCGGCCGTAAGCCCGTGAAGGCAGTCACCGGCGTCAGCCTGTCGGTCCGGCCCGGCGAGGTGGTGGCGCTGCTTGGCGAATCGGGCTCCGGCAAGAGCGTCACCATGCGCTCGCTGCTGCGCCTGCATCCGAAAGGCACGAAAATCGAAGGCTCGATGTTCGTCGCGGGGCAGGATGTGATGGGGCTTTCCTCGCGCGACCTTTCGGGGCTGCGCGGCGCGGTCGTCTCGATGGTTTTCCAGGAGCCGCGGCTGGCGCTCGACCCGGTCTACACGCTCGGCCGGCAGATCGAAGAGACGATCATGCGGCACGAGGGCATTTCGCGGTCGGAAGCGGCGGCGCGGGCGCTTGCGCTTTTCCAGAAGGTGAGGATCCCCTCCCCCGAACGCCGGCTGCAGAACTATCCGCATGAAATGTCGGGCGGCATGCTGCAGCGGTCGATGATCGCCATGGCGCTTGCCTGCAATCCGAAGGTCCTACTCGCAGATGAGCCGACGACGGCACTCGACGCCACCGTGCAGATCCAGATCTTGCTCTTGATCCGCGAGCTTCAGAAGGAATACGGCCTCGCGGTCATCTTCGTGACCCACGATATCGGCGTCGCCGCCGAAGTCGCGGACCGGATCGCCGTCATGTATGCCGGACGGATCGTCGAAGAAGGCAAGGTGACGGACATCATCCGCGACCCGCGGCACCCCTACACGCGAGGACTACTCGGCGCCCGCGTCGAGCTCGCCAATGGCCGTGACCGGCTGATCACCATTCCCGGCGCGCCCCCGGATCTCGCCAACATGCCGGCCGGCTGCGCATTCGCGCCCCGCTGCCCCCAAGTTTCCGATCTCTGCCGAACCGAAATACCTGCGCTTATGGCAGCCGATGAAACCTCGAAGGTCGCCTGTGTGCAATATGCCTGAAGGGGACTAGGATGATGAAAAACAAACAAAGGGAGGCGGCCGGCGGAGCATACCGGTCTCGACATGAAGCACATCACCCTGATTAACCCCAACACGTCGCGGAAGACCACTGCGATGATGACCGAGATCGCCCGAAAATATATTCCCGGGGAATTCACCATTGAGGGCGTCACCGCCGCCCGGGGCGTGCCGATGATCCTCGACGCTGCGGCGCTTTCGGCAGCAGCGGAGGGCGTTGTGGACATGGGGGTCGCCGCGGCCGGCCGCTCGGACGGGCTGATCGTCAGCGCCTTCGGAGATCCGGGGCTCGAGCGGCTGAGGGAGGTCTCCGGCATTGCGGCGGTCGGCATCTGCGAGGCGAGCATGCTGGAAGCTTCCGCCGGCGGACGGCGCTTCGGCATCGCGACGGTAACGCCCAACCTTGTCGGAAGCTTCGCATCAAAGGCCGATGCGCTGGGTATTTCCCCGCTCTTCATGGGCACGCGGCTGACGAGCGGCGACCCGGTCGCCCTCGCCTCCGATCTCGAACGCCTGCACGCGGCACTCGCGGTCGCCGTGCGCGAATGTTTCGAAAAGGACAGGGCGGAAGCCGTCATCATCGGCGGCGGGCCACTCGGACAGGCGGCCGATGACCTGCAGCGGCTGATGTTTGCGCCGGTGATCGCGCCGATCCGCTCCGCCGTCGAACTTCTCCTGTCCCGTATCGCCGGGCTGCGGACGGCAAATGCGGGGCCACGGCGATGAGCGCATCGCGCCGTCACCGGGATGCTTTTTCTGTTGCAAGCCCGAGAGCTCCACGCGAAATTCCGCCCCCTGATGTCTTGGAGGAGCTTCCGGTGCCGAAGGATAGATCGTTCCTGTATCGCGTAAGGCAGGCCTTGCCCGATCTGCATCCCGCCGAAAAGCGGCTCGGGGAATTCGTTTGCGACTTTCCGGGCGAACTCGCCAGCTATTCGGCGCAGGAACTTGCGGCCCTTGCACATGTCTCCAAGGCGACCGTCACCCGCTTCATCCAGCGCCTCGGCTACCAGACCTATGAAGAAGCGCGCCGCCACGCGCGCGCGGAAAAGCAGACGGGATCGCGGCTGTTCCTGACGGCGGCGGCCGATGCGTCGGCGGCACAGTCGATGCAGGCGCATGTCGCGCAAGGCATCGCCAATCTGGAAGCGACGTTTCTCTCCATTTCCGATGGCCAGATCAGAGCCGTGACCGACGCCATGATGGCGGCCCGCAAGGTCTGGGTGCTCGGCTTCCGAAGCAGCCATCCTTTCGCCTCTTACCTGCAATGGCAGTTGACGCAGGTGATCGAGGAAATTGTCGCGGTCCCCGGCGCCGGGCAGACTTTGGGCGAACATCTCGTCAGCCTGCGGGAGGAGGATGTGGTGGTCTTCTTCGCCATGCGCCGCCGGATCGCCCAGGTCGACACCATTCTCGCACAGGTCCGCATGTCGAAGGCGAAGCTTCTCTACATCACCGACGAGGGCGCCGCGTTCGAAACCGGCGCGACCTGGCATTTCCAGTGCCAGACGCTCGCCCCCGGCCCGCTCTTCAATCACACCGCGGTCATGGCGCTATGCCACCTGCTGATCACCCGCTGCCTCGAAAAAGCCGGCGTGGAAGGGCGCAAGCGCCTACGCAACATCGAGGCGCTCAATGAAAGCCTAGAAGAACTCTGATGAAGCTCTTGAGCGTATTCGAGCCCGCGACCCGGTTGTCACAAAAGTTATTTGTCTGAAATTCCTCAGTAACGGACATTGACTTTGTCCGCAGGAACGACCGATTTGAGGCCGTGCGCGGTCTGACTGCTTCGCGAACGCAAGATACGAAAGCTGCCGCAGGTTGCGGAAGTCCGTTTTCGGCCCAGGTGATCGTCCGCGCCAGCACCATGCTGAGCTGCCGTTGAATCCTTTAATGACGAGGGAACGCTCATCGAAAGAGCGGGACACAATGAAGGCCTGAGAAAGAAGAGCGTCAAAGAATTGGCGCGGCGGCTTTTTCCGGCTGTGGCTTATAGGCAGCCGCGCATGTTGGCTGATAGGAATCAGCTATTTCGCTTTTGGCGTTCCAGCCAAGCCTGCGCCTTTGGAAATGCCATGGAACACTGGTTGGACAAAGCCTTTTTATGAGGTGAGCTATGCCCCCGGGAAAGGCCCTTGGCCTGATGCGTTTTCTGAGATGTCTTCCGATCTCGCCCAACAATGGGATGCCCTGATAAAGAAATGCGAGTTGGTTGCAGTACAGTTTCCGGACCATTCAACAGCCTATCTTTCATCAGCTCTAACGAAAGATGATCGGAACTTTTTGGCAAAGCTGTTTTGGGATCAACGATATTACCGCTACTTTGCCAAAGTGTGGCCGTGGCTTGCCAGCGCTTTTGGCAGTTACCCGCCTACCACTTGTCGCGACCGATGTCTTAGCGGCTCGTTCTGAACCTTGCGTGGCAAGTCGTGCAGGTCTGCATCATCAAGTGGAAGATGTGCTCGGCAGGAATGGATGCCAGTTGTGCCTTGCTCTGGACGTGAGTCCCGAACGGACCTCCGCCCATCGCCTCGCCGGGCTTCATCCGCATGCTCTCTGTCATCGCTCCGGGGTTCTCGACAGCGGCCGCCTCTAGCGCCCGCGCATAATCGCGCAGATCGTTCGCCAAAGCGCCGAAGCGTTCGCGTTCGGCGCCGATCTCGGAGCTGGCCTTCGAGCCTGGATCGCCCAATCCTTGCGCGAAATGACCAGCCAGCACCGTACCGGATCTGGCGCTGATCGCAGCGGCAGCTCTCTCGAATTCCATCGACGAATAGCTGCCAGGGTCGCGGAACATCTCCGCCATGGTCTTCGTAGCAGTTGCCATGGCCTTCATGTCGGCCTGTCGGAGCGCGACGAGGTCTTGCGCTGCAAAAGCGATGGAGGCGAGCACGGCGGCGAGAGCCACCAAACTGAAGAGCGGCACCATTTTGGAAACAATCATAAGAACCCCGCACGTTCGATGGCTTCAATAGAGACTTTAGCGAAGCCATCACCGCCGTCTGTCTGACGTCCATCCTCTCGGTTGCGAAGCGGGCAAAAAGAGGGCGCGGAGCACCCTTCATCCTAGGCTGTCATTTGACGGGAACTTTCTGCGCAGGGGCGGCAGCCACCATGCAGTCCTGCATGGCGCCAATGATCCGAATGCACCAACAGTGACCACCACCGGCCTCAGACATCGAAGAAATTGAAGTGGAACGCGCTGACGCCCATCAAAGCATGTTGTGCACCGGAGACATCTGCGCCGTTGTAGGTAGCACCATCCAAATACAGATTTCGGTCGGTGGTGGGTGTCCCGCCCCACGCGTCGTTCAGGAATGTCACGCTCGCGTCATGGACACCTTTGTCCCAATCACCCTGCACCACCAAGTGATCTGACTGGCCAGAGCCGTGAAGAAAGTGCGCCGTCTGTATATCACCGATTTGCTTTCCGTCGACGGTAACCCTGTACTGGGCGTCGCCAAGATAGGCATCCTCGCTGATCAACAAAACGAGTTTGTCGGCTCCGGTGCCGATCGTGGTCCCGCCGCTCGCTGGCGGAGGAACAGTTACCGGAGGCGTCGGAGTGGTAGCGGGAGGGTCAGAAACTATATTGAAGTGGAATGCACTGACACCCATCAAAGCATGTTGCGCGCCGGAGACATCCGCGCCGTTGTAGGTAGCACCATCCAAATACAGATTTCGGTCGGTGGTGGGTGTCCCGCCCCACGCGTCGTTCAGGAACGTCACGCTCACGTCATGGACACCTTGGTCCCAATCACCCTGCACCACCAAGTGATCTGACTGGCCAGAGCCGTGAGGAGAGTGCGCCGTTTGTATATCACCGATTTGTATTCCGTCGACGGTAACCCTGTACTGGGCGTCGCCAAGATAGGCATCCTCGCTGATCAACAAAACGAGTTTGTCGGCTCCGGTACCGATCGTGGTCCCGTCGCTCGCTGGCGGAGGAACGGTTACCGGAGGCGTCGGAGTGGTAGCGGGAAGGTGAGAATACACGCGGATATAATCGATCTGCTCTGAAATCGGCGCTTTGGTAACATCCGCATTGTTATTGGGATCGTCCTGCGTGGCCAGATCGGCCAAGAGATACATTGGCCCATGCATATCACTGGGTGTGGCCTTCGTTCCCATAAGCTGACCATCGACGTAGAAGCCTAGGGTATCGGCGTTCCAATCCAATCCATATGTATGAAAACCGGATGGCTGAGCGAGCTCGCTATAGACCTGCAAATTTTGTTGCCAGTTAAGATTCGGCGCGGCATCGGTCGTGTGAATACCGCTATATATGCCCTTCTCGAAACTTCCATAGTTTTCGACGACATCAAGTTCCTGCCAGTGCCCGGCATTATTGGGATCGGCTATCATATGGTCCGGTAGAAGCCAGAATGCGGCCCATGCTCCCGGAAGGTTCGAGAAATCAGCCCGCATCTCGAAGTAGCCATATGTTTGCGAAAAATGCCCTTGCGTCGTTATCAGGCCAGACTCCCAGCTGCCGGGGAAGCCGGATGCGGTGTGGTCGGGCACGGCCGTAATCTTCAACACACCGTTGTTCACTTCGAAAGGATCGTAACCCGACGAAGGGTCAACGAATGAAGAATGACCAAAGCCGATATCAGAATTGGCGTCATAGCGCCATTGCGGACGGATATCGGCCCAAGTCGTGCCGTTACCAGTCTGAGAAATGCTGCGTGTGTTGAACTCGTCGTCAAACGTCAGTTGGTATTGGGTAAGATCGATCGTAGACATCTCTACCTCCACGACAAATTGGTCCGCTCCGGTTTTCGCCATTGCGTGGACCGCCAACATGCAATGCCAACAAAATGCAAATACGCAACAATACAGGGGTACTATATCCCGTTGTCCGATGGCACCCTCGTCAAATTGACGCTGCTGCCTCTCGGCTCATCCCCAAAGGGCCTTAACTCCGCTGCTTATGCAAACAGAAAGTCATGCGCCAGCAGCGCATGCTGACTGTGCACGACCACACCACCCGTACCGAATACAATCGTGGTGTCGTGCGTAACTGGGTCGAACGCTGAGATAATATTGAGCTGACTGAAGTCTTTGATTCCCAGTGCCGAGACGTCGATATGGTCGACTCCCCAATTCGACCCGACCCCGCAAGCGCCCTGACCAAAATCCTCGATTTTGTCACTGCCGTTACTGGGCTTGAATATAAACGTGTCATTTCCACCTTCGGCGTGGCCGACCATTACCTGTGCATCACCCCACATGTCCTCGTTGCCGTTGCCGCTGATCAGGGTGTCGTTGCCGCCATGGGAATTACCGGACATCTTCACCGCGTCGCCAATCAGGGTAATAGGCCCGTCCGTGTGACGAACCGCAGAGACGTTCAGTACGTCGTCGCCTCCATGCGCATGGCCCGACATCGTTTGCGCATCGCCTATGAGTATATCATTCGCGGTCTGTTGCGCCTTAACAATAAGGCTGTCATCGCCACCACGGGCATTACCCGACATGCTATTCGCATCGCCATAGGCCAGAACGGCCCCGACGGAAGCAACGTTCATTGTATCGTTGCCGCCGATGGCATGATCGCGGAGATCACCACCAGCATCACCGTAAAACGTTACGCTGTCTTCGAGGCCTGTATTAAGAACATCATTACCGCCATGCGCATGGCCGGACATGTTCTTGTCCGCATCGCCGTAGAATGTAACGAAGCCCTCGGAGCTACCGTCTGTGACTGTGTCGCTACCGCCGACGGCATGATCCTTCAGGTTACCGCCAGCGTCGCCGTAGATTGTGAAGGTGCTCTGAAAAGCAGAAAGCTGAAACGTATCGTTGCCTCCCGCTGCGTGCCCTGACATATCCTTTCCGGCGTCACCATACATGGCGACCGTGATGTTGGTTGGGCTTGGAGCTACGCTGAAAACATCGTTGCCGCCTTTCGCGCTGTCAGAGAGACTACCTCCCGCGTCCCCATACAAGTTGGTCGTAGTACTGCTTGATCCGGTTATCTGGACGAACAGAAAATCGTCGCCACCGATCGCGTGATCAGCGATATTTCTGACGACATCGCCATAAAAGCTGCCCGAGCCATGTATGGTCAGATTATCGTTGCCGCCCGTGGAGTGATCCAACAGGCTGCCTCCGGCATCCCCGTAAAGGATGTTCGTCGAATCCGGCGCTATCAATATATCGTCCGAGCCGATTTGATGGTCAGTTAAATTCGCCGTTGTTATGGGAATTACTTTAATCATCTCGGCCCCTCCAAGCTTAAATGAAATTTCACCTTGCGACCGAACCCCCCTGAAATCAAGGGTCAAATCAAGCTCGCCTCCTATCCTATTGATCCTGCAGACTAGGTTTTTTAGCTGCAGCGAATTAAGCGAAGCGAAATAGGAGAGCGCGGCGCTATTCTTCGCGAAAGGCTCGCGCCATCTGATCTGCCATCGGCTTTGTCAAATAGGTCAGTACCGTTCTATCACCGGTCTGCAAGAAGGCCTCGACCGGCATGCCGGAGACGGGCGTCAGCTTTCCGAGCCGCGCCCACTCTTCCTTCGATATGCTGGCGCGAAGGACGTAATAACTTGCACTGGAATGCTGGTCAGTGGTCGGCTCGGCCGAGATCTTTGTGACTTGCGCGTTCAGTTGAGGCGTATCCCGCTGATTGAACGCTGAAAACCTGAGCATGACCGGCTGCCCGACGGTCACCTGGTCGATATCCTGCGGCGACAGTTTAAGCTCGGCGACAAGCGCATCCCGATCCGGCACAATCTGCATAATGGTTTCTCCGGGCGATATCACGGCACCCGCCGCATGCACGCTCAGATGATCGATGATACCGGCCTGTGGTGCTCTTATGTCGATCCGCTTCAGATCGTCCTCCGCGGCAATCAATCGCTCCGTAAATTGCCCAGTATCGCTCTGCGCCTGGCGCAGTTGCTCAGACACTTCGGCGCTGTGATCATCGTCGACCTGGGTGATCTGTAGTTCCGTCTCGGTCATCTTACCTTTGGCTTGCGCGATGCTCGACACGAGATTACCGAGCTCTCCGGTCAGGCTGGCACTTTCGCGCTGCAGCGCATAGACCTTCGCCGCAGGGATGATGCCCTTATCGAACAGCCCTTGAAGGCTGGAAAGCTCCTTGGCGATCAGATCGATCTCCCTGCGCTTGCCATTCTCTTGCGCAACCAGACCCTCCACCTCCTGGCTCAGTTGCTGGATACGCTCGCTCAGCTGTGATTTGCGGCTTTGCCTGGATGCCAATCGATCTTCGAACAGACGCGTCTCGCCGGCGATCGTGCGCGAGACTTCGTCTTCGTCGGCCCGCGAAAGCAGTTCCGCCGAAAAGGCGATCGCTGGCGCGCCGTCGCGTTCCGCTACCAGCCGCGCCGTTCTCGCGGACAGTTCATCCAATCGTTTTCGTATGATCGCGAGATTGGCGTTCGTTTGCGTATCGTCGAGATGGATCAAAAGCTGCCCAGCATCGACACGATCACCGTTCTTGACTTGAATGTCGCCGACAACTCCCCCTTTGAGATGCTGAACTGATTTTACATAGCTGTCGACCGCAAGCGTTCCGGGGGCAATGACCGCACCCGAGATCTCGGTGGTCGCGGCAAGGCCACCGATCACGCCGACAAGCAGGACGATCGTCCCAAACGCCGCAACGGAAAGCCGGCGTATCGAACGCTCGCTGGGTGACGGCTTTTCTGTGCTCATGATCCGGCGTCCTCGCCGGCGACCATCAGGCGGACTGCACTCTGTTTGATTGGTTGCTTCACCGGCTTTCCGAGGACCATGTCCTTAGGTCCAAATGCCTGCAGCCGTCCCGCGGCGATGACCATCAACATGTCGGCCGCCACCAAAGCGCTCGGCCGGTGGGCGATGACCATTGCGATGCCGCCCCGCGCACCAACG
This sequence comes from Rhizobium sp. BK312, assembly GCF_014193605.1. Taxonomy (NCBI): domain Bacteria; kingdom Pseudomonadati; phylum Pseudomonadota; class Alphaproteobacteria; order Hyphomicrobiales; family Rhizobiaceae; genus Rhizobium; species Rhizobium sp. BK312. The sequence goes on along the minus strand of NZ_JACHZP010000002.1, from coordinate 55,967 downwards.
CCGAGGAGAGCTTGGGTCAGAGCCGCATCGCCTTCTGCATCGAGATTGGAGTTGGGTTCATCCAGCACCACCAAAAACGGATCGCCATAGAGCGCTCGCGCAAGCGCAATGCGCTGCCGCTGCCCAGCGGAAAGCCGGGAGCCGCCCTCCCCGATCATCGTATCGAAGCCCTGCGGCAACTCCACGACCATGTCATAGACGCCGGCAGACTTTGCAGCAGCGACAACCAATTTCGATGAAGGCTGCTTTTCAAAGCGGGCGATGTTCTCGGCAATCGAACCATCGAAGAGGCTGACATCCTGTGGAAGATAGCCGATGTGGCGCCCAAGTTCCGGGGGATCCCATTGCGCGAGAGCGGCGTGATCAAGGCGTACCGCGCCGATCGTCGTCGGCCAGAGGCCGGTGACCGCGCGGGCAAGGGACGACTTTCCCGAGGCGCTGGGACCAATGACCCCCAATATGGTCCCGGCCGATATGTCAAACGAGATGTTACGAAGGATGAGTTCACGGCTTCCCGGGGAGGCGAGGCTTAGACCGTCCACCGTCAATTTTGATCTGGGTGCCGGCAAGCTGATGCTCCGCTCTTCAGCAGGCAGGATTTCAAGCAGTCTGACAAGGCGCAACCAGCTTTGTCGGGCAGCAACGAATGCCTTCCATTGGCCGATAGCAAGCTCCACCGGTGCGAGCGCCCGGCTGACCAGGATCGAGCTTGCGATCATGATGCCACCCGTCGCTTCCTGCCGGATGACGAGGACTGCGCCAACCGCAAGCACGGCAGACTGAAGCATCATGCGAAGGATGCGGGAGGTGGTCGTCAGGATTCCGGTTACGTTGGCGGCGGCAAGTTGATTTTCGAGATAGGCGCCGTTCAGATCGGCCCATCGTTCCGCCATCCGACCGACGAAACCCATTGCGACAACCGCTTCCCAGTTTCGTCGTGCACCTTCAGCAAAAGCAAGGCGCGCTGCCGACTGTTTGGCCGCCTCGGCTGCCGGACGTTGCGACAAGATCTCGGCAAGAACGGTCAGAGCGATGAGAACGATGGCGCCGCAGGTCGCGGTCAGCCCGATCCAGAAGTGGAAAAGAAAGCACAATCCGAGATAAAGCGGTATCCATGGCAGGTCGAACAGGGCGATCGGACCGGTGCTGGAGAGAAAAGATCGAACTCTGTCCAGATCGCGAACTGACTGCATTCCATCGCCTGCCGCCGGCATTACTTGTGGTTGAAGCACCAGCGAGGCAAAGACCTTATCGTTCATCCGCTCGTCCAGAGCCACGCCAACATGCGCCAGGAGCATCGAACGCAGCAGCTCAAGAGCGCCGTGAAACACGAAAAGGGTTGCAGCGATGATCGCAATACCGACCAGTGTCGAAAGGCTGTGACCGGGAATTACCCGGTCGTAGACCTGAAGCATAAAAAAGGAACCTGTCAGGGCCAGTACGCTGATCACGGCACTCGTAATCGCAATGCTGAAGAACGCCTTTCGAAGGGACGTCAGCACCGCCATCAGAAATGTTCGAGGCAATTTTTTCGACGGAAGAGCCATGTAGCTTCAGTCCTTCATTTATCGTCGCCCGAGGATAAATATCGAAATGGATTATTATTACGAAACTACATGTATATCTATTCACAAATACAGCAAAATATCCAATTCTTATTTGTATATACAACTTCAAAGTCGATCTGAAGTGTAACACAACTCGGCGCGCGACTCGCCACGTCTACTGGAAGCGACACTTCTGAGATGAAAAGTGGCCGCGACTCTGGTGCACAAGTCTATCAAACAGTGGCTGCCATGGTGGTGTTCCGCTGCAGGCAAACGCGTTCGGAAGATGATCTAAGCTCTTGATGGGGATCGAACTGTCGAATCCGACTTTAAGAAAGTTCTTCATCTCAAATTTTTCGATAGCATACATCGGCTTGATCTCGATGGAGTGCCGGAGGCCGAGAACGGAATGTCAGCTTATGATCGCAAGCCATAGTGAACAGGACAGCCTCTGGACTGGCCGCCCAGCTTTGTCGATGCGACCTTACTTCCGGCAGGTGTCGCCGAATTCACTCTTCTCGTGATGGCGATCATCCATTCCTCCCCACTATGGTTTCCTTGAATAGAGCGAGGTTACGGATCCCTTCGGCTTAACAGCCACTATACACTTTAGAGATCTTACGGGCTCGCAACGCCTGTGGAAGCAGAATTCACATTTGCAATTCTCGCTGCCAACTGAACATAGAAAGTACAATGTCATGATGATATTGTCATCATGGGAGAACATTGGGAGGATTAACGTGGACAATTTCTTTATCACAAGAAATTTCGATTGGGGTTTACGGAGATCGTCTCATGCCGATCGAGCGCTTAATCTCATAACAAGGCGCTTCGGCGTCGAATCGCGAACCGCTTCTTTTGTCGATGCGGCCTTATACCGGATAACAGGCATGAAATTTTCTGCTGTGCATTCAGGTGTTTCCACCAATGTCGAGCAGAGAATGAACATGTTCCATCTGGTCTCCCAGACAATCGCCTATGACGTGGAGGGAGACCTGGTGGAGGTAGGCTGCAATCAGGGCCAGTCCTCCGTGCTGATCGCAAAGGTGATCAGCGATTTCGGATCTTCAAAGCAGCTTCATGTTTTCGATAGTTTCGAAGGCCTTCCACCGGCGAGCGATGTGGATGGCGCTTCCTACAGGGAGGGCGATCTCTCAACCTCGGAAGAGGTTCTGGTTCACAATTTCAAATTGCATGGATTACGCCTCCCGATAATTCACAAAGGCTGGTTCAAGGATACGTTGGCCGACGGGCTACCAAAAAAGATAAGCTTCGCCTATCTGGATGGAGATCTCTACGACTCGATCATGATCAGCCTGAAAAATGTTTATCCGCGGCTTTCGAAAGGCGGGATTTGTCTTGTTGATGACTATTGCGACACCGAGATCAATCCGGACGGATGGAACTATCTTCCCGGCGTAAAAAAGGCCTGTGACGATTTCCTGTGCGACAAGCCCGAACAGATGTCCTACATCTATTCAGGGGCATTCACGCATGCCTTTTTCCGCAAGCATTGAATGCCGGCGTCTTTCGCGATCGACATGACGTGATCTTCGCACGGTAAATCACTGACCTTTACGATTGTTCCATCCGTTCCGTGCGTAGGCGTCCGCCTATCTCCGACATGTTTCTGAGGGTGTGATCCTCGCCCTGTTCCCGCAATGGCGAGGATCGGAAGATCCAGCACTTTCCGATCACACTACCTCGCGAAGCGTTCCGGCCGGAAGGAAGCCAGAAGCGGATGCCGTTTGCCGGCGGCGATCTCGTCGGCAAGCAACTCGCCCGCGATCAAGCCGAGAGTGGCACCGCTATGGCTGAAGGCGACGAAGTACCCCGGGATCGCCTGCAATTCGCCGAATACCGGCTCGCCATCGCCCGGAATAGGTTTGGGGCCGACGCCGTAGTCGCCGATTTCGAGCTTCGGATTCCCTTCCAGCACCTTGGAGGCTTCAAGCAGCAAGCCTTCGAGCGTTGAAGGCTTGATCTCGTAGCTACCGTCGGCATTTTTAATCACCTCTTCCTCCGACCAGGCCGAATCCAGCGCAAAGGCGCCGTCGGGTGTCGGGCGGATGGCAACCCGCGGCGTGTTGAGGACCGCCTTCAGCGGGTGCTTGATCGGCTTCGTGCGAACGAGAAGCGCAATTGGTGTATCATCACCGATATGCTGGCCTGCCTCCGCAACGATCGCCGGCACTTCACCACCAGCCGCCAGCAGCACGGCATCCGCGGCCCAATCGGCACCGTTCGCTGTCGTAACGCCCGTAGCGCGGCCATTCCGCACATTCACCGTTGCCCGGCCGGCATCGGTGACGACTTCGCCGCCCAGTGACCGGAACTCTTCAGCAAGAACGCCGATCAGGGAAGGCAGGTCGACCCAACCCTCCCCCGGATTGAAGATCGCTCCCTGTCTGGTCACCGAGCCGGCATCGACGCCAGGCGTCGCCTTGGCGATCTGATCGGGCGTCAGCAACAGCGCGTGATAGGCAAGGTCACGCTCATACTCGAAAACGGCGGCAATGTCGTTGCCGGCATCATCAGCATCCCAGGTGAGACCACCATCGAAGCGCAGCCAAGCCGCATCCGGATATTTGGCGGAAAGTGTACGATAACGGTCGATCCCAGCCAGGCGCAGCCGATGATAGGCGTCGGACCGACGCCTTGCGGAATTGAGCCAGGCGAGTGAGCGGCCGGATGCGCCATTTGCCAAAGGACCGTCATTGATCAGCGTTGTTTGAACGCCAAGCCGAGCCAGATGAACGGCCGTGGAAACTCCGAAGATACCGCCGCCGACGACAACGACTTTCGAAGGGCGAGTGGAAGCATGCATGTTGGGAAACCTTATCAGTTTGAATGTTGCAATCGAAAGGCCGTCGGAAGTCTCGCCGACCCTGTTTGTCAGAGAACCTCAGCGAGGAAGCGCTTCAGGCGTTCGCTTTGCGGACTGTCGAAAATCTGTTGCGGCGTGCCGGCTTCGACGACGCGGCCTTCATCCATGAAGACGACCTGGTCGGCCACCCTGCGGGCAAATCCCATTTCGTGGGTGACAACCGCCATGGTCATCCCCTGGCGTCCGAGATTCGCCATCAAATCGAGAACGCCCTTCACCAGTTCGGGGTCAAGTGCGCTCGTAACTTCGTCGAAAAGGATGACTTCCGGATCCATGGCGAGAGCCCGGGCGATGGCGACGCGCTGCTGCTGGCCGCCGGAGAGGCCTGCGGGCCGATGGTCCTTGCGTCCGGCGAGCCCGACCTCGGCGAGGCGGCTTTCGGCGATCCGGCGAGCCTCGTTTCTTGGCATCTTCTTGATCTTCGTCAGCGACAGCATGACGTTTTCAAGCGCCGTGTGATCCGGAAAGAGATTGAAGTGCTGAAAAACCATGCCGACGCGGCGGCGCAGGCTTTCCGGCTTCATCGACAGAATGCTTTCGCCATCGAGCTGGATATCGCCGCGTTTTGGCTCCACCAAGCGGTTGATGCATCTGAGCAGTGTCGACTTGCCCGAACCCGACGGGCCGATGATGCAGGTTACGGTGCCCTTTGCTATGTCGAGATCAATGCCCTTCAGCACTTCGAGGTCACCGTAGGACATGCTGAGATCGCGGATTTGAACGGCCCCGCCCTTGAAGCGCAAGGCGCCGGAAGCCTGAACATTCGAAGCCGCCTCGAGTTCGCCGACCTCGACAAGACCGCTTGTCGCACCGGAACTGCGACCCTGGCGTCCAAGACGCAGACGTGCATCGATATAGTTGACGAGGTGGGTCAACGGAACGGTGATGACGAGATAGAAGACGCCGGCTAGCAACAAGGGTGAGAGATTGCCGGTGACGACGGCCTGGTCCTGGCCGACGCGAAAAATCTCGCGCTCCGAAGCCAGCAATCCTAGAAAATAGACAAGGCTCGAATCCTTGACGTTGCCGATGAACTGGTTGACGAGAGCCGGCAGGACGCGCCGCACGCCTTGAGGGATAATAATCAACCGCATCCCCTGCCCGTAGCTCATGCTAAGCGCACGGCAGGCCTCCATCTGCCCGCGTTCGACGCTTTGAATGCCGGATCGAAAAATCTCGCCGATATAGGCGCCGGCGATCAGGCTGAGTGCGATGATCCCCAGCGGAAAGGGCGACGGACCGAAGATCTCGCGGCCGATGCGGGCAAAGCCCTGGCCGATGATCAGGATCGTCACGATCGCCGGCAGGCCGCGAAATATATCGGTATAGATGCGCGCCGGCAAACGCAGCCAGCGCGACTGCGAGATACCCATCACGGCCAGCACCATGCCGATCACAACGCCGAGCACAGTGGAGGCTGCCGCCAGGATAAGTGTGTTCTTCAGTCCGACCGTGATCATGCTCGGCAGGACTTCGGCCATCGCATTCCAGTCAAGAAAGCTGCGACGGAGGTTTTCAAGCCAATCCATTCAATTCCCCATGAAATTCGCGAGGCAGGTCAATGGCCGCCGCCCAGAGCACCCGGACGGCGGCGCAGCCTTTACTTCTTGGGAAGATATTGATCGGGCATCGGCGAGCCGGGGAACCACTTCTCATAGAGCGTCTTCCAGGTGCCGTCCCGCATTGCCTCATGCAGCGCCTTGTTGAGCGCCAGACGGAAGGCGTCGTTGCCCTTGTGGACCACGAAGCCCGCCGGTGCGTCGAAGGATGGGATATTCACCGCGATTTTCAGCGCGGGATAGCGTTCGCCATATTGCTTGGCGGCTTCATAGTCGAGGAAATGCGCGTCGATGGTACCGTTGTTCAGCGCCGCCACGGCGGAATTGTTGTCCGGAAATTTGACGAGATCGGTGCCGGCAAAATTCTTTGTCGCATAGATCTCCTGCAGCGTGCCTTGCACGACGCCGAGGCGCTTGCCCTTAAGGCCGGCTGCATCCTTGATCGAGGCATCCGATGTCAGAACCGAGAGATAGCCGGCGAGATAACCATCGGAGAAATCGACCGTCTTCTTGCGTGCCTCGGTGGTTCCGATTGCGGCAACGGCGACGTCGAAACGCTGGTTGGCAACGGAGGGCAACAGGGCCGAGAATTCCTGGCCGGTGAACGTCACCTTGTCCTTGGGAAAGCCCATGCGCGAAACGACGTTCAGAAAGAGTTCGATATCGAAGCCGGTGAATTGGCCATCGGCGGTCGTGAAGGTGTAGGGCTTGGAATCGCCCATCGTGCCGACGCTGATGACGTTCGGATCGATCAGATTATAGGGATTGTCGGCCGCAACTGCTGGGACCGCGCTTGCTGCGACGAGGCAGGCCAGCAGGCCGGCGCCCAAGGGCACGGCAAAGGCCGAGAATATGGCAGATAGTTTCATGTTCGTTCTCCGCTCTGAAGGATGCTCTTATTGGCATTCATGCATGCGCGTCCATCCCTCACCCATACATCGGAAAGAGATCATCTGGACAAGAGACCGGTTTCACACTAAAAAGAGACCGGTCTCACTTTATTTGTTACCGTGAGATTGACCGTCCGTCAATAACTCTTGTAATCGTCATCGAATGGAAGAATCCCTCACCTCGAAACGCTCCGTCACTGTCGCCGATGTCGCAAGAGCCGCGAATGTCTCAAAGGCGACTGCGGCGCGCGTGCTCGGTGGCTATGGTGTCGTCAGCGACAGGGTTCGCGAGCAGGTGCTAGCCGCGGCGACGGCACTCGAATATCGACCCAACGAACTCGCCCGCAGCATGACCACAGGCAAATCCGGCATCATCGGGGTTGTGGTCGGCGATATAGAGAATGCTTTCTTCAGTCTCGCCGTCAGAGGGATCAGCGATGTCGCACGCATGGCTGGTTTCAACGTCATCATCGCCAATTCCGGCGAGGAGATCGAGGCGGAGAAGTCAGCGGTCGACCTGCTCATTGGCAAGCGTGTCGATGGATTGATCGTGACACCGGCACGATGCGACCGGATGGAGCATCTCCAGGATATACGCCGCGTCGGCGTGCCGCTCGTTCTGTTTGACAGAACCATTCCGGAACTAGGCGTCGATGCGGTCACCGGTGATGATTTTGACGCTGCCGCGAGCGCGACCCGCCATCTTATCGACATGGGGCATCGGCGGATCGCCTATATATCGGCGATGGATGCTGAGAGCGAATTCCTTGACGATATCAGCAGCATTTCCAATTCGGCGGTGCGCGAACGCGTGGAGGGGGCTCTGAGGGAGCAAGCCGACGCCGGCATAGAGGAGGCTCGGCATTACGTGCGTCTCGGCGCCACGGACCAGCCGAAAACGGATGGTGTCGTCGAGCGCTTGTTGCAAGACGCAGCACCCCCAACCGCCCTCATCGCTTCGGACAGTCTCGTCGGCCTTAGAGTTTTCAAGTCTCTGCAAACCCTCGGGTTATCGATACCGCGCGACATCTCGATGATTTCGTTTCTGGACGCCGATTGGACAACCGTCACGACACCGCCGATCACCGTCATCGACCAGCCTGTCTACGAGATGGGCAAGGAGGCGGCCGAACGGCTGATTTCGCGCCTGAGCGGCAAGGATATTCCTGTTGGACGCGCTACCATAAAAACAAGTCTGATCCCGCGCGGATCGGTCGCCTCGCTGTCTCGCAGCGACCATTAGCGCTGGGCTGACGCAACTCGGCCAACTCGGCCCCGCGACGATATCAATCATTGCGTGCTCCTTTCGTTATATTCCATGCTCGAAGGAACTTTTAGCTCGCCGATCGAGTTGCTTGGATCGGAGTTAGGAGGATCATCAGATATGGAAATGCAACGATCTTTCGAACGGCGCCGACCGACAAGAGGCGCCCCCTATAGTCTGGCGGATTTCCAGAAGAAATACGGACTCGATGACGTGACGGCCGAGGATCTGTTCGTTCGGTTCGGCCCTTCTTCGATCGAGCTTGATTTGCTCATGGCGGCGAAGCGCAAAACACTTTCCTTCGATGAACTGACGAACGAGATGCCCTTACGATCAGCTTGTCCGAAGGAAACCAATCCGTCTTCAGGAACGAGGAGAAACTTCAACGGCCGGCAACGAAGAACAAAATGACGAAAAGCGCCGCGAGCGCGCCTACAGGATTTGGGAGGAAGAGAGGAGGCCAGAGAGCTGCCATCTCGACAACTGGCAATGGGGAGGAACCGCATTGACCACGACCCTTAGTCTAATTGCGAGCGGGCTTCTTCTCCAAGGCGAGTAACAAGCCGGAATCCGGCGGCCGCAATCATTGGTCCTCCATACCGATAGTCTTCATCGCATCGACGCCGCGCTTGCGATCGATCCGCATGATGCTGGCATGTTTGCTGACTACCCAGTGTAAGAGAACACTCGCTAGCTGGAGGGACTATCGCTTTTACCGCGCGAACGTCGATAATGCCGCTGCGCCTTTGCACGGTTCCCGCAATCTCCCATCGAACACCAGCGCCTGTTCATCGCCCTGCTCTCATCGACAAACAGCCAGCCGCAGCCGCGGTCATCCTGGCACTGGCGGATACGATGCGCTTTAGGACCGGTCATGAGGTTCGCCGCCGAAATAGTGATGGGTTTGAGCAGATCTGAGGCACTGGCTTCATCGATACACCAGACCATTTCACCCGCCATCCCTGCGAGCCTTATTCCATCTGCGGGCCGAGCCAAAAACGCGTTGAAATACTCGAGAGCCTCGATCGGCGGGGCCACATCGGCGATGCGAGCGGCGAGGAGTTCATAGATAGCCTCGCGCAGTGCAATCGCCGCCTCATAGGCTTTGGCGCCATCATCTTGATATGTGTGCCAACGCGCACTCATCAGGTCCGACTGCTGTTCACTCCCAGGTAGGTTGGCAGTCAGCCAGCGCAAAAGTGCGTGCGCATCCGGAAGCCGTTCCTCACGAGACGAGCGCAAACGCCACGCTGCCGTATTCACAAACCGGATCGCCAATTCCTCTTTGGGGTCGCCGTCGGCGCTTGAATGTCGATATTCTTTGGAACTCATGATCTTGATCCTGGTTTGGTCTCTAACCCTATAAAAGGTTAGGATCAGCCATGATGCTTTCAAGGACACATATCACGCTTGGCGCGGCCTTTGCCGCGATCTATATCATTTGGGGATCGACCTATCTTGCCTTAGCTTTGGGTCTGCAAACGCTGCCACCCTTTCTTCTGATGGGCATACGCTGTTTGATAGGGGGCACCATTCTCTATGCCTATGCGAGGGTAAGGGGTTCCGAAGCTCCCTCCGTTACGATGTGGGGGATCGCGGCAGTTTGTGGCTTGCTGTTCTTCGTTGGATGCCACGGCGTTCTGGCATATGCGCAGCAACGCGTTCCATCCGGCGTGGCGGCTCTGCTCCTGGCAACGATCCCGTTCTGGATCGTACTCCTGCAGGCTTTCAATCCCGGAGGTGAGCGGCCGACCGGGATGAGAGCGGCACTCCTCGTTCCCGGCATCGCAGGCGTAGCTCTCATCGCATGGCAGGAAATATCTTCCGGCGCGAGCGCGGTGCACCCCGTCGATTTGATTCTCCTGCTGGGGGCCTCCTTCTCATGGGCGGTCGGAACAGTCATATCGGAGCGCCATTCCGCAAAATTTGCCTCGGCGGGGCTCGCGGGGCTGGAACTGCTCGCCGGCGGAGTTGCCTTGGCCGTCATCAGCGCGCTGTCGGGCGAGTTAGACACTTTGCAGCCGACCCGGATTTCCGCAGTTTCGCTGGGCGGCTTGGCCTATCTGATTCTGTTCGGCACCGTGATAGCCTTCGCTGCATATACGTGGCTGTTAAAGCGAATATCGCCTTCGTTGGTCGCCACTTACACGTTTGTCAATCCAGTCATTGCCGTTACTCTTGGTTGCACATTTCTGGGGGAGAGCGTAACGACGCCCATCCTCATCGGCGCTGCCATGATCGTTGTTTCGGTTGCCGGGCTGCTGCTGACCCAATACAAATCAACAAGGAAGGACAAAACGCCCCGTTCTTGCGAGACACAACTATCTCACCGGCGTCTCTGAAAGAGGCTCCCCGCTTTCTCGCCTATCGCAAGACCGGCCGCGAGGATTTTTCGGTTGGATTTGGACGCTGCGTGACGATAGCGCCAAAGGCCGAGGAGGTATGATTTAGCCCTTATAGCAAGGCTTGGCGGCGGCGGTTGTGCCGCCGAGCCACGTGAGCAACGCTTGGTTTTTTCTAATCAGTTTCAAGGACGATAGCTGGCAGGGGGGACATGAAATGAGAAGCAAGGTGGCGTGGACGAACAACTGCAACGCCTCTAAGGATCATGACGACGTCGCCGGGTTTGAGAACAGGTAGGAGTTGGCGTTCGACATAAGCTCGAAAGCACTGGCCATTGATCGGTCCGTCAAAGACACAGGGTGCAACGGGCCTGGATCAAGACCGGTCTGCCAGGACTACTATCTGCTTCGTCGACTGAGAAGAGATGCGACCCGCCGAGGCACGGCGCCGGCAACAACCTCACTGCAGGGGCGACTACAGGGCCGCATCGCGCCGCAACCGCGCCCCGACATCGGTTGTTTTCATCCGTACATTCTTGAACAGTCTACATTAGTTACTGCCTCTTCCAGCGTCAGAGCCGCCCCCAACAATCGCTCATCATGGTTCTTGGGAGCCGACAGCAGAAAGCCGACCGGCATGCCGCCTTCGCCCGCCCCGCAAGGCAGGGAAACGCCGCACCAGTCAAGAAAATTACCGATCGCCGTATTGCGCAGCGTTCTGCCATTGATCTTTATGAACAGCTCGTCATTGGCCTCCAGGGGGCCAAGCGCCGGCGCGACATGGGCAACCGTCGGATAGGCGATGAACTCATTCGGCCCAAGCGTTGCGGCAACCTCCTTGATCAGTTGCTCACGTACTTTGAGCGTTTCCAGATAGCCGATCAGCGTCGTCCTCTCTCCAAGGCGTGTCCGCGCGACAACGCGCCGATCCATGGCTTGAGCCTCCGGCCCTGCCAAGCGACGATGATGCAGCACAAAGGCTTCGGCAGTAACCAACGGCCCATACTCGGCCATCAGTTCAAAGAGCCTTTCGAAAGCTGGAAACGCGGCTCGCCGGATCTTAACGCCAGCAGCACTCAATCTCGCCAGCGTCGCCTCGAAAGCTGCAAGAACACCATCCTGCGCATCATCCATGACGATATTTGTCGGCACCACGATGGAAAGCCCGCCGGCTTCGGCGCGCTCTATCTCGGGGACAAAACGTCCACGCATCGCGGCATCGACCCAGATCGCATCCTGGACGCTGCGGCACAGCGGACCGAGCGAGTCGAGGCTCGTCGACAGCGGAAAGACGCCGCCCATGCTGTAGCGGCCATGGCTCGCCTTATAGCCGACAAGGCCGTTAAAAGCAGACGGTATGCGCACCGAGCCGCCGGTATCCGTGCCGATCGCCACCGGCACGAGACCGGCCGCAACCGCAACGGCGGAACCCGAGGACGAACCGCCGGGAATTCGCGGCACATCCGTTGCCAGCGGGTTTAGCGGCGTACCGTAATGCGGATTGAGGCCGAGACCGGAAAAGGCGAATTCGCTCATATTGACCCGGCCGACTGCGATCATGCCCGCCGCTTGCAGCGCCCTGACGACGTCGGCATCGTGTTCGGCAGGCGCGGCATCCGCAAGCACGACCGAGCCGGCCGTCGTCGGCAGGCCGGCGATGGCGAAGAGATCCTTCCAGGCGACGGGAATGCCATCCAGCAGCCCGCGCGAACGCCCCTCGCGCAGCCTCTTGGACGAAGCAGCCGCCTCCTCCTTCGCGCGCCGCTCCAAAAGCTGCGTGAAGATCGCCTGGTCCTCATAGGTCCGGATCGCGTCGAGAGTCTCCTCGGCCAGCGCGACCGGGTCGAGACTGCCGGACTGGATCAGGACCGAGAGTTGCGCGATCGATTTGCCGAGATGTGTCTTTGTCACAGGTCCTGCTCTCCTTCTCAGCCAACCAGCTGCATCCAGCGGCGCACGAGATAATTGTGCTCATCCATTGTCGTATTCCAGACGGCAATGCAATTGGCGCGCTGCCAATAGGATCCGCCGCTGCGCACCGATCCTTTCCTGATCCGCATCTGGCCATCCGGGCCGGGCAAGTCTTCGGTGGCCGCCGCGCCTTCATACCAGTAGTCCCATTCGGCCTGGGTCATGAACTGCCGCGAACGCTGCGGTGTCGAAATGTAATAGCCCTGCCGCGCGACCACGGCGCCCGGCCATCCCGATATCCACCAGTTCATATAGTCGTAGGCAACGTCGAGGAGACGGCCGCTCAACTGTTTCGAAAGACACAGGCCACCATGCCAAGCGCGATAGCCTTCGGCGGGAATGGCCTGCTCGACCGGCACGCCCTTCGAATTCAGGATGCCGATGCCGGGCGACCACATGCTCTGGACGCTGGTCTCGCCGGCGATCATCAGCCGGGCCGCATCCTCCGCGGTTTTCCAGAAATCCCGGAAGAAGCCAGCCTTCTTGCGCTGCTCCAGGAGATCGATCAGCTGGTCGATCTCCTGAATGGACATATTGCCGATATCGTCGAAGGACATGAGGCCAGCGGCCTGTGCCGCGAGCGCTGCATCGAAAATGCCGATGGCGGGCTCATCGACCAGCGCCACCCTGCCCGCCCAGCGTTCGTCGAAGAGCGCGCCCCAGGAATGCATGCCGACACCATTGGGCGCCAGATCGGTCCGATAGGCGAAGCTATCGAAATTATGCGTCGTCGGCAGCATGGAGATGAAGCGCGACGGCGTATCGCCCAAGGCGAGGTTCGGCTGCACGAAGAGCTTCTTCGCCGGCACGTCGCCGAGCCCCAATCGCGGATTGGGGCCGATGTGGCCGGTCTTCGTCAGATCGTTGACCTCATCCCAGAGCACGATGCGCTGGGTGTCCACAGGCTGGATCGCACGCCAATGCCAGACGATATCGAGATTGTGGAAACACTGGTCGTAGATATCGTAGGTCTCCGGCTCGCGGGCCGCCTTGTATTGAGTCGTCAGGAAGTCGTTGTTGTCGAAAATAACGTCGATGCCGAGATCGTCCTGCGCGCGCAGGCGCAATTCCTCCAGCAGCGAGATCGCGGTGCCGAGAACGCGCAGGCGCGGCCGGCCCTTCAGATGCAGTGCTGGAGCAGGCGCGGTCTTCGTTATCGATTGATGCTTGTTCATGAACGGATCGACTATCCTATTGCGCCGCTGCCAAGGATGGGGCGACAGGCGGCATACGGGCCAGTGTGAAGGCTTCGAAAGACCGTTTCAATAGCGCGCCATCCAACCCATCCAGAATGAAGACCAGACGCGAGGCGCGATCTTCGGAAGGCCAAGCCTCCATATGCACCGGCGGGTGAACCAGATGCTGAACCCCATGCACAGCGACGGGACGCTCTTCGCCCTTGAGATTGAGGATGCCCTTCACGCGCAACACCCGAGCCCCATGACGATTGAGAAGCATGGTCAGCCAAAGGCCGAATGCGGTCCAGTCAACCGGCCGGTCGACCCTCAGCGCAATGGAGGAAATCGTCGTTTGATGGGGCGCCCCATCAGCCGAAACCAGCTGCAGCCACTCTTCGCAGTAAAACCCGCTCGGCGACAGATTGTCGCCTAGCGAGGCTTTCTCACGCATGTCCGCCAATGACGACAGATCAAGATCGGCGTCGGTTGCCATCACGAGCGAGGCATCGGGGTTCAAGGTGCGAAGCCGCGCCTTAAGGGCCTGTGTCGTACGATCGTCAGCGAGATCGGTCTTGGTGATGACGAGGCGATCGGCAACCGCCGCCTGCCGGTTGGATTCGATATAGGTGTCGAGCTGGCGCAATCCGTTGACGGCATCGACAGTCGTGATCACGTTGCCGGCGCGGAAATGGTGCCTAAGCACCGGGTCGGCCTTGATCGTGGACAAGACCGGGAACGGATCGGCAAGGCCCGTGCTTTCGATGATGACGCGGCGGAACGGCGGCAACAATCCGCGCTCGCGTTTGGAATAGAGATCCTTGAGTGCGGTGGCGAGTTCTCCGCGCACTGTGCAGCAAACGCAGCCCGACCGGAGAAGCACCATCTCGCCATCAACGGTTTCGACAAGATCATGATCGAGCCCGATCTCGCCGAATTCGTTGATCAGCACCGCAGTATCGGCGAATGCCGGATCCGAAAGAATCCGCTTCAGGAGCGTCGTCTTGCCGGAGCCGAGGAAGCCCGTGAGAAGATTGACCGGCAGAAAGCCGTCTGCCTCAATCATCATGCCGTGCCTCCATTCTGGAAACGAAGGCGACATCAAGGGGATCACACGGCCGGCCGACGAGCTTTTCAGCCCCCGGCCAGAGATGCCCGAGATCCTCGATGATCTCGCTTTTACCCGTTCTCGTCGACAGGACGAAGGAGGTGCCCTGCCAATCGGAGAGAATGAGCCCGAAGGCGGAAAGCATCTCATTGGCGGCGCGCACCCGTTCCGCGCGTTCACGCCGCCGCTCCGGGCTGGCGTGATTGCGCGTAAAGACGCCCGGCCGGGCCGCCGCATCGGTCCAATGCTCATTGCCACCGAGAACACCGCACAGTGAGCACATAATGGTCATTCCTTCCGAAAACGGCTGAGCCCTGCCCAGACTAGCCGGCTATTTGCCGCGCGGGAAGCGGGCAGCAAAGTCGTCGGCGATCTCATTCATCGTCACGAACTTGACGCCTGGATGCTTGATCATATGCGCATAGAGCCGCTCCAGCATCATCAACACCTGCGGCCGGCCGGCGACATCGGGATGGATGGTGATCGGGAAGACGGCATAATCCATCTCGCGATAGACCCAGTCGAACTGATCGCGCCACATCTGCTCGATGTGATGCGGATTGACGAAGCCGTGGCTGTTCGGGGATTTCTTGATGAACATCATCGGCGGCAGGTCATCGAGATACCAGGACGCCGGGATTTCGATCAGATCGGTCTCCTGGCCGCGCTTCAGTGGCACCATCCAGTCCGACGGCTTGCGCGAATAGTCGATCTTGGTCCAGCTGTCGCCGACGCGCACGTAATAGGGCGTGAAGTCATTGTGCATCAGCGAGTGATCGTACTTGATGCCGCGCTCCAAAAGCAGCTCGTTCGTCACGTTGGAGAATTCCCACCACGGCGCGACATAGCCAGTCGGACGCTTGCCGGAAAGCTTGGTGACCAGCTCGATGCATTTGTCGAGGATTTCCGTCTCCTGCTCGCGCGTCATGGCGATCGGATTTTCGTGGCTGTAGCCATGGATGCCGATTTCATGGCCGGCATCAGCCACCGCCTGCATCTGCTCCGGAAAGGTTTCGATCGAGTGACCAGGAATGAACCATGTCGTCTTGATGCCGAAGCGTTCGAAGAGCTTCACCAGTCGCGGGCTGCCGACTTCGCCGGCAAAAAGGCCTCTCGAGATATCATCGGGCGAATCCTCACCGCCGTAAGAGCCGAGCCAGCCGGCGACAGCATCGACGTCGACGCCAAAACTGCACAAGATTTCCTTTGCCATGGGATGACCTCCTTCAATTTGAGTTTTCTGTAATCAGTGAGCCGGGATGACGGTCGCGTCGGCCGGATCCCAGGTAAGCATGACCTCGGCGCCTAGGGGAAAGGCGCCGGGCCGGTATTTGTCGATATGGGCTTCCAGCGCCAGGCCTCGGCCATCGGGCAGGCTGATGCCGATCTGCGAGATATGGCCGACCACGTCGAAGCGCTCGACGCGGGCGCCGACCACATTGCCGCCGAAAGCTCCGACGAGATTTTCGCGCGCCGAGCCACTCGCCGCGTGAACCTCGATCGCCTCCGAAGGAATGACGATGTTGACCTTGCTGCTGAGGCCGCCATTGGCGCTGCCCGAAAGCGTGCCGAAGGATGTGGAGACGAATGTGCTATCGGCCTCGGTGCCGGCGACCTCGCCTTCGAAGATGGTATTGCGGCCGATGAACTGTGCCACGAATGGCGTATCGGGGCGCGTATAAAGCTGATGTGGCGGGCTGATCTGCTCTACCCTGCCCTGGTTCATGACCACAATGCGGTCGGACAATGCGAGCGCTTCCGACTGGGCATGCGTGACGAAGACGAAGGTGACGCCAAGCTTCTTCTGCAGCAGCTTCAGCTCGTTCTGGATCGCCTTGCGCAGATTGGCATCGAGCGCGCCCAGCGGCTCGTCGAGAAGCAGCACATCCGGCTCGACCACTAGGCCGCGAGCAAGCGCGATGCGCTGGCGCTGGCCGCCGGAAAGCTTGTCCGGCTTGCGCTCGGCGATATCCTCCAGCCCAAGCGTCGCGAGGATACGATCGACCCGCGCATCCCGCTCGGCCTTCGCCATGCCCTTGACCTCAAGACCATATCCGACATTCCGCCGGACGGTCATATGCGGGAATAGAGCATAATTCTGAAAGATCATCGATGTCGGCCGCTTCTGCGGCCTGACATCGTTCATGCGCTCGCCCTTGATCATCATGTCGCCGGAGGAAATGCTTTCGAAGCCGGCGATCATGCGGAGCGTCGTCGTCTTGCCGCAGCCAGATGGGCCGAGGAAGGCGATGAATTCACCTTTCCTGATCGAAAGGTTGAAGTCGATGACGGCGGGCGTGCCATTGTCATAGACTTTGCCGACATTGATGAGTTCCAAATCATATATCATGAGAGATCTCCGGGCGTGGACGAGGAGGCGGACATCGCCTCCCCGCGCGGCATAGGATGGCCGGCAGCAGCCATCGGATCAGGCATTGAGGAATTCATCCCATTTCTGGACAAGATGGTCGTATTCGTCCGGCCACTGGTGCCAGTAGGCGACATTCTTGGCGCGCTCCGTCAGCGAGCCGCCATCGCGCAGGTCGCCTTCCTTGATGCCGCGCTCGGCAGCGCCGACCCATGGCTTGCCCTCGTACCAGAAGGCATATTTGTCCGGCGCCATGACCTTCTGGATATTGGTCGACGGCGAATAGTAGCCCTGCTCGGAAACGGTGATGCCGGGCTCGCCGGAAAGCCAGTAATCGGCATAGGCGATCACGGCTTCCTTGTTCGGCGTGCCAGCGATCATCGACGGGCCGATCGCCCAGCCGCGATACCCTTCCTTCGGCACGGCATATTTGCATGCCTTGCCCTGGGCCTTGACCGCCATGACAGCCGGTTGCCAGGCGTCGCAAACGACCATCTCTCCCGATGCCATCAGGTTGACCAGCTCGCCGAAATCACCCCAAAGCGCGCGGAACTGCCCGTCCTTCTTCTTGGAAACGAGGAACTTCGCCGCTTCGTCGATTTCCGCCGTGCTAGGATTGCCCGGATTCTTCACGTTCAGAAGGCCAAGCGTATTCATGGCCATGATGGCCTGACCGAAGGCGATCAGCGGATCGGTGTTGAGGCCGGACTTGCCTTTGAACTTCGGATCGAAGATCGCCGCCCAGGTATTGGCTTCCTCGGCGGAGAGAACGTCCGGATTGTAGCCGATGGAATCATAATTATAGACTGCGGGCACCATGTTCAGCGTGGTCTTGGCATCATCGGCCCAGATCTGGCCGACGATCTGCTGCTTCGGCTCCCACTTGTCGGAGGGCGTAGTGAAGGTATCGCGGATATTGGCCCAGTTCTTCAGGGAGGCGGCCGGAACCGGCTCGACATTGTTGGTCATGACGATCGACGGCAGGCGCTCGCCGATGATCTCCCAGCAATCGTAATCCTTGGAGCCAGACAGGATCTTGGTCTGAGCGTCCGGAAAGGTCGCCGCAGTACCCGAGGTCTGGCCGACGCCGCTCACCTTACGGAATTCATCGAGGATACGCTCCTGGACCGTGACCGATAGACCGATGGTGCGCAACTGCTCCTTGGCGAGATTGGCAGCCTGTGCGTAAGCCGCGCGCGATGACAGGAAGGGCGTACCGCCGCCGATCGCGAGCGCCATGACGCCGGCCGAATGCTTCAACAGAGAGCGTCTGTTCAATTCCATTTTGGACATTTTTGTTCTCCAGTGCTGATTGCTGTTCCCTTGGCCCTTGTTGGGCCTCTTCATTGCCGTATCGCCCTCTACCCAGCCATCGCCGGACGATGACGATCAGTACCGCCCCACAAGGAGGCCACCATCGACGACCAGAACCTGGCCGGTCATGTATCTCGCGCCGTTTGACGCGAGGAATGCGATCACGTCGGCAATGTCTTCCGGTTCGCCGAGCCGGCCCATCGGAATGAATTCGGCGGCCTTTTCCGCGCCTGCGGGGCCGAGCGAATTCTCTTCCGAAAGGAGCTGAGCCGTGCGGATATAGCCCGGTGCAATGCCGTTGACCCTGACGCCGTCCTTCGCCAGTTCGACGGCGAGCCCGCGCACCAATCCCACGACACCGGATTTCGCCGCCGAATAATGGACATGCTCGTCCCAGCCATAGGCGACGCCCATGATCGAGGAGAGCGCGACGATGCTGCCCGATCTGCGGGCGCGCATACCGGGTACGGCGGCGCGCACCAGCTTGAAGATGCCCTTCAGGTCGACATCCATCGTCAGGTCCCACTTGTCGTCGGTGAGCTTGTCGAGGGGTGTCCGATGCGCGATGCCGGCATTGGCGACGATGATATCGATCTTGCCGAAGCGCGCCTCGACGTTGGCGACTAGCTGGTTTGCCGCTTCCGTTGAGCGCACGTCGTAAAGATGAAACTCGGCCGAGCCGCCAGCGGTCAGAATGTCGCGAACCGTCTGCTCGCCTTCCTTCTCGAGGATATCGGTGACGACGACATGGTCGCCGAGTGCTGCAAAAGCCTTCGCCGTTGCCTGGCCGATACCGATGCCCGCACCCGTGACGATGACCACCCGCTTTTCTAAACTGTCCATCTGCTTGTCTCCCTCAGAGCATCACATCGCCGGAATTCGGCCCGAGCGTCTGGCCGACGAAAAGGCTCGCGGCCGGCGAGGCCAGGAACGCCACGGTCGCAGCCACCTCTTCCGGTTCGCCAAAGCGGCCGAGCGGCAATTCACGCTGCTTGCGTTCGCGCCATTCCTCGGAAAGACTGCGCACCAGCGGCGTGTTGACCGGTCCGGGCGCTACCGCATTGACCCGGACGCCCCGGCTCGATACCTCGCGGGCGAGCGCCTTTGTCATGCCGATGATCGCGGCCTTGGCGCCGGAATAATGAACAAGCTCGATGCCGCCGATCTGCCCGAGCTGCGAGGCGACGTTGACGATGACGCCCTCGCCGCGCGCCAGCATCGACGGCAAGACGGCCTTGGTCATCAGGAAGGTGCCGCGCACATGCACCGCAAACATCCGATCGAAATCCTCAAGCTCGAGGATCTCGAATGCTGCCTGATGCGCAATACCGGCATTGTTGACCAGAAGCGCGACGTCGCCGTGCGAGGCTTTCGCAGCCGCATGGATCGCCACCACATCCTCAGGCCGCGCGACGTCGCCAGCGATCGCGGTCGCCGCGCCGCCCGCCTTGGTGATTTCCGAGGCGACGGCCTCCGCCCGCTCGCCCGAGAGATCGTTGACCAGAACCGCATAGCCGTCGGCGGCAAGGCGTAGCGCAATGGCACGGCCGATACCGGAGCCGGCGCCGGTGACAATGGCGGAGATCGGGGCAGAAGACTTATCAGCCATCATGCGTCCTCCTGAATGCGGACGCGCTTAGCGCGCCGCACCGACAGACCCATCAGGATCGCGTAGGTGCCGAGAAGGGCGAAGGAAAACAGCGTCGTCAGCACCCCGAAAGCGAAGACATTCGGATGCACCTCGACCGAGAAAGTGCCGTAGATCGCAAGCGGCAAGGTCAACTCGCGGCCGGAGGCAAAGAGGGTGCGTGAAAACTCATCATAGGAGAGCGTGAAGGCGAAGAGCATAGCCGAAAGCACGCCCGGAAAGATCAGCGGGAACGTCACCTTGCGGAAGGTGCGCGCCGGCGTGACGCCGAGCGACCAGGAGGCTTCCTCCATGCTCGGATCGAACCTGTTGAAGATCGCGAGCATGACCAGGAAGGCGAAGGGGAAGGTGTAGACGACATGCAGGACGAAGGCGGTGCTCCACCAGTGCCGATCGATGCCGAAGGCGTTGGCGACAAGCGCCATGCCAAGGCCGACGAGCACGCCCGGCACCATCATGCCGAGAACGATCAGATAGAAAGCCACGCCCGAACCGCGGAACTTGCGGCGAAAGGCCTGCGCTGACATGACGCCGAGCACCGTCGAGACGATCATAGTCATCAGCGCCAGCGAGAGCGAGCGGATCAGCGCCTGATCGATCGGCAGGGGCGCGATGCGCGACGGCGGCGTCAGACCGAAGAGATGCCGATACCAATAGGTCGACCATTCGATGATCGGAAATTGCGGACCACCCTCCGGACCGGTCTGGAACGACAGGATCGCAAGGACCGCGAGCGGGCCGTAGAGGAAGATCAGAAAGAGGGTCGTATAGACGCCCAGGCCGAGCTTAATGCCGCCAGCATTCATGATCAGAGCTCCTTTCTGAGGTCGACGACCTTGAGCAGGGCTGCGACAGCAGCGCCCATGATGATCGTCAGCACAACGCCGGCAACTGCGGCAAAGGCCCATTTCAACGAGCCGACCTGGGTGACGATGATATTGCCCAGCAGATTGACCTTGCGGCCGGACAGGGCGGCGGACGTTGCGAATTCACCCAGAACCATGACGGAGACGAAGATCGCGCCGACCACTACACCGGGCATCGAAAGCGGCAGGATGATCGTGCGGAAGATGCGCCAGAAGCCGGCACCAAGATCCTGGGCAGCCTCGATGACCGAGGCGTCGATACGACCCATCATGAAGGCGATCGGCCCAACCATGAAGACGCAGTAGATCTGGGTCATGCCGATGATGACGGACAGTTCCGAAAACAACAGTACCTCGATCGGCTGCCGAATAACGCCCAGATTCATCAGGATCATGTTGATCGCGCCCTCGGTGCCGAGCATCGGCCGCCAGGCAAGCACGCGGATCAGGAAGGAAGTCCAGAACGGGATGACGCAGAGTACGAGCAACACGGTCTGCAGCGTCTTGTTCTTGATGAGAAGCCCGACGAAGAGCGCTGCCGGATAGCCGACGACAAGCGTCGATACCAGCACCAGCAACCAGATGCGGATCGTCGTCCAGAGCGCACCGAGATAGGTGGCGCTCGTCAGGAAGGTGATCCAGCTCTGCAAGGTCAGCGTCGGTTCGATCTTGAAGGTCGTCTGCGTCCAGAAGGAAACATAGACCATCATCAGCATCGGCAGGACGAGGAAGGCGACCATCCAGATCATGCCCGGCGCCAGAAGCCAGAATGTCTTGCTCGATCTCCGGCGCACGGCTGCGCCTTCCTGCACGGCTTCCTCTGATGTCGCGACCATGGTCATCTCTCGCTCTCCTTGGAGGGTCCGCTGGAAGGGTTCGAAGGGCTCACATCAACCGAAAACAAGGGCATCCTCCTTCTTCCAAACGAGCGCATAGCGGTCCTTTTCGACAAAGGCAGGCGGACGGGCATGGCTCAGATGGGATTCGACCTCGAAGACGTGGCCGCCATCGAGCGCAAAGAAGGAATTGACCGCTGCGCCGGAATATTCGCTGGCGATGAAATCCGCCTCGATGCGCACTTCGTCATCCGATAGCACTGCATCGCGGGAGCGGATCGAAACGCGGTCGTAGCGGATCGCATAGGCTGGCTGCGGCGCCTTTCGGCGCGAACCATTCAAGGGGAAGCGACCGGCCGGCCCGACGAAAGCATCCGCAACGACATCGCCGGCAAAGAGGTTATAGCAATTGAGAAAGCGGGCGACCGAGGCCGTTGCCGGGCTATTGTAAACGGCGTCCGAGGCGGCGGCCTGCGCGATGCGGCCGCGATCGAGCACAAGCACCAGGTCCCCCATCGCCAGGGCTTCGCTCTCGCTGCCTGTGACATGCAGGAAGGTTACGCCGCAGCGTTCGCGGATGATCTTGAGCTCATTGCGCATGCGGCCGCGCAGATTGGCGTCGAGCGCGCCGAGCGGCTCATCGAGCAGCACCATCTTCGGCTCCGTCACCAGTGTACGTGCCAAGGCGACGCGTTGGCGCTGCCCGCCGGAAATCTGCGTCACCGCGCGGTCGTCAAATCCGCTGAGGCCGACCAGCGACAGCATGTCCTGTACCCTTTTTGCCAGGACGCGCGCATCCGTCACCGGATCGACCTTGCGATTGCGCAGGCCGAAGGCAACGTTCTCGGCAACGGAAAGATGCGGAAACAGAGCGAAGTTCTGAAAGACGAAGCCGATGCCGCGATCATGCGGCTCCACGCCATCGAGCCGTTTGCCGTGAAAGAGGATCGAACCGGCATCCGGTTCCTCGAAGCCGGCGATGACGCGCAAAAGTGTCGTCTTACCGGAGCCGCTGGGGCCGAGCAGCGAGATATAGGCATTGTCAGGCAAAGAGAAATCCACGCTGTCCAGCGCGGCTGACGCGCCATAGGACTTGGTGACTTGGCTGAGCTGAAGAACGGTCGACACCGAATTCCCACCAGTTTCAAGGCAAGGACCATCCTTCGGGCAAAGCTCCGCTTTCGCCTGGATCGCATTGATCCGGACGTTCAGACGTCAGCCTGCACTCGCGCATGATCACATGCGCGTCAAAGAGATGTTCCTTGGCGTTTCAAAGAGTTCCACCTGCGACGCTTCTGACGAGCGTCTTGATGTTCAGAGCATTACATAAATGATTTTTGTATTCAATAGACTTTTTCAGAAAATGACGAACCCCGAAGTAACAACTGATTGAGGGACATTGGCGAAAGGCGGCGATATCGACGGGCACTCTTGCCCTCCGCATAGAATTGGCGACAAAATGACTTTAACAGCCGCCATAACGTGACGCGCCGCACCCGGTACATTCAGCAAATAGCGCCAATCGCTGCGCTACGCGTCAACAATCAGCGAAAGGAGATTCACTGCATCTGTGAGCAGAAAACATATTTTGTATTCAATAGTCATTTATTTTTGCGCTATGTTAGAATGACAAAACGCGTAAGAGTGAGGCATCAGAACGACGTGAGTCCATTGCATCAGATGACCGAAAACTATGCGCGCCCGAATGCGCAAAAGCGTTATGAGATCGCCGAGGATGTTCTGCGTGGCAATATCGAGGACAATACGCTGCCGCGCGGCGTGGTCCTGCTCGAAGGGCCGATCGCCGATATCCTGCAGATTTCGCGCGCGCCAGTGCAGAGGGCGCTGCAGGCGCTGGAGAGCGAAGGACTGGTGCATCGCTTCAACGGACGCGGCTATCTCGTCGGTCCCGCCGGCCAGGGCATCGAGCCGAAGCGCACCGATATCAAGACCCTCGGCCTGACCATTCCGCGCCACGCGGACGAGGCCCTGCAGAGCCGCGCCTCCTGGGAGCGCATCTACAATACCGTCGAGGCCGATGTCGCCGGCTGCGTTGTCTTCGGCCAGTATCGCATCATCGAGATCGAACTTGCCGACCATTTCAACGTCAGCCGTACCGTGGTGCGTGACGTGCTGACACGCCTGCGCGAGCGTGGCCTCGTGCGCAAGAACCAATCGTCCCACTGGATCGCCGGCCCGCTGACGGCGCAGATGATCAAGGATCATTACGGCCTGCGCGGCATGCTGGAGCCGCAGGCGCTGGTCGCTGGGGCCAGCCGTGTCGACCGGGAGCGACTGGGCGATCTGTTCCAGCGCCTCTCCGATCTGGAGCGCCACGAACCGGCCGATCACCTTGCGGCGCTGGAGGCTATCCACACCGACTTTATCGAGATCTGCGTTCTCGCAACGCCGAACGAGCGGCTGAAGGAATCCATCCGCAACAATCTGCTGCCTGTCACGGCGACGGAGCGATTGCTGCGGCGCCTTGGCCTGCCCGGCGATCCCGCGATCATCACGGAGCTCCGCCTGATCGCGGAACTGCTGCTGCGGGGCGCGGTGAAGGCGGCGGCGGCGATGATGGAAAACCATCTCGAAGCCTCCGTCGACCGCACGATCGCGCAAATGAAAATCGTCGCCATCATCCCTGGCCCCGGCGTGACCGCCGCTTATCTTACCCGCGTTCTCGAGTGAGACACACGTGATCCCAGACCTATTCCATCCATGCCGGAAACGGGGGATCGAAGGAGCAGTCATCCGCTTGATCCCTTACGCCAGAGCAGCGCGAAGGCGCGCAAGCAATGCCTGCCGGTCCGCCCGCGCCGCCAGCGCCTGATCCATGGTGACCTCCACGAATTGAGTCGGCATATGCGGCTGCAGTTGGGCGATCAGATCCATGTCGGCCGAGATCACCGTTCCCAGCATGAAATAGCCGCCGCCCGAGACGGCGTCGCGATGCAGGATGATCGGCTCCGTTCCGCCTGGCACCTGGATGGAGCCATAGGGATAGCAGCTGTCTACGATATTCGACGGATCCGAGCCTGCGCCGAAGGGCTGCTTGCGCGCGACGAATTCAAGCTTGCGGCCGCCGCGGAAGCGATAACCCATACGATCGGCCTCCGGTGCCACCTTCCATTGATCAGCAAAGAAGTTGCTCTTTGTCTGTTCGGTCAACCGATCCCAATAAAGCCCGGGCAAAACCCGGAGCTCGGCCGGCGTGCCGGGCTTGCGGCGCAGCTCTTCGGCAACGGATAGCCCCTCACTCATCATGGAACCGGAGCCAACGGGAAGCTCATCTCCGGCAGCGACAGCCTTGCCGTTAAGACCGCCAAGCGCGCCGATGACATAGGTCGACCGGCTACCGAGCGCTTCGGGAACGTCGATGCCGCCAGACACCGCAATGCAGATCCGCGCTCCAGATTTCAGAAAGTCAAAGCTTACGGTCTGCCCTGCCCTGACCTTGAGTGCCGTCCATCCCGGCTGCAGCTCGCCATCGATCCTGACGGGCATATCGGCGCCGGTGACCGCAATCAACGCATCGTCGAGAAATTCGAGCTTAGGCCCCATGAAGACGGCTTCGAGCCCGGCCGCACCCTCATCATTGCCGACGAGAAGATTTGCCGCCCGCATCGCATAGCGATCCATCGCGCCGCCGATGGGAATGCCGAGATGGAAATAGCCAGGCCGTCCAAGATCCTGAACGGTGGTCGAAAGGCCGTGATGAAGAACCTTAATGGCCATGCAGCGCACCCTCCAGCTTGGCGTTGTAGCCGTCGATATCGGCCTGGTATTGTCGCAGATCGAAGCTGACCTCGCAGATCGGCGGAGCGAAGCGGCCTTTATCGACATCCTCGACCGCCTGGTCGTAGCCGTCGCGATCGATCGGCCGGAACTTCACGATGTCGCCGGGCCGGAAGAACACCATGAAATCACGGAGATAGCTCGTCGATTGCGTAGGGTCGAAGATCGGCATCGGCGTGATGCCGAACATCTGGTACCCGCCTGCTCCGCGCACCGAATAGATGCAGCCGAAGCAGCCGCCGTGTCCCACAGTCAGCCGCGGCGTATCGGTCCGCGGGCGCAGATATTTCGGCACCTCGATCTGCCGTTGCCGCTCTACCATCTGATACATGAATGGGAGGCCGGCGACGAAGCCGACCATCGAGACGAACCAGGGCGAGCCGGCATGGGCCGAAATGAAATCCTCGACCGCATCGTAACCATTGATCCTGGCGGCATAGTCGAGATCGGTCCCCGCCGGCTCCTGATGCCGCTCGCGAAAACGCATCAGCGTCTCATGCGTCCAGGGATCATTGTAGAAAACAGGGATTTCGACGATGCGGGTCGTAATGATCGGCTCCGCCTTCTCGGCTGCGCCCTCGATCGCCCTTACCTCGCGCAAGAGATCGTCCGGCTTGATCAGGTCCGGATCGAACTTGATCTGGAAGGAGGCGTTGGCCGGGCAGATTTCGGTGACGCCCTTGATGCCGCTTTCGCGCACCCCCTTGGCCATCGACAGGCTCTTGAAGAAGGCTTCGAGGGACATCTCGTCGCTGCATTCGACGAAGAGATGCTCGTCACCTCCGAACGTAAAACGAGCAGGCATCAGGCAACCTCCGCCGATACGCCGTCAACCGCGGCAAAATCGGTCTCCAGCCAGGATTCGAGAAAACGCGTGTGGAATGCGCCCTTGCGCACGGATGGATCGCGGGCGAGAGCGAGGTGCAGAGGGATCGTCGTCGGCAAGCCTTCAATTGTCAGGTTGGAAAGAGCGCTGGCCAACCTGTCGAGGCAGGCATTGCGATCCTCGGCCCAGACGATCAGCTTGCCGAGCAGAGAGTCGTAGAAGGGCGGCACGGTATAGCCGGCGTAAAGCATCGTATCGAACCGAATGCCCTCGCCTTCCGGAACTGCAAGCCGCGTCACGGTGCCGGGCGTCGGCAGAAAGCCCTTGGCCGGATCCTCGGCATTGATGCGGCATTCGATGGCGTGACCGCGCGTGCGAATATCGGATTGCGACAGCGACAGGGAAGCGCCGCCGGCCACCTTGAACATCTCCCGCACCAGATCGATGCCGGTAATCATTTCGGTCACCGGGTGTTCGACCTGGATGCGGGTGTTCACTTCGATGAAGTAGAACTGCCTGCTATCCTCGTCGTAGAGATATTCGACGGTGCCCGCACCGCGATAACCGACTTCGGTGGCAAGCGCGACGGCACTGGCACAGAGGCGCTGCCTGATGTCATCGGGTAGAAGGAAGGCTTGTGCTTCCTCCCACACCTTCTGACGGCGACGCTGCAGCGAACATTCGCGCTCAAAGCAATGGACGAAATTCCGTCCGTCGCCGAAAATCTGCACCTCGATATGCCGGGCGCGGGTGATGACCTTCTCCATGTAGAGGCCGCCATCGCCGAAAGCGGCCGCCGCCTCCGCCGAGGCAAGTGGAAACTGCTCCCTAAGCTCGGCGAGCGACTGCACGATGCGAATGCCACGTCCACCGCCGCCGGCTGCCGCCTTGATCATAACGGGAAAGCCGATGCGCTCGGCAATCGCCTCAGCGGCGGCAATGTCCGCCACGCGACCGTCACTTCCGGGAACTGTCGGAACACCGGCCCGTTTCGCAATCTCGCGGGCTGCCACCTTGTCGCCGAGCAATCGAATGGCCTCGCCGCTCGGCCCGATAAAGATCATGCCCGCCGCCTCAACGGCATCGGCAAAATCTCCATTCTCGGACAGAAACCCGTATCCCGGATGGACGGCATCAACGCCGGCGGCCCGCGCTGCGGCGATGATGGCTTCGATGTTCAGGTAGGATTTCTTCGGGGCCGGCGGGCCGATATTGATCGCCTCATCCGCGAGCTTGACCGCAAGCATGTCAGCATCCGCGGCGCTATAGACCTGCACCGTGCGGATGCCGAGCGCCTTGGCAGCCCTGATGATCCTGACGGCGATTTCGCCGCGATTGGCAATGAGGACCGAGCGGATCGTCATGGGTCCACCTCCGCGATGATCTGCCCGGCCATGACAGGCTCTTCATTGTCGACGAGGAAGGTGATGTTCTTGCCATCGAGCCCGGCAGGAATTTGCTGGAAGGTTTTCATGACCTCGATAAGGCCGATCGTATCACTGGCGGTAACGGCATCGCCATCAGCCTTGAAGGGCGGCGTATCCGGAGAGGAAGCCCGGTAGAAGGTTCCCGGAAGGGGTGATCTGATCTCAAGCCTGCTCATGGGACCTCCGCGCTGCGTCGCTGTTCAAAATCTGTGAAACGGGTGCAATTTTTATGCCTTCGGCAATGAGGGCCTTGCGCATGTGGCGCACGATATCGAGCGCACCCAAAGTATCGGAATGAAAGCATATGGAATCGAAGGCGATCGGAATATCCGCACCGTTGACGGTGCGAACGACACCTTCGGTGCAGGCTCTCACGACCTTGCGGGCAATTGCCTTGGGATCAGGGCGACCGGCATCCCTGGTAAAGACGATCCAGCCCGTATCACCGTAGTCGCGATCGGCATAGAACTCGCGCACGACAGGTTGGCCCGCCTCGTGCGCAGCTAGGCAAGTGGCCGAGCCATCCATGCAGAAAACAAACATGTTCGGCGCCACGGTGCGCATATATTGGATGAAGATCTGCGAGAGATCGGCGTTCGCCGCCAATTCCATATAGAGAGCGCCATGCGGCTTTACATGCTGGACGGGCACGCCATGGCGTCTGGCAAATTCGCGTAGCGCACCGACCTGATAGATCAGATCGTTGACGATCTCGCGGCTGGTGCCGTTAATCTTGCGTCGTCCGAAGCCCTGGAGATCGTTATAGCCGGGATGAGCTCCGACGCCGACGCCGTGGGCGGCGGCCATCCGCACGGTCTCATCCATCAGATTGGGATCGCCGGCGTGAAATCCGGTGGCAATATTGGCCGAACTGATGAGCGAGATGAGCTCCTCGTCATGCGCATCGCCGATCCGCCACCGACCGAAGGCCTCCCCCATGTCGCAATTGATATCGACAGCTTCCTTCAAAATGCCTTCCCTCGCACCTGCATCCCAATCGGGACCGATATGTGAACGCTAGAGGCAAAGGCTGCCGTTGAAAAATACAATTTTTAAAGCCATGATATCTGATAAACTGATATCTATGCTTAAAATAGCATCGGAAAATATCTTGCAATATCAACTACTTATTAAAGTTGCGCACGTTTTATCGAAAATCAGCCCGTTTTAGATCCATGAAATCTGAATCGCAGCAGATGTTTTCAGATAAATAGATGGGAATAACATCATGAGCTTGAGCCTGCGGCAGCTTCGCTACTTCGTCGCAACGGCGGAATATGGACAAATCTCGCATGCGGCCGTCAGCCTCTCGATCTCCCAATCTGCCGTCACTGCGGCAATCAAGGATCTCGAACTCACGGTCGGCGTCTCTTTGTTCAACCGTACGCCACAGGGCATGGACCTGACGACAGCAGGCCGGCAATTCCTGTCCCATGCCTATGAGATCTTGGCGAAAGTCGACGAGGCGACCCATCTCAACCTCGTTAGCAGCGACATCGAAGGCGAACTCGTCGTCGCAGCGACCTACACCGTCATCGGCTATTTCCTGCCGATGCATGTCGAGCGTATCCGCCGCCTCTATCCGAAGCTGAAAATCCAGCTCTACGAGGTCAATCGCGAGTCAATCGAGGAAGGCTTGCTGACCAATCGCTACGACATTTCGGTCTTGCTGACCTCGAACATCCTCAATCCGATGCTGATGACCGAAACGCTTCTAAGTTCGGTCAGGCGCCTCTGGCTGCCAGCCGGCCACGACCTGCAACGTCGCGACGGGATAGGTCTGCGTGAAATCGCCGAAGAACCCTACATCATGCTGACGGTCGATGAGGCGGCACATTCTTCGCTGCGCTACTGGAGCCAGAGTTCCTATCAGCCCAAGGTGCTTCTGAGGACCAGTTCGATCGAGGCTGTCAGGTCGATGGTGGCAAACGGCCTCGGCGTCGCCATCCTTTCGGACATGGTGCACCGCCCCTGGTCGCTTGAGGGAAGGCGCATCGAGACGGTCAACATACAGGACCCAGTTCCGCCTATGGATGTAGGACTCGCCTGGCGAGCCAATGTCGAGTTCAGCCCGCCCATGCTTGCCTTCCGCCGTTATTTCCAACAGGCCTACAGCCTGCCGGGTACGAACGCATAAATACCTGGCAGGTAAAACCAATGCAGCGCAAGGAGTACCGCGACCTTTGAAGAAGCGAAACAAATTGGCTGTTATCAGGACAGAGAACATCTGTGCTCTTGGAAGGAGTCGAACCATCGATCCGGCCGCCCGATTTGCAATTATGATGCGCAAAAGTCTGAACACTTCAGCTTCCACCGCAGGTCGCCGCATCCGAACATCCTGCGGGCCGCAGCGCAGATTGCAAAACCCGCATCGCCAGCGCGTTTTCGATTGCGGCTCCGGAAGCGGTATTGTCGAACACGCACCAGCCGTCCGGCGCCAAAAGTTTCGAAAACGATCGCATCTCCTCATCTGCATAGCTCGAGTAGTAGATTTTAGGTTTCCCGTGGAGACGAACGTATCGCGGCACCGTGTCGAAATCCTCTGCCTGCCACACCGGCGCAGGATCGGCGAGAACCCGGTCAATCGCAAAGCTTTTGATCAGATCCAATGCCTCGGCCGATGCCCAGCTCTTATGCCTTACCTCAATGACAATCGGTCCCTTATCGGCGTTCCGCATCGCCTTAAACGTCGTCTCGAACTCATCAGCGTCGAACGCCAGCGACGGTGGCAGCTGGCAGAGCAGCGGACCGCGTTTTTCTCCAAGGGGCGCGATCTCATCGAGAAATGTCTGGAACGGCTGGGCGATGTCTTTCATCGCTCGAGTATGGGTAATCTCTTTGGGGATCTTTACCGCAAACCGGAAATTCTTGGGAACGGTTTCGGCCCAGCGTGCAAAAGTTGATGTTTTGTGATGGCGATAAAAGGTGGAATTGATCTCGACGCCATCGAACACCGAAGCGTATCGAGTCAACGCACTTCCCTCCTGTGCAAACCGGCCGGCTACCTTTTTTGGAATGGACCAGGCCGCAGTGGCAATGATCGGCAAATCGACTTCCTCCGAGCTTTTGGGCGCTCGAACGAAACGAGGGAGCCAATGGCAGAGTTCCGGCCGCCATTAGGCAACGTCGCGAACCGCAATGCTATCCAGAACA
This sequence comes from Rhizobium sp. BK312, assembly GCF_014193605.1. NCBI lineage: Bacteria > Pseudomonadati > Pseudomonadota > Alphaproteobacteria > Hyphomicrobiales > Rhizobiaceae > Rhizobium > Rhizobium sp. BK312. The sequence continues at coordinate 24,988 of NZ_JACHZP010000002.1, read as the reverse complement.
TTTTAAGCTGACGGGCCACCCAGTAATTTAGCCTTATCTTGGTCAGACAAAGTGCTATTTTGCAGCATGCCCTTGACGAGATCGGCAATGGCTGGTGTCAGCAGCGCAGAGGTTGCAGCGCCAGCAGCCCCTTGAACGCACCCTCCCAGCCATTGACGACGCCGAGAATACCGGCACCGATCATGCGCAGCAGCACACGGCCGGCTCCGCCCTCCCTCCAACGTTGGTCGACACCACAACGGACGCTCAGCGAGCGCGATCCTGTTCGGCACTCGTCAACAATACGCCTTCTACCGCGGTTTGAATGGTTGCAAATATAGCGGAGCCTCGGGATCGATCAGATCCGGGCGCCACCCGTCGCGTCAATCATCTGGCCCGTCGTCCAACGCGCATCGTTGGATGCGAGGAAGGCGATGACATCGGCGACGTCCTCCACCTTTCCGACACGTGAGAAGACTGAGAGAGCCTCGGCGCCGGCGCGTGTATCCGGCGAAGCCAGCCATTCGGCATTCATGTCCGTCTCCGTCACACCCGGCAGCACGGCATTGACCGTTATCCCGCGAGCGGCAAATTCCGGTGCCAGCGCCAGCGTCAATGTCTCCAGCGCCCCCTTGGAAGCCGCATAGGCGGGATGCGTCGGCGCCGCGATCCGCGTAAACCCGGTCGAGACATTGATGATGCGGCCGTTATCACGGATGGCGTCCGCCACGGCCTGGATCAGGAAGAACGGCGCCTTATAGTTGATCGTCATTACCTCGTCGAAATCAGCTTCGCTCGTCTGCTTCAACGGAAGCGCCGGCGCGATACCGGCATTGTTCACCAGAATGTCGAGAGAGGACGAGCTCGTCTCAGTACGCACGGCTTCGCTGAACTGCGCCCAGAGGCTGTCGGCCGCGTCCTTGCCCTGTCTGAGATCGGCCTTCACAGCGACGGCCTTGACGCCGAGCGCTTCAACGTCGCGTATCGTGGCATTGGCCGCGTCCGCATTGGCGGTGTAGTGCACGCCGATCAGCGCGGCACCCTCCCTCGCAAAAGCGAGGGCGGTCGCCCGACCGATGCCGCGCGAACTTCCAGTGATGAGGGCTATTTTGTCTACGAGTCGTTTGGACATTGATCACTCCGTTGCCAAAATAAATAGTGATCCCTACAATAAGAAACGAAATGCATCTGTCAACAATTTAATAGGGATCACTATTTTAATGGATCAACAAGCCCGCAAGCGTGGCAGACCACGCGTGCTCGACCGCGACGTCGGGCTCGATATCGCGGCACGGCTGTTCTGGGAGCACGGTTACGAAGGAACATCGACCGCCGATCTCACGAAAGCCATGGGGATCAATCCGCCGACGCTTTATTCGATGTTCGGCTCAAAGGAAGAATTGTACCGCCAGGCGCTCGACTTCAGCATTGCCCGGGAGACCAGCCGTCGATCGGAAATCCTGCAATCTGATCTTCCAGTCTATGAGGCTTTGAGCCGTTACCTTTACGATATCGCCGATGGTGACACGCAGCCGGACAAGCCACGAGGTTGCATGGTCTCGACCGCTGTCCTGCAGCATGCGGAAGAGAATGCATCCGTGGCGCGAATGACGGCGGCACTGCGCGAGACGTCGATGCAGACCCTCAAAGCCTGCTTCGATCGGGCCGTCGAGGAGGGCGAACTACCCACACATACAGATACCGATACCCTCGCGCGCTTCTATGGTGCGATCATCCAGGGCATGTCCGCTCAGGCTTGCGACGGCGCCTGCAATGCCCTGCTGAAACGGCTGATCGACGTTGCACTCACGGCCTGGCCCGGGAAGCGTGGCACCTGAAGGGAACCGATAGACACGCCCCTTATGCTGCCCGCAAGTAGAGAACTTTATTGCGGCCGGCCTTGGGCGCCTTGATTAGATTCGAATCGGCGACGGGTTGGTGAAATAGCTTAAGCATCGGAAAAGGTGGGCTCATGGCATAATGCCAATTTATGGAACTTGACGGTCGCGAAAACGAGTGTCCGGCATGACGTACAAACGTCTTCATAAGGACGCATCCGCGCCCTCCTTCGTCAATTACCGGGCACTCCACCTTACAAGTGGTTGAAACGTCGCCTGACATGGTGTTCACAAAGCTTTTTCAGGTTTCGGAATGTCCGCAGTCCGAGATGGACGCTAAGTCTCGTGACGGTCGTTTGTGAAACACTGCATTCCTTTGCAACCGTCGCGGCGCTTTCGAAAGCAATGAGGTCCGGCTCCTCTAACATTCGCTTTACCACTCGTTCCAGCTGAGGAGGGAATTGGATCTCCCCCTGAGCTATGAGTTTTTTCAGCTGCTGCAATGTTCGTGCGAAACGGTCATTGTCGCTAACTTTATCCAGCATTTCAACCTCACAGGAACTGTATGGGGACGTGGCAGTTGTGTTGTCTGGCAACCGTCGTTCTGCCGGGAAAATCACACTCACTGCACTAAGGCAGGCAGTTTACAGGAAAGTCAGTCCTTGCTTTGTGAAGATCGATTGGTCGTCCGCCTGGTAATGTACGCGGCTGCGAAGTTCCACGTCTGAAAGCTGTTCAGATGTCCTGCGGTTTATAATCGCTGGCGGCGACTGGCATTACGCTCTTGAGAAGTGCGATGGATCTTTCGAGCCCCTCGAGACTGTTGAGCATGACGTCCTCATGCTCTATCGAGAGCCAGCTGTCGTAACCGGCCATCTTCAGCCTGTAGCAGAACTGCCGCCACCATTCTTCGCCATGGCCGAAGCCCAGTGTGATGTAGGACCAGCTGCGCGCCGGAATGTCCATCAGGCTGCCGTTCTCCAAGAGGCTGGTTACGGCCTGCTTCCGAGCGTTTAGGAAAGTATCCTTGGCATGAACGTGGTATACAGCGTCGCCGAGCGCTTCTGCGGCGACAAGAGGATCGGCACCCATCCAGAAGAGATGCGACGGGTCCAGGTTTGCTCCGACGACCGGGCCAACGGCTTCGCGAAGCCTTAGCAGCGAAGGGACATTGTAGACGCACTGGTTGCCATGCAGCTCTAACGCGATGCGTTCCACACCGTGATCCCTGGCGAGCGCCACGATCCGGGTCCAGTACGGGAGGAGCTTCTCCTCCCACTGGTAGCGAAGGATCGCCTGCGTCTCCGGCGGCCAGGAGGAGACCACCCAATTCGGCACTGTGTCGGTGGCATTCCCGGCTGGAAGTCCCGACATCGCGCAGACGGTCTTGATGCCCAGCTCGCCCGCCGCGCGGATCGTATCCTCAAGATCCTGCCCCTGGGCAGGATCGGTCGGATGCAGCGGATTTCCGTTGGCGTTCAAACTGATCACTTCCAGTTCGCGGTCAGCGAAGGCTCCCAGGAATGATTTCTGCGCATTCTTGTCCCGCAGGATCGTCGACAGATCGAAATGCGGCGCCGTCGACCAGCCGCAGGTATTAACCTCGACTCCGGAGACTCCCAGCCTTTGAGCGTGATCGAGCATCGCCTCGAAGGGAAGTCCGCCGAGGCTGTCTGATACGAATCCCAGTTTCATGCGTAAAACTCCGGTTTGGCGATCATTTCCACGGGTATCTTGCAACCGTCGTTCAAGGCTCTGACGCCGGCCTCGGCGACCTTTGCGGCGCAGTATCCATCCCAACTGCTTGAGGCATTGTTCGGGAATACTCCAGTTTCGACGAAACGAATGAAGGCGCGGTTCTGACGGCGATAGGCTTCGGCGTAGCGGCTGCGCCAATCCGCCTGATAGCTTGTGCTCTGTCCGAGTTCCCGGTCGATGCGAGTGTAGTTGACGGCGTTCATGGCAATAGTTGCCTTCTCGCCCACCAGTTCGGCGCGGACGTCGTATCCGTAGGCTGCGTTGTTGTTGATCTCGATATTGACGAGTTGTTCGTCTGCCGTTTCGAGCACCATATAGACCGGTGCGACCAGCGAGTCGGAACGTTTCGGCTGGAAGGCGGAGATCGATACGTATTCGGTGTCGAGGACGTGGCGGACGACATCGAACTCGTGCGGGGCGGAATTGGTGATCGCCATCGCTCCGGTGAAGTCCGACGCGGGCGTCGCGACATTGCGATGAAAGTTGTGCATCATAAGGGCGCGACCAATTGCACCGTGCTCCAGAGCCTGCTTCATTTCCACATAGGATTGATCGAAGCGGCGCATGAAGCCGAGCATGATGAACTTCTTTCCCGCGGCTTCTTCCGCCTGCATGATCTCCAGGCATTCTTGCGATGACTGCGACAGCGGCTTTTCGCAAAGAGCCCGTTTGCCGGCTCTTATGCAGGACAGCGACAGGGGTGCGTGTGTGAAATCGGGGCTTGCTATGATAACGGCGTCCACGTCCTGACGAGCGGCGACCCGGTCGGGGTCAGAGTCGACATCGTGAGCACCATAAGTGTCTGCCACTTTGCGGGCGCGGTCCGCATCCATGTCGCAGACGACCTGGAGGTGCGCCCCAGGCAGATCTTCCGCCACGATACGCGCGTGGTCGGCTCCCATCAGTCCCGCCCCGATGACGGCGATCCTTACTGTCATTTCGATATTTCCTGTCGTTTGGAGAACAGCGATTTGCGGCTTGCAAGCACTGCCCCTTGTGCGAAACGCGTGCCGGAATCCCATCCCGGCACGCACCCTTGGGAGGGCTTACTTCTTTGCGTATTGGTCAACGTTGTCCTTGGTAATCGAAGCGAACGGCACCAGCTTTTCGGCCGGCGCGTCCTCCCCCTTTTTCAGGCCTTCCACGACCTCGAAGGCGGCCTTCGCCTGGCCTGCAGCGTCCTGGAAGATGGTCTGGGACATGGTGCCGGCCTTGATCGCATTCAGAGCATCGGCCGTGCCATCGACACCCGAGATCATCACGCCCTTGAGGCGGTCAGCGCCCTGAAGTGCTTCCAGCGCGCCCAGCGCCATCTGGTCGTTGGCTGCGATGATTGCATCGAACTTCGGAAAGCTCTGGATCCAGTCCTCTGTGACCTTCATGCCTTCTGCGCGGTCGTAATTGGCTGAGAGGCTGGCGAGAGTGGTCACGTCAGAGCGGCCGAGCGCATCCTCGAAGCCCTTTTTGCGCTCCTGCGTGTGGGAGAGCCCCGGCGTGCCTTCGAGGTAGAGGATCTTGGCGTCCTTCGGCAGGTGTTCCTTCATGTACTCGCCCTGAAGGCGGCCGGCATCGATGTTCTTCGAGCCGACGAACGTGTACTTGCCGCCCGCCGATTGGATGCCGAGAGCGATGACGGGGATGCCCGCCTGGTTCGCCTTCTCGACGCCCGGTACGATGCCTTGATAGTCGACCGGCACGACGACGATCGCGTTGACTTTCTGCGCAACGAAGTTGTCGATCTGGTCGAGCTGCTTGCTGACGTCGTTGTTCGCGTCGGAGAAACTCACTTCGACTGCCGGATCGGATTTCGACGCTTCGATGAAGGCATTCTTGCGCGCCATGACGAAGACATCCGTATCCGCCATGTTGGCGTAACCGACGACGAATTTGTCTGCTGCGAACGCGGCGCCGGTGGAGATGGCGGCAAGGGATATGGCGCAGGCGAGAGCGAGTTTGGAAATGGCTTTCATAAGGTCCTCCCATTGAGTTTCAGGTTCATTCCGGATGCGGGAAGTCCCCGCCGACAAAAAGGTGGTTCCGCAGCAGGCGCCAGCCCGCCGAAGAACATCGGTCATGCCTTCTTTTTGCTGCGGGCAGACTTGGTCCAAACATCGAGGATCACGGCGATCGCAATGATCAGACCCTTGATGATCTGCTGCCAGTACGAGCTGACATTCATGAGATTGAGCATGTTGTTGATGACGCCGATGATCATCGATCCGATGATCGTGCCGGTGATGGTTCCGGTGCCGCCCATCAGGCTGGTACCGCCGACGACGACCGCGGTGATCGCGTCGAACTCATAGCCGACGCCGCCGGCCGGCTGACCGGAATTGATGCGAGACATGAGGACGATGCCTGCAACGGCGCACAGAATGCCGTTGAAGATGAAAGCCTTCACGACGATGCTGTCCGGATTGATGCCGGAAGCGCGAGCGGCACGCTCATTGCCGCCGACCGCATAGACGTATCGGCCGAACTTGGTCTTGTTGAGAAGAATCCAGGAAATGACGATGACGATCGCGAGGATGAGCACGGAGATCGGTACTGGCCCAAGCGAGCCTTGCCCGATCACTTTGAGGTTGCCCAGTCCCGTTACCGGCGAACCGCCCGTGTAAAGCAGCACCGTGCCGCGTGCGACCGTCGTCATGGCCAATGTCATGATAAACGAGGGGATGCGGAAAAAAGTGATGACGAAGCCATTGATGATGCCGGTCACCATGCCGACTGCTACGCCGGCGACAATCGCGAGGATGACGCTCCCGGTCATGGCCATCACGCTCGCCGCAATGACACCACAGAGCGCGAGAACAGACCCCAGCGATACGTCGATGTGTCCCAGAATAATGATAAAAGTGACGCCACATGCGAGAAGGCTAACCACCACAACTTGACGCAGGACATTGGTCAGGTTGGCTTCCGTCAGGAACGTCGGGCTCAAAATCGACGCGAGGATGCAAATTCCGACGAAGATGAGGACCGTGCCGTACTTTCGGTAGATCTGGGAAAAGCTCATCTTCCCAGAGTCTCGGATGACCTTGCCTTCTCGTTTCACGGCCGCTTCTGCACGTTCGATACTCATCAGTGTCCTCCCGTGGCGAGGCGCATGATGTTTTCCTGCGTGGCCTCGTTTCTTGTCAGTTCGCCGGTGACCCGGCCTTCGCTCATCACCACCACGCGATCACTCATGCCGAGGATTTCGGGAAGCTCGGATGAGATCATGACGATCGCGAGCCCCTGACGAGCGAACTCGGTCATCAGTCTGTGAATTTCGGATTTCGACCCGACGTCGATGCCGCGTGTGGGTTCGTCGAGAATGAGCAGCTTCAGATCACCCAGCAGCCACTTGGCGAGAACGATTTTCTGTTGATTGCCGCCGCTGAGGTTCTCCACGATCATTGCCGTGTCGGGCGTCTTGATCTGGAGCATCTTGATCATGCGCTGGGATGCTGTCTCTTCCTGCCGCTCGCTGATGAAGAGGCCGGACGCGAATTTCTTGAGGTTGGCAAGCGAGATGTTCTCGCCGACGGACCGGCAAAGCACCAGGCCTTCCGCTTTGCGATCTTCCGAGACCATGGCGATGCCGTTGGCAATTGCATCCTTCGGCGACGTGAGCTTTAGCGGCTTTCCATTCAGGCGGATGACGCCCGCGTCCGCCCCGTCCAGGCCGAAGATCACCCGGGCGACCTCCGTCCGCCCGGCGCCGATCAGGCCGGAAAGGCCAACGATCTCGCCGGCACGCACCTCGAAGCTGACATTTTCGAAAACGCCGTCACGAGAGAGGTTCTCGACGGAAAGGACGATATCGCCGATCGGCACTTCCTCTTTCGGAAAGATGCTGGAGATCGTGCGGCCAACCATCTGGGAAATCAGCTTTGCCGGCTGGTATTCGCTCGCGGGCGCGGCTGCGACGAATTGGCCATCACGCATGACCGTGATGTCGTCAGCGATCTGGAAGATCTCGTCCATCTTGTGGGTGATGTAGATGATCGCGACGCCTGCTGCTTTCAGGTCCGCAATCTGTCTGAAGAGCATCGCAACTTCCGTGTCGCTGATCGCCGACGTCGGTTCGTCCATGATGACGAGAGAAGCCTCGCGCGAAATCGCCTTGACGATCTCGATGAGTTGCATCGTCGCGATGGACAGGTCGCGCATTTTGGTTTGGGGGCTGTATTTCAGGTCCAGACGATTGAGCAGCGCCTGCGTATCTGAATTCATGCGATCGAAATCGACGAACCGGGACATAACGCCCGTCCGGCTATAAGTGGGTTCGCGGCCGAGAAAGACGTTTTCGGCGATCGTCATGTCGAGCACGGGGCTGAGCTCCTGGTGGATCATCGAGATCCCTCGCTCCAGCGCGGATGCAGCACTCTGGTGATCGAGCTTTTCGCCCCTGAAAAAGATCTCTCCGCCGTCGATCGCGTAGATACCGCTCAGGATCTTCATAAGCGTCGACTTGCCCGCGCCATTCTCCCCGACGAGGACATGCACCGTGCCGGCACGAACCTTCAGGCTCATGCCATCGAGCGCTAGAACGCCAGGGAAGGCCTTCGTGATTGAGCGCATTTCAAGAACGACGCCGGCTCCGCTATCTATAGGCGTGCGATGGCCTTCGCCGCCCGAAAGCGGCGCCACCTTTTGCAAGGTCGCAGACATGAGAGTATTTCCTCCAAATGAGAGAGCTCTCCCAAGCCCTCCCGCCGAATTGGCTTTTACTGAAAGACGAAATTGCGAAAATTCCACTGAGTGTCAACAAACCGGTGGATTTTTCTCCCAAAACATCTCATAATTAGCGTCAGATTATGAGAGGCTTGTTATGTCACGCCCAACGATCCCGGACTTGGCAAAAGCCGCGAATGTAAGCATTTCAACAGTCGATCGCGTGCTGAACGGTCGCGACCCCGTGCGCCCACAGACGGCGGAGCGGGTTCTTAACGCCGCCCGCCAGATTGGTTTTCATGGCGTGACGGCCATCGCCCGGCGACTCGAGCACGACAAGCCGGTGATCAAATTTGGTTTTCTTCTCAAGCAGTCTCACCGTAAGCTTTATCAAATGTGGAGCGACGTTCTCGTTGCTGCGACTGAAGCATTCCCCGACGCCCATGGAAGGGCCATCGTTAGATTCATGGACGATCTTGCGCCCGACAAGGCTGCCGAGGCGATTTACGCTCTCAGTCGCGAAGCCGACGTCATTGGAATGATTACCTCGGATCACCCGCAGGTGAACCACGCCGTCGATGGTCTTGCAGCAGAGAATATTCCGGTCGTGACCATGATCTCCGATATTTCCACTGCCTCCCGCGCAGCCTATGTTGGCAACGACTGCGTCAAAAAGGGGCGCACGGCCGCGTGGTTCATCGCCGGGCTGAATGGCAATGGAGGCAAGGTGTCCGTCTTCGTAGGCAGTCACCGATATCTTGCGCAAGAACTAAACGAAATGGGGTTTCGATCGTATTTCCGGGAGAGTGCGCCGGACTTCCAGATGCTCGAGACTGTGGCCACGCTTGAAGAGCCCGAAATCGCCTATGAAGCAACGCGACGCCTTCTGCAGACCGAGCCGAATTGGGTCGGGCTTTACGTTGCCGGCGGCGGCATCACGGGCGTGATGCGAGCCCTGCGGCAGGACGGTGGGCCGGCAGCCAAACGCCTTGTGGTCATAGCACACGAGCTCACGAATGAAACGAGAGCCGGTCTTGCTGAGGGGCTGATCAGGGTCGTCCTGTCTCACCCGGCAAAGCTGCTGGGTGAGACCCTAGTGCGGGCAATGGCGCAAGCTCTCGACACCAACCGATCACCGACCGTTTCGCAGCACATTGTGCCGTTTGAATTTTACACTGCCACGAACATCTGAGACTTCTACGAAATCTCAATGCGATGTCGTCAAGAGCCGCCGAGGTGTTCTTGTCATAGACCCACCGATCGAGCGTTCCGAACCTCTCCCGGAATACAGTTTCATATGTTCGGGCGGGAAAACGGCTGCCCCTCAGCTGCGCTATTGCCCGAAATCGGAAGACAGCCAGAAACGACCCGTGAGGCTTATGAGGTTGAATTGGGCAAGTATACCGCTCTTCTGGCATCGAAGCTTCCCGCTTCGCCTTCATTCTCAGCCCATGACAGGGCGATAGCGATTTTTGGAATGATGGTCGGCATTCTCCAGATTGCCCGGGTTATGTCCAACCCATCAAAAGCGTCAGCCCTGTTGGAAGGTGGTGTCCAAGCTGCGCTCGCTCTGGCAAAAGCATAATGCGGGCAACGCCTGCCCGTTCGTTTAGCAACGGCTGCGAGGATCGTGCGGCATGAAGGGAGCTCGACCGCTGGGCTTCGACTTACTTTAGCTAGGTATCTGATTCACATGCTTATTGCCTGACACAAGACTGTATTATGGTAAAACAGTTACCTGCGGTTCCAGAGCCGACGGGGCAGGCTTTTTGAACAGCTATCTTTGGCGGGCATTGAAAGCTACTATCGGGCTTCCTGCAACCAGTTCGGCAGTTGCAGGAAGCCCGTGCTTATTCATTTCGCGATATTGCGATCGAGGAAACTCCGGATCAGCGGTGCCATCTCGTCCAGCTTGTCTTCAAGCGCAAAGTGGCCTGTATCAAGGAGATGGAACTCTGCTTCGGGAAGATCGCCAAGATAGGGATGCGCGCCCTCTTCCGGGAAGATCTTGTCGTTCTTGCCCCAGACGATCAGCGTCGGCGGCTTGCGGTCGCGGAAGAACGCCTGGAACTGCGGATAGAGCGGCAGGTTGGTGCGGTAGTCGTAGAACAGGTCGAGCTGGATATCCTTGTTCCCCGGCCGGTCGAGCAGCGCTTGGTCGTGAATCCAATTGTCGGGGCTGATGCGGGTCAGATCCTTGACGCCATCGGTATACTGGAATTTGGTCGTCTCAGGTGCGACGAGCACGGAGAGTGCGTCCCGGTCCTTCTTCGTTCCTGACTTCCAGTAGGCGCGGATCGGGTTCCAGAAATCGCGGATGCCTTCGTCATAGGCATTGCCGTTCTGGACAATCAGTCCCGTGACGCGATCCGGATGCTTGAGCGCCAGCCGGTAGCCGACAGGTGCGCCATAATCCATGACATACATCGAATACTTGGCGGCGCCGAGCTTGGTCAGCAACGTATCGACGATATCGGCATAGTGGCCGAAGGAATATTCGAACTTGGTGTGATCGGGTGCGTCGCTCTGACCGAAACCCGGATAGTCAGGAGCGATGACGCGGTAGCGATCAGCGAGCAGCGGGATCAGGTTGCGGAACATGTGAGACGATGTCGGAAAGCCGTGAAGCAGGACGACGACAGGGCCGTCGGCTGGGCCTGCTTCTCGATAAAACACGTTCACGCCATCGATCTTTACGGAGCGATAATGGACCGTCGCAGGTACTTGCTGAGCGATCGCAGGTGTTTCGGCGAACACTCTACTTGCGGGGGCGGTAACAAAGATGCTGGCGGATGCGAGAAGCAGGGCGGCAAGAGTGCGAGACATTGTGGTTCTCCTCAGGACTGGTTGCGGGCGGCTTGTTGCCTGCAACAACCATCGCTCTTTCGGCGTGGAAAAAGAATGTTCGTATTGGACAAGGGATTATTACGTCTGGTGATATGAGTGGCCGGATAGAGCGGCCGTTTGGATGAACCGTGACAGTTGCGTCGGCGTTGGTGAACGTCCCTTTCGACCAGATCGCAGTCAACGCGATCGGCTTGTCCATGCAACAATTGCGCTTAGTAACAACCGGGCTCTTGTGTCTGCTTCAACGTTGATCCAGCACAAATCGACGGCGAGACCGAGCATTCAGCTTAGCTGGATTTGGGTCTATTCCGGTGACTTAAAGGGCTAATTGAGAAGCCTGTTCTCACGGAGGCTGGCCGAAGCCATATCAACAAACGTTCGAACCTTCGCAGGAGCATGCCGGCCCTCGGGATGCAGTATGTGAATGGGCATGGGCGGTTCTTCGTACTCGCTGAGTACGATCTGCAACTCTCCCGCCATCAATGCGGGTCCAATTTGGTAATGAAGCACTCTTGTGAGGCCCCATCCCTCGCGTGCTGAATGTATGACAGCTTCATTGGTATTGCATTGCAGAACCGGCTCAACCATCACACGCTGATCATCGGCAAACCTCCACTCAGGCGATGCCCAAGCTGCAGTCGATGCAGCAATGCGGTGGTCTTTCAGATCGGCCGGCGATTTCGGAACACCGTAGCGTTCGAAGTATTTGGGCGAGCCACACATCACGCGACGAACGGTTCCCACCTTGATAGCGGTAAGGCCTGAATCCGGGAGATGACCAATGCGAATGGCCACATCAATGCCTTCATCCACGATGTTAACTGGCCGATCGACGAAAAGCGTTTTCGCCTTCACCGTGGAGTATGTGTCGAGATAGCGCGTCACGATCGGAAGCACATACATCTGACCAAATAAAACTGATGCTGTGATGTAGAGAGTTCCTGTCGGAGTGGCGTACGAACCACCGGCCGCCGCTTCCGCCTCTGCTATATCTGCCAGGATCCGGCGGCAATCGTCAAAATAACGCGCTCCGGCCTCGGTCATCTTCACTGAGCGAGTTGTTCGGACAAAGAGACGAGCCCCGATCAGGTCTTCCAAAGACGCGACTGCACGAGTGACAGCCGGGGCGCTCATGAACATCTGGCGAGCGGTATCTGCGAAACTTTCGGTTTCAGCAACCTTCACGAAAATCCGCATTGCCTGCCAACGGTCCATCTACTCCCCCAAAGCACTCGGTTTTCCAATACTTTAAGTGCTCGAAACCGAAGCCTCAAGGGGCATCACGCCAAATATCAAGGTTGATTGGGTTAGCGCGGATGGCTTGCGCAATGCGTTCTATTTCCGCACAGGCTTCTACAGAAAGGCCAGCGTATAATGCGCGCTGGCGGCTTTCCTGGCAGGCATCCAGCGCAAGCGAGATCGCCACCGAGATCTTGAAATCGAAGCTGGAACCGCACCTTGCAACGTCCATCTCAGCGCCGGTCATGCCGAGCGCACGGCCGGCTTCCTCCTGCTTCCCGAGTAAGGGCTGGCCCGCACTGGTTCCGGCAAGAGCAAGCTCTATTGAAAGCCTCACCCGTGGATCAATTGACGAGCCGACCATTTTCAATCTCCCCGATGTGCGGGCTAAAATCCGAAGTCGCTCAACCCCGGATGGTCGTCCGGCCGGCGGCCAAGCGGCCAACGAAACTTGCGATCCGCTTCAGCAATCGGGTGTTCGTTGATGCTTGCATGACGTTCCCGCATCAGGCCATCCTCGGCAAATTCCCAGCTCTCGTTACCATAGGCGCGGAACCACTGGCCGCTGTCGTCGCGATATTCATAGGCATATCGGACGGCGATACGGTTACCGGTGAAGGCCCACAATTCCTTGATCAGGCGATAGTCGAGCTCCTTGTTCCACTTGCGGGTCAAGAAGGCCTCGGCCTCGGCACGGTTCTTTGCGAACTCGGTGCGGTTGCGCCAACGTGTATCGAGCGTATAGGCAAGCGCCACCTTGGCGGGGTCGCGGCTATTCCAGCCGTCTTCTGCCAGACGGACCTTTTCGATTGCGCTCTGTTCAGTGAATGGGGGAAGCGGGGGACGGGACATGTGGAAATTCCTCTCAGGATGATGTTTGACCGTGGGGGCCAAAGGACGGTACGCCTTGCACAGCCTCTTGGCCTTGGCGTCATGCGGCGACGCGATCAATGCGGGGGAAGTCGATCTCGGTATCGAGGGCCTCGTTCACGTAGTTCGTGAAGGTGTTGAGGGCGACATGGACGATGATCTCGACGATCTCAGCGTCGCTGTAGCCGGCATCACGGGCCTTGGTGATTTCGGCTACAGCGACGGAACCGCGAGCCACTGTCAGTGCCCGGGTGAATTCGACTGCGGCAGCTGCCTTGGGATCGTTCGACGTGCCGTTGCGGTTGGCAGCGATTTCACTCTCGTCGAGCTTGGCAAACTTCGTACCGGTGAAGGTGTGGGCCGAGAGGCAGCAGTCACAGCCGTTGGCCTCAGCCATGGCGAGCGCGATGCGTTCGCGGGTGCCGACGGCAGCTTGCCTTTGCCGAGTGCGCCCTGGAGCGATGTCAGACCCGTCAATGCGGCGGGGCTGTTGGACACCAGCCTGAAGATGTTCGGAACGGAACCGATCTGCTTCTGGACGGTCTCAAGGATCGGACGGGAGGCTTCGGGTGCTTCGTCGATGGTTGCCGGGGTAGGAATGCGTGACATTGTATTCTCCTTTTTTGGTTGAGAGAGATGTCGCTCTCTTGAGATTGAATATGACCCCGCGGCGCCGATCGCTGAAGATCGAAGGGGAACAAGGGCCTGTTACGCTGGACGCAGCAATCGCGATGTCATAGGGCGAGCTGCAGACCGCCTTCCTGGTCGGCAGGAACTGTGCAGCACAGAAGCACTTCGTCGGCGTCGATCTTCGCGGTGGGCTGCTTGACGTAAGCGACGGCACCCTTGATGAGCTTCGTCCGACACGTGCCGCAGTTTCCTTCCCGACAACTGAACTCGGGCTCGAGGCCGCGTGCCTCGGCAAGTTCCAGAAGAGTGCCGGAACCAGGGGTCCACCGCGCTTCTTTCAGGGAATTCGTGAATATGACCGGCACAGGCTTTTCCGACGGCTGCGTGGTGGAAGACACAGCTGCTGGTGTGGGTTGCCCTGTGCGAATGAGCGACGACGGACCGAAGGCTTCCGCATGGATACGATCGTCAGCAATGTTGAAACCCCGCAGCCCGTCATAAAGACCTTGGGTAAACTGGGCAGGTCCGCAGAGATAGAAATCATAGTCGTTGAAGGGAAGAAACCGCGTCAGCATGGCCGTGTCGATCCGCCCGGCCGCGTCGAAGTCGCTACCCTCTTCAGCATCCGTGGTGTCACTGAGGATCCTGACCAAGCGCACGACGCCCTTTGTCGCACCGACAAGGTCGGCGATCTCCTTGTCAAACGGTCGATCGGCCTTGGAGCGAGCCGCGTAGAACAACGTGACCGGACGGACACGTTGCTTGCGGAGCCCCTCGTAAACGATATGACGGAGCATCGCGAGCAGCGGCGTGATGCCGACGCCGCCTGCCAGAAGAACCGCCGGGCGTGACGAGCGGGCATCGATGCTGAAGTCGCCGGCCGGCGCGCGCGCCTCGATGACATCGCCGACGGCAATAGTATCGTGCAGGAATTGCGACACCTGGCCGTCTCGCTTGACGCTGATGCGGTAGATACCGTCGGACGGCGCGACCGAGAGCGTGTAGGTGCGAATGACCGACTTTCCTTCGCCGGGCAGCTTGATGCGTATAGGGAGATGCTGACCCGCGTTGTGAGGGAGTAGCCCCGCGTCATCGCCAGGCTGCAGATGGAAAGATTTGATCGTCGCGCTTTCATCGACAATGGCGGTGACGGTCATTGGCCGCCAGCTTGTGGCAATCTCTGCGGCACGAAGACGGTCGCCCGCTTGCTGCCAGCTCCCGGTCATAAGGGAACTCGGCGACCAGCCGTCCTTCTGGAAAGCCCATCTCAACGCCAATGCATTGCGGCGACGGACGATACGTGTCGGCTTGAATGTCCAAAAGCGCTCAGCGCCCTGGAAGGCGGCGATCTCGGGCGAGTCGAAAATGACTTCGGCTTTCCCCGTCATCTGCAGCATATCGCCGGTGTTGAAATCCACGAACAGAAGTCCTGCCTTTCCGTTCATCAGGATGTTGCCAAGCGTCGCGAAGAAGAGATTTCCGTCGAAATCGGGGATTGTCAGGACCCCATCGTCACCGATGCGAACAAACCCGGCGTTCCCGCCGCGATGTGAGACGTCCACCTGGCGCCGGTCTTCGCGATCGACGTAGGAGGCAACGAAAAACGCGTCAGCTTCTCGAATAATCGTGCGTGCCTGATCATCAAGTGCAGGCAGTTCCTCAACCTCACCTTTAAACAAG
This sequence comes from Rhizobium sp. BK312, assembly GCF_014193605.1. Taxonomy (NCBI): domain Bacteria; kingdom Pseudomonadati; phylum Pseudomonadota; class Alphaproteobacteria; order Hyphomicrobiales; family Rhizobiaceae; genus Rhizobium; species Rhizobium sp. BK312. Next base: position 9,488 of record NZ_JACHZP010000002.1, on the reverse strand, counting down.
GTTCCCGGCTGGCGTTCGAACGCGAAGTCGCGCAGCTGAATGTAGCGCGGGCAATTTCCGAAGCTCTGGTCAACATCGACGCGGAAACCGCCATCGATCGTCGAGACAAAACCATTCATGCGGTTGCGGCGACGCGTGTGCATCTCGATACCGAGAAGACCAATCGGCAAGCCGTCGGCCAGTCCTTCGCTTGCTGGGTCGCTCGGATCTCGGGTCGCGGCAATGTCCAAAACGATGGGAGAGGGTGACGACATGAAACCAGGCTGGCCTTCGACAAAAGTCGCCCAGGCTTCGCCAGATTGATCGACGCTGCCAAGAACGATGAAAGGCAATTGGGCGTAGAAGTCCCGGTGCTGGTCGGGCATGAAATCGCGAACGACACGCTGGCCGACCGAGGCCATGCGTTCCTTTACGCCGAGCTTTTCCTGGATAAAGGTCTCGCCTTCATGCCACGTCGGCAGTTTCGTAAGGTTCATAGACATCGGCGTTCTCCAGAGAAGGAAGCGGGGGCGTGCGAGGCGTCGCACGCCCTATCGAGGCTTAGGCGGCAAGGCCAACGGGCGTTTTCACGAAGTCGACGAAGCCTGGAAGTTGTTCGACGCGGGCAAGGAGGGCATTGACGGACGGATAGGCGCTAAGGTCGACATTGCCTTCCGGCGCGCGCGCGACATAGCTGTAGATCGCGACGTCGGCGATCGTCGGGCGGCTGCCCACTAGCCATTCACGCCCTTGCAGCTGGTTCTCGATCCGGCCGAGGATGGTATGGGCACGCCCGATCACCTCTTCCGGGTTGAACTTGGCGCCGAACACCGTGACCAGACGCGCAGCTGCCGGACCGTATACGATCTCACCGGCTGCAACAGAGAGCCACCGCTGAACGTCGGCCGCTCCTTTTGCATCTTCAGGAAGCCATGCCGTCTGACCTGCCTTCTTGGCGACGTAGACTAGGATCGCGTTGGAATCCGAAATGAAGACATCGCCATCCGCCAGCACCGGCACTTGGCCGAAGGGGTTCATCTTGAGGAAGTCGGGCTGCTTGTGGGCGCCAGCTTGCAAATCGACCTCGACCAGCTCGTGGGGAAGCCCGATCAGGGAAAGGAAAAGCCGGGCGCGGTGAGAGTGACCGGACAGCGGATGGTGATAGAGTTTCATGTGATCGCTCCTGCTTGAAGGCCGGGTTCGTTCCCGATCCGTGGACACAGGATGCAATGCGCGATCGCGCGGCTGAATACTCATGTTTGACATTGGACTGTTACGCTGCATGAAACAGTGCCGTAACCGCCGAGAATGACAGGTGAGCTTCGCATCTGCACGGTTGAGCAATCCTCTAAATTGAAGAACGGCTCTCAACGTTCAGGTTTGCCCTCAAAGCCTTGATCAGGTCGATGAACCGGCGCAGCTTTGCCGGGATATTGCGCCTTCCGGGATAGTAGAGACATAGCCCCGGGTATGGCGGGGTCCACTCCGCAAGAACCTGCTCCAACCTACCCTCGGCCAGGTCATCGGCGACCTGCCATTCGTTCAGATAGGCAAGTCCGGCTCCATCGCGGGCCGCCCGGAGCATCAGATCGCTGTCGTCGAGCGTGAGCTTGCCCGGAACGTCGAGCGCGAAAGCCTCTCCCCTTCGCTCGAACTCCCAGCGATAGAGCGTGCCGCTCGCCATTCTGGCGCGGATACAATGGTGATCGTGAAGGTCAACCGGAACCTGTGGTTTTCCATAGCGTCGGAAGTATTCGACCGATCCGACGATGGCAGGGCGGATGCTGTCGCCGATCGGGACAACCACCATGTCAGGGGGAACGGCCTCCCGGATCCTTATTCCGGCATCGAAGCCCTTGGCGTTGACGTCGACCAACGCGCCCTCCGTGACGATCTCCACCGCCATCTGCGGGTTCCGGCGCATGTATTCCAGGATCAGGGGCGTCAGGATCATCCGCGTTGCGCCCACCGACGTGTTGATCCGCAAAGTGCCCGTAGCTTCTGCCCGATGTTCATCGACATGCTCGACGGCGCTGCGGATCGCCTCCAGCGCCGGTCCGACGCTTGCCACGAACTGCTCACCCGCGGCTGAAAGGACCACGCTACGAGTCGAGCGGTTGAACAGCCTGACGCCCATGCGGGTCTCTAGCGCAGCGATCTGCTGACTGAGCGACGACGACGAGATGCCGAGCTCGCGAGCGGCGGCCCTAAACCCGCCTTGGGAAGAGACGGCGAGAACCGCCTCGAGTTCAGCAAGCGAACCACGCATCATTGTCCGTAATTTCCTATCAGCCTGAGCACTTTTGGCCAACTTATCAGGACAATCCCGAAATGCCAGATATGCCTCAACAGCCAAAAGGAGTTAGAAATGTACGACATCGACAAAATCTACATCGACGGGCAGTTCGTCACGCCTCGCGCGACAGAGACGGCCGATCTCCACAATCCGTCAACGGAGGAGAAGATCGGTACGGCCAGACTGGGCAGCGTCGAAGATGCGCGAGAGGCGGTTGCGGCGGCGAAACGTGCTTTCCCCGCGTTTTCGCGCACCACGAAAGGTGAGCGCATCGACATGCTAAAGCGGTTGAACGCCGCCGTCGCCGCGCGCGTCTCCGATCTGACGGAAGCTATGGCGCTTGAGTACGGTGCTCCGCAGACCTTCACGCGGTTCGCCATTCCCCATGCCGCCTCAAGCTTCCTGACCATCGCGAAGGTTCTAGAGGACTATGACTTCGAGCGCCGTATAGGTCGAGCGCGCGTGATCATGCAGCCGGTCGGTGTCGCCGCCGCCATCACGCCGTGGAACAGCAACATCGGCTTCATCACCTCGAAGCTCGCAACTGCCATCGCCGCCGGCTCCACCATCGTCATCAAACCGAGCGAGATGAGCGCGATACAAACGCAGGTCCTGGCCGAATGCCTGCATGGAGCGGGGTTGCCGAAAGGTGTGTTCAACATCGTCAACGGGCTCGGCAATGTCGTCGGCGCGGAACTCAGCCGGCATCCGGATATCGCGAAGGTGACCTTCACCGGATCCACCGCGGTCGGCAGGGAAATCCTGCGTAGCGCGGCCGACACCTTCAAGCGCGTCACGCTGGAGCTAGGCGGCAAGGGTCCGAACATCATTCTCGACGACGCCGATCTGGATGTGGCCATCCCCGCCGTGCTGCGGATGGGCTTCATCAACAGCGGCCAGTCCTGCATCGCCGGCACCCGCGTTCTGGTTCCGAACCGTCGGCTAGATAAAGTGCTGGCCAGGCTGAAGCAGGAGACTGAGAGGTTCAAGGTCGGCGCTCCCGATGATCCGGACGCGATGATCGGGCCGATGGTCAGTCAGAAGCAGTACGACCGCGTCCAGTCCTATATCGGGCTGGGGATACGAGAGGGCGCCAGCCTCCTGACGGGCGGTCTCGGACGGCCTACCGGACTGGATCGTGGCTGGTTCGCGAAGCCGACCATATTTACCGGCGTCAACAACCAGATGCGCATCGCGCGCGAGGAGATATTCGGGCCGGTGCTGTCGGTCATTGGCTATCGTGACGACGACGAAGCCGTGTCCATCGCCAACGATACTTCCTACGGACTTCAGTCCTATCTACATGGCAGCGACGCCTCGCGCATGCAAGCACTTGCGGATCGATTGGACAGCGGTCGTGTTGTCATCAACGCTGCGCCCCATGAGCCGCTTGCTCCCTTCGGTGGCTTCAAGCAGTCGGGCATCGGCCGCGAGTATGGCGTGTTCGGCCTAGAGGCGTTTCTGGAGCCAAAGGCTATCATCGCTTGAGGATAGCCACGACGAGCGGAGCTCGAACTCCGCGCGTCATCCGCTCTCCTATCTTACGAATCTTGGACCTGCTCTTAAAAGGATCTGAACTTGCGCCGTCCACTCTGGTAGGTAAGCACCTGATTTCACTTGTCAAAGCTGGTTAGAGACGCGGCGCCGCCGCCAGCAACGGGCCTCTGGGCTTTGAGAACATTCAGGCCTACTGGGCAGGTGACGCAAAACCAACACCTGCCCAATTGCCGGGTATTCAACTGCGTGGCGCGGTAAAGCTCGCAAGTCATGGTGAATATTTGATTACAGCCACTCGATCGTCGTCTTCCCTTTGACATTGGCCATGGCGGCTCCCATCTCTCTGCCGCTTGTTTTCGGGAGAGACAATGAGAGACTTTGTGAATGCGACGTTCGGGTCCGTTGAACTCGACATCATCAGCCAGGCACTCGAGGAGTGGCGAACTTCAATCGGTATCGACCGTGCCGCCCCGGAATACGAAATCGCGGCCGCCACCGTTGTCACCTTGTTCAGGGAAGGCAACCGCTCGCTTCCGGAACTTCAGGCTGCAATTTCCGCCCACCAGTGGCTATCTCGGGATGCGGTGGAAATGGCAAAGGTCCCGGTGCATTCCGCAGGTAAGGCCTCATAGGTAGACTAGATCACCACCTAAAATGTGCAGGACCGTTCGAGGGAAGGTGCGCCACGCTTCGCGGATCTCTCAAAGGTGCTTCCCTTCCGAAACGTCGAAGAGGACTACGGAAATGCGCGACGATACGGGAGATGGCTGTTCATCAGGCACGGGGACAAGACGGCACCTGCTGCTGTTGTGGATCGCAGCCGGCTCTTTTACAGCGGCTCCTGCATCGGTATGACAGTGGTATCACGAACGAAGAGAAAATCTGAATGCCCCATGACTTTCTCGTTACCGGCCCTGAAGACGCCAAGATCACGATCGTTCTCGCTCATGGAGCGGGCGGTGCAATGGACACGATGTGGATGGAAAACATGTCGTCCGCATTTGCCGATCAGGGCCTGCGGGTCGTCCGGTTCGAGTTCGATTACATGGCAGCACGACGTTCCACCGGAAAACGGTCGCCGCCCCCACGCGCCGAACTCCTGAAGCAGGAATATGAAGCTGTGATCGATGGACTCGGTGCGCGAGGAACCCTCGTCATCGCGGGCAAATCCATGGGCGGTCGCGTGGCCAGCATGATCGCGGATGACCTCTACGATACTGGAAAGATCTCCGGACTGCTCTGCCTGGGTTACCCGTTCCATCCCATCGGAAAACCTGACAGCTTGCGGACAGACCATCTCGCGGAAATGAAGACCCCGACCCTCATCTGCCAGGGCACACGTGATCTATTCGGATCGCGAGAGGAGGTTTCGGGCTACACGCTTTCCAAAATGATCGAAATTCTCTGGCTAGAGGATGGAGATCACGACTTTCGGCCTAGAAAGGCCGTCTCCGGTCTCACGATCGCCGAACATGTCACCGTCGTCGCCGATCACGTCACCAGATGGGCGGCTTCATTGCGTACGCCGGGGTGGCGGTGAAGAGTGCACTGTTAATCCTTTGGGCCGGCGGGCTCGAAGTCGTTCCGTTAAGCTGCGGGCGCGGCCAAAAGCGCTTGATGTGAAGGGATACGAATTGCGGCTCCAGCGGTTTTTCAACAAACTGATGTGTTATCTACTTCCGTTACAGGACTGCTTCCAACAATGGGAACGAAAACCAGGCGTAGATTTTATCACCAAATGGTGCTGATAATCGCAGCCAATAAGGGAGCTGATCAATGCGATCGACTATCAACCTCGATGACACGCTTATCGAAAGGGCTAGGTCCTTAACCGGCACTAAAGAAACCGCAGTTCTCGTCCGTCAAGCGTTAGACACTTGTTCGTGTGGAGTCCGGAAAGCGCCTGATCGCACTCGGAGGAACCATGCCTGATGCCGAGGCAGCGCCGCGCCGCCGGAGCGCAGCGGCCAAGTGATACTGGCCGACACCTCGATCTGGATCGATCATTTCCGCCATGCCGATGCCGAGCTCCGCAGGATTGTTGAGGACGATCGCCACTTTGCCACCCGTGCGTGATTGGTGAGTTGGCGCTTGGCAGCCGTCGCGATCGCGGCGGCGTAATAGCTTTTCTGTCGGCTCAACGCGTAGCGGTCGTGGCCACGCACGACGAAGTCATGGCGATGATCGATCGCCATGGCATTTTCAGCACGGGCATTGGCTACACGGATGCCCATTTGCTCGCATCGGTCCTTCTTGACAAGCGAGCGCTCTATGGACCAGAGACAAGCGCCTGCGGGTAGCGGCCGAAAAGGTGGGCGCCGCACTGCACCTACGAGCCAGCATGCCCAACTGAATGCTGAAATGGTACTCCTTCAGGGTCTCGGACAAGTTTTGGATATCTCGCCTTGAACGGATTCGGACCCACCGCCCTTCAATGCTACAAGAGCCAGCAACAACGGTCGGCGGATGGAATGCACCGTCGCACTCAGCAGGCGGCGCTTGCGAACAAGCCCGAAGTTAAAGTTCAAAGGATCGACGACAATGCCTCGCGAACCCACTGCCGAAAACTGGTCGGCCCAATGATCGCAGTGGAGCGCGGAGCAACGTTGTCCATGCCTTCGTCTTTCGCCTTCAACATCACGATGTAAGCCGCGGCGAAGGGCTCGGGCCATCCGACACCAACAAGCCGCGCTTTCCATTCGTCAAATGGAACCTGCTGATAGCCGCATCGATATCGGGTCTCTTCGCTGATAATGCGGGAGATATCGGTATAGGAATGCTCCTCGGGTCCGAGCACGGGAACGTCCTTTTGTCCAATCCAGGAGCGGTCCAGCAGCAGGTTGGCTGCAGCGGCACCCACGTCCCGTGTCGCGACATGCGGCAGTTTTACGTCCCGACTAATGGAACCATAGATGCAGCCCGCGCGAATGCTGTCCGTCAAACGGAGCGCGTTGTCCATGGAGGCTGGTAGAGCAAGTCCGCGCACGGCTGCGCCTGTTGTTCGCAACAAATCGACCATGCGTATCGAAGCGGTTGCCATGTCTGCGCGATCTTGCCAGGGCGTATCCCGGCCGAGAGTCGTTACGGCAACGACATGGCGAATGCCGTGCCACTGGGTAGCATCGGCTGCAGGTCGTGAGAATTCGACCGTTGCAGCTTCGGATGTTTCCTGCCGCGTCGGCGGGCAGAGCCAGAAGACGGCGGATGCCCCCCTCGAAAGCCTTGTCTACGACTGACGCGTCGGAATGCGAGCCATGCGTAAGTTCAGACGCCGTTCAGCATCATCGACTTTCTCACCGCCGCGGAATGAAACGTCCACGGTTGGGGGTGAAGAGGATTTCGGCTTGAGGACGGAGCCTCCATCCTGATGCTGGTCTGCCTCTCGGCCCCTCCAGATCTCGGTGCGCCGATCCGCTAACCGGCCCCAGCGCCTCAGAAAAGTGAGCTGGCGTTGCCGGGCGCGCCGGGGCTACGGCTCGGCCATTGCGTTCAGCGTCGCCCTGCACACGTCATGTTGCAGGAACCAGCCGCATTGGCTGCCCACCCAGTTTATTCGCGAGTTTTTCCTGAATGAGCACCGCCGAGGGGAGCGGGCGCCACGCGACTTCGAAGAAATCGATCAGACCGTTTTCGTCCAGGTGAATATGTTCGTTTCCTTTGACCGTGATCCCGTCGCATTGGATGGTGAAGAACACGGCGACGTCTCGATCAGAGGCAAACGTCAAGTCAACGTCGAGGCTGTCTATTGTGGCAAGCAGACCAGACAGGATTTTGACGACCGTCTCCTTCCCTTCGAAAGGATCCGGGAAAACAGGGCTTTGCAGTATGACGCTCTCAGACAGGTGCTCTGCGAGCTTCGTGGTTTCCTTGCCACTCATGGCCTTGAAGTAAGCTTCGACGTGATGGGTGTTCATTTCATCATCTCACACTGGTTGCATTGTTCTTCGCCCAAATCGACTATCGGCAACTCCTGGAAGTTGACGAATAAGGACCCGGGGCATTGATGGGAGCATCGCGATTGTCACCGCGCGCTCGTTTACATCGCCAATATGAGCTTAGGAGGAAGCTACTGGTATCGGGGCGCTCGGCAGGATAGTGTTGACATTATGTCCACGCCCCTTGACGGCATATCCCTATCCCAGCTCCGATGCTTCATTGCCGTGATCGATGCTGGATCATTCGTTGGCGCAGCCCGCCAACTGGCACTGACGACCTCCGGAGTTTCAAAAACGATTTCGCGGCTGGAGGCCGTTTACGGGCTGCGTCTCCTGCATCGCTCAACCCACTCGATCTCACCGACTGACGCCGGTGAGCTGTTGATCGGACCTGCGCGCGACGTGCTGAACGGAGCCGCGAACATCGATGCCATCCTGACGCATGCGAGTAAGGGCGCCGCAGCGGGAAACGTCAGGATCGGCGCGTCTCCCGCCTTTGTTCGCCGCTGCCTCGTGCCACTTCTACCGGCATTCAAAGAACAGCATACCGACATCGCTCTCGATTTGCGGGCCAGCGACGTGATCGCCGACCTTGCAGAAGTCGGGCTGGACCTTGCGATCCGCAGCGGGCGGCTTGACGGGTTGCCCGGCCACGTTCGTCTGCCGTGGTTCGAATTTGATTGGGTCGTATGCGCGTCGCCTGGCTACGTGGAGCGGTATGGGGCACCTCGGACGCCATCCGACCTTGCCACACATGACCTGATCGGTTTCCGCAACACCCGCACCGGGTTGGTCGAACACTGGCGGCTCCGCGCCGATAGTTTTCCACGGTCACCACCCTGGCATTTCATTACCGACGATGCTGAATCCGCTCTGTTGGCCGCGGAGAATGGCGTGGGAATTATGTGGGGGCCAAGGTGGCTGGCGGCCGATGCCCTCGCCTCGGGAACGGTAATCGAGGTGTTGCCGGACTGGCGCGGCAACAAAATGCCAATGTCCATCCTGCGACGTGAACAGACCCTGCTTCCAACCCGAGTGCGAGCGGTAATGGAGTTTCTCCACGATCAGACGGCGGCCTTTAAAGAGAGGTAGCGACCGGCGTGTGTCCGAGTGCTCGACCAGCATCGGTCGACACCGCTGATCGTGACGATCTCCCCGCTCCCGGTCATGAGGTCTTCGCTCGAGAGACCATTCGCGACCAGGTCGACCGCGGCGTCACCAATGTTCGTAATCTCAAGCTGCCACACTGGAAGCGGTGGTTCGGTGTCGAGAATCGCTGTCTCGTCCCTGTCACCAGCTTTGCCGAGCCGGATCCGGCAAGCCAGAAAGAAGGCGGCAACGTCCCGAACACCTGGTTCGCACGCGATGAGGTCAAACCCATTCATGGCAAGGCCATGCCAGTGCTGCTGCTGACCAGGGAAGAGACCGATGTCTGGATGACGGCGCCATGGGAGGAGGCAAAAGAGCTGGCCCGCCCATTGCCGGATGACGCACTGACCGTCACCTCCCGAGAGCCCTATGGCTCGACCATTGTTACCAAGGAAGGTGAGCTGGTCAGTCCATCAGGCTTGCTGTAACGAGCGACGTTTCGACAACTCAATGCGGCGGCGCCTGTTCGGACAAGAGGAGCTCGTGCACGGCCGCATCCACGATTTCCTGCGCCAACCGTAAAGGTCACGTTCGCTGACCCGCTCCTGGATCGCGGCAATCATCCAGCCGGCCGCAACTGCGTCGTCGGCGTTCTTATGGCTGTTGAAGTGTTTCAAACATGCTTCGATCCG